>NZ_JAAHTB010000019.1 GCF_010692745.1 Methylobacterium sp. BTF04
GTCATGGCTCCAGTCTCTCAAGAGTTGGAGCCTCCGGGAAACCCGGGGCGGTTCAGCATCGACCACGCGGACCGGGTTGTCCTCGGCGATCCAGTCTTCAAGACAAGGCGGAAACAGCGTCGTCTGATCGCGCTCAGCGCCGACAACAAACCGTCCCATGCCCGCCTCCGGTCAACCCGGAGAAGAGTACCATCTTCGGGGTTTTGACACAGCCAGGACCCTTCTCGGACGCTCGGAGGGTCCGCTTCGCGGTAGGTTGGGGGAGCATGACTTACGTCTGGGTCGGGTGGATTTTGGCTGTTCTGCTTCCGTGCCGGAGGGGCAGAATGCCAAAGTTATAGAACAGCCTAGGCTACCGCCATGATCGAAATTGGTGTCGGCACTTCTGGAGCGAGGCTTCTCACAACGCAGTCCCGGCCTTGAGCCTTGGCCTGGTAGAGGGCGGCATCCGCACGATCGAGCGTCGGCTTCAACTCGGTGGCTCCCAGTTCGAACTGAGACACGCCGATGCTCACGGTGAAGCGAATGGATCCGCCATTTGACCCGACGACGAGTGACGCCAGTTCCGCGCGGATCCGCTCGGCAACGTGAGCCGCATCGTCGAGCCCCGTTTCAGGCAGGATGACCCCAAATTCCTCTCCGCCCAAGCGGCCGAAGACATCGCTTGGTCGCAACGTCTGGCCGAGAGACGAAGTGAGAGCCTGAAGCACCGCGTCGCCGCCAGCGTGCCCGTAGGTGTCGTTGACCGACTTGAAGCGATCCGCGTCGATCATCAGCATGGAGGTAGGGCGATCATAGCGACGTCCCCGCGCCAGCTCCGCGAGTGCTCGCTCAGTAAAACTGCGACGATTGAGGGCGCCCGTCAGGGGATCCGTGGTCGCGATGGTGATCAGCTTCTTGGTGTAGTTCGAGATACGGCCGACCATCGGGCGGAAGATACCGACAGCTTCCGCGAGAAGTGTCAAAAGGACAACCACAAGCGAGGCGTTCTGCAGCCACTGCAGCATTTTAAGGCGGCTTCGGCTTGTACGTTCGTGCTCGCTGACGACCCTGTCTAAACCGCTCAAGAGGGGTTCTCGGGCTGCCGCAAACAAGGGCGCGAGAGCGGCGTGGATGTGCGGATCGTCCGAGGCCATGTCGCGAACCGCACGCGCCTTGGCGATGTAGCTTTTGACCTGCTCGTTGAGAGGATCGGCCCCGCCGAAGTACAGCGCCTTCAACTCCGGCGTCGAGGGTTCTGGAAGACCGAGCGTCTCATCACCGGTCATGAGGCGGGCATGCGCGGCGGAGAACCTGTCGATAGTCTCGCCCAAATCGCGGCGTGCATCCGCATCGCCCATCGCCCATTGAGCCGACAGGCTCGCGATGCGCTGGGACAGCATGCGCTGTCGTCCGCTGATATTCACCACCGAGGCGGCGCCTTCATGCTGTTCGAGCACCTGACGCAATGTCAGATGAGAGACGAGTGACATCAGAGCGACGAGTGCAAGGGCGAAGACATATGCAATCGTGAGAGATCGTGTCGAAAACGCACCCATTTTGCTTCCACCTCCGCACGCGCAGCGGATCATCTCAGCGGAAGCTGTGGAAGCGATTAACAGGCTTTCGCCTTACCCGAATAGGCTTGGGATGCGATCTCTGAACGAGAGCAGCTTGGTAGATCGGATGCGGAATGTCTGCTTCCGGCGGGACAGATAACTTCTGCTCCCCACCCTGAGCCGAAATTGCCCGAGGGCTGACGAATGGCCGCTCATAAGAAGCACGCATGGCGAACCAGGCGGCCGGGTTGGGTCGCAAGCCGAACGGTCGCTTTAAGCCGAACGGCCGTTTTAAGGCGGACGGTCTACGACCGAATCGATCGCTAAGCGGCGGTTTGATCGTCGCCGCGAATGTTTTTAAGGGCGGTGCCGGAAATTCTCCCCGGAAACCTCTGTGTAACCCCAAGGTAACCACGGCCATCAAATGGCAGTTCGAACCGCCCAGCGCAGTCTGTTAAGCCTCTGCTCTCGAAGGGAAAAGGCTGGCGACCCCGGTTGGGCTCGAACCAACGACCTGCCGCTTAGAAGGCGGCTGCTCTATCCAGCTGAGCTACGGAGTCGGGGGTGCCAAGCGCCGTAGAAGCCACGGTGCCGGCCCTTGGTCAAGCCGTCGAGGCGGCACACGCTGAGGCGGTCGGTCGACGGGGCCAGGGCGGATGGCCGGCCTTTCGCGTGTCACACCATTGCCCCGGCATTCATCAGGTCGTCCGGATCAAGGGCGTGCTTCAGGGTGGCGATGAGGTCGAGGCGTGCCGGCTCGGCGTAGCGGGCGAGGAGATCGCGCTTGAAGCGGCCGATGCCGTATTCGGCGCTGAAGCTCCCGCCGAGCGCGATGGCGATGGCGTAGAGGTCGTGGGCGATGCCGGCCTCGACCTCGCGGGTGAAGTCGACGCGATCGCGCCCCTTCGGGACCACCAGATTGTAGTGGATGTTGCCGTCGCCGACATGGCCGTAGAACGACAGGCAGACGTCCGGCATGTGCTGCGCCAGGAGGGCGGCCCCTTGAGCGAGGAACGTCGTGAGGCAAGAGACCGGCACGGCGATGTCGTGTTTCACCGATCCGCCGGCATGCTTCTCACCCTCCGGAATCGTCTCGCGCACCGCCCACATGGCGCGTCGCTGACCCTCCGATTGCGCCAGCACCGCATCGGTGACCCAGCCGCGCTCCATCAGGGATTCGAGGCAGCCCAGGAGCAGGTCGTCGAGGGGAATGCGGGCGCTGGACGCGGAGAGTTCGAGCAGCACCGCGCCGCCCTCCCCGGTCTTCAAGCCGATCCCAGACTCGCGCATCTCCGCCACGAGGCCGAGGGACGCGGTCGAGATCAATTCGAAGGTGGAGACCAGATCAGACGTCTCCCGGCGCACGATGGCGGCGATCTCCGGGAGCGGCGCGTCCGCCGCCAGCTCCAGCCACGCGGTGGCGCGCTGGCCCTGGGCCGGCCACAGCTTGAGGACCACGCCCGTGACGATGCCGAGGGTGCCCTCGGCGCCGATGAACACTTGCTTGAGATCGTAGCCGATGTTGTTCTTGCGCAAGGTCCCCATGTCGGAGAACAGCGTGCCGTCGGGGAGCACCACTTCGAGCCCGAGCACGAGATCGCGGGTCATGCCGTAGCGCAGGACCTGAAGCCCGCCCGCATTGGTGCCGAGGTTGCCGCCGAGCCGGCAGCTCCCCTCCGAGCCGAGGCTGAGCGGCAGCAGAAGATCGTTCGCGGCCGCCGCTTTCTGCGCGTCCGCCAGGATCACGCCGGCATCGCAGACCAGACTGAAATTCAGCGGATCGACGGCGCGGATGCGTGTCATCCGCTCCAGGCTGACCACCAGCTGGCGCCGTCCGGGCTCCGGGGTCGCCCCGCCGACATAGCCGGTATTGCCGCCCTGGGGCACGAGGCCGAAGCCGTGATCCTTCGCCAGCCCGACCAGGGCCTGCACCTCCGCCACCGAACGCGGGCGCAGCACCGCCGGTGTCTCGCCCTGCATCAATCCACGGTGGTCGAGGGTGTAGCGTCCGGTCATGTCGGTGCCGGTGAGAACGCCGCCCTCCCCCAGCAAGGCGTGGAACGGCGCGAGGGCGTCGGGAATCGACATCGATCGAAAGTCTCGCGGGGATGGATCGGGCTGAGCCGACCATGTCGCGCCTCGGCGGCGAAGGGAAGCGCTGGCGCCGGTCCGGAGCTTGGATCACCCCCCGAACGTCCGTATCGCACCGTCAAGCCCCGAATCAGCCCGACCGGGGTTCAGGTTCGTGCGTCGAACCGGGCGACCAGGACATTCCACCGCTCGGGCAATGTCTCGCGCATCAGAGGCTCGTACAAGTCCGTCAAGGCGCGGGCGATGCCGGTCAGGATCGGATTGCAGCCGAACCCCAAAAAACCGGGATGGGTCCATAAAGAATTGCGCATGACATCTCCTTTCCGAGACGATGCCACGACCATCATTTCCCGGTTGCCGACCAACATCGGTTGATCTCGAAATAACAATGAATCTGCGTGCCGTTCGTTTCATCGGGTTTCGTCGAATTCGGACGATGCCAGCCGGCGACGGCCGCAAGATCGCCGGCGCCGTGCATTTCGACACACGCATATCCGGCCAGGCTAACACTCAGCGGGTACGGTCTTGTCCGGTCCCCGGTCGGCGAGCGATCTGTCCGATACTTCGGTGAGTCCGCCCTGTCGTGGGTCTCTGGACGCTCCCGTCCCTCCCGCACGCTGTCACGATGGCCAGCGGACGTGACCGATACGGGTTCCGACCGTTGGCTCGCATCCGGCCGAACTGCTAGAGCCGTCTCCGTGGAGACGAAGACGGCTCCGTCGTTGGCGAGGGGCCGCGGCGTCAGGCGTACCGGCTCCGTTTGGCGCGAAAACGCTTCAAGTCTCTGCTGCCGTTCGAGAAGGGGATACGACGATTTCCGACACCATCTGGGCAACCGGCCTCGGCCTCCTTGCCGTTCTCGTCCTCGTGTTCGCCAACGGGTTCTTCGTGGCGGCCGAGTTCGCCCTCGTGTCGGTCCGGCGGAGTCGGGTCGCGGAACTCGTGACGGGTCGTCGTCCCAATGCCCGCGCGCTCCAGCGGGCCACCGACCAGCTCGACGCCTATCTGGCGGCGACGCAGCTCGGCATCACGATTTCGTCCCTGGCGCTGGGCTGGGTCGGCGAACCGGCTTTGGCCCATCTGATCGAGCCGGCGCTGGCCTGGCTGCCGGTCTCCATCAGCGCGGTGGCGGCGCACACCATTGCGGTGGCGATCTCCTTCGTCATCATTACCGCGTTGCACATCGTGCTGGGCGAACTCGCGCCCAAGAGCCTCGCGCTGCAGCGGAGCGAGCGCACCGCGCTTGCGGTGGTTCGCCCGCTCGGCATTTTCCTGTTCGTGTTTCGTCCGGCGATCCTCGTCCTGAACGGTCTCGGCAACGGCATCGTCCGCCTGTTCGGCCTGCAGGCGGGCCACGGCGAGGGCGCCCTGCATTCCACGGCGGAACTCAACCTGCTGGTCCAGGCGAGCCAGGAAGCCGGGCTGATCCAGGAGGTGCAGCAGGAAGCGGTCGAGCGCATCTTCGCCATCAGCGAGCGCAGGGTGCGGGACATCATGACCCCGCGCCACGAGGTCGAATGGGTCGATGCCGGAGACGCGCGTGAAAAGATGCTCGAGGCCGTGCGCGGATGCGACCACGCTCAGGTGGTGGTGAGCCGCGGTCAGGTCGACGAGATCGTCGGCGTGGTGCGCAAGCGCGATCTCCTCGACCAGTTCCTCGACGGCAAGCCGGTCGACGTGCTCGCCGCCACCCAGCCGCCCATCGTCGTGCACGAAAGCATGTCGATCCTGGCCGTGCTCGAAACCTTCCAGAGCCAGCCGGTCCGCATGGCCGTCGTCGTCGACGAGTACGGAAGCCTCGAAGGCATCGTCACCCAGACCGACCTGATGGAGGCGATCGCCGGCAACATCCCGGATGTCGGCGACGAGCCCTCGGTGGTGGAGCGCCAGGACGGGTCGCTGCTGATCGACGGCATGATGCCGGCGGGCTTGGCTTTCGAGCGGCTCGCCTTCGCCGAGCGGCCGGCCACCGACGAATTCACCACGCTCGCCGGGTTCGTGATCTATCGCCTCGGCCGCATCCCCGCCACGGGCGACGCCTTCGAAGCCCACGGCTGGCGCTTCGAGGTGATCGACATGGATGGCCGACGGATCGACAAGGTCATGGCGATCCCGGTGACCTGATACGGCTTCCTGCCAACGACCTCAGTGGGGAATGGCGGAACGGACTCCCTCTCCTTTCAGGAATGGGCACCCGCGCTTGCACTAGACCGAAGAGATCAGCCGGGGACGGCTTGAGGCGAGGCATCGCCGTTCCACCGTAGAGGCTGTTTTAGGCCGGCGTATCGCCCAGGATCGCCGGCGGCCGGACCTTCGGCCCTCTGGTCTTCTTCAGGTCCGATGCCGCATGCGCGGGTCGATGGAAGACCAGACAATCCGGAGTGCGGCGAACCCTGTGCAAATGCAGAAGGCCACCCGAGTGGGGGTGGCCTTCGATCATCGATAGCGTGACGCGATACCGGTCTCGCGCGGTCTCAGGCTTCGGCCTTCTTGCGGGGGCCGCGCTTCTTCTTCTCGGGCGCAGCGGGGGCGGCTTCCACCGGCTCCGGCGCCGGGGCGCTGACGGTCTCCTCGGGGGCCGCCTTCGCGACGCCCTTGCGGCGCTGCTGGCCGAGCCCGAGTGCCCGGGCCAGTTCGGAGCGCTGCTCGGAATAGCTTGCCGAGGTCATCGGATAGTCGGGCGCCAGGCCCCACTTGGCGCGATACTGCTCCGGGGTCAGGCCGCGCAAGGTCAGGTGCCGGCGCAGGGTCTTGTACTGCTTGCCGTCCTCGAAGCTGATCAGATAGTCGGGCGAGATCGAGCGACGAATTTCCGGTGCGGTCGCCTTGGGCGGACCGGCATCGACGGCGGGAGCCCCGATCGCCGACACGCCACGGATCGCCTCGTGCACATCGCTGAGAAGTTTGGGCAGCTCTGCGCTCTGAACGTGGTTGTTGCTCACATAGGCAGAGACGATGTCCGCTGCGAGTGTGATCAAGCGGGCTGCGTCGGTGTCGGTTTCGGTCATGAGGTTCGCGCCGTTATTTGCATGCGGTGGAGATCTGTATGAACGTAAGCTGAGATGTTTTGTCAAGCAAGATGTTGGCGCACGTATCTCGGCTTTTTTCTCGACTAGTTGTGGATTGCTCGATGGTTTTTCACGCAGCGTCAGCTGAAAACGCTCGGATTCGCGCCAGTTGATCAAACATGCGCTGCCGCTACGGCCTTGGCCTTGTCCGGGTTAGACCTGACAGGGACGATCCTTTGCGACATCGACGCGATTTAGGAGAATCACCCTGCGGTGGCCTTCGGTGATCACCGTCCACGCAGGCGAAGCTGTCGGTGTCTCGTCCCGGCTCGAGGGCTTCTCCCTCGCACCCGCAATGCCGGGCCTGCCGAACGGGGCGTCGGACCTGTCGAGATCACCGGGTGCCGGACCTCGACTGCGCTGGACATGTCTCGCAAGCAAAGGTCGATCAAACTTGCTTTAAGTGCCCGGCAATATCTTGAGGATGCAATAAAATTTTTTGTGATGATACCGGCATCGCGCGTGCGCTCTACTGCCTCACCTGTCTTGCCGATGGACAGGGACCGTCGACGGTGGCGTCTCGCGCAGATCCGTAGCACCGTCGACTTGTCTGAGCAGGGTGGCCATCGGCCAAGTGGCTATGGCCGACCACTTGATGGCGACTTGGCTTCGCCCTGGCGCGTCGCGATCAGTCGAGGCCGAGCATCAGCCCGATATTCTGCACCGCTGCGCCCGAGGCGCCCTTGCCGAGATTGTCGAGGCGGGCGACCAGGACGGCCTGACGGTAGGCGTCGCTGCCGAACACGCGCAGTTCGAGGCGGTCGGTGTCGTTGAGGTCTTCCGGTTCGATGCGCTCGAGATGGGCGCCCGTGGTCGCGCCCGGAACGACCTGCACCAGGTCCTCGCCCGCATAATAAGCCACCAGAGCCGCCTCGAGGGCGCCGGCACTCGGCTGGCCGGGAAGCGTGTCGAGATGCAACGGGATACTGACCAGCATGCCCTGGCGGAAGTTGCCGACGGAGGGGATGAAGATCGGCCGCCGGGTCAGCAGGCTGTATGTCTGGGTCTCCGGCAGATGCTTGTGCGCGAAGCCGAGGCCGTAGAGCTGGAACGCGGCGCCCTTCCCGGCCTCATAGGCCTCGATCATGCTCTTGCCGCCGCCGCTATAGCCGCTGACGGCATTGATGCTCACCGGACAATCCGGCGCGATCAGGCCGGCCTCGACCAGGGGGCGCAGCAGGGCAATGGCGCCGGTGGGATAGCAGCCCGGGTTGGCCACCCGCCGCGCGTCGCGGATCGCCTGGGCCTGACCCGGATGCAACTCGGCAAAGCCGTAGACCCAGGCCGGATCGACCCGGTGCGCGGTGCTGGCGTCGAGGATGCGCGGGCCGCCGCCATCGAGGGAATCGGCGAGCGCCACGGTCTCCCGCGCCGCATCGTCGGGCAGGCACAGGACGACGAGGTCGACTTCGGCGAGGAGGGCACGCTTGACCGCCGCATCCTTGCGGCTCTCGTGCGGGATGCTCTTCAGGGTGACGCGGCCCTCGCGGGTGAGCCGCTCGCGGATGCCGAGACCCGTGGTGCCGGCTTCGCCGTCGATGAAGACCGTGGGCTTCTGCCCCGCATCGTGCTCGCTCATGCTTCTCACCTTGATTGTCCTGCGCGGGATCAGGATCCACGACGCGGGATCAGCGCGACGTGGCGGGTGCGCTCCGTCAAGTCAACGCTGTCACCGCGGCATGATACCGCTTGATGACAGTCGTGTTTGTCCAAGGGTGCCAGCAGGTGACGCGGAACACCTGTCCTCACGGTCCTGTTGTGGTCGACACAGACGACGATTCAGCAAGACGACCATTCAGTGAGGCTGTGGGCATGTCGGGAAGCGCGGAAAAAACCGATCCCAAGTTGTGGGACCGCATCAAGACGAAGGTCACCGAATCGGACAAGGGCGGCAAGCCGGGGCAATGGTCGGCACGCAAGGCCCAGGCCGCGACCAAGGCCTACAAGGAGGCCGGCGGCGGCTATGCGGGTGCGAAGTCGAAGGACAACCACCTCAAGCAATGGACCGACGAAGACTGGGATACGAAGTCGGGTGCCAAGAGCGGCGACACCGGCGAGCGCTACCTGCCGAAGAAAGCTCGCGCGGCGGTCTCGGACGACGAGTATGCGCGCACCACCCGGAAAAAGCGCGCCGATACGGCCAAGGGCCGGCAATTCTCGAAGCAGCCTGACGATGTCGCCAAGAAGACTGCCGCGGCGCGCGAAGGAACTAAGAAGACGACGAAGGCGGCGTTGCTCGCCGAGGCCCGAAAGCGAAAGATTCCCGGCCGTTCGACCATGTCGAAGGACGACCTCGAAAAGGCCTTGAGCGCCTGATCAGGCGGCGGTCAATTCGCCCCAGGACGACTTCCAGAGGTTGTGGGAATCGACCACCACGATCTCCATGCCGCCCTCGTTGGCCACATGCACGGCGATGCCGAAGGCCTGGGCCACGGGCAAAGCCCCGGTGGTGCTGAACAGGCGCCCATCGGCGAGCTTGACCTCTCCGACGACGCCTTCTCCCGGCTGGGACAGGACGAGGGTGACGGCACCCGCGATGGGGGCCTGAACGCGCCGGAAGGGTTTTGCCATCGTTGCTGGGTCTCTCGGTATGGATTGTCCGCGCCGCCGTACATGGACGACTGCCGGACTCTGCGCAAAAGAAAAGGGCGGCTGTGACGCCGCCCTTTCCCAAATTTGGATGATCGGAGCGATCAGCGCTTCGAGAACTGGAAGCTGCGGCGAGCCTTCTTGCGGCCGTACTTCTTGCGCTCGACCACGCGGCTGTCGCGGGTGAGGAAACCTTCGCGCTTGAGCGGCGAGCGCAGCTCGGGCTCGTAGTAGGTCAGCGCCTTGGACAGGCCGTGGCGCACGGCGCCGGCCTGACCCGAGAGACCGCCGCCATGCACCGTGACGGTGATGTCGTACTGGTCGACGCGGTTGGCGATGGTGAGCGGCTGGCGCAGGATCATGCGCAGCACCGGACGGGCGAAATACGTCTCGACGGCGCGGCCGTTGACGATGACAGTGCCGTTGCCGGGCTTGATCCAGACGCGGGCGACCGCGTCCTTGCGCTTGCCGGTGGCGTAGGCGCGGCCCTGGGCATCGAGCTTCTGCACGTGGACCGGAGCGGCGTCCTCGGGCGACTCGACGTTGCCGCGGGTGAGGTCGGAGAGGGACTGGAGGGTCGCCATGATCAAGCGCTCACGTTCTTGCGGTTGAGGCTGCCGACGTCGAGCGCCTGCGGCTGCTGGGCGGTGTGGGGATGCTCGGAGCCCTTGTAGACCCGGAGGTTGCCCATGATCTGGCGGAAGAGCGGGCCGCGCGGAAGCATGCGCTCCACGGCCTTCTCGACGACGCGCTCGGGGAACCGGCCGTCGAGGATGAACTTCGCAGTCCGCTCCTTGATGCCGCCCGGATAACCGGTGTGGTGGTAGTACACCTTCTGCTCGCGCTTGCGGCCGGTGAACTTCACCTTCTCGGCGTTGATGACGATGACATTGTCGCCGCAATCGACGTGGGGCGTGTAAGCGGGCTTGTGCTTTCCACGCAGGCGCATCGCGATGATGGTGGCGAGCCGGCCGACGACCAGGCCCTCCGCATCGACGATGATCCACTTCTTGTCGACGTCGGCGGGCTTCAGCGAAAAGGTCTTCATCGCGCTGCTCATCCCGTGGCGTTCCGTGTGATCTGAAAAACGATGCGCCGCCACGTTCGAGGCGCGGCGGCGTTGTCGGGGTCATTAGGGGGTGGCCGGCCCGCCGTCAAGCCCGGATGCGGTTTTGGGCGCCGAAACGGCGAAAACCGCAACAGTTCGAACGGGTTCGATATAGTGGTATCAGGATACCGTGCTTCGTGTCCCTTCTCCCCTCTGCGGGAGAAGGTGGCCCGCGTTGCGGGTCGGATGAGGGGAGCGCCATTTCCGGAAAGGTCGCCCCCTCTCCCGGTCGCTCCGCGACCACCCTCCCCCGCGGAGGGGGAGGGTTTGCGCGCCGCACTTACCGCTCCGGCGGGATCGAATACGTCCCCGTCGCGTGGCAGACGCGGTCGTCCGAATCGGGGGCGGTGATCGCCACCTCGCCCACGGCGAGCCGGCGTCCGAGTTTCATCAGCCGCGCCTCGGCGACGAGTGCGGTCGGCCCGGGCTTGCGCAGGAAATTGAAAGTGAGGCTCGTGGTGACGGCGAGCCCCACCGGGCCGATGTTGGAGAGGATCGCCGCGTAGAGCGCGTAATCGGCGAGCGCCATCATCGCCGGGCCGGAAATCGTGCCGCCGGGGCGCAGGTGGCCCTCGTGAAACTCCATCCGCATGGTGGCGGTGAGCGGGCCGACCGCGACGAGTTCGTAGAGCCCGCCTGCCCGCATCTGCGGAAACTCCCGGTCGAGGAAGGCGATGGTGTCGGCGAGGGTCATGACGGGCATGGACGCCTTGCAGCACGGCGCCCGATGCCCGACAAGTTGCACACCATGCCAGAGCCGACACGCCACGATGCCTATCCGGATGCGCTGATCCGCGCGATCCTCACCCAGACTCGCACGATCGCGCTGGTGGGCGCGTCGGCCAGTCCGGTCCGCCCGAGCCATCTGGTGTGCAAGTACATGCTCTCGCGCGGCTACGGCGTGATCCCGGTCAATCCGGGCCTCGCCGGCCACACCCTGCTCGGCCAGCCGGTCTTCGGCCGGCTCGCCGATCTTCCCGGCCCCGTCGACATGGTCGAGATCTTCCGCAATTCCGACGCGGCCGGCGGCATCGTCGACGCGGCGCTCGCCCTCCCGGTGCTGCCGAAGGTGATCTGGATGCAGCTCGGCGTGCGGGACGATGCGGCGGCCGAACGGGCCGAAGCGGCCGGCGTGACGGTGGTGATGAACCGCTGCCCGAAGATCGAGTTCGGGCGCATCTCCGGCGAGATCGGCTGGATGGGGGTGAACTCCCGGATGCTGAGTTCGAAAAAGCCGATTTTGGCCAAGACTGGTAGCCAGCGGTTTAGCATCGACCCGCGTTGAGGCGCCGACGCGTATTCCTTCTTGTGAAGCTGAGCCGTAAATTTCCGCGGGTACATTTGGGCGGAGGCACGGATCGCCGAACCGCTCCGCTAGGTCGATATGAGCGACATCTCTTGTAATCTCGCTGTAGTTGAGTGGATGGGGTTCTTGCGCTCTCCCTCGATGCGCCGCAAATTAAATGAATGAAGTTATGGTGCAGGATGAGGCCGCCGCCCCGCGGGTTGAGGCGGCGGATTAGGTGGTTGTCATCGAACGATTTCCGAAGATCAAGTTTTCCCGTTAATTCTAGTAAACTATTAATATATTAGTACTGAAACACCTAATATTATCTGTTGGTTTCAAAAGTATATTATAAATATCGAATAAAATAATTATTTGTAAATTATAAAATTAGCGTATATTTAAAATCTTTGTAGATTTAAATCTCATAGCGATTTCTTTTAATGACCAAGCAAAGCCATTGCATTTAAGCCGAGGTTTTTCTAGTCTTTCCAATGGTAGAGCCATGCGAATATCCTTAATTATAGCTATTATCTCTTCGGATAAACTAGATAAATGTATTGGATTGAGTAATTCCATTTGAGAGATTGGGTTCGCTTGTACGTCACATTTTCCGCTAGGGCCAACAATATACAGGACAGATAGATTTACTTCTGGTTTTTCAGAAGAAACCCAAGATATATGATCGTGACACTGACTTATATCCTTCTTAAAATATGTAGCAGGATCGTTTTTATCGGTTTTTAACTCGAGCGCGACGGCGACAGAATTGGTTCTGTCGATCCACAAAACGTCGGGTCCAGTATTGAAGTCATTATCTGGTCTTGATGAGTCAAATCCGAGAAATTCACCCAACGCGCGAACCGCTTCTTCCATTTGAGAAGGGGTACCGCCTTTGAGAGCGTCGAACCGGTTCGTCAGCTTTAATAGCTCCCGGTTAAATGCTTCGCCAGATGATAACCCTACTATACCAAACACAGAGGAGGAGAATGGATCGACTTGATTAGCGCTAACCACCTGATCTTTGTCATGTTTTGGGAGGAATATATTCGTTCCTAGGCGAGCCCGCGCTCGCTGATAAGCGACGTCTGCACTGCCAAAATCACCAGCTTGCTCGTATAGGCCTCCGAGCCAAATATTGTGCCAACCCGCAAGTAAAGGGTCTAATCGACTAACTTTCTCGATGTTCTTTTCGAGGAATATTCGTGCACCATTTTTATCGTTCTCCCATAGCAATGATCCAATCACTGCTTCTGCCTCCGCGATTTATTGAAAATCGATTTTTTCGCGCTCTACTTTTTTAGAGTGGTCAGAGTCGATTTCACTTTTATCGATATTTTTTCCATAATAATCTAACCAACTCTCTTTTCTTTCAATTACTTTGCTTGCAAACTCAATAGCGCTTTCGTGTGTCGTTATATCTAGACCGTGTTGTACATGGCGCCCAAGTATAATTTGTTGCTGTAATAAATCTGGCATAAGAGCAAGATTTCGATCATTATTTAACCACGCATTGAGTGCAGCGCCGTTAATGAAAAACGTTCCGTAGTCTTTTCTGCCACGATTTATTCTGCCGAAAAGCTGAACTAGTCTATTGGTGATCCGCAAAGCGTGGGCGTTCCTCATATTCAGGAACTCCCACTGAAATTTCTCTAGCAACGTAGAGCCTGCAGGTAATCCATCGATAATCATTGCCCTACAAGTTGCATCTGGAAGGTCAATTCCGTCGACTCGCGATACTAGCAAAAACTTTCCAGTCCGCGCCTCTCGGAAATTATTTAAGGCCTCAGTAAAATCTTCAGCTTTTGGCGGCGAAGTAAATTTTTTCCAAGCATCCGCAATAAAGTAGCTCGGAACCGCAACTAAAGTTTTATTCTTTGCTGATAACTTATTGGCGAATTCTACCGAAAATCCATCGACAACTTTTCCTCCGAATAAAATAGCCCGCTCTCCGTTACCTGCATCATTTTTCGGTTCTATTGATATTGTCGGAGCTCGACCAAAAGCTCTAATAAAATCAGATTTTTGCTTTAGAGTGGCAGATAGATAAACTCGCCGAATTGACCTCTGAAATATATCTATCGACAGCGATGGAAGGAAAGGAGGAGTTATTTCGCAAGTGCCACGTGAAAACAGTACACTGCAAACATCTAGGTGATCCGAGATATTTGGGTAAGAGTATTTCAGGCTCGGATCTAGATTTATTCTATATTTATCAAATAAAGCTATTAACTGCTCTTTTCTCTCAAATGTTCCACTAGGCGCCGCCATCATTGTGATTTGACGCTCGCCAGTGATGCATGCTTTGAATTGTTGTCCCCGATTTAGTTCAGCAAAGTGGGGATGGAATAGATCAACCACTTCCTTGAGAAGATCCTTGTGCGAGTCATATGTAAATCTAATTAGATATGAGTCGCGAATCATTGACTCGGCCACGTGAGCGTCATCAAAAATGATCGCAGAAGGAGGAAATTTATTAATGAAACCCTTTAGCCCGTTTAATATTACTTGATATGTTGTGATGCAAAATGCTTTCCCGCTCTCAAACAGATCATTACTTTGTGTACCGCTCAGACGAGTGGTGTGCTGAATGCCAACTTTACGAGCCTCACGAGACGTTTGTTCTACGAGATCTTTAGTAGAGCAAACGTATATGATGTTATCGAGTCCTTCGTTCACTAAAATTTGCGCAATCAAAAGCCCTGCTAGTGTTTTCCCAGCACCAGTATTGAGCGCTATAAGTATGTCGCCGCATTTTCGAGATTTGTGCCACTCTTGTAGAGCCTCGGTTTGGCCTCGCCAGATGTCGTTTGGGGTTGTAGGAAGATTTGGAAGTCTTTCAAATATCTCAATTGGGTCTAAAGGACGTGGTTGCTTCGAAATTCCGCCTAGGGTTGAAAAATCCATTGCTTTTCTCCGATCAATCTCTGGGCGGTTATGAACTTCACCCATCTCGATTGACCACACATCATTGCGGCTTCGTGAACGATATGCAACCTGGAAGTGAATTGCTCGGTGCTACGTCGACACTTTCCTGTGCTCTCACGGGTCCAGCCAGCTCAGTTAGGTGAGCCGCGAATCTCCAGTCTCCGCCATCAACCACACAGCCACAAAACTAACCGCAGCCGCCACAGCCAAATAAAGCCCCACCCAACCAATCCCGCCCCACTCCACCAACCGCTGCGCCAGATACGGCGCGGCGGACGCTCCCAGAATCCCGGCGAGGTTGTACGTCACCGACGCGCCGGTATAGCGCACGCGGGTCGGGAACAGCTCCGGCAGCAGTGCCCCCATCGGCCCGAACAGCCAGCCCATGGCGAACAGGCCGAGGCACAGGAAGCCGAGCACAAGACCGCCCTGCCCGCTTCCCAGCATCGGGCCGAGCAGCGCGCCGAGGGTGGCGGTGAAGGCGAGGCCGGTGAGGAGGACCGGGCGGCGGCCATAGGCGTCGGCGGCCCAGCCCGAGAGCGGGATGCCGATCGCCATGAAGACCACGGCGACGCATTCGAACAGCAGGAAGGTCGGCCGCGGGAAGCCGAGGGTCGCGGTGCCGTAGCTGAGCGCGAACACCGTCGAGAGGTAGAACACCGCGTAGCACGACACCATCGCGAGGGTGCCCAGGATGGTGGCGCGCAGGTGGCGGGTGAAGATCGTGGCGAGCGGTACCCGCTCGGGCGCGGCCCGGGCCAGGGCCGCCCGGAACACCGGCGTCTCGGTGAGGCTGACCCGGACGTAGAGGCCGACGCCGACAAGGATCGCCGAGGCGAGGAACGGCAGGCGCCAGCCCCAGGCCTGGAAGTCGGCCGGGCTCAGAGCGAGGCTGAGGCCGAGAAATCCGAGATTGGCGGTGATGAAGCCCACCGGCGCGCCGAGCTGCGGGAAGATGCCGTAGAGCGCGCGCCGTCCCGGCGGGGCGTTCTCCACCGCCAGCAGGGCCGCGCCGCCCCATTCGCCGCCAAAGCCGAGGCCCTGGCCGAAGCGCAGCACGCACAGGGCGGCGGGCGCCCACCAGCCGGCGGTTGCATAGGTCGGCAGGCAGCCGATGAGCACCGTCGACAGGCCCATGATCAGGAGCGAGGCCACCAGCGTCGCCTTGCGCCCGACCCGGTCGCCGAAATGGCCGAAGAACGCCGCCCCGAGGGGGCGCGCCACGAAGGCGATGGAGAAGGTGGCGAACGCCGCCAGCGTCTGAACCGCCGGATCGCCGGGGGGAAAGAAGATCGGCCCGATCACCAGAGCCGCAGCGGTGGCGTAGACGTAGAAGTCGTAGAACTCGATCGCGGTGCCGACGAAGCTGGCGACGAGAATGCGGGCGGTGGGGATGGTGGCGGCGCTGGGGATGGTCATGGACGCGGCCCTTAGCCCAGCTTCGTCATCCGGAACAGCGCGTCGCCGCAGCGCATTCTCCGGCAAAGGCACGGGTTGACCGTCCGCTTTGTCCGCCATAAAGAACCTTCGTTCGTTTAAGCGGATGAGGCGCACGCCGCCTCTTTCGCGCAGGGCCTTCCCGGCATTAGAAGGGAAGGCTGGCCCGCCGGCCCCTGGAGGATTGCATGACCGACCGCCTGCCCGGCTTCAACACCCTGGCGATCCATGCCGGCGCCGCCCCCGATGCGACCACGGGCGCCCGCGCCACGCCGATCTACCAGACGGCCTCGTTCGTGTTCGACGACGTCGACCACGCCGCCTCGCTTTTCGGGCTCCAGGCCTTCGGCAACATCTATTCGCGCATCACCAACCCTACCAACGCGGTGCTTGAAGAGCGCATCGCCGCGCTCGAGGGCGGCACCGCGGCGGTGGCCGTCGCCTCCGGTCACGCGGCCGAATTTCTCACCATGCACGCGCTGATGCAGCCGGGGGACGAGTTCGTCGCCTCGAACAAGCTCTACGGCGGCTCGATCAACCAGTTCAACCATTCCTACAAGAACTTCGGCTGGAACGTGGTCTGGGCGGATGCCGACGACCTGTCGTCGTTCGAGCGCGCGATCACGCCGCGCACCAAGGCGATCTTCTGCGAGTCGATCGCCAATCCGGGTGGGGTGATCACCGACATCGCGGCGCTCTCGGCCATCGCCAAGCGCCACAACATCCCGCTCATCGTCGACAACACCATGGCGACGCCGTACCTGATCCGCCCGTTCGAGCACGGGGCCGACATCGTCGTGCATTCGGCGACGAAGTTCCTCGGCGGCCACGGCAATTCCATCGGCGGGCTCATCGTCGACGGCGGCACCTTCCCGTGGGCGGGGGACGACCGCTATCCGATGATGTCGCAGCCGCGGCCCGAATATGCCGGCATGGTGCTCTCGGAGACCTTCGGTAATTTCGGCTTCGCCATCGCGATCCGGGTGCTCGGCCTGCGCGACCTCGGGCCGGCGCTGTCGCCGTTCAATGCCTTCCTCATCCTCAACGGCATCGAGACCCTGCCCCTGCGGATGCAGCGCCATTGCGACAACGCGCTGGTGGTGGCGACCCATCTCCAGAACCATCCGGCGGTGGAGTGGGTGAGCTATCCGGGCCTCGAGACCGACCGGTACCACCAGCTCGCCCGGCGCTATTCGCCGCTCGGTTCGGGGGCGGTGTTCACCTTCGGCCTGAAGGGCGGCTACGAGGCCGGCGTGAAGCTGGTTTCCAACCTCACCCTGTTCTCGCATCTCGCCAATATCGGCGACACGCGGTCGCTGGTGATCCACCCGGCCTCGACCACCCACCGCCAGCTCACCGACCCGCAGAAGATCGCGGCCGGGGCCGGACCGGAGGTGGTGCGGCTGTCCATCGGCATCGAGGATCCGGGCGACCTGATCGACGATCTCGATTCGGCCCTAAGCGCCTGACGATGAAGGCGTTAACCCTTCATTTACCATGCGCCGCGCAGACTTTGCTCCAGACCAGGGGAGACGCCGATGTCGTCATTCGATTGGGTGGAGCGGTTCAGCGACGGGCTCGTGTTCTGCGCGGTGATGATGGCCTTCGTCGGGGTCGCGGTGGCCTGCGCGCCGCCTCTCTCCGGCCGGCGGGTTCCGGTGCTGGTGAAACGGAGTCGCGGCACCGCTCGTTATTGACGGTACCCGTGGCGGGGAATAGGCCCGCCCCTTACCGTTTCGCGAGAGCGCCCGGCCGCCGATGACGCAGACCATGTCAGACCTCCCCGTCGTTCTCCTCGTCGAAGACGACGGCCTGCTCCTGATGGAGGCCGCCGACACCCTGTCGGATGCCGGATTCCGGGTGGTGGAGGCGAGCCACGCCGACAAGGCGCTGAGCGTCCTCGAGGCTCGCAACGATGTCGGCTTGCTGATGACCGATGTCGACATGCCGCGCGGCTCCATGGACGGGTTCGCCCTGGCCCGCCTGGTGGCGCATCGCTGGCCGGCGATTCCGGTGCTGGTGGTGTCCGGAATGGGCATTCCGGGGCCGGACGACATGCCGGACGGCGCCCGCTTCATTCCGAAGCCCTACGAGCCCTCGACCCTGGTGCGGACCCTGCGGGCCTTCGTCCGCCGCGCCGCCTGATCCCCCGCGACCCGAGAACGGAAGGCCCCATGGCCACCGAGACCAAGCCCCTCAACTTCGCGACCCAGGCCGTCCATGCCGGTGCCGCGCCCGATCCGGCCACCGGAGCACGGATCCAGCCGATCTACTTCACGAACGGCTTCGTGTTCGATTCGACGGAGCAGGCGGCGGACATCTTCGCCATGCGCCGCACTGGATTCTCGTATTCGCGCGGCTCGAACCCCACCGTGGCCGCGCTGGAGCGCCGGGTCGCCGCACTGGAGGGGGCCAAGTCCGCCGTCGCCGTCGCGTCCGGACAATCCGCCCTGCTCCTGGTGCTCATGACGCTCATGCAGAGCGGCGACGCCTATGTCGCCTCCTCGCGGCTGTTCGGCGGTTCTCTCGGCCTGATGAACCGCCTCAGCGGGCGCTACGATCTCAAGCCGCAATTCACCAAGGGGCAGAGCCCGGCGGATTTCGAGGCGCAGATCACGCCCGAGACCAAGGCGATCGTCTGCGAATCCATCGTCAATCCGTGCGCCATGGTGATGGACCTGGAGGGCATCGCCGCAGTCGCGCGGCGTCACAACCTGCCCCTCGTGGTCGACAACACCCTGGCGTCGCCGGCGCTGATCCGGCCGATCGAGTACGGCGCCGATATCGTCATCCACTCGACCTCGAAGTTCCTGGGCGGCTCCGGCCAGACCATCGGTGGCATCATCTGCGATGCCGGCCGCTTCGACTGGAAGGCCTCGGGCGACCGCTACAACCTCATCACCGGCGAATGGCCCGATTACCCGGGCCTGAACATCGCCGAGCGTTTCCCGGATTTCAGCTTCGCGGTGGCGTGCCGCCTGTTCGGTCTGCGCGATCTCGGCCCCGGCCTGTCGCCGATGAACGCCTTCCTGACTCTCACCGGTATCGAGACGTTGCCGCTCCGGATGGCGCGCCATTGCTCCAATGCGAAGGCCGTGGCCGCCTTCCTCAAGGATCACCCCGCCGTGGCCTGGGTGAGCTACCCGGCCTTGCCCGGCCAGGAGGGTGAGGCCCTGGCCGCGCGCTACGCACCCGACGGGCCGGGCTCGATCTTCACCTTCGCGTTCAAGGGCGGCGAGCAGGCGGCGCTCAAGTTCATCACCAGCCTCGAACTCGTGTCGCATCTGGTGAATATCGGCGAGATCAAGTCGCTGGTGATCCACCCCGCCACCACCACCCATCGGCAATTGCCGGATGCGGACAAGGCGGCGGCCCTCGTCGGCCCCGAAACGGTGCGCCTCTCCATCGGCCTGGAGAACGTCGAGGACCTGATCGCCGATATCGACCAGGCGCTGGCCAAGGTCGCCTGAGACGGGGCTGCGATCAGGCCTGGCGCCTGACGGCGTCGGCCTCCGCCCGGCTGGCGAGGTCGGGGCGGTTCTGCAGGAACCACGGCACCCGGCTCTTCGGCATCGGCTTGCTGTAGAGGTATCCCTGCACGAAGGTGCAGCCCTCCCGTTCGAGGAACAGGGCCTGTGCCTCGGTCTCCACGCCTTCGGCGGTGACGTCGATGCGCAGACTGTGTCCAAGCTGGAGCACGGCGGCGACGATGGCCGCGTCGTTGGCATCGCGCTCGAGATCCCGCACGAAGCTGCGGTCGATCTTGATCTCGTCCACCGGGTATTGCTTCAGGTGGGTGAGCGAGGCGTAGCCCGTCCCGAAATCATCGAGCGCCACGCGTATACCGGCCGCATGCAAGGTGTCGAGGACGGGGCTGACGCGGTCGCCGTGTCCCCCGAGCAGAACGGTCTCGGTCACTTCGATGCCGATCCGATCCCGTGGCAGGCCGGCGCTGTCGAGGTCGGCGAGGAGGCGCTCGGCCAGGTCGCCTTGCGCGAACTGCGCCGACGAGAGGTTGAGGAAGACCCGGCCCGGATCGAGCCCGAGCGCGATCCAGCCGGCGACGTCGGCGAAGATCTTGCGCATCAGGCACTGGCCCACCGCCATACCGATCTCGGAATCGTCGAAGACCGTGGCGAAGGCCGCCGGGGCGAGGAGGCCACGGGTCGGGTGCTCCCAGCGCGCGAGCGCCTCGAACCCGACGACGGCGCCGGTCGCGAGGTTCACCTTGGGCTGGTAGAACGGGATCAGGCCGCCTTCGACCAGCGCCGAACGCATTTCGCGGGCGACGGTGACCCGATCCTCGATGCTCGCCCGCAATGCCGGAACGAACAGGGTCGCGCGGTTGCGGCCCGACGCCTTGGCGGCATAGAGCGCGAGGTCGGCGTTGGTGAAGAGGTCGGTGGGATTGGCGGCATGCTCTGGATAGAGCGCGAGGCCGAGGCTCGCCCGGGGCGCCAGGATCCGGCCGGCCACCGGCATGGTGGGGCTCAACGCGGCGAGGATGTTGGCCGCCAGATCGTGGATGCACCGGGGGCGCGCGTCCCGACCGCCGGAGGGGGCGATGATCACGAACTCATCGCCACCGAGACGGGCCACGAGATCGCCCGGCGCCACGGCACCGCTCAGGCGCTGGCCGACTTCCTTGAGCAAGGTGTCGCCGGCTTCGTGACCGAGGGTGTCGTTGACCTCCTTGAACGCATCGAGGTCCAGGATGATCAGCCCGACCTGTCCTTGCGTCGCCTCGGCCGAGGCCAGGACGGTGTCGAGGGTCGCCTGGAACAGCGCCCGGTTGGGCAGGCCGGTGAGGACGTCGTGGTTCGCCGTGACCCGGATGCGCTCCTCGACCGCCTTGCGGCTCGTGATGTCGACGAGGCTGGAGATGATGCACGGAACCCCGTAGGCGTTCACGGCCTCCACCGACAGGAGGATGTCGCGCCGGTCGCCCCCGATGGTGTTGACTCCGAGCTCCAGGTCGCGGGCCGACCCGCGCTCGTTCAGCAGCGCCTGGATGAGGCGGAGATCGTTCGGGTCGACGAGATCGCGGGTGCGGTAGCTGGTCAGGCTGGCCCCCCGTGGAACGCCGAAGAACGTGGTGCCGGCATCGTTGGTGGCGACGATCTGGCCGTCAGACTGGCGGGACACGACGATCGGAACCGGCACGGCCTTGAACATCGTCTCGAACAGCAGGCGGCTCGCGGCGAGCTCGTCGTTGGCGCGGCGCTCGGCCTGTGTCGCCGTCCATTCGAGCCGCCTGAGGCGGTTCGAGCGCATGACGAACAGCAGGACGGCGATGTTGGAGACGCCGACGGCCAGAACCAGGCCGATCGCGGTGGAGGGCAGAGGCGGCGGCAGCAGGTAGACCGCCAGCAACGTGATCGCGCAGGCATTGCCGCAGATCATCGTCCAGAGAAAGCGCGTCGGCAGGGCCAGCATGAACACGGCCGGCAGCATCAGGGCGACGAACAGCGCAAGGTCGGAATGGGTCGAGCACAGGAAAGCCACGGCGAGCCCGGTGGCGATCTCCCACGCGATCATGGCCCGTTGCAGGGTCGGGAAGTCGGTCGCTCGCGCTGCAGCCCAGAGGCACCATGCCGAGGCCACCACCACGCACAGCCGCGCCGTCACCGCCACGGCGAAGTGGGGCGTTCCGTAAAAGCGCCAGTCGCTCAGCAGGAAGAGGCCGTTGAGAACGACCGATACGACGAGGATCAGCCGGACATGCCGAATCGTTTCCGGAAGGCGCTCGGCCCGGAAGGCCGCTTCGCGTTCGGGAGAGGCGTACTCTCCACCGATGGAGGTGAGGCGATGAATGGGCATGTCGGATCAGCGTGGCAGGCAATCGTAGCACTAGCGTTAAGGTGTGCTGCTTTGTCGCCCCGACACGAGATCCCTGGGATTCTCTGATGGTACGGATCTCGGCTTTTCAAAAACACTGCGCGAGGCTTTGCGGGAAAGTCTCGCCCTACCTCAATCGATAGCTGTATCGGTCGGCGTTCGTGCGATCCGATCGCAACGGTCCCACCCACAACCTCATCCTGAGGCGGCTCCTCAGGATAAGGTAGGGGGTCGAGCACACTCCGATCGGATCACGCGAAAAGCGTCTCAGTCGGTGCGTGCACGCGGCCCGGTCAGGGCGCGCAAGGCGCCGCGGAGTGTGCGGACGTCCTGCTCGGTCATTTCCATGCGGTGGAGCATGTCGCGCATGTTGCGGGCGATGATGTCGCGCTTTTCGGGCGGGTAGAAGCCGGCCGTCGCAAGCCCGTCTTCTAGGCTGCCGATCAGCGATGCCATTGCTTCGCGGGTCGCTGGTGGCGACAGCATTTCGCCGCTGAACGGCAGGTGCGCGAGGCCCGCCGCCTTGCGCCACTCGTAGCCCATGAGCAGCACCCCTTGCGCGAGATTCAGCGAGGAGAAGGCAGGATCCACCGGGAAGGTGACGATGGCATCGGCCAGCGAGACCTCGTCGTTGCTCAAGCCGACGCGTTCGCGCCCGAACACGATCCCCACCCGCTGCCCGACGCGCGCGACGATCTGCGTCATCGCCGCATCGGGGGCGAGGACCCGCTTCATCTGGCCGCGTTCGCGCGCGGTGGTCGCCAGGAGGTAGTTCAGATCGGCGATGGCCTCCGGAACGGTGGCGTAGACGCTGGCCGCATCGAGCACGTGAGTGGCGCCAGAGGCTGCCTCACGCACACCCTTCTTCGGCCAACCATTCTTGGGGGCGACGAGGCGAAGCTCGGACAGGCCGAAATTCGCCATGGCGCGCGCCGTCATGCCGATATTCTCGGCCAGTTGCGGTTCGACCAGGATGACGACGGGCGCGGTCGGCATCGGCGCTAGATCTTACCGTCCAGGCCCATCTGGTAGTATTTGTGGATGATCTTGTCCTGGTTCTCCAGGAGCCAGTCGATGGACGGCTCGTTGGCCATCGCCTTGCGGATCGCTTCGGTCATGCCCTTGCGCTGGATCTCGAACAACGCCTTGTGATCCACCGTCTCGGCCGCGATCACGCCGGGGCTCAGCCAGACCGAGCAGATGATGCCGAGATCGTTGGCCTTCTCCTTCGGGATGTAGCCGAGGCGCACCGCATCGAGCACGCCGTTGGCGATGGCGAACTGCACCGTGCCCATCAGGATCGAGGTGTATTTCGAGGTCTCGACGCTGACCTTGGAAACGCACAGCGTCACCGGGCGCACCATGATGTCGGTGTTGAGCAGGGCGAAGACGCGGCTATGGCCGACGACCTGATCGCCGGTGAGGGTCGCCAGCGCCGTGCCCACCGGGCCGTCGAGCTCGCCGATGATGACTTCCGGCTCGGCCGCCGTGTTGGGCGGGCCGCCCGCGACGAGGGCCTCGCCGGCCCGCAGGATGATGCGTTCGCTCATGGTCGATCCTCGACTGAACCACCGTACCGGTAGCGCTGCGCAGATTCCCGGTGGATCGCCGAATGTCCAGCCCCAGCGCGACGGTATGATGCCAGACGCGATCGTGGCTCCCAGCGTGCGGGTCAGAGGACGAGGGTGACCGGCGCAAGTCTCACCGATGCGTGTAATGCGCCCTTAACCGGTGGGATTCTATGATTTCTAGAGATGAACCGTGCTGCGGTCTTTGTTTTTTCGAGTTTGTATTCAATTGGACGTTGAACCATAAACAATTGTCTGGAATCGACAAGCACAATAAAAAAACCCCAAAAATCTATGTGGCGCATGATTTGGTGATATCAGAGAACGACATGTCGCGGTTCTATAAATCAAAATCTGGCTCCACCGCAGTCGAGTTCGCGCTTGTCGTACCGTTGCTGATTTTGCTTATGATAGAAATCCTGCAAGGCGGTCTTTATATCATTTGCAGTGCAGCCATCGAGAAAGCGACGGCCGATGCCGGTCGGAGTGTCATGCTCGGTGCTTTGACCAGCGCGTCCGCCACGTCCTCGGGCTTCCGCAAGACGATGGTGTGCGGAAACCTGATCGCCGGTTTGTCGTGCGACAACGTCGTGACGAGCCTCCAGGGGACCACCCTGAGCGGGAGCGGCACCGGCTACAGCGCCTTCATCAATGCGACCGAGAGCGCTTTGATTCCCGTGACGATGGACAACAGCACGGCCAGTTATTGCACGGGCGCTCCCGGGACCTACGAATATCTGCAGGTCTTCTATGCGGTGCCGATCTTCAGCCCGATCTGGAAAGCGCTGGGCGCCTCGACTTGGAATGGCAACACGGTGGCCTTCGCACGGGCGGCGGCGGCATTCCGGAACGAGCCCTTCACGTCCGCCAGCGTCACGTCGGGATGCTGAGGCGATCATGACGCTCCCCGGCCGACTTCGCTTTCGCCAAGACCAGAGCGGACTCGCGATCATCGAGTTCGCGTTGATCCTTCCGATCCTAATTCTGCTCTCGGTCGTGGCCTTCGACTTCTCCCGCTACATCTTATACTTGCGGAAAGTGGCGCTCGCCTCCAGCACGATGGCCGAGCTGATCGCTCGCAACGATACCGGGAAGATCTCGCAGGCGGATATTCTCGCGTTTTCGCGCGCCCAGTTGGTGATCTTTCCGGAGGCGATGCAATCGGCACGCGGACAAGGGAAATCCGTGTGGGACATCACCAAGTGGTCTCTCTCCGGGGTCCAGTTCAAGACCACGGCGAATTGCACCAGCAATTGTACCTACACACCCTATGTGGCCTGGAGCTCGGGGAAGGGTCGGCCATGCGCCGTTCCGCTCTTGGCGGCTGCGGATACCGACCCGCCGGCACCCACGACCTTGCCGACCGATACGTTCGGACCGAATTTCCTGATCGTTGCCGACGTGGTCTTCACCTATACGCCGGTCGTCGCGCAATCGATCATCGGCACCGTCAATATCGCGAAATCGTTCTACGTGCCGCCCCGCTACGTTTCGGCGATCGCGTTCGATACCAGCGCCGGAAGCACCTCGGCCTGGGCGTGCACGGTGCCATGACCTTTCCACGCATGCCTATTTTGCCCGTCACATCTTGCCTACGAGGTTGTCGGCCATGAGAACCAGTCTGCGCCGGTTGGCCGGTCGCTTTCCACGGCTGCCTGGACTGCGAAACGATCGCGGCGGAAACGTCCTGGTCATCTTCGCGCTCGCCGCGGTTCCGCTGATCGGGATCGTCGGCGTCGGGATCGAATACATCCGCGGCATCAGCTACCGCGCGCGCTTCGACAAGGCCGCCGATGCGGCGACGATCACCGCCATCACCACGGCGCGCGACTACATCTCGACCAACCCGAAGAACGAGGCCGATCCGACGCAATCGGCCACCGCCCTGGCGGTCACCCGTGGTCTGGCGGCCTTCCGGGCCAATGCCGGCTCGACCCTCGCCAGCGTGCCGCTGACACCGACCTTGACGGTGACCAGGACCGGCGGCGTGGTGACGGCCAATGCGACGTACAGCGCCAGCTACCCGTCGGCGTTCGGACGCGTGCTCAGCATTGCATCGGACATGGCGATCTCCGGCAAGTCGGCGTCGAGCCTGACGCTGAGCAACTACACGGATTTCTACCTGCTCGTCGACACATCAGGCTCCATGGGCTTTCCGACCTCGCAGGCCGCGCAGGTGAGCTTCGCCAAGTTGAATCCCGATATGAAGGATAGCAACGGCAACAATTGCGCCTTCGCTTGCCATTTCTCGGGTTGGCAGGGCTACGGTCTTGCAAAGGCGAATGGCATCGAACTTCGCATCAAGACGGTGAGCAACGCCGTCCAGCAGCTGGTAGCGAAAGCAAAAACCCGACAGACCCTGATCAACCAGTATCGCATGGGCCTGTATCCGTTCGTGAGCTTCATGGAGACGGCGGTCGATGCGACCAACAATCTCGATGCGCTGACGACGATCGATCTCGAGAACTACATGGATATCGGTAATTCGAGCGTTCCGCGTGGCAGCGGCGGAACGCACTATGAGAACCTTTTTCCCGCAATCAACGCCAAGGTCACGCGGATCGGCGACGGGTCGACTGCCGCTAAGCCTGTCCCGTTCGTCTTCCTGATCACGGATGGTATCGGCAACAATCAATATTGGTACAACAGCACCGGCTGGACGGGATCGCAGGCCAAACTGCTCGACGCAACTTTGTGCAAGCCGCTCAAGGACAGGGGTATTACAATCTCGGTCCTGTATATTCCTTATGTCCCGTTGGCTTCGCCGTATAACACCAACGTCGGCTACGAGAATATCGTCGTGAATGGGCTGATCCCATCGGTCCCTCTGACACTGCAGAACTGTGCGTCTCCCGGTTTCTTCCAAACCGCGAGCACGGCGACGCAAATCGAGACCGCGCTCAACGCGATGTTCGACCAGGCCACGCGGCAGGCACGGCTGGTGGCGGCGCCCTGACACCCGACACCGTTTGTCATGCGGCCGATATGGGGGACCTTCTTTCGTCTTGGGACCACGCGGGGTAAGGACGGCGCCGGGATCGGCATCCGCCTTGCGTGGAGCCGTCCGAGATCCCAGCTCAAGAAGGTGCGCTGATCATGGTGAAGATCAAGGTGGCTAAGCCCGTCGTCGAACTCGACGGCGACGAGATGACCCGGATCATCTGGAGCGAGATCAAGAGCAAGCTGATCCACCCCTATCTCGACCTCGATCTCGACTACTACGATCTGGGCGTCGAACACCGCGACGCCACCAACGACCGGGTCACCGTCGAGGCGGCCGAGGCGATCAAGCGCCATGGCGTCGGCGTGAAATGCGCCACCATCACCCCGGACGAGGCGCGGGTGAAGGAATTCAATCTCAAGGAGATGTGGAAGTCGCCCAACGGCACCATCCGCAACATCCTCGGCGGCGTGATCTTCCGCGAGCCGATCATCTGCCGCAACGTGCCCCGCCTTGTGCCGGGTTGGACCCAGCCGATCGTGGTCGGCCGCCATGCCTACGGCGACCAGTACAAGGCCACCGACTTCAAGGTGCCCGGCAAGGGCCGGCTGACCATCAAGTTCGAGGGCGAGGACGGCACCGTCATCGAGAAGGAGGTCTTCAACTTCCCGTCTCCGGGCATCGCCCAGGCGATGTACAACCTCGACGATTCGATCCGCGATTTCGCCCGGGCCTCGCTGAATTACGGCCTGAACCGCAAGTACCCGGTCTACCTGTCGACCAAGAACACCATCCTCAAGGCCTATGACGGCCGGTTCAAGGATCTGTTCGAGGAGATCTATCAGGAGGAGTTCAAGGCCAAGTTCGTGGCCGCCGGCATCACCTACGAGCATCGTCTCATCGACGACATGGTGGCCTCGGCCTTGAAGTGGTCGGGCGGCTACGTCTGGGCCTGCAAGAACTACGACGGCGACGTGCAGTCCGATACGGTGGCGCAGGGCTTCGGCTCGCTCGGCCTGATGACCTCGGTGCTGCTCACGCCCGATGGCCGGACCGTGGAGGCCGAGGCCGCGCACGGGACCGTGACGCGCCATTACCGCGAGCACCAGAAGGGCAAGGAGACCTCGACCAACTCCATCGCGTCGATCTTCGCATGGTCACGCGGTCTCGCTCACCGGGCCAAGCTCGACGACAACGCCGATCTGGCCAAGTTCGCCACCACCCTGGAGACGGTCTGCGTCGATACGGTGGAGGCCGGCTTCATGACCAAGGACCTCGCCCTCCTGGTGGGCCCGGACCAGAAGTGGCTCTCGACCACCGGCTTCCTCGACAAGGTCGATCAGCACCTCAAGACCGCGATGGCCTAAAAGGATTAGGACCGGTCTGTCCCGACGCGCGGGACGGCCGGTTCCGATCAGGCCTTCGCGGCGTTGCGGCGGCGGGTTTCCGCCGCCTTCTTCGCTGACGCGGAACGCTGTTCCGCCGTGCGGGACGCGGCCACCGTGCCGCGCCCCGAGCCGCCGGGTTTCTTGCCGCCGCCGTCGTCCTTGTTGACTGTGGCCCAGGCACGCGCCTTCGCCTCGTCTTCGGGCACCCCGCGCTCTTCGTAGGATTCCGCGATGTGCTCCGCCTTGCGGATTTGCTTGTCGGTGTATTTCGACTTGTCGCCCTGCGGCATGAGACTCTCCGCGGATTGAAGCCTTCTGGATCGCCGATTACTCGGCGAGAATCGCGTCGCCGTCGAGGACGGCCCGCACCCGCCGGATCAGGTCCGTACGACGGTAGGGCTTGTTCAGGAGATCGAATTCGGGGCCCCCGGTATCGGTTCGCTCCAAGCTCGCTTCCGCGTAACCGGTGGTGAGCAGAACCTTCAGGTCGGGTCGCCGCTTGCGCGCCTCGCGGGCCAGAACCACGCCGTTCATGCCGCCCGGCATGATCAGGTCGCTGAACAGCAGGTCGATCGTTCCGCCGCCATCGAGGATTTGCAGGGCTTCGCGACCGTTCTGGGCCATGTAGGTGGTGTAGCCGAAATCCCGCAGGATGGTCCGGGCCAGTTCTGCCACGTCCTGGCGATCGTCGACGATGAGGACGGTCTCGGTCCCCGTTCGATCGGCGATGGGCGGAATGGCGCAAGGAGCGACGCGCTCCTCGCTCTCGCTGGCCGGGAACGAGAGCCTGACGACGGTCCCCTCCCCCACTACGGACTCGATCTGTGCGGCACCGCCCGATTGCTTGGCGAAACCGTAGACCATGGACAGGCCGAGGCCGGTGCCCTTGCCCTCTTCCTTGGTGGTGAAGAACGGGTCCATCACCCGTGCGAGCACACTGGCCGGGATGCCGGTACCGGAATCGGAAATGCTCACCGTGACGTAGCGGCCGGCGGCGAGACTCCCGGGTTCGTGCGCCTCGCTGTCATCGACCTCGTGATTCTCCGTGGCGATGACGAGATGGCCGCCATTCGGCATCGCGTCGCGGGCGTTGATCAGGATGTTGAGCAGCGCGACCTCAGCCTGGGTCGGGTCGACCCGGCAGTTCCAAAGCCCCTGTCCGAGCTCGAGCGAGATCGTGACCGCGTCGCCGAGCGTCCGGTTTGCGAGTTCGCCGAGCCCTTCGACCAGGGTGTTCAAGTTCACCGACCGCCCTTCGAGCCGCTGCTTGCGGGCAAAGGCGAGGAGCTGTTGGGTCAGGATGGTGGCGCGATCCGCGGCGGTGCGGATGTTGTCGGCCGCCCGGCGCAGGCGACCGCGGTCGGCATCCTGCTTGTCGAGCCCGGCGCTCAGGATATCGGTGTAGCCGACGATGACCTGCAGCAAATTGTTGAAATCGTGCGCGATTCCACCCGTGAGCTGACCGAGCGCCTCCATCTTCTGGGCTTGGCCGAGGGCATCTTCCGCGTCGCGGCGCCGTGACACGTCGAGCTGCGAGGCGAAGAAATACACGAGCTCGCCGGCCGCGTCGTAGATCGGCGAGACGAACAACGCGTTCCAGAACGTCGAGCCATCCTTGCGGTAGTTCAGGATCTCGACGGCGATCTCTTCGCGGGCCCGAATCGCGCGGCCGAGGTCTGCGACGCTGGCACGGTCGGTCTCGGGCCCCTGGAGGAAGCGGCAATTGCGGCCCACCACCTCGTCGCGGCCATAGCCCGTCATCGTCAGGAACGCCTCGTTCGTGAAGATGATCGGGTTGTCGGGCCTGTGCGGGTCGCTCACCACCATCGGCATCCGCGTCGATTCCACGGCCGCGAAGAACAGGTCGCCGGATTCGCCCGAGATGTCCGCCGCTGCGCCGTCTGGTAACCGCCGTTGCTGGTCCCGCAGCGGCATCTTCGGCGTCTCTGTCATGACGGGGTATTCACATCGGTCGGCTGCGGAAAGGGCGCTCTCGAAGGCCAACGCATCAGGCCGCCTTGGTTTCCAGCCGCGCCGTTCCGACGCTTCTGGGCCGGCCGTGGATTCGCCAGGACTGCACGGCCGGCCACCGGATTCAGCCGTCGCTGCCTTCGAAGCGGACGCTGTTCACGTTAGCCCGCTCGAAGGCCTGCATGACGTGCTGGTAGGAACGCTCCATATCCGAAGCGATCTCGCCCTCGCTCTCCTCCGGCTTCAGGACGAACATCAGCATCGAGCGTCCGGTGACCTCGTAGCGGGCGCCGATCGGAACGCTCACGACTTCCTGGCTATCGGGCAGGTTGGTGTCGAGGAGCCGGGTCCAGGCGACGCCGCCCACCGAACCCGGCAGCGTGAACGACACGAGGTCGTGATAGGCGTTGTAGAGGATCAGCAGCGTCGCATCGCCGCCGCGGCGGTGGATGCCCGAAGCCTGGGCCCGGCCGTCGAGGAGGACGGCGAGAGAGCGCGCATCGCCCTGGGACCAGTTCTCATCGCTCATCTCCGCCCCGTCCGGGCGCAGCCAGGTCACGTCCTTGACGCCGAGATCTTCGTCGAAGGCTCCGGTGAGGAAGCGACCACGCGTCAGGATCGGCAGGGCCTCGCGCAGCAAGGTCAGGCGCTGCGTGAACTCGGCCAGATCCTGCTCCTCGGGGCCGATCGCGCCCCAATCGAGCCAGGAGATCTCATTGTCCTGGCAATACGCGTTGTTGTTGCCGCCCTGCGAGCGGGCGAACTCATCGCCGGCCAGCAGCATCGGCGTGCCGCGCGACAGGAATAGGGTCGCCAGCATGTTGCGCATCTGACGAAGCCGCACCGCCCGGATCGCCGGATCGTCGGTCGGCCCTTCGACGCCGTAATTGTTGGAGAGGTTGTGGGAGTGGCCGTCACGGCCATCCTCGCCGTTGGCGAGGTTGTGTTTCTCGTTATACGAGACCGTGTCGTTGAGCGTGAAGCCGTCATGCGCGGTCAGGAAGTTCACCGACGCCCAGGGCTTGCGGCCCCGCTTGTTGAACTTGTCGGCCGAGCCGGTGATGCGCGAAGCAAGCGAGGGCAGCAGGCTCTCGTCGCCGCGCCAGAAACCACGCACATCATCGCGGAACCGGTCGTTCCACTCGGCCCAGCCGGGCGGGAAGCCGCCGACCTGATAGCCGCCCGGACCGCAATCCCACGGCTCGGCGATGAGTTTGACCGAGTTCAGCACCGGGTCCTGCCGACAGGTATCGAGGAAGCCGCCGCCCTCGTCGAAACCATGCGGCTCGCGCCCCAGGATGGTGGCGAGATCGAACCGGAAGCCATCGACGCGCATCTCGGTCGCCCAATAGCGCAGGCTGTCGGTGACGAGCTGCAACACACGCGGATTCGACAGGTTGAAGGTGTTCCCGGTGCCGGTGTCGTTGATGTAGTAGCGCGGCTCCTTGGGCATCAGGCGATAATACGAGGCGTTGTCGACGCCCTTGTAGGACAGGGTCGGACCCTTCTCGTTGCCCTCGGCGGTGTGGTTGTAGACCACGTCGAGAATCACCTCGAGGCCGGCCCCATGCATGCGCGCCACCATCTCCTTGAACTCGGAGAAGGCGAAGTCGGGCACCGCCGCATAGCGCCGGGCCGGGGTGAAGAACGAGATCGTGTTGTAGCCCCAGTAATTCACCAGGTCCTTTTCCTGGAGATAGTCGTCCTGCACGAAGGCATGGACCGGAAGGAGCTCCACGGAAGTGACGCCGAGGCTCTTGATATAGTCGAGCACCGCCGGCGTGCCGAGGCCCGCATAGGTGCCACGCAGCTTCTCCGGCACCGCCGGATGCATCTTGGTGAAGCCCTTCACGTGGGTCTCGTAGAAGATCGTCTTCTCCCACGGCACATGTGGCTTGCGGTCCCGACCCCAAGTGAAGGCCGGATCGATCACACGGCTGCGGCGGGTGAACGGCGCGCTGTCGCGCTCGTCGAAGGTCGTGTCGTCGCCGGTCTCCATCTGGTAGCCGAACAGGGCCGGGTTCCAGGTGATCGAGCCGACCAGCGCCTTGGCGTAGGGGTCTATGAGGAGCTTGTTCGGGTTGAAGCGGTGCCCGGCCTTCGGCTCGTAGGGACCGTGGACGCGGTAGCCGTAGATGGTTCCGGGGCGGGCGTCGGGCAGGTAGCCGTGCCAGATCTCATCGGTGTACTCGGGCAGCTCGATCCGCTCGATTTCGGTCTTGCCGTCATCGTCGAACAGGCAGAGTTCCACCTTCGTCGCGTTGGCCGAGAACAGCGCGAAGTTCACGCCGAGCCCGTCCCAATTCGCGCCGAGGGGATAGGGAAGACCTTCCGTAATACGCGACCGCGAGACCCGGCCCTGCGAGGTGGCTCGGTCCGCGGATGAAGTCTTGTCGGCCATGATCGCTCCAGGGGACGGTTTCCGTCACACGGCGGCCTTGCGCAAAAAACGCACCGGGCACGCCGAAACCGCAATGAGAACGCCCAAGCTTTCCCGGAAGGTCCGCTCCCTGGAAAACTTTTTGCGCCGCACGCACACAGCGCGTCGGTCTGGGCGGATCGCGGCGTGGGCGACGCCCAAGACGGCTGCCGACAGGATCGGAGTGAGGCTTGAACGAATCGGTGACGACTCGCAGCATGGTACGGCGCCGAGGAGAAACTCCCGGAAGACCAGGCTTGCCCTTGCGGGACCGTCGTGGCGGCATGGACATTGCCAAATGTCCGGGACAGGTCTTTTTCGACGATCATAGTGCCGCGGAGCGCAAACGAATGATTGATCAGCCCAATGGCCTCCAGACGATCGCCGATCGGTACGGCGTCAGCCTCGACGCCGTCCGACATCTGATTCACGCCCTCGAGGGCGGCAACGGCACCATGGCGCAGTTCAACCACCCCGATCTCGGCGGATTCGGGCAATGGTCGTCCGGCGGAATGACCATGATCGGCGACATGTTCAACGGTCAGCTGAAGGCGCGTGTCGACGGGCTCTGCACCGAACTCGCCCGCTCGCTGCCGGCCCTCGGATGGACCGACGCGAAATCCGGTGGCGACAGCTGGTGGCCGGCCGAACTCGGGCGGCCCTCGACATCCGGCGCCCAGAATTCCATGCGCTACGCCTATTTTCGCGAGAACAGGCGTCTCGTCATCGATGAGAGCGGTGCGGTGTCGATCTACGATACCGGAGACCACAGCATCAACGGCGTTGCGCAGGCGCAGGGCGGCGGCCAGACCCTGCGGTTCTCCGGCCGTGACGGCCCGATCGATCTCGAAACGCTGCGGCGGATCGATGGTCCGGCGCCGAAGGGCAGTCCCGAGCGCAAACCGTTCGAGCCCGAGCCTCTGACTCCGTCGAGCCCGCCACCGGTCGACATGCCCAGGCAAGATGCCGCGCCGCTCCGCGGTGACGACATCCTCGGCACCATCGAGCGGCTTTCGGACCTCCACCGTAAAGGCGTCCTCACCGAGACGGAATTCGCGGCCAAGAAAGCCGATCTGCTGGGGCGTCTCTAGGAGAGCGCGTTGAAAAGCGGACTCCCCAGTTCAGCAGAGGCGACGTCAGACGAGTTGGTTCGGGGATCGGTCCGCCGCTTTGCCGATCGCCAAATCCGCTCCGCGATCCATATTGCGAGGGCGCCCCGGCATTTGGGTCCGGGCACCCGCTTCGAGGCTCATGGCCCTTCCCCGCGACCTCGTCGACATCGCAACGATCTATCATGAGCCGGCCGTGCCGGATCACCCGCGCGGACGGGCGATCCTCGATCGGTTTCCGGATGCGACCCGGATCGAGGTGCCGTCGCACTGGAACATTCCGACCCTGCACGGCAATGCCGGCGCGGTAGAGGATTGGGTGCGGATCAAGCGCTCGACCCTGGTGCTCGGGGTGAAGAAAGGGCTGGCCATGCGGCCCAACGGGCGCAGCGCCCATTTCATCGCCCCCTCCACCTCGAATGGCTGCGCCATGGCCTGCGCCTATTGCTACGTGCCCCGACGCAAGGGCTACGCGAACCCGATCTCGCTCTTCGTCAACGTCGATCAGGTCTGCGGTGCGATCCGCCGCCATGCCGGGCGCCAGGGCCCGCTCCTGGTGCCCGACACCATCGATCCGCGGCATTGGGTCTACGACATCGGCGAGAACGGGGATCTGTCCGTCGATGCGATGCTGTCGGACACCGTGCGTGACCTCGTCGGCCTTTTTCGCGATATCCCGAACGCCAAGGGCTCCTTCGCCACCAAGGCGGTGAACCGCGATCTCCTCGCCTACGATCCGCAGGGGAAGACCCGGATCCGGTTCTCGCTGATGCCCGAGCGCATCGCGCGGGTCGTCGACGTGCGGACTTCGCCGATGCCAGAGCGGATCGCCGCCATCGACGATTTCGTCGCCGCCGGCTTCGAGGTCCACGTGAACTTCTCGCCGGTGATTCTCTACGAGGGCTGGGAGGCGGATTGGCGCCTGCTGTTCGAAGAGATCGACGCGACGATCGGCCCTGCAGCGCGGGCGCAGCTCAAGGCCGAGATCATCCTGCTGACCCACAACGCCGATCTGCACGCCGTCAATCTCGGCTGGCATCCCAAGGCCGAGGATCTGCTGTGGCGTCCCGATATCCAAGAGGCGAAGGTCTCGGAGGGCGGTGGCGCCAACCTGCGCTATCGCAGTGGCTGGAAGGGCCAGTGGCTCGCCCGGTTCAAGGCGCTGTTGGCCGAGCGGATGCCGTATTGCCAAGTCCGCTACGCGTTCTGAGTCGGTTACGCGTTCCGACCGAACCGCTGCCGCCGCTGTCGCGTTGGCGCCGCAAATCCCTGTCGCCGGAGGCCATGATGACATCCCACGAGGACCACCTGCGAGACGCCGTGGCACTCGCCCGCGACAACGCCGTTGGCGGCGGGCGGCCCTATGGCGCCGTGATCGTGCGTGACGGTGAGGTCGTCGCGCGGGCCGTCAACGGCATCGTCGCCACGAACGATCCGACGGCCCATGCCGAGATGGTCGCCATCCGCGAGGTCAGCCAGCGCCTCGGCCGCGCGACCCTCGCCGATTGCATCGTCTACGCCAGCGGCCGTCCCTGCCCGATGTGTCACGCCGCCATGCGGCTCGCCGGCATCCGTCAGGCGTTCTTCGCCTATACGGCGGAGGAGGCCGAAACATACGGTCTCCTCGGTGCCGGGATCTATGAGGAACTGTGCCAGCCGCTCGCAGACCAGCCGATGCGGGTGGAGCACCGGCCCATCGAAACCGACGGCAATCCGTACGCCGTATGGCGGCAGCGGAAAGAGGCTGAAAGCTAGCAGCGATTGGCTTCGCGGTCGCGGAGCGCTAGCGTGGCGCCATGACCAACAACGATCTGCGCGAATCCCGCGCCGCCCTGATCCTGCTCGCCGTTGCCGTGGCCTCGGTGCTGATCTTCGGCGCGATCACGATCGTGATCCAGCTCTGACCCAGCGCCCGCCGGTCAGTGCGTCCAGGGCGCGGTGCGGTTGAACTTGAAATTGTCGGAATACGACAAGCCCTTGCGCAGAATCGGCTTGTGCGGCTCCTCGACCCGGTACGAGAGCCCGGTGCGGGTCGCATAGGCGATCGCCTCGTCGCGCGTGTCGAAATCGAGCCGGACTTGCTGCAGCATGTCGGACGAACCGGTCCAGCCCATGAGCGGATCTGTCTCGCGCGGTGCGGCCTGCTCGAATTCGAGGACCCACTGCTTGGTGCGCGCGAGCCCCGATTGCGAGGCATCCTTGGACGGCTGGTAGATGCGCGCGCTCGACATCGGACGATCCATGAGCCTTGGCTGAGAAAACGACCCTGGAGAAGACGAAATGGTCGGGGCGATAGGATTCGAACCTACGACCCTCTGGTCCCAAACCAGATGCGCTACCAGGCTGCGCTACACCCCGACACGCTTGCGCGCTGACGCGGTCATAAGGTCTTCGCCGGCGCACGGCAAGGTCCGTATCGGGCTGCGGCTTTGCCAGCTGTTCTGACGGCCTATTTGACGAAGCTGACGCCGAGTTTGCGCTCCTTGCGCCACACCACGGTACAGGCGCGCGGGCGGGAATAGGCCGTCATCTCGAGCGTGAACTGGTCCGGAATGCCCTCGACGGTCTCGAGCTCGATCTGAGCGCCGGTCTCGGACTGATCCCAGACCAGGCAATCGATCGGCGTGGCTTGATTCTCGAAGGTAATCGCACCGATCCGGAAGGCATCCGTCCGCCGGGCGGCTCGTCGGTTCGCATCCACGATCGACCTCCCGGTCTGCAGTCGATGCAAAGGATACGGTCGAACGCTTAAATTTTCCAGCGGTGGTGCGTAAGGTTATACCTGAAGATCGACGACGCGCGGTTGTCGGGGCGGCTCGTCTTCGTTGGAATTGTGCGAAAGCGTGGGCGCGCCCTGCCCGACCTCGACCGAAACCGTCCGGGTGGTGTGGTCGTGGCGCTCGGCCAGAGCGTTGCGGGTGGTCTGCACGAGCTCGGTCGCCCGAATGACGCCCAGAGCGGTGATCGGAACGGTGATCGGAACGGTGATCGACATCGCACGCCTCCTGCTGAGCTTGACTGATGGGATTCCGTGGTCAGGCCAGGATGTCGAGCACCTTGCGGTCCGTCTCCAGGGACGACTTGAGGATCGCGGTGTTGAGCCCGACATCGGCCTTCGAGCCGATTAGCTGCAACGCCGTGGCCGACAGATCGATCTGTGCCGCCGCCGGCAGACTGGTGCCGATCGCCGCGACGCCTTCGGCTGCCGTCGCGTAACTTTGCAGGGCCGTCGAGATGCCGCCGCTGCTGGCCGATACCGCGCTGATCATGGGGCCACCTTCCCTCAGAGCGTCACAGATCAGCACGCCAGCTGTTAAGCGAGTCGCTGAAACATCCATTGCATTCGATGCGATCCCCAGCTTTGCGCCCGGTGCTTGAACCGCGAGCCGGCGGCGACCACCTCGATCGAGGAAGGCCGGGCAACCCGCGCAAGGAGATGTGGATGATCGATCTGTATTATTGGCCGACGCCGAATGGCCACAAGGTGACGATGTTCCTGGAGGAGGTCGGCCTCCCCTACACGATCAAGCCGGTGAATATCGGCGCCGGCGACCAGTTCAAGCCCGACTTCCTGAGCATCGCGCCCAACAACCGGATGCCGGCCATCGTCGATCATGACCCGGCCGGCGGCGGCGAGCCGGTGGCGCTGTTCGAATCGGGGGCGATCCTGCTCTACCTCGCCGAGAAGACCGGGCGCTTCGTGCCCGCCGATCTGCGCGGCCGGGCCGAGGTTCTGAAATGGCTGTTCTGGCAGATGGGCGGGCTCGGGCCGATGCTCGGCCAGAACCACCATTTCACGCAATATGCGCCGGAGAAGATCCTCTACGCCATCGAGCGCTACCTCAAAGAGACCAACCGTCTCTACGGGGTTCTCGACCACCGCCTCGCCGACCGCGCGTACGTCGCCGGCTCGGATTACTCCATCGCCGACATGGCCGCGTATCCGTGGATCGTACCGTGGGAGAAGCAGGGTCAGACCCTCGACGATTTCCCCCATCTCAAGCGCTGGTTCACCGCCATCGCCGAGCGCCCGGCGACGAAGGCGGCCTATGCCCGCGCTCCGGAGATCAATCCGGACTACGGCAAGACCATGAGCGACGACGCCAAGAAGGTGATGTTCGGACAGACCGCCAAGCGCGTATGAGCAAGCGCGGGTGACAGGCCCCTAGCGGCGCAAGCTGTCGAGGGGCACCGGGTAAGCGTGCGGGCGGGTCGCCAGCATGCCGTCGATCAGGGCCAGCACCTCGGCCCGGCCGCAATTGGCGGCCGGCTCGAAGGGCGTCCAGGTCTGGGTGAAATCGAGCGCCGAGAACACATCGCGATAGCGTCGCAGCTCGTTCGTCGTCAGCGGGACCCCGCGGACGAATGCCTTGTGCGCCGAGATGGTGCGGGCTTGACGAAAATCCGCCGGATCGAGCTCGAACTTCAGGGCGTCGCCGCAGAATAGGATTTTTCGCGCGCGATCGAACAGGATGGCGTGTCCGTCGAAATGCCCCGCGGTCCGGTGGAGTTCGAGACCCGGCAGCGGCTCCAAGACGTCGTCGTAGGGCCATGACACCTGCAGCGCCGCGCTCCAGATGAAGTCGGCGGCGGGCAGGCACAACTCCGGGTCGAACCGGTCCTGTAACTGAACCAGTGCGCCGTAGGCGTGCGGATGCGAGGAAGACAGCACCTGCATGCCGCCGAGATCGGCGATGTGCCGAAGCGCCGCTTCGCTGAACACCGGGCAGGCCTCGAAGCCCATATTGCCGGCCGGGCTCTGAATCAGGTAGGCGCTCGGCCCGATTCCCGAGACCGGCTCGTTCCAGAACCGCCAGATCCCCGGCTCCAGTTCCTGCCAATGGCACGGAAAGCGCTCCTGCGCCTCGCGCTCGCTCCAGAATTTCCAGCCATCCTGCGGCACCACGTGGCGCGCATCGAGGCACATCGGGCAGGAGGGCGGCTTTTCGAAATGACGCTGCCAGAACCCGCAATTGTCACAGGTGTAGGCTGGCAGATCGAGCGCGCCCGCGAAGGGAAGGTAGCCGGGTGACACGGGGAGAGACTCTTCCTGAACCGGGTGGCTTTGAGGGGTGCCGCAGGCATATAGGCCGCAGACGTGTATCGCCCATTGCGCCGACCCTGATGTGGCGTTCCTGAACGCGTCCGGAGGACCATGACCTTTCGCGCCGTCGCCGTCGATCTCACCCGCCTCGTCACGAGGCTGCGTCATGCCAGTCCGAGCGGGATCGACCGGGTCGACCTTGCCTATGCGCGACATTTCCTCGGCCAGAACGGCGACCGCTTCGGTATCGTCTCCACCGGTCTCGGGCCGCGGGTGCTCGACCGGGCGCAGGCGCTCGGGATCGTCGAAGCGGTGGCGGCGGGCTGGGTCGAGGATCTCGATGCGACGCGCGATCCGGTCTATCGCCGGCTTGCCGCGATCCTGGGCGACGGTCTCGACACTCCGGCGACAGCTTTGCCCCCGCGTCCCGATGCCTTCACGCGCCGCCGCATCCAGGCCGAGACCACGATCCGGATCTTACGGGCACGCAGGTCCGACGCGCTCCCTCCCGGAACGGTCTATATCCACACCTCGCATCTGCGCCTCGACAAGCCGCAGCGGTTCGATTGGCTCTACGACCGTTGCGACGTCCAGCCGGTCTTCTTCGTCCATGACCTGATCCCGATCGAGTATCCGGAATACGGGCGCCCCGGCGAGGCGGGGCGCCACCGGGTCCGCATGCAGACGGTGGCGGCCCATGCCGCGCACGTGATCGTTAATTCCGCGGATGTAGGCGCCCGTTTCACCCGCCACCTCGCCGCACGCGGCCTCGGCGCCAAGCCGGTGACGGTGGCGCTTCTCGGTGCCGAAGGCGTGTTCGGCCCGGCGCAGGAGGTCGTCCGCTTCGCACGGCCGACCTTCGTCGTGTGCGGCACCATCGAGCCGCGCAAGAACCACCTCACGCTCCTCAATCTCTGGCGCGACCTCGCCGAGCGCCACGGACCGGAGACCCCACGCCTCGTCCTGGTCGGACGGCGGGGTTGGGAGGCCGAGAACATCATCGACATGCTCGAGCGGTGTCCAGCGATCCGCGAGCATGTCACCGAGGTGTCGGGGCTCTCGACCCACGGCCTCGCGCGCCTGCTCCAGGGTGCCACCGCCTTGCTGATGCCATCCTTCGCCGAGGGCTACGGCCTGCCCGTGGTGGAGGCCGCCGCCAGTGGACTCCCCGTGGTCGCGTCCGACCTCGCCGTCCATCGCGAGATCAGCGAACGGTTCGCCCATCTCCTGGATCCCCTCGATGGTTCCGGCTGGCGCGCGGCGATCGAGGATCTGAGCCGGCCGGGTTCCCCGATGCGGGCCGATCTGAAGCGGCGGCTCGACGGATACGTGCCGCCGGGCTGGGCGACGCATTTCGCCGGGGTCGAGCAGGCGCTGGCGGATTCAATTTGCGGTCCTGACGCCTGACGAATAAGAACACGCGTCAGTGTCATCGCCGTTCCGGCGAGCCCGCGGTCTTGGGGAATGAGCGCATGAAGGTTGTCGGCCTGGATCGGGAAGACATCAAAGCGGGCATCGCCGATCGCTCGATGCTGGTGATCGACGTGCGCGAGCCGCACGAATACGCGCAGGGTCACATTCCCGGCGCTGTCACCCACCCGCTCTCGACCTTCGATACCAAGGCCGTCGCCGACCTCGTCGCGCAGGACGGGCGCCGCCCGGTCTTCTCGTGTGCTTCGGGTGTCCGCTCCGTCCACGCTCTCGCCGCAGCGCAGGGCGCCGGGATCGCGATCGAGGAGCATTACGCCGGCGGATTCAAGGATTGGTACGCCGCCGGCGAGCCGGTCGAAGCGTGAAGCCGGCACCGGGCATGTGCGACAGCGCACCACACTGCGCGATGTACATCTCTAGCTGCCGTGGTGCAGGGAATATCCATATGCGCTCGTTCTTCACGATTCTTCCGGCCTTCGGTCTCGCCATGTCGGTGCTGACCTTGCCGGTACTGGCCCAGGCCCCCGGCGGACCACCGCCGAAGGTCACCACGGCTAAGCCGGTGGTGCGCGAGATCATCGAGACCGACACCTATACGGGGCGCTTCGATCCCGTGGAGATCGTCGATGTCCGCGCCCGCGTCACCGGATATCTCGAGAAGCTCAACTTCGTGGACGGGGCCACGGTGAAGAAGGGCGATCTGCTCTTCGTCATCGACCGGCGTCCCTACAAGGCCGCCCTCGACCAGGCGCAGGCCGCCCTGGTCTCGGCCAAGGCCCGTCTCAGCTTCTCGCAGACCGACCTCGACCGCGCCCAGACCCTGAGCAAGTCGGGCAACATCTCCGAGCAGGTCACCGACCAGCGCCGTCAGGCATCACAGACCGCCCAGGCCGATGTCGACAGCGCCGACGCGCAATTGCGCCAGGCCCAGCTCAACTACGACTTCACCGAGGTGAAGGCGCCGATCTCGGGCCGGATCAGCCGGCGTCTCGTCACCGAGGGCAATATCGTCATCACCGACCAGACCCAGCTGACGACGATCGTCTCGCTGGATCCGATCTATTTCGGCTTCACCGTCGATGAGCGTTCGTTCCTCAAGTATCAGGGCTCGCTCGGCATCGGCATGGGTGAGACCCAGAAGGGCAAGGGCGTCCCGATCAAAATCGCGCTCACCGGCGAGGACAAGCCGACCCGCAAGGGGACGCTCGACTTCGTCGACAACCGTGTCGACAACGCCACCGGCACGGTCCTGCTGCGCGCCACCGTCGAGAACCCGGACGGCTTCATCAAGCCGGGCCTGTTCGGCATCGTCTATCTGCCGGCGACGAAGCCGTTCAAGGGCATTCTCCTCCCCGACGAGGCTGTGGCGGCCAACCAGGACAAGCGTGTTGTCTACGTGGTGGCCGATGACGGCGCGGTCTCGGCGCGCGAGGTCAAGCTCGGTCCGAAGGTGGATGGCTACCGCGTGATCCGCGACGGCCTGACCGGCGACGAGAACGTCGTCGTCAACGGGCTGTCGCGCGTGCGCCCCGGCGCCAAGGTCTCGGCGGAGGCTTCGACCTTACCGCCCAGCCGTAGCTGACGGCCAGGACGGGCCGATGCGCGCGCGCCGCCCCGTCCTTTTCCGATCGACCGGCCCCGCGGCCCCGTTTCGCCGCGACCGGCGTACCGATCAAATCCCGTCGCGGACGGCCCTTGGGCTGGTCGACGGATCGCGGACGACGAGACGTTCCCGCAAGGGCCATCCTGTGGCTCCTGTGCGGCGAGAGGTTTGACCGATGCGTTTTGCCCATTTCTTCGTGGACCGGCCGATCTTCGCCTCGGTCACGTCGATCATCTTCCTGATCCTCGGCTACGTCTCCTACGAGTCGCTTCCGGTCTCGCAATACCCTGAGATCGTGCCTCCGACCGTGACCGTGCGCGCCTCCTATCCGGGCGCAAACGCCGAGACGGTGGCGGCGACCATCGCGACGCCCATCGAGCAGGAAGTGAACGGCGTCGACAACATGCTCTACATGACGTCGTTGTCGACCAACGACGGCAACATGCTGCTGACGGTGACCTTCAAGGTCGGCACCAACCTCGATATCGCCAACGTGCTGGTGCAGAATCGGCTCTCGGTGGCGCAGCCGCGCCTGCCGCCCGACGTGCGCAACCTCGGCGTCACCGTGCGCAAGGCCTCGCCCGACCTGATGCTGGTCGTGCATCTGCTGTCACCGAACAAGACCTACGATCAGAACTACCTCGCCAACTACATCTACCTGAACGTCCGCGACGAGCTGCTGCGCCTCGACGGCGTTGGCGATATCTCGATCTTCGGCGGTAATGAATATGCCGAGCGCATCTGGCTCGATCCGAACAAGCTCGCGGCCTACGGCCTGACCACGACCGACGTGACGACGGCCCTGTCGGAGCAGAACGTGCAGGTGGCGGCCGGTGCGCTCAACTCGCCACCTGCGGCGACCGGCGCGGCGTTCCAGCTCGTGGTTCAGTCGCAGGGGCGGTTTCAGTCGCCCGAAGAATTCGCCGACGTGATCATCAAGGCGGCGGATGGCCGTCTGGTGCGCGTGAAGGACGTGGCCCGCGTCGAGATGGGCCAGAAGGACTACACCACCAACTCGTTCCTCAACGCGACGCCGGCCGTCGGAATCGGCGCGTTCCAGCGCCCCGGTACCAACGCCCTCGAGGCCGCGGCCTCGGTCAAGACGGTGATGGAGAACCTCAAGAAGAACTTCCCGCCCGACGTCGAGTATCGCATTGCGTACAACCCGACCGAGTTCATCGAGGAGTCGATTCAGGAGGTCTACAAGACGCTGTTCGAGGCCGTCGGCCTCGTGGTCATCGTCGTGCTGGTCTTCCTTCAGAGCTGGCGTACGGCCCTGATTCCGGTGATCGCGATCCCGGTCTCGCTGATCGGTACCTTCGCGGCGATGTCGGCCTTCGGCTTCTCGCTCAACAACCTGACCCTGTTCGGTCTGGTGCTCGCCATCGGCATCGTGGTCGACGACGCCATCGTCGTGGTGGAAAACGTCGAGCGCAACATGGCCGAGGGCATGTCGCCGGGTGACGCGGCCCACAAGACCATGGACGAGGTCGGCGGCGCCGTCGTCGCCATCGCGCTGGTTCTGGCGGCGGTGTTCATCCCGACGGCCTTCATCCCCGGCATCTCGGGCCAGTTCTACAAGCAGTTCGCCCTCACCATCGCCGCCTCGACGATCATCTCGGCTTTCAACTCGCTGACCCTGTCGCCCGCGCTCTGCAAGCTGCTGCTCAAGCCGCACCACCAGCACGCCAAGCCGAAATTCTTCCTGTTCCGGTTCGTGGCTTGGCTCGCGAGCCTGTTCAATCGCGGCTTCGACGCGCTTTCCAACGGGTATGCGCGCATCGTCGGCATTCTGACCGGCTATTCCGTCGGCATCATCGGTACGATGATCGTGTACGGCTTCCTCATCGCCGCGACGCTTCACTTGGCGCAGACCACGCCCACGGGCTTCATTCCGGACCAGGATCAGGGCTACCTCATCGGCGTGGTGCAGCTGCCCGCCGGCGCCTCCCTCGATCGCACCACCGAGGTGGTCACCCGGGCGGCCGCCGCCGCGCGCAAGGTCGACGGCGTGACCAACACCGTGATCATCGCGGGCTTCGATGGCGCCACCTTCACCAACACCACCAACGCCGCGGTGATGTTCCTCACGATGAGCAGCGCCAAGGAGCGTGCCGCCGCGGGTCGCAGCGCCGCGGTGGTCACCGCGGACGTGCTCAAGGCGACGGCGGACATCCAGGAGGCCCGCGTCATCGTGATCCCGCCGCCGCCGGTGCGCGGTCTCGGCAGCGGCGGCGGTTTCAAGATGCAGATCGAGAGCCGTCAATCGTCTGCGATCGGTCCGCTTCTGGGCGCCGTTGGTGAAGTGCTGGGCAAGGCCAACCAGAGCAACGAGGTCCAGCGGGTATTCACCACCTTCGGCAACGACACGCCGCAATACTATCTCGACATCGATCGCACGGTGGCGCGGATGCTGAACGTGCCGCTCGCCAACGTCTTCGCCTCGGTCCAGGCGGAGCTCGGCGGCACCTACGTCAACGACTTCAACACCCTGGGCCGCATCTATCAGGTCCGTATGCAGGGCGACGCCGCCTTCCGCAGTTCGATCCAGGACATCTCCCAGATCAAGGTCCGGTCCTCCACCGGGGCGCTGGTGCCCATGGGAACGCTGGCCAACGTCCGGACGGTGTCGGGTCCCCAGATCGTCCAGCGCTTCAACCTGTTCTACTCGGTCCCGGTGCAGGGCGTCGCCAAGCCCGGCATCTCCACAGGTCAGGCGCTCACCGCGATGGAGAAGATCGCGGCCGACTCCCTGCCCGAGGGCTTCGCCTACGATTGGACCGAGATCGCCTTCCAGCAGAAGGCGACCGGCAACACCGCGATCTACGTCTTCGCTCTCGGCGTGCTGCTGGTGTTCCTGGTGCTGGCCGCGCAGTACGAATCCTGGGCTTTGCCCCTCGCCATCATCCTCGTGGTGCCCACCGGCGTGCTGGCAGCCCTGGCGGCGGTGCAGATACGCGGGCAGGACAACAACATCCTGACCCAGATCGGATTGATCGTGCTCATCGGTCTGGCGGCGAAGAACGCGATCCTGATCGTGGAATTCGCCCACCAGCTCGAAGAGACCGAGAAGAAAGGCCCGATCGTCGCGGCCATCGAAGCCTGCCGCCTGCGCCTGCGCCCGATCCTGATGACCGCCTTCGCCTTCATCCTCGGCACCGTGCCGCTGGTGATCGCCACCGGCCCCGGCGCCGAAATGCGACAGGCCCTCGGCACGGCGGTGTGCTTCGGCATGATCGGCGCGACGGTGTTCGGCCTGTTCCTCACGCCGGTCTTCTACGTGATGATCCGGAACATCCTGATCTGGTTCGGCAAGAAGCGCGGCAAGGGTACCAACGGCACGGACACCGACGGCACAACGCCGGACAGGTACGATCCGCACGCGAACCCATCGCACGCCTGATCTCACGCGATCTCGGACACAGGACTCGGTGTCCGGGGTCACGTTAGGGGTTGCGCACCCGGTACCGGAAAGCTAAGACGCGCAAGCCCGTTGGGGCGTCGGAGCGTAGCGCAGCCCGGTTAGCGCACTAGTCTGGGGGACTAGGGGTCGGAGGTTCGAATCCTCTCGCTCCGACCATTAAAGACCGATCACATTTCCCCGATGTGATCAATCACTCGACGATGGTTCTTAGAGCTATACTCCAGCTCCCGTCGCTTCGAGCTTCGACAGCCCCTGAAATCTGATTCGTAGAGTTGGCGACGACGGTTTCACGTCGTCGCTTCGACCGTTGGCGAACCCCAAACATCGATAGGGCTTGGCTTGGGCGTGTCGCCGGCCGCTCAGGCGGCCTTCAACTCGGCGACCGTGTTCAGGGCATCGAGGGATCGTTCCAGGGCTGCGAAGCAATCCGGGTCGAACGACGTGCCGACCTCGCCACGCATGATGCCGAGGGCCTTGGGGATCGGCATGGCGTCCCGGTAGGGTCGGTTGGCGGTGAGCGCGTCGAACACGTCGGCCACCGAGACGATACGGGTCTCCACGGCGATCTGGGTGGCGTCCAGCCCTTTCGGATAGCCCTTGCCGTCGAGGCGCTCGTGATGGCCGCCGCCGATCCGTGCCATCTCGGCAAAGGCCTCGATGCGCGACAGGATGTTCTCCGACAGCGTCGCATGGTTGCGCATGGCGACCCATTCGGCCTCGTCGAGCTTGCCGTTCTTGTCGAGGATGGAATTCGACACGCCGAGCTTGCCGATGTCGTGCAACAGGGCGGCGCGCTTGAGCCAGCGCCGCCGCTCCACCGGAAAGCCCATCTGCTCGGCGATGAGGTCGGAATAGACCGCGACCCGCTCCGAATGACCCGACGTGAACGGGCTTTTCGAGTCGATGATCTGCGCGAAGGCGCGGGCGATGTCGTCGAGATAGTCTTCGTCGACGAGGATCTGACGGCGGGCCGGTTCGAGGGCGAACACCTCCGTCTCGACCGTCTCGGATGCGAGAACCTCCCAGAACCGCTCATCTTCGGCGACCTGCTCGAAACACGCGACCACGTGCGGATCGAACCAGGTGCCGAGGCGGGAGCGGACTTCGGTCAAAGCCGCCTCACGCCCCGCCGAACGGTGGAACACGTCCACGATCTGTGACAGCAGCGCGATCCGCGAATAGAGCGGGATCGCCGGCCCCGCGATCTGATTGGGCTTGCCGAGCCCATTCCAATGCTCGTCGAGCGAGAGAATGCCATCGCAGACCGCCTTGGGGAAATGCAGTTGACGTGCGATCTCGGCGCCGCGCTGGCACCGTGTCTCGATCAGTTCGCGGGCGATCTCGCCGCCATTCTGCATGATGTTGAGAATGGCGCGGAAGCGGTCCGCCAGACCGGCCTTGAGCCCGGTATGGGAGAAGACGAAGCCGAGCACCTGGGGCAGACGGTCGCTCACCGTCTTGTAATCGTGCTTGAACGAAAGATCGTCCGCCAGATAGAGCTGGCAGATCCGAGCGGCATTGGTGCTGCAGCCGAGATCCTTCAGTAGGATCGTGTAGTACAATTCCCAAAGCTGAAGGTCGGGAAGCCCCATCGCGCGCCCGACATGGATCCCGATCCAGCACGACCGCACACAATGTCCGGCCGGCTGGCCCTCGGTCAGGTCCAATGCGTGGCTGAGGGCGCCGAGAAGCTCCGACAGTCGGATGTTCTCGTGGTCGATCGAGGTCCACGGCGTTGCGGTCTTAAGCTGCGTCATCGGCCAGGAGCGCTCTGCGATTGGAAATCCTGAGCTACCGTTAGTCTGTAGCTCTTTTCCGGAGTCCTAATCGCGCGTCGGGCTCACCGAACGTAGTTACGGGCGTATCAACGGAGCGGTGCTGCGGTGATGCGGTGAACTACTGTCGTCAGCTGACGGTCTCGACCACCAGTTCGCTCATCGACATGGCGACCCGGTCGCGTCCGTCGCGCTTGGCGGCGTAGAGCGCGATATCGGCGCGCTTCAGCAATCCGTCGATGGTGTCGGCGCCGGTCCAGGTGCTGATGCCGATGCTGACCGTGAACGGGATCGTTTCCCGCTCGGATTTGATGCGCAGTCCGGCGCAGCGCGTGCGGATCCGGTGCGCGATGACGCCGGCACCGCCCGGACCGTGATCGGGCATGAGGAGTACGAACTCCTCTCCACCGAACCGGCACGCCACGGCGCCGGTCTCCCGCAGGACGTTGGCCACCCCGCGAATGACCTCGTCACCGATGCTGTGACCATGGCGATCGTTGATCGATTTGAAATGGTCGATATCGATCAAGAGCGCGGACATCACGCCCCCGTCCCCGAGGTTCTGGACGATTTCGGTGGTGATGCGGAGGAAGGCGCCTCGGTTGAGGAGCCGGGTCATGGAATCGGTATCGGCTTGGCGGATCAGCTCGTTCTGGAGCTTCACCATGCGCTCGGCGGCGCGCAATCGGGCCTTCAGCTCATCCCGGTCCGGAGGCTTCGTCATGAAGTCGTCGGCACCGCTATCCAACACCTCGCCGAGGCTGCGGCTCCCATGCGCCGACGACATCACGATGATCGAGAGAGGACGGCGTGCGCCGGCGAGGGACCGCAACGCCCAGCACAGTTCGAGGCCACCGATCGGATGAACCTCCAGACTTGTGATGACGCACGTCACGTCGGAGCGCTCCTTCACGTAGTCTTTCGCCTTGGCGGAATCCGTGAAGCTCTCGACCGTGTGGCCGCTCGACAGCAGAGATTCCGTGACCGATCGCAGAATGACGCGGCTGGAATCGACGATTGCGATGTGCATCGGACGTCTCACGAGTCGTCGGACGAAAATTCTCGTTATGCCGACGTTAGGTCACCAAAACCCAAAGAAACGTTGCTTGGCACGCCTGGACGACGGCGAGCGGAATCTTTCGAAGCGCGAACGATCACTTGTCCGTGTCGCAAACCGTCGCGGTGAGATCGTTGCTGTGAGTCACGCCGTATGCGTCGAAGCGGCGGCAGCGAACCGCTCCCGGCCGTGTCGCCGTCGTCACTGACCGGATCGCGTTCGGCTCCGACGCTGCTGCGCGGGAGACGCGATCCTAGAGGTTCGGCGTCCAGTGTTTGTTGAAGCCAAGCGCGCCCAGCGTCGCCAGGGCGCCCGACAGCAGATAGACGCCGACCCAGGCGAGGCCGAAATGGCTCGACAGGCTGAGGGCGACGAGGGGTGCGAAGGCCGCGCCGACGAGCCAGGCCAGATCGGACATCAGGGCGGCGCCGGTATAGCGGTACCGGGTATCGAGATTGCCGGTCACGGCGCCCGAGGTCTGGCCGTAGGACAGTCCGAGAAGGCCGAAGCCGACGATGACGTAGATCGTCTGGCCGATTTCGCTGTCGCCGAAGATCAACGGGGCGAGGATGCTGCCGAGGCTGAACAGGCCGATCAGGGCAGCCGCGACCGCCAGCATGGTGCGGCGGCCGATCTGGTCGGCGATCAGGCCGGAGGCGACGATTGCGCCTGCGGCGACGATGGCACCCGCGAACTGCACCATCAGGAATTCGCCCGCCGAACGCTGCGTGAACAGGGTGATCCAGCTGATCGGGAAGATCGTCACGAGGTGGAACAGCGCGAAGCTCGCCAGCGGCACGAACGCTCCGATGATGACGCTGCGCCAGTTGGTGCGAATCATCTCGAAGACCGGCGTCGGCACCAGCTCGCGGGTTTCCAGCAGGGTCGTGAATTCTTCCGTCGCCACGAGGCGCAAGCGGGCGAACAGCGCGACCACGTTGATCGCGAACGCCACGTAGAACGGGTAGCGCCAGCCCCAATCCAGGAAATCCTCGGGCGTGAGGTTGGCGAGGAAGAACGAAAACAGGGCGCTCGCCAGCATGAAGCCGATCGGTGCCCCGAGTTGCGGCATCATCGCGTACCAGCCCCGGTGCTTCGGGGGTGCGTTGAGCGCCAGCAGCGAGGCCAGACCGTCCCAGGCTCCGCCTAGGGCGAGACCCTGGCCGATGCGAAACGCCGCCAGCAGCCAGATCGACGCCACGCCGATGGAGCCATAGCTCGGCAGGAAGGCGATGGCCGCCGTCGAACCGCCGAGGAGGAACAGGGCGATCGTCAACTTGACGCCGCGGCCGTGGCGCCGGTCGATCTCCATGAAGATCACCGAGCCGACCGGACGCGCGAGGAACGCGAGCGCGAAGGCGGCGAATGCGTACAGCGTGCCGGTGAGCGGATCGACGAAGGGGAAGAACACCTTCGGAAACACCAGGACCGAGGCGATGCCGTAGACGAAGAAATCGAAGAACTCGGAAGCGCGACCGATCACGACGCCGATGGCGATCTCGCCCGGCGCCACGGTGTGGTCGCTAGAGACCAGCCGTGCGTCGCGCTCGAGAGGAGTAGAGGATGGCAACGCGTGGTCCTGGCTCATCGGAGGCAATTCGCTGATAGGGTGATTCGAGGGCTCGGCCCCACGCGGTGCCTACCCGGATAAACCGATTATGGGGCGCGGTCATCCTGCGTCAAAGCGATGCGTTCGGCGCGCGCCGGCACGGTTCAAACCGGAAACCTCGTGCTCATAGCGCAGGCTACAGGGTCGAAATCACTTCAGCCATGCTTAAAGCGACCGGCTGGAGGAATCTGGTCGCACTTGTCAGAGGGGCCTGCTGCGGCGCAGGAAGCGATGGTCGTTGCTCGGGCCCCACGGTGCTAGAGCGAGGACGGAAGCCGTTTCCTCTGGAATCCAGCCAGCCGATCAGATGTCGCTCAGACCCCTCGGACTTTCGCCCCTCGGATTCCTGCGCGGTTTCGCGCTCATTCCCCTGGCCGGCCTGCTGTCCGGCTGCAACCTGGTCGTGATGCAACCCGCCGGTGACATCGCCGCGCGGCAGCGCGACCTGATCCTCGTCTCCACCGGCTTGATGCTGCTGATCATCATTCCGGTGATCGCACTGACATTGCTGTTCGCGTGGCGCTATCGCCAGTCGAACACCGACGCGCCCTACGATCCCGACTGGCACCACTCGACGCAGCTCGAAGTGGTGATCTGGGCCGCGCCGCTGGTGATCATCATCGCGCTCGGCGCGCTGACCTGGATCAGCACCCACACCCTCGACCCCTACCGGCCACTCTCGCGCATCGATTCGTCCCGGCCCCTGTCCCCCGACGTGAAGCCGCTGACGGTGGAGGTGGTGGCCCTCGATTGGAAGTGGCTGTTCTTCTACCCCGAGGAGGGCATCGCGACGGTGAACGAACTTGCCGCGCCGGTGGACCGGCCGATCACGTTCAAGATCACCTCCTCGTCGATCATGAACTCGTTCTACATCCCGGCGCTCGCCGGCCAGATCTACGCCATGCCCGGCATGGAGACGAAGCTGCACGCCGTGATCAACAAGGCCGGCGTCTACGAGGGGTTCTCCGCCAATTACAGCGGATCCGGCTTCTCGCGGATGAACTTCAAGTTCCATGGCCTCGACAACGACGCCTTCGCGGCCTGGGTCGCCAAGGCGAAGGCGCAGGGCAAGCCGCTCAGCCGACAGGACTATCTGACGCTGGAGAAGCCCAGTGAGCAGGAGCCGGTGCGCTACTTCTCCGCAGTGGACGACGGGCTCTACCGCTCCATTCTCAATATGTGCGCTGTTCCGGGCAAGATGTGCATGAGCGAGATGATGCACATCGATGCCATGGGCGGCGGCGGCAAGGAGAGCCACGCGAATCGGGAGCGGCTCGAATACGACAACCGCCACGCCGTTGCCGGCGACGAGGCAGAGGCCGCCACGGCTCCGGCCTCCGGGCGGGCGGCGCGAAGCGACGAGAAGCCGGAGGGCGTGAAGAGCGGCCCGACGGGTTCGAGCGAGACGCCCGATCCGCATCACGGTCACTCCATGCCGGACATGAAGCATGACGGGCCCGCGCCCGTGCAGTTGAACCAGTAGTCAACACTAACGCGTCCGAGCAGGCTTACAGCCCGGACGCAGCGATGATTTCGTCTTCCATGCGTCTTGCGACGGCAGGCCGGTTCCGGTCTCGGCGCGAGGGGCCCGAAGCCCGGCATGCCGGGCCGCAGATGAACCACAACGAGCGGATCCCATGTTCTCCAATCTGGATCTTCAGAAGCTCGTCTTCGGGCGTCTCACGCTCGAAGCGATCCCGTATCACGAGCCCATCGTCCTGATCACCTTCCTGGGCGTCGCCGCCGGCGGACTCGCCGTGCTCGGCGCCGTCACGTATTTCCGCCTCTGGGGCTACCTGTGGCGCGAGTGGCTGACGAGCGTCGATCACAAGAAGATCGGCATCATGTACGTCATCCTGGCGCTCGTCATGCTGCTGCGCGGCTTTGCCGACGCGCTGATGATGCGGGCGCAGCAGGCGATGGCCTTCGGTGCCAACGAGGGGTTCCTCCCGCCGCACCATTATGACCAGATCTTCACCGCCCACGGCGTGATCATGATCTTCTTCGTGGCGATGCCGCTGGTCACGGGCCTGATGAACTTCGTCGTGCCGCTGCAGATCGGCGCCCGCGACGTGGCCTTTCCGTTCCTCAACAATTTCAGCTTCTGGATGACGGTGAGCGGCGCGCTCACCGTGATGGTGTCGCTGTTCGTCGGCGAGTTCGCCCGTACCGGCTGGCTGGCCTATCCGCCGCTGTCGGGCCCCGCGGGAAGCCCCGGCGTCGGCGTCGATTATTACATCTGGGCGCTTCAGATCGCCGGTATCGGGACGTTGCTATCCGGCATCAACCTGATCGCCACCATCGTGAAGATGCGCGCGCCCGGTATGTCCATGATGAAGATGCCGGTCTTCACCTGGACGGCGTTGTGCACCAACATCCTCATCGTCGCCGCCTTCCCGATCCTCACCGCCGTTCTCGCGCTGCTGTCGCTCGACCGTTACGTCGGCACGCACTTCTTCTCGAACGACCTCGGCGGCAATCCGATGATGTACGTCAACCTCATCTGGATCTGGGGACATCCGGAGGTCTACATCCTGATCCTGCCGGCCTTCGGCGTGTTCTCTGAGATCGTCTCGACCTTCTCGAGCAAGCGTCTCTTCGGCTACGCCTCGATGGTCTATGCCACGGTGGTCATCACCATCCTGTCGTACCTGGTGTGGCTGCACCACTTCTTCACGATGGGCTCCGGCGCCTCCGTGAACTCGTTCTTCGGCATCACCACCATGATCATCTCGATCCCGACGGGAGCCAAGATCTTCAACTGGCTGTTCACGATGTACAAAGGCCGCATCCGGTTCGAAGTGCCGATGCTGTGGACCCTGGGCTTCATGGTAACCTTCACCGTCGGTGGCATGACCGGCGTGCTGCTCGCCGTGCCCCCGGCCGACTTCGTGCTCCACAACAGCCTGTTCCTCATCGCCCATTTCCACAACGTGATCATCGGCGGCGTGCTGTTCGGCATGCTGGCGGGCATTACCTACTGGTTCCCCAAGGCCTTCGGCTACAAGCTCGATCCGTTCTGGGGCAAGACGTCGTTCTGGTTCTGGCTCACCGGCTTCTGGTTCGCCTTCATGCCACTCTACGTGCTCGGCCTCATGGGCGTGACGCGCCGGCTCAACCACTTCGACGATCCGTCGCTGCAGATCTGGTTCGTGATCGCGGCATTCGGCGCCGTGCTGGTGCTGCTCGGCATCCTGTCGTTCATCATGACGCTGGTGGTCAGCTTCGTGAAACGCGAGGAGTTGCGGGATGTGACCGGCGACCCGTGGGGGGGCCGCACCCTCGAATGGTCGACCTCGTCGCCACCGCCGGACTACAACTTCGCCTTCACCCCGATGGTGCATGACGGCGATGCTTGGTGGGACATGAAGCGCCGCGGCTACAGCCGTCCGCTGCACGGCTTCAAGCCGATCCACATGCCGCGCAACACCGGCACCGGCGTGATCCTCGGAATGATCAGCATCGTCTTCGCGTTCGCGATGATCTGGTACATCTGGTGGCTCGCGGCCGCGACCTTCGTGGCGATGCTCGCCGTCACCATCGTGCACACGTTCAACTACAACCGCGACTTCTACATCCCCGTCGATGCGGTGATGGGGGCCGAGAACAAGCGCACCAAGATGCTCGCGGGACACGTCTGAGGCCATGTCGACGCCAATGAAAACCGCCGCGGGCCAGCCCGACTCGACGACCTTCTACCTGGAAGAAGAGCATCACCCCGAACAGGGGACGATGCTCGGCTTCTGGATCTACCTGATGAGCGATTGTCTCATCTTCGCGGTCCTGTTCGCCACCTACGCGGTGCTCGGCCGCAACTACGCTGCTGGCCCTTCCCCCAAGGATCTGTTCGAGCTGCCGCTGGTGGCGGTGAACACCACGATGCTGCTGTTCTCCTCGATCACCTATGGCTTTGCCATGCTGGAGATGGAGAAGGGCAAGCAGAAGAACACGCTGATCTGGCTGACCATCACTGGCCTGTTCGGCCTCGCCTTTGTCGGGATCGAGCTCTACGAGTTCGCGCACCTGATCCATGAGGGCGCCACCCCGCAGCGCAGCGCCTTCCTGTCCGCGTTCTTCACGCTGGTCGGCACCCACGGGCTGCACGTCACGCTCGGCATCGTCTGGCTCGTGATCCTGATGGTGCAGGTCAACCAGCGCGGCCTGGTGCCCGAGAACAAGCGCCGGCTGATGTGCCTGAGCCTGTTCTGGCACTTCCTCGACGTCATCTGGATCGGCGTCTTCACCTTCGTCTACCTGATGGGAGTGCTGCAATGAGCGCCGCGACGGATTCGAATCAAGGCGCTCACGACCATCACGATCATGGCGATGGTGCCGCTCACGGCTCGATGAAGGGCTACGTCACCGGTTTCGTGCTGGCGGCGATCCTCACTGCGATCCCGTTCTGGCTGGTGATGACCGACGCGCTCGGCAACAAGCAGACCACCGGCCTGGTGATCATGGCCCTCGCGGTGGTCCAGATCATCGTCCACATGGTCTACTTCCTCCATATGAACACTAAGTCGGAGGGCGGCTGGAACTTCCTGGCGCTGATCTTCACCCTGACCCTGGTGGTCATCACGCTGACCGGTTCGATCTGGGTAATGTATCATCTCAACACCAACATGATGCCGATGTCGCCGATGGACATGAAGCATCAGATGCCCTGAGCATGATGCCGAACCGGGTGAGACGCTTCCGGTCGATGTGGTGAGACGGATCCCGATGGATCGTCCCGTCGAAACGCCGTCCCGCAAGCGCGGGATAGCGTTCTACCTGATCTTCGGGGCAGGCGCGCTGCTGCTGTTCACCGCCCTGGCGGGGCTCGGGACCTGGCAGATCGAGCGGATGGGCTGGAAGCGCGATCTGATCGCCCGCGTCGAGGCGCGGATTCATGCCGATGCCCTCCCCGCCCCTGCGCGAGCCGAATGGCCCGATGTCACTGCGGACCGCGATGCCTATCGCCGGGTGAGTGCCACCGGACTCCTCCGGTACGACGCGGAAACACTGGTCCAGGCCGTCACCGAATTGGGCGGCGGATACTGGGTCATGACTCCGCTCCTGCGCGACGACGGCGCCACCATCCTGATCAATCGCGGTTTCGTACCGTCCGACCGCCGCGCTTCCAGCGATCGGGCATCCGGCGACAGCAACGGGCAGACGACGATCACCGGATTGCTGCGCCTGTCGGAGCCCAAGGGCGGTTTCCTGCGCGCCAACGATCCATCCGCGGATCGATGGTATTCCCGCGACGTTGCCGCCATCGCGGCGGCGCGCGGCCTCTCCGATGTGGCGCCCTACTTCATCGACGCCGATGCGACGGCGAAGTCCGGCACTCTGCCGATCGGCGGCCTGACGGTCATCGCGTTCCACGACAATCATCTGGTCTATGCCATCACCTGGTATGCGCTGGCCCTGATGGTCGCTGGCGCAGCCATCTACGTGTTTCGCGATGCGCGCGAACGATCCCCCTGATCGTCCGTGATGGTGATGCCGGATGGGTCGGACAGGTCAACGCGATCGCTCGACACCTGCGAACATTCATCACCTACCGGACCGACTCGCCGCATCGTCCTGAAGGCGATCGCGGCTCGACATGAAGCGCCCGACCGGCGTGCGGATCGGGGCGAAGGTGCCGAGGCCGGTGCGCTCGGGCATCTCCACATAGATCGCCTCGATACCGCCGCGCGCGCTGTAGGTCTCGTGCCAGAAGCCGCAGCTGCGCGGGTCTTTCAGGAAGCTCTTCCACCACACCGCGTGTGGGGCCTGCCGGGTGAAGTGTTCGAGGCTCTCGAAGTCGCGCCAATATTGGCGGATGCCGACATGGTTCCAGCCGAACAGGAAGTTCTGGTTCGCCAGGAGGCCGTCGGGCGGATCGCGCCGGATCGCCGCCAGCCCGCGTCCGACATCCCTCATGGCCAGGAGTGCGCGCGGTCGCTTCACCTTCAGGCCGAGAAGCATCACGATCAGGTCGGGGTAAGCCGACAGGTCCACAGTCTCCCGCAGGGCAGCTGGTTGCATGGAAACACCTCCGAAGTTTACAACGTAAACATACGGGATCAAGTTTACGGTGTAAACAGGTGAAGAACGAGCGTATCGATCTCCGCGAGGCGCTGATCCGGGAGGCCATAGGCCTTCTCGGCAATGGCCCTGCGGATCTGAGCCTGCGCAGCGTTGCCAGGGCCGCCGGCGTTTCCGCGATGGCGCCCTACCGGCACTTCGAGGACAAGGCGGCACTCCTGGGCGCCGTGGCAGCGCAGGGCTTTGCGGAGCTGCGCGACGTCTTGGAAGTCGCCGATGCCCGGGCGGAGGGGGGCGCGGCGCTGGTCGAGCAGGGCTTGGCCTACATCGCCTTCGCCCAGCGCCGGCCGAGCCTGTTTCGCCTGATGTTCGCCAGTGTTGACCTGGCCTGCATCCCCAAGCCTGCGGGCATGAGCGCCTATGCGGTCCTGGCCCGGCGCGTCGCCAGCGTTGCGCCCGACAGCAGCGAGGTGAGCACCCTCGGCTGCTGGGCGATGGTGCATGGCCTGGCGACCCTCCGGCTCGACCGAAGGATCGAGGCCGGATCGGAAGCGGACCGATCCGTCCTGATGTTGCTGACCGCGGCCATCGTCGGGCGCTGATCGCTTGCGATGTCCCGTTCGGTCAGGCGGGTATGCCGCCTCGGAGGCTGGACTTCAGGCCTTCCAGTTCTTCAGGGCCGCGAATGGGCTTGCCGACGGATCGGGGGCGGGTGGATTCAAAACCGGCTCCACCTGCGCGATGGCGTCGGCCAGGGAGAACGCCGAGCCGCTGGTGAGCTTGCCGCCGGCTGCGTCCCTGTGGCCGCCACCGCGAAACCGGCGCGCGCCATCGAGTGCAGTCTCGTTGTTGGAGCGGAACGACATCGACCCGGTGCGTTGGACGTTGAGCACACGTTTGGCCTTGCCGGTCTCCATGATGAGATCGGAGACGCGCTGGAACATCCCGGAATCGAGCCCGAACGACATCAGGGTCCCGTCGGATAGAGGGCGGAACAGATCGGAGCGAGCGAGGACGCGGGCGATCCGCATCCGCGTGGTCAGGCTACGGTCGTCGGTGGCTTCGTCCGCCAGGAACGCATCGACGATACCCTTCCGGATCTCGCCCACCGAGGCCTCGATCTCGGACGGGGTGGCGCCCGTGCGCAGGCGGCCCGCCACTGCGCTCAGGAGTGCGGAGACGAAGCGGTCGTGCCACGGATGGCCGATGGGTACGAGATTCGAGACGTTGTCCCAGAACACCTCGTCGAGGCTCAAGCCGCCGATGAAGGTCGCCCGGTCCTTCTTCCACAGGTCGACCGCATCCACCGCCGCGACGAGGGCTTCCAGGTCCGCGACGTCCGCGGCCTCCCGCGTGGCGTAGAGGGCGCGGTGCTCATAGGCCATGCGGGTGGCGCAGCAATCGGCGTCGATCAGCACCGTGGTGTCCGAATCGGACAGGTCGAATCGGCTGAGATTCGGGTTGGCCGCGTCGAGGGTGGGCGCGAGGCCCTGCTCGCGCATCTGGTCGATGGAGGAGGCGTGGTGGTCGAGCACGATCAGCCGATGACGCGTGCCTGCATCGCGCCGGCCGTTCATCGCGGCGAAGTTCCGGATGAAGGTGACCGCCACCGGCTCGAGACCGAGATCGGTCATCACGATCATCTCCGGCACGGGCGCTTTCCCGAGGCGCTTCAACTCCGCCTCGACCACCGGGCCGACATCGGAATAGCGCGGCACGTGGACGATCCGCGACACGTCGACGAAGGTGCCGACGACGGTGGAGGCGCCGTAGCCGTCGAGGTCGTGATGGGTGATCTGGGTGACGTTCAACGGCCTGTCCTATCGGCTTTGGGCAACGCGTCCTTATGCGGCAGCCGGCGCCGGGCGGCGAGGCCTTCCGCGGCGCGATCGGCGGTGGAGCGGCGTTCTCAGAGGGTTGACCCTCGGATCATCACCGATCATTCCAGAACATAGCACGAACACGAGCCGATCCTCGCCAGCGAGACGGGAGCGATGGATACCGACGATTCCGGGGCGAGCACTGCTCCGTTGCGCAAGATCATCCACATCGACATGGACGCGTTCTACGCCTCCGTGGAGCAGCGCGACGACCCTGCCTTGCGCGGAAAACCCATTGCGGTGGGTGGCTCGCGCGAGCGCGGGGTGGTGGCGGCGGCGAGCTACGAAGCGCGGCCCTTCGGCGTGCGCTCGGCGATGCCCTCCGTCACCGCGCGGCGGCTGTGCCCGGATCTCATCTTCGTGCGTCCGCGTTTCGACGTCTACCGGGCGATCTCGGAGCAGATCCGGGCGGTCTTCGCCGAGCACACGGCGCTGATCGAGCCGGTGGCTTTCGACGAGGCCTATCTCGACGTCACCCAAAACCTCCAGGGCCTGCCCACCGCCACCGAGGTCGCCCGTGCGATCCGCGCCGCCATCCTGGAGCGGACCAGCCTCGTCGCCTCGGCCGGCGTCTCGTACAACAAGTTCCTGGCCAAGGTGGCGTCCGACTTCCGCAAGCCCGACGCGCTGTTCGTGATCACGCCCGAGATGGGGCCCCGCTTCGTCGCGGACCTGCCCATCGGCCGCTTCCACGGGGTCGGTCCGGTCACCGAGGCACGCATGAAGTCGCTCGGCATCGCCACCGGCCGCGATCTGCGCGCGCTGAGCCGAGAGACCCTCACGGCGCAGTTCGGTTCCTCGGCGCAGTATTATTACGGGGTGGCGCGCGGCATCGACGAACGCCCGGTGCGGGCCAACCGCATCCGCAAGTCCATCGGCGCCGAATCGACGTTTTCGGACGATGCCTCGGACTACGCCGTACTCGCCGAACGGCTGGAGCCGATCCTCGACAAGGTCTGGACTGCCTGCACCAGCAAGGATGTCCGCGCCCGGAGCGTGACCCTCAAGGTGAAGTTCGCCGATTTCGAGCAGATCACCCGGGCCCGTTCGGTTCCGGGTTTCGTCGCGGACCGGGAGACCCTGGAGCGGGTCAGCCTAGCGCTGCTGCGCGATGTGTTTCCGCTCCGGCGCAGCGTGCGCCTGCTGGGTGTCTCGCTGTCGGCGTTGCAGCACGGGCCGGCCGAGGCGCCGCAGCAACTCGGCCTCGGCCTGTGACGGGCAGGTGGATCTACAGCAGCGTACCCTTCAGGATCAGCATCGCCACCGAGAAGTAGATCACCAATCCGGTGACATCGACGAGGGTCGCCACGAACGGGGCCGAGGCGGTGGCCGGATCGAAGCCGAGGCGCTGGAGCAGGAACGGCAGCATCGAGCCAGTGAGCGAGCCGAAGGTGACGATGCCGACCAGGGCGGCACCCACCGTCGCCGCCACCAGAGGCCAGTGCACCCCGTAATCGTACAATCCGGTCTTCTGCCAGACCACAATGCGGACGATGCCGATCACCCCGAGGATGCCGCCGAGTACGAGGCCGGTGGGCATCTCGCGAAGCGCCACGCGCCACCAGTCGCGCAGGCGGATTTCGCGCAATGCGAGCGCCCGGATGATCAGAGAGGTCGCCTGGCTGCCCGAATTGCCGCCCGAGCTCATGATGAGCGGGATGAACAGCGTTAGTACGATGGCCTTCTCGAGCTCGCCCTCGAAGCCCTGCATGGCGGTGGCGGTCATCATCTCGCCGAGGAACAAGGCACAGAGCCAACCGGCTCGCTTCCGGATCATCGTGAAGAAGCCGATATCCATGTAGGGCTCGGGCAAAGCCTCCATGCCGCCGAAGCGCTGCACGTCCTGCGTCTGCTTCTCGACCATGGCGTCGATCATGTCGTCGACGGTGACGATGCCGATGACGTGGCCGACCGCATCGATCACCGGCAGCGCCAGGAGGTCGTATTTCGAGATCAGGCGGGCGGCTTCCTCGCGGCTCGCGGTGGGCGAGACCGCGAGCGGGCGACGGCCCGGCGCCACGCTCAGCACGTTGTCGTCCGGGTTGCCGGAGATCAGGCGGCGTAGCGGAACCGCCTTCGTCAGGGCGCGGGTGCGCGGATCGAGCACGAAGATCGAGTAGATCGTCTCGCGGGTCTTCTCGACGTGGCGGACATGGTCGAGGGTCTGCTGAATCGTGAAGGTGCCCGGCACTGTGACGAATTCGGTGGTCATCAGCGAGCCGACGCTCTCCTCGCCGTAGACGCTCAAGCGATCGACGGCACCGCGTGTCTCGGCATCGAGCCGTGCGCGCAGATCGGAGCGGCCCGGTTCCTCGATCTCGCGAAAGATGTCGGTGATCCGGTCCGCCGACATCCCCGACAGGTAGGAGGCGACGCGGTCGCGCGGCAGCATTTCGATGATGTCGGCGGCGCAGTCGAGCTCGGGCTGATCCAGCACCTCCACGGCGCGGTCGTGCGGCAGGCCGAGCAGGATGGCGGCGGCGACCTCGGGCGCCTCCTCGTTCAGGGCCTCGACGATATCGGGTGCACGTTCATCGGCGAGGCGCGCGGCCAGTGCGGACGGATTGACGTTGGCCGGAAACGGAGCGGTCTCGCTCATGGGCACACCTCACTCTGGGCAATGCGGCCGTGGGCGACCGATCGCGGCGAGGCCGCGCAAGCCCTGGTGAGCGTCAGGCGGTCGAAGCGAGGGCGGCCGCGCACGGCATGGAAGGTCGGTCGGGACTGTCGCTGGGCATCGGATTCGTTGGAGAGGGGGCCATGGGCGCATCGCGCGGAACACCGGCAGGCGGCGCGTGAGTGCGCTTCGGTCCGGAAGGCGTCAAGCGGGAAACCGAGTGCTCAACCATTTTGTCGAGGATGCGTGCAGCCCCGCCGCTACCGAGCGCGCCGTCCCCAGGATGCAATCGAAGCCGGTGGCCGCGCAAAGTTGGGGATACGGCACCATATCTCTGAAATTCCAGCGAATTCCTGCGAGGATCGCCGTGGAGAGACCGTTCTGGTGCCCACAATCGCGTTTCTTATGAGAAATATAAGTGTAGGGTCCGCTTGAATTGCGCCCAATGTAATGGCACATAGAGGGTGTTGAACACGCAAGGAGTTACGCCATGAAGTGGTCCGCCCCCATCGTCCAGGAAATCTGCGTCGGTATGGAAGTCACCAGCTACGAGTCGGCTGAGATCGACACCTTCAACTGAGCGCACCGGCCCTTCAGGGCTTCAGGTTCGCATTATCCCAACCAACCAGGAGAGACGTCATGAAGTGGTCTGCCCCCATCGTTCAAGAAATCTGCGTCGGCATGGAAGTCACCAGCTACGAGTCGGCTGAGATCGACACCTTCAACTAAGAAGGCCGTCTGGTCCGAGAGGGGCGTCATCCGAAGGGATGGCGCCCCTTTTCGTTTGAGCGCTGGGTCCGGTCGGTGCCGGTCGCGCGCCGAGGACGAAATCGCATCACTGACATCCCAACAGCGAAAGGCCGGACGGCATGCTCTGCCGTCCGGCCTTTCGCTGTGCGGCGTGTGCCGGGATCTACAGGCGATAGCGGATCTGATCGGTCCAGAAGCGCTCGAGGCGGTTAAGCGCCACGTTGAGCCGGCCGAAATCGTCGTCCGAGATGCCGCCGATCGGCTGGATGGTGCGGGCGTGCTTGTCGTAGAGGCTCTCGATGATGTCGTGGATCTGACGGCCCTTGTCGGTGAGGCTGATTCGCACCGAGCGGCGATCGGTCTTCGAGCGGGCGTGGTGGAGGTATCCGGCCTCGACGAGCTTCTTGACGTTGTAGGAGACGTTCGAGCCGAGATAGTAGCCCTTGGTGCGCAGCTCGCTCGCGGTCAGCTCCTTGTCGCCGATGTTGTAGAGCAGCAGCGCCTGGACGCTGTTGACGTCCTCGCGCTCGCGGCGCTCGAACTCGTCCTTGATCACGTCGAGGAGGCGGCGGTGCAGGCGCTCCACGAGATGCAGTGCCTCGAGGTACGAGCCGTGTGCGGTGCCGGTATCGGCCGAAGTATTGGTCTCGATAACCTTAGCTGCCTGGGACTTCATCGCGCGCCTCGTCAGGTTTGTTCGTTTCGGAGCCGGTGTTCTTCGCCACCGCTTATGAAGCCAACCTACGAGTCACGGATGAAAGACGGTTTAAGCGATACGATGAATTTGCGATTTACCTCTGTCGGTAAATACAAGATGAAGCGATTATCGTAAGGTCTCGTTCACCGAATTTCGCGGGCAGCCAGGAAGGACAGCACGAAGTACAGCGCCACGATGCTTGCCTGTACACCGAGATAAGGCGCGGACATCGGCAGCAGATGCGGGGTGAGAACCGCAAGTGTCAGGGCGCTGGTGGCGGCCAGAAGCCAGACGACGCCGCCCCACGCACTGGTGAGCCACAGGCCCACCGCCGCCATGGCGTCGATCACCGCGAAGTAGACGATCACCGTCTGGCGGCCGATGGGCTCGACCTCGAACGGCCGGGCGCCGGGCATCACGTCGAGGATCGAGGCCCAGGTCGCCACCGCCTTGCCGAGCCACAGCAAGGCGGTGAGGCGCATGAACCAGATCAGCACCACGTCCCAGCCGGTCTGCGTCGCCTGCGGCGAGCGCTCGATCCGGTCGCCGCCGGCCTCGTTCATGCGGCCGCGTGCGTCGCGCAGGCCGCCGACCTTGGTCAGTCCCCTCACGTGCATCCTTCCCTGTTCAGGTGAAACCGGGCTCGAAGCCGTCGAGCGGCGCGAAGGCCGCCTGGACCGCCGCCGGCGAGACGTCCTCCAGGCGCGGCGGCTGCCAGGCCGGAGCGCCGTCCTTGTCGATCAGCATGGCGCGTACGCCCTCGAAGAAGTCATGACCCTGCATCGCCCGGATCGCGAGGCGGAACTCGGTGAGAATCGCCTGCGGAAGGGTCAGGTCCGGCCCGCGCCGCATCTGCTCGTGGGCGATGGACAGACTGGTGGGTGAGCGGCTGCGCATCGAGGCCGCTGCATCTGCGGCGAAGGCGGAGCCGGCGGCAGCGGCCGCATCGAGGCGCGCCAGCACGTCGGCGACACTCTCGCCGGCAAAGGCCCGATCGATGACGGCGCGCTCCTCGACCAGCACGCCCGGCGCCGGCTCGGGCGCTGCGTGAGCGCCGAGGATCGTGTCGATCGCCCCTCCCCCGGCCAGAGCCGCGACGAGGGCGTCGAAATCGGTGGCCGCCGCGTAATGCGTCGCCAGTCCGACGGCGAGTGCATCGCCAGGCCCGATCCGCGCACCGGTGAGCGCGAGGTAAGTCCCGGTCCGGCCGGGAAGGCGCGGCAGCGCATAGGTCATGCCGACATCGGGAAACAGGCCGATCCCGACCTCGGGCATCGCCAGACCGTAGGAGGCGCAGGCGACCCGGTGGCTGCCGTGCACCGAGAGTCCGACGCCGCCGCCCATTACGATCCCCTCGATCAGGGAGACGTAGGGCTTCGCGTAGCGTCCGATCAGGGCGATGAGGCTGTATTCCGCGCGCCAGAAGTCGCGCACTTCGGCATCCTTGCCGGCGCGGTCGAGCATGTAGATCGTGCGGACATCGCCGCCAGCGCAGAATGCGCGCCCACTTGCGCCGCGCACCACCACCCGGGTGACGTCGTCGTCCTGCGCCCAGGCTTCGAGTTGCGTGTGCAGCACGGCGATCATGACCGGCGTCAGGGCGTTGAGCGCGCGCGGCCGGTTCAGCGTCACGAGGCCCGCCGCCCCGCGCTGCTCGAACAGGATGTCCGCTTCGTCCGCCTCCGCCATCACTCGACTCTCTCCCGGGAGCGCTGCTTAGACGAAGTTTCGGCGGCCCTCGTCAATCTCCGCCGCATCGGCCACCCTGCGGCGCAACTGCGGCTTCCTGTTGGTTTTGCGGATGTGTTACGCCGCTTGCCGTCCTCGAAGCCGGGGTGAGCCCCGATCACAGAGTCCGAGATCATGTCCGACGAGATTCCGACTCCGCGCCCGTTGGCCGTCGCGACCGCCAAGGCGAGCAGCGAGCCCGGCTCTCTCGGCCTCACTCAGCGTCCGCGCCGCAACCGCAAGTCCGAATGGTCGCGCCGCCTGGTGCGCGAGCATACGCTCACGGTCGACGACCTGATCTGGCCGCTCTTCGTCATCGAGGGCAGCGGCCGGCGCGAGCCGATCGCATCGATGCCCGGCGTCGAGCGGCTCAGCGTCGACGAGATCGTGCGCGAGGCCGAACGGGCGGCCCGCCTCGGTATCCCGGCGATCTCGTTCTTTCCCTACACCGAGCCGTCCTTGCGCGATCCCACCGGCTCCGAATCGCTCAATCGCGACAATCTCGTGTGCCGGGCGGTGCGGGCGGTGAAGAAAGCGGTGCCCGAACTCGGCCTGATGACCGACGTGGCGCTCGACCCCTATACCAGCCACGGCCATGACGGCTTGCTGGAGGACGGCGCGATCCTCAACGACGAAACCGTGGCTTTGCTCGTCGAACAGAGCCTGATCCAGGCGGAAGCCGGCGCCGACATCATCGCGCCCTCCGACATGATGGACGGGCGGGTCGGCGCGATCCGGATCGGTCTCGACAAGGCCGGCTTTCGCGATGTCCAGATCATGGCCTATGCGGCCAAATACGCGTCCGCGTTCTATGGCCCGTTCCGCGATGCGATCGGCACCCAGGCGGCTCTGGTCGGCGACAAGCGCACCTACCAGATGGACCCCGGCAACTCGGACGAAGCGCTGCGCGAGGTCGCCCTCGATCTGGCCGAGGGCGCCGATTCGGTGATGGTGAAGCCCGGCCTGCCGTATCTCGACATCATCCGCCGGGTGAAGGAAACGTTCGGCGTACCGACCTTCGCCTACCAGGTGTCCGGCGAATACGCGATGATCGAGGCCGCCGCCCGCAATGGCTGGCTCGACGGAGATCGGGCCATGGTCGAAAGCCTTCTGGCCTTCAAGCGCGCCGGCGCCGACGGGGTGCTGACCTACTACGCCCCCCGTGTCGCCGAACGGCTGCGCAGCGGCGCGTGAGGCGGGCCGCCTTCGCGCTCGGGCTGCTCCCGCTCCTCGGTCTGGCCGCCTGCGAGAGTTCGGTGGACCAGCAGCGCGCCACGATCTGTCGGCGCCTAGTGCCGGCGCTCGCGCCCGCAGACAGTACCGTCAGGATCCTGCGGATCGGCGCCCTGCGGGCGAGCGACGATCTCCAGGTCGACTACGCCGTCATCGGCGGCGGCTCCCGGTCGGCGCGCCAGCGCCGGGTCGTGTGCGGATTCGGGCCCGGGGCTGAGCTTCTCGGCGTCTCCACCGAGCAGGGTCCGATGAACGGCGCGGCCCTCTACCTCTTGAAGCGCTACTATCTCGATACGCCGGAGGCGGCGGCCGACGACCCTGTCACCGCCGCTCATTGACGGACCGTCGTCCGGCGTCACGTCCGGGCGATCTTGAGACTCGACGGCAGCACTCCCACCTCATGACAATCCCCAGCCGCCCCGCCCGAGGAGCGCCGTCATGCTCGAAACGCCCCCAGGTTACGCAGACCGCCTCCAGAGCGGCTACGCCGCGCCGATGCCGCTCCCCATGGTACGGGCCAGCCTCGGTGCCCGCTTCGTCGCCTATCTCCTCGATATCCTGTTCATCTTCGGCTTCACCGCTGTGCTCACCCTGGCGATCACCCTGATCGGGATCGTGACCTTCGGGCTCGGCTGGACCTTGTTCGCGATCCTGCCGGCGAGCGGAATTCTCTACAGCGCCCTCACGGTGGGCGGCTCGGCCCAGAGCACCTGGGGCATGCGGATGATGGGCCTGCGCGTCGTCACCCCCGGCAGCGGAACACGGGTCGATTTCATCACCGCAGGCGTGCACGCGTTGCTGTTCTACGTGGCAGTCACGACCTTCCTGCTCTGGGCGGTTGACATCCTGTTCGGCCTCCTGCGCTCGGATCGACGCCTTGGGCACGATCTTCTCCTGGGGCTCGCGATCGTGCGGGTCGGGTGACGACAATATTGTCGCGTGACGCGAGGCGGGGGTGTTGAGCCGGCCTCGGTTGCGGATACACTCAAGACGTGGGGCGGGTTGCGCCTCACGCCGCCGCGAGCCACACCCCACGTGACGAGCCATCCGCGCGACACCCCTCAATTCTATCTGACGGCCCCCTCCCCGTGCCCGTATCTGGCGGGGCAGGAAGAGCGGAAGGTGTTCACGCATCTCGTCGGGCGGCGCGCCCGCGACCTCAACGAGATCCTGACGCAAGGCGGATTTCGCCGCTCCCAGACCATCGCCTACCGGCCGGCCTGCGAGACCTGTCGCGCCTGCATCTCGGTGCGGGTGGTGGTCGCTGATTTCGTGCCCTCGGGTAGCCAGCGCCGTATCCTCCAGCGCAATGCCGACCTCGTCGGCAATCCCGAGCCGAACCGGCCGGCTTCGGAGCAATACGCGCTGTTCCGGCGCTACCTCGATGCCCGTCACGGCGATGGCGGCATGGTCGACATGACCGTGCTCGACTATGCGATGATGATCGAGGACAGCCATGTCGACACCCACCTGGTGGCGTATCGCCGGCGCGGACCCGACACCGCGATCAACGGCCGTGGCATCGGGCCGACGGTGGCCCTGTGCCTGACCGATGTGCTCTCCGACGGCTTGTCGATGGTCTATTCGTTCTACGAGCCGAACGAGGCGCACCGCTCGCTCGGCACCTTCATGATCCTCGATCACATCCGCCGCGCCGTCGAGCTCGGCCTGCCCTATCTCTATCTCGGCTACTGGGTCCAGGGCTCGCGCAAGATGGATTACAAGGCGCGCTTCAAGCCGCAGGAGCGGTTGATGGGGCCGGGCTGGCAGCGGGTGGAGTAACAAAAACGGCCGGTCCTTCGACCGGCCGTTTCTGGGTTTCGGACTCGTCCGACGAGAGCGTCAGAACCGCGCGATGATCTGCGCCCGGATGGTGCGCGGCGCGCCCGGCGTGATGTTCTGGTTGTTGTCGGCGGTATAAATGTAGCGCCGATCGAACAGGTTCTCGATGTTGACCTGCGCCCGCACCGACTCGTTGAAGGTGTAGAACAGGCCCAGGTCGACGCGGGTGTAGCTCGGCAGGCGCACGGTATCGTCGGAGGTGGCGTAGGTGTGCGACTGCTGAATGACGCCGATTCCGATGCCGAATTCCTGGGTCACGTCGAACTTGTTCCACAGCGAGAAGCTGTTGAACGGCACGAGACCAACCGTGTTGCCCTTGACGATGGTCGCCGAGACGGCGCTGTCGATGCGGGCATCGGTGAAGGCGTAGCCGCCGGCCACCTGCCACCAATCGGTGACGTAGCCGTTGGCTCCGATCTCGAAACCCTGCGTGTTGGTCTTGCCCGACAGGATGAAGAAGCCGGCATTATTGGGGTCGGGTAGGCGCTGGTTGGTGCGATCGAGGTTGTACAGGGCACCGGTGAGCTGGATGCGCGGCGTGACGTCGTATTTCACGCCGACTTCGAGGTTCTGGAACTTCTCCGGCGCCGCGATCACCAGGCCCGGCGTGAAGGCACCGATCTGGTCGCCCGAGCTCGGCAGGTAGGACACGCTATAGCTGCCGTAGAAGGCGAGGTTCTGCAGCGGCTTGATGACGAGGCCGGCGCGCGGCGAGACGAGATCGTCGGTCTGCGCGGTGGTCACGTTGGTGGTGCGGCTCTGCGACGAGAAGTCGAAATGGTCGAAGCGCAGGCCTCCGACGACTTGGACGTAATCGTTGAGTTCGATCTGGTCCTGAAGGTAGACGGCGGCGAGCCCCAGATCGTAGCGGCTGTTCGCGTCGGTGGTGCCGTTGTTGCGGAACGTCGCCGGCACGCGGGTGAGCGGCGACATCGGGTTCACGACGACGCTGGTGGCGACGTTGTTGAAGAACGCCGTCTGCCGGAAGACGAGACCGTCCTGATAGCCGAGCTCGAAGCCGCCGAGCAGGGTGTGCTTCACAGAGCCGGTGAGGAACTTGTAGGTGAAGTCGTTCTGGCTGAAGTAATTGGTTCGGTCGGTCTCGTTGCGGTAGCCGGTGATCGAGAGCTGAGTGCCGGCATTGTTGACCGGAGCGCCCGGTAGGGTGTTGCTGTAATAGCGGTTGTAATCGGCAAAGCGCAGTTGGCTGTGCATCTGCACGCCGTTGTCGAAGGCGTGGTCGAGGATCGCGGTGGCGATGTTGGCGTCGACCTTGGTGACGTTGAGGTCGGGGTTGCCGAAGAACGTCCGGATGTTGTTCCGATAGTTGTAGGCACGGCCGAACTGCGAGGGGATGCCACGGTCGGGGAAACGATCGTCGTGGAAGTACTCGTAGGACAGCTTCAGGGTGGTCTGCGGATCGATGAGGAAGGTCATCGTCGGGTTGACGCCGTAGCGGCGCAGATCACCAAACTGCCGGTAGGTCTCGCTGTCTTCGAACACGCCGTTCAGGCGGAAGAAGACGTTCTCGTTGACGCGGTCGCCGACATCCACGGCGACGCGCTTCTGGTTGAACTGACCGAAGCCGGCCACGATTTCGCGCACGCGCAGACCGTCCGCCTCCTTGAGGACGCGATTGATCACGCCGCCGCCGCCGCCGCGACCGAAGATCAGTGAATCGGGACCCTTGAGCACCTCGATCCGCTCGATGTTGTAGAGGTCGCGGTAATACTGCACGTCGTCGCGCACGCCGTTGACGAAGAAGTCGGCGTTCGACTTCTGGCCGCGGATGACGACTTCGTCACGGTTGTTCTCGCCCTGAGCCGGGATCACGCCCGGCACATAGCGCAGCTGTTCCGTGAGGTTCTGGAAGTTCTGGTCGCGGATCTGCTGACGGCCGATGATGGTGATCGATTGCGGCGTGTCGATGAGTGGGGTGTCGGTCTTCGTCGCGCTGCGCGTGGCGCGCGTCAGGTAGCCGACGGTGTTGCCGTTCAGCCCTTCGACGCTGAGCTGATCGAGGGTTACGGCATCGACCGCATTCAGCCGGGGAGGAACGATGCCTTGCGCCCGCGCCGCAGCCGTGAGGGCCGTGCTACAGACTAAGGCTGCAAGGATCCGTGACTTAGCATTAACAAACATCGTCGGTGGCCGCCCGCTATTCGCTCGTATTTCTATGGTCTTGCACCTCTACTTTTTCAGTCTGAGGCGATCTGATCGCTCTAACGGGATGCGTGGTGCGGACAAGCAGGCGGGCGGCCCAATTCCCGCGTTTCTTTTAAATTGCTTCTAAGAACGATTGGAAGTTTGCGTTCAAGGCGCTTGATACGTTTAGAAATTTTGTTTCGAAACGTAAGCTTGGACCTATTCTAGATTGTGTTGCTCTTGGCTCCCGTGTTGCTTTTATGGGACGGTCCGACGCGGGAGAGACCGCTCAGAGGGGCGCCGCCACCGCGACGCGGATCAGCCCCGGTGCGCCGCGTGCGAGATAGGGGCGCCAGGATCCGTCTGCGCCTGGGCTGCCCAGAATCAGCACTGCGTTGAGCGGTCCGCATGCGCGTGCTAGGCGCGGCGCATATCCCCTGCGTGAGACTTGAGGCGTCCGATGATCCCCCGTTACAGCCGCCCTGCGATGACGGCGATCTGGTCGCCCGAGACCCGCTTCAAGATCTGGTTCGAGATCGAGGCCCATGCCACGACGGCGTTGGCCGAGATCGGCGTTGTGCCCAAGGCGGCCGCCGACACGATCTGGGAGAAGGGCCGGGACGCGGTGTTCGATGTGGCCCGCATCGACGCCATCGAGGCGGTGACCAAGCACGACGTCATCGCCTTCCTGACGCATCTGGCCGAGATCGTCGGGCCGGAGGCGCGCTTCGTCCACCAGGGTATGACCTCGTCGGACGTGCTCGACACCTGCTTCAACGTGCAGCTCGTGCGCGCCGCAGACCTGCTCATCGCCGATGTCGACGCGCTCCTTGCCGCGATCAAGCGCCGGGCGTTCGAGCACAAGATGACGCCGACCATCGGCCGCTCGCACGGCATCCATGCCGAGCCGGTGACCTTCGGCCTCAAGCTCGCCCAGGCCTATGCGGAGTTCGAGCGCGCCCGCGCCCGTCTCGTCGCCGCGCGGGAGGAGATCTCCACCTGCGCGATCTCGGGCGCGGTCGGCACCTTCGCCAACATCGATCCGCGCGTTGAAGAATACGTCGCCAAGGCGATGGGGCTGACCCCCGAGCCGGTCTCCACGCAGGTGATCCCGCGCGATCGCCATGCGATGTTCTTCGCGACGTTGGGCGTGGTGGCCTCCTCCGTGGAGCGCCTCTCCATCGAGGTGAGGCACCTCCAGCGCACCGAAGTGCTCGAGGCCGAAGAGTTCTTCTCGGAGGGGCAGAAGGGCTCCTCCGCGATGCCGCACAAGCGCAACCCGGTGCTCACCGAGAACCTGACGGGCCTCGCCCGCATGGTGCGCTCCTACGCCCTGCCCGCGATGGAGAACGTCGCCCTCTGGCACGAGCGCGACATCTCGCATTCCTCCGTGGAGCGCATGATCGGGCCTGACGCCACGATCACCCTCGATTTCGCCCTGGTGCGCCTCACCGGCGTCATCGACAAGCTGCTGATCTATCCCGAGACGATGCAGCGCAACCTCGACAAGCTCGGTGGCCTCGTCCACTCGCAGCGCGTCCTGCTGGCTCTGACCCAAGCCGGCGCCTCGCGCGAGGATGCCTACCGCCTCGTCCAGCGCAACGCGATGCCGGTCTGGCGTGGCGAGGGCGACTTCCTCACCCTTCTCAAGGCCGATGCCGACGTGACGGCCGCGCTGACCCCGGAACAGATCGAGGAGTGTTTCGATCTCGGCTACCACTTCAAGCACGTCGATACGATCTTTTCGCGGGTCTTCGGAGCAGCCTGACCGGCCTGCACGAATCCTGCGTCGAACCACGCGTCCCCCCGGCGAGAAGAGGTCATCCCCGTGTCGAACCCCCGTATCGTCTATCTCAACGGCGAATTCCTGCCCTTCGCCGAGGCGCGCGTTCCGATCATGGACCGGGGCTTCCTGTTCGCGGACGGCATCTATGAGGTGTCGGCGATCCTCGACGGGCGCCTGGTCGACAACGCGGCGCATTTGGCCCGCCTCGACCGGTCGCTTGGTGAGATCGGCATCCGCAATCCCTATTCCCTCGCCGAGTGGATCGCGCTCGAGACCGAACTCGTCGCCCGCAACGCGGTGGCGGAGGGGCTCGTCTACATGCAGGTGACACGCGGCGTCGCCGAGCGCGACTTCGCTTTCCCGAGCGCCGACACGCCGCCGACCGTGATGATGTTCACGCAGGCCAAAAACGTGTCGGCCAACCCGATGGCCGAGACCGGCGCCAAGATCATCACCGTGCCGGACATCCGCTGGAAGCGGCGCGACATCAAGTCGATCGCCTTGCTGGCCCAGGTTCTGGCCAAGCAGCAGGCCGCGGAGGCCGGTGTCGCGGAAGCCTGGATGGTTGAGGACGATGCGGTGACGGAGGGGGCCTCCTCCACCGCCTTCATCGTCACCAAGGCCGGCGCCATCGTGACCCGGCCACTCTCCACCGCGCTCTTGCCCGGCATCACCCGGCTCTCGGTCCTGCGTCTGGCCGAAGAGGCAGGCCTCAGTTTGGAGGAGCGCCTGTTCAGCGTCGCGGAAGCCTGCGCGGCGGCCGAGGCCTTCTACACGAGCGCGTCGGCGTTCGTGATGCCGGTGGTGTCCATCGACGGCCATGTGGTCGGAGACGGCAAGCCCGGTCCGCTGACGCGCCGCCTGCGCGAACTCTACCTCGGAATGGCCCGCGAAAGCGCCTGAGCGCGTGGACCACGGTCTCACGTCAGGATTGCAGTACGGCAACGCCTCGCAAGCAGGCCTCGCAGGAACGCTTCGGCGCCGGGTCGGTTTTCAACCGAACTCTGCGTGGAAGAAGGTCCAACGATGCGTAACCTGTTGTCCGGCGCCGTCGCCCTGACCCTGATGGCGGGCGCCGCTTTCGCCCAATCGCCCGACGTGCCGCTGAAGGGGCGCGACACGTCCCCGAACCTGCCGCCGCCCAATGAGACGATCCCCGACAAGGTGCGTCCCTCGGAGGGCTCGGCCGATGGCGGCACGTTGAGCGACCGCCTCCAGAAGAGCGACGGCGTGATCGCGCCGCCGGGCAATGCCGCCCCCGGGATGGTGGTGACGCCGCCCGATCCGAACCCTGGTTCGATGCCGGTGATCAAGCCGGGCGATCTGCCGGGTCGGCAGCCCGGTACGGAGGCGAAGTAATCCGACATCGTCGGCGCTCCAGGGCGCCGGGAGGGTCCTTTGCCGGCCGCTTGCTTGATTTCTGCGCACGGATCGCGGAAAGACCCGATGATCACGAAACGGTCCGTCCGGAAGGCCGGGCCGTTTTCGCGCGGGTTACGACACAGGTCTTGAGTGAATGGCAAACGTCGTCGTCGTAGGCGCCCAGTGGGGTGACGAAGGCAAAGGCAAGATCGTCGACTGGCTCTCCGAGCAGGCCGATGTCGTCGTGCGCTTCCAGGGTGGCCACAATGCCGGCCATACGCTGGTTGTCGACGGGGTCACCTACAAGCTCGCGCTTCTGCCGTCCGGCGTCGTGCGCGGCGGCAAGCTTTCGGTGATCGGTAACGGCGTCGTCGTCGATCCGTGGCATCTCGTGGACGAGATCGCCCGGCTACAGGCGCAGGGCGTCGAGATTTCGCCCCGCACCCTGCGCATCGCCGACAACGCTACCCTGATCCTGCCGCTCCACCGTGAACTCGACCATTTTCGCGAGACGTCCAACGCCGGCCTCAAGATCGGCACCACCAAGCGCGGCATCGGCCCGGCCTACGAGGACAAGGTCGGCCGGCGTGCCATCCGGGTGGTGGATCTGGCCGATGAGAGCACCCTCGAATCGAAGATCGAGCGGGTGCTGACCCATCACAACGCCCTGCGTCGCGGTCTTGGAATCGCCGAGGTCGATGGGACCGCCCTGCTCGCCGAGCTGAAGGCGATCGCCCCCACCATCCTGCCCTACGCCGATACCGTCTGGAAGCTCCTCGACGAGGAACGCCGTGCCGGGAAGCGCATCCTGTTCGAGGGCGCACAAGGCGCGCTTCTCGACGTCGACCACGGCACCTATCCGTTCGTCACCTCGTCCAACATCGTGGCCGCGCAGGCCGCCACCGGGTCGGGCATGGGGCCCTCCGCCATCGGCTATGTGCTCGGTATCGCCAAGGCCTACACCACCCGGGTCGGCGAAGGCCCGTTCCCCACCGAACTGTTCGACGAGATCGGCGAGACCATCGGCGCCAAGGGCCGCGAGTTCGGCGTGAATACCGGGCGCAAGCGCCGGTGCGGCTGGTTCGACGCGGTGCTGGTGCGCCAGACCGTGCGGACGTCGGGCATCGACGGCATCGCCCTGACCAAGCTCGACATCCTCGATGGTTTCGAGACGATCAAGGTGTGTACCGGCTACCGTCTCGACGGCCAGATCATCGACCACCTGCCCGCCAATCAGGCCGCGCAGGCCAAAGTCGAGCCGATCTACGAGACCATCGAGGGCTGGTCGGGCACCACCGCCGGGGCGCGCTCCTGGGCGGACCTTCCGGCGCAGGCGATCAAGTATGTCCGCCGGGTCGAGGAATTGATCGGTGCCCCGGTGGCGCTGCTGTCGACCTCGCCGGAGCGCAACGACACCATCCTCATGCACAACCCCTTCGAGGACTAGCCATTTTCGAGGGTCTCGGACTTGGCTAACGTAGCGGCAATGCGACCACTCTGAAACGGAGAGCCGTGACCGTATCGACGGGTACGGCTCTCGAGCGGCTGGCGGGACGGGCCAGACACTCGCGGCGATTCAGGCGGACCCAAGTCAGGGCGGACCCAAGTCACGATGGCCGACTACTATCCACTCCTGGCGCGGGCCCTCGATGCGATGCCGGATCGCTCGCCCGCCCTCCGCGAGGCGGTCTACAAGCGCGCGCGGGGGGCCTTGATCGGGCAACTCCGCTCCCTCGAGCCACCGCTGGCCGAAGCCGATATCGAGCTTGAGAGCCGGGCCCTCGAGAACGCCATCGAGCGTCTCGAGCGCGACCATGGTGGCGCTCCGCCGGCCGTACAGCCTCCTGCCCCCGCGCCACTTCCAGAACCAGAGCCTGAGCCTGAGCCTGCTCCGGTCGAGCCGCCGATGGCGTCCGCTCCGATCGACCTGCCGGAAGCCGTGATGCCCCCGGCGCCGCCTCCGATTTTACGGGCTGAGCCGGTTCGCGAACCCGTCGCCGACGTGACCCAAGCGGCCTATCCCGTCATCGCGGAAAAAGAGCTCGAATCGGCTGAGCCCGCCATCCGTATCCAGCCACGCAAGGGCCGCACGCCGCTCGGCGGAGCGGATGCAGAGGAAAGCCCGAAGCCGTTCCCGGCGGCGGTGGACACCACGCCGGAGCCCACCGCTGCCGATGCGGGCCAACTCTCGGATCCCAGCATCGTCGATGCCGGTGGCAGTCGACAACGTCCCCGCATCGACGTGGTGGCGCCACGCCAGGGACGGTCGCGTCTGGTGCGCAATGTCTTAGTGGGCAGCATCCTGCTCGCCGTCATCGGGCTGATCGCGGTGGCGGCCTTCCTGCTGCGCGACAAGCCCGCAGACCTGCAGCCCAGCACCGCCGAGATCCAGGACGGTGCCACGGACGGTGCCGAATCGAAATATGCGGACCGCGTCGGTGGCGATCCGGCACCGAGCGAGAAACCAACGCCGGCCCCGAACGCTGCCGCGCCGTTGCAGACGGCTCCTCAGCCCGACGTCTCTGTGTCGCAGCGTGCAGTGCTCTACGAGGAAGGCCCCACCGGGGCGAACGCCCAGCCCGTGACCACTCAGGGTCGCGTGGTCTGGCGGCTTGAGAATGTCAGCGGCGAACAGGGTCAGCCCCTCGAAACCGCCGTGAAGGCCACCGTCGATTTCCCGGGCGCGGGCCTCAGCCTCGTCATGACGATGCGGCGCAACCTCGACGCGACCCTGCCCGCCTCACACACGATCGAACTGTCGTTCACCACCACCGGACCGGCCGGCGAGAAGCGGGCGGTTCAGGATATCGGTTTGCTTCAGGCCAAGGACGAAGAGAGCACTCGCGGCTCCCCGGTATCGGGCCTGCCGGTACGGGTGCGTGAAAACCTGTTCCTGATCGGCTTGTCGTCGCTGCGCAGCGACATCGACCGCAACACCGAACTCATGCTGCACAAGAACTGGTTCGATCTCGCCGTGAAGTTCACGTCCGGTCCCCGCGCCATCGTGGCTCTGGAAAAGGGCGCCGCCGGCACTCAGGTGCTGCAGAAAGCCTTCGACCAGTGGCACTGAACTGACCACCGCGCCCCACCGGCGCGGCGGTCTTCGCCACAAAAAGCGTCAGGCGTGCAACTCGGCGCGCGGCGCTTCGCGGGTGGCGAGGTTGCGCTTGACCGCCTCCTGAATCTTCTCGAAGGCGCGAACTTCGATCTGCCGAACGCGTTCACGCGACACGCCGAATTCCCCCGACAGGTCTTCCAAGGTGATCGGATCGTCCGACAGGCGGCGCGCCTCGAAGATGCGCCGCTCGCGGGCATTGAGCACCGAGAGCGCGTCGCGCAGGGCCGAGAGCCTGTTCTGGCCCTCTTCCTCGCGGGCGAGCACCGTCTCCTGGCTCGGGCTGTTGTCGACGAGCCAATCCTGCCACTCGCCCTCGCCCTCCTCGCGCAGAGGCGCGTTGAGCGATGTGTCGCCGGACAGGCGGCGGTTCATGTCGACCACCTCCTGCTCGGGCACGCCGAGCTTGACCGCGATCTGCGCTACCTGGTCGGGCTTGAGATCGCCCTCTTCTAGGGCCGAGATCCGACCCTTGGCCTTGCGCAGGTTGAAGAACAGCTTCTTCTGGTTGGCGGTGGTGCCCATCTTCACGAGGGACCACGAGCGCAGGATGTATTCTTGGATCGCCGCCTTGATCCACCACATGGCATAGGTCGCCAGCCTGAAGCCCTTGTCGGGCTCGAAGCGCTTGACCGCCTGCATCAGACCGACATTGCCCTCTGACACCACTTCGCCGATCGGCAGGCCGTAGCCGCGATAGCCCATGGCGATCTTGGCCACGAGGCGCAGATGGGATGTGACGAGGCGGTGCGCCGCGCCGCGGTCGCCCTTCTCACGCCAGTCCTTGGCGAGCGTGAACTCCTCGTTCGGCTCGAGCATCGGGAACTTGCGAATCTCGTCGAGATAGCGCGAAAGGCCACCTTCGGTGGCGAGCACTGGCAGTGCGCCGGCCATGGACTTACCTCCTCGAACGGTCCCCCGAATGGGCGGACCAAGGTCCGGGCCACCGCTCCCTTGAGCCGGCTGCCCGATTCCCCATCTCTAATGGGAAACCGGACGTCCTGAAAGGCGGTCCGTCATACGAACGTCGGCATCAACGCGCCGGCGCTTCGTTGGCTCATGGGTGACACGAAAAGCTGGAAGCCCGAGTGCCGTTCCGCACGCGATTCGCATGGCGGCTTGACAGTGGCGGTTCGGTTACTTCGCCGGCGTGTCCGCTCTGAGGGCCGTCAGGAGTCGTTCCATCGCCGGTGGCAACGGGCTCTCGAAATGCAGCGGTTCGCCGCTGCGCGGATGCGCGAAGCCGAGCACGCTGGCGTGCAATGCCTGACGCCCGAGGGCGATCAGCGCGGCGCGGGCGCCTTCTCCAAGAAGGCTCGCCTTGGTCTTGAACGCCCCGCCATAGACCGTGTCGCCGAGGAGTGGGTGGCCGCGGTGGCTCAGATGCACGCGGATCTGGTGGGTCCGTCCGGTTTCCAACTCGCAGCGGACCAGGGCGACGTTCCCGCGCGGATCCGGCACCTCCTCGACCCGGTAATGGGTGATGGCGTGGCGCCCGTCATCCGCCCGCACCACGGCGATCTTTTCGCGGTTGCGCTGGCTGCGCGCCAGATTGGCGTCGATGGTCCCGACGCGCGGCTCCAGGGCGCCCCAGACCAGGGCGCGGTAGGCGCGCTCCAGGGGGCCGGTGAGGCCATGGTCGGCGAATTGTGCGGTGAGGCCCTGGTGAGCGAGGTCGTTCTTGGCGACCACCAGCAACCCGCTCGTATCCTTGTCGAGGCGGTGGACGATGCCCGGCCGCCGCACGCCTCCGATCCCGGACAGCGAGGTTCCGCAATGCGCGATGAGCCCGTTCACCAGCGTGCCGGATGCATGGCCCGGCGCCGGATGCACCACGAGGCCGGCCGGCTTGTCGATGACGATGAGGTCGTCATCCTCGTAGACGACGGTCAACGCGAACGATTCCGCCACCGGCGCCGCCGCTATGGCCTCCGGGATCGTGACGCCGAGCATGGAGCCCGGACCGACCTTGATCGACAGGTCCCGGCACACCACCCCATCCCGCAGCACGTGGCCGGACCGGATCAGGTCCTGCAGCCGTGAGCGCGAGACATCGGGGAAGGCCCGCGCCAGCGCCCTGTCCAGGCGCTCCACCTCTACGTCGTCGCCGAGCGTCGTGCGACGGTCCTCCGGTCCCTGCAATGAACGGTCCTTCGTTCCAAAATTGTCCGATGCGGTGCGATCCGCCAATTTGGCTCTTGTCGGCTCGCGCGACCCTCGCTATACGATCGCCCATCGGCCGGGAAGCACCGATCGCAACGGCGATCGAGTGACTGACCACACGGCTTCCACATCTTCGTCTCGACGACAGAGGATCTGGGCCTAGTGGTTTCAACCGGAACGATAGCCGCGCCCATCGTCTAGCGGTTAGGACAGGTCCCTCTCACGGATCAGACCGGGGTTCGATTCCCCGTGGGCGCGCCAGTCAGAATAAAACCGCGAACACCTATGTTATTGAAATTATTAGATAAAATTTGTCGACCGCCGCACTCGGCCTTATCTCGGATGTCTGCAACTGGCCGAAAGCTTCCCGTCCAGTTTCTGGCAGGCTGTGGCCCTTGGAATAGCGGTACCCGTCGCGCCAGGTATTCCGCACCCCGTGGAGGGCGGCCTTAACCAGGGTACGGGTATCGTTGCTGGCCTCGTGCACGGCGGTCACCGTCGAACCAGACCGCTGCAGCCGGCCGCGGTCATGCTTCGAGGTGTGGAATAAAACCGTGAGTGGGAAGTCCCCAACCCACCGGCCTTTGGTTTCTCGCCAAGCCTCGCGGCATAGGTGGCCACCGCCTGCTCCATCGTGACGAGGTCCTCGACCCGGTCGGAGAAGCTGCACGTGACCTGTATGGTCCCGACCGGCGGCTACGGCAGATGCTGCGAGGTCGTCCGACCATCGGGCGCTGCGGGCAGATTGAGCATCGTTAGCGGATTCGATCCACCGCCCAGCATGGTGGCGGGCATGGTCCCGTTCCACCGGTGGGCCGTTTCGTAGGCCACCACCCCCGGATTGGAGGCGACGGCGGACCCGACCTGCTGGATGATCCGTGCCTCGGCCTCACCGGTAAGGGTCGTCGCCTGCGCGGCGCCCTCGGCGCGTAGGATTGCGGCCTCACGCTGGGCTCGGGCCTGGGCCACCGCAGCTTCCGCCTCTCCGTTGGCCTGCGCGATCCGGACGGCGGCCTGGGCGGCCGCCTGCACCTTGGATTGCTCGCCCTCGTAGCGGACCTTGGCCACGGTGTTCTCCGCGCGGATGGCGTCGTTCTTGGCCTGAACGGCGGCCTCGACCGAAGCCTGGAAGCTCGTGCTGTAGGTGATGCCGCTCAGTTGCAGATCGGTGATCTCAAGTCCGAAGATACCATTGAGGGCTTCCGAAACGTTCTTGGTGATCTGAGCGATGATCTGCTCGCGGTTGGCGGATATCCCAACGGTGTTCTGGGTCGAGAAGACCCGCAGCACCCGATCCGCCAGCACGGGACGGATGTTCTCGGAAATATCGACGTTACCCGTCCGGCCGACGCCGTACAGCAGTTTCAGGACCGCGCTAGCCGGGATGCGATAGGAGATCCCGAGGTTCACGGTCACCGCCTGATTGTCCACCGTGTAGACGGTAAGGCCGTTCAGCTTGAAAGTGTCGAGGCTGGTCTGGATGTGGTCCACCACGTCGACGAAGGGCATCTTCAGATGGAGGCCGGGCCCCACCGGCTGGTCCGTGATGACCGTTCCAAGCCGTCTCACGCCAGCCATCTCGGTCGGCTGCACAACGTAAAAACTACTGGACAGGATGGCCCCCACCACAGCGACCACCCCCACGCCGATGCTGAGGAAGCGCACCATGGCGGGCGGAAGCTGAGGTGGACGAAATTGCGTGGGCGTTGTTCCACCCCAAGGACCGTGTTCGGCTGCCATGTCGATTTTCCTGGCGCGGCCGCCACAGCGTGAAAGCCTTCAACGGCTTATCTGCGCGCCGAAATACGCGAAAGAAAGTGGTCGCTCTATCAACGGATGGATGCGGACGTGCGGCTAAACATCCATTTTACTGGATAATTTATAAAACCAAGCATTTTACTTATGGGTTATTTATAAGAGGGGGCCGATATCAAACGGGCCGAGGATCGTCTCAGCCTGCGGCATCGCTCCCGTAAAGCATCGCCCTGTGGATCCAGCGCGACCTGGATGGCGTCGGCTCCGTGCCACCCGGCGCAGGCAGGTGTTCGATGCCGATCCGAACCGCAATCTTTGTTCGTGGTCGACGATGGCGTGCAGGGCCCCGCGCCTCTCCACCGTTGTCCTCCTGGATCAAGGCTATCAGCGTCTTTTCGGCCATTCGACGGGGCTGCGGGAGGCCGGAAAAACAGCTTCCTTACTGCCACTTCGGGATGCGCATCTCCACCGTCCCGGCCCTGGTGCCAATCACGGTCGCTATGGCAGTTGCGCTCGACCAAGCGTTCGGCGCTTTTTGAACCTAGTGGATTGAAGGCGACGGATGAGTCCCTCATGGGATTCCCGTCGCGGTGATGGTGTGCGAGTCCGGGGCATGCGCCCTGGGATCATCGTCGACGTGAACGCGGCGGACCGTGCCTGGCTTGAAGCCATCATGGCGGATCGCAACAGCCCTCAGAAACCGGCAAGAGCAAGACCGCCGTCTGGCGCTGGCAGGAGCGCTTCGCCCAGGAAGGCGTGGACGGGCTCTTGCGCGACAAAACCCGTCCCTCGCGCATCGCGCCGTTCGGACCTGAAGTAAGCGAGCGGATCGTCGCCCTGACGTTGGCCGAGCCACCGGGTGAGACGACCCAGTGGACCGGGCGGGCCATGGCGAAGGCGGCAGGCGTGAGCCTCTCCTATGTCCAGCACGTCTGGCACGCGCATGGGCTGCAGCCGCACCGCATCCGGACCTTCAAACTCTCCAACGACCCGGCCTTCGCCGCCAAGGTCCGCGACATCGTTGGGCTTTACGTCGATCCGCCTGCCCATGCCGTCGTGCTGTCGATCGACGAGAAAAGCCAGATCCAGGCTCTCGACCGAACGCAACCGGGACTGCCGCTGAAGAAGGGCCGGGCCGGTACCATGACGCACGACTACAAGCGCCACGGCACGACGACCTTGTTCGCCGCCCTCGACGTGCTGGATGGCAAGGTCGTCGGCCGTTGCATGCAACGCCATCGCCATCAGGAATTCATTCGATTCCTCAACGCCGTCGAGAAAACCGTCCCGGCCAGCAAGGCCATGCACGTAATCCTCGATAACTACGCGGCCCACAAGCACCCGAAGGTCATCGCCTGGCTGGGTCGCCACCCACGCGTCACCTTCCACTTCACCCCGACAAGTGCGTCATGGCTGAACGCCGTCGAGGGCTTCTTCGCTGCCCTCACCAAGCGACGGCTGCGGCGTGGCACTTTCCTCGGCGTCGTCGATCTCCAGGCCGCCATCAACCGCTACCTCGCCGAACATAACCTCGACCCGACCCCCTTCCGCTGGAAAGCCGACCCAAACATCATCATCGCAGCCGCAGCGCGAGGGCATCAAACGTTGGATTCAATCCACTAGGTTGCCCCGGTCAGGCCGCGCACTTCCAGTTCCATCAAACGCTTGGCCGCAAAGGCGACCATCGCCATCAGGCCGCGAGCAGTCGTCATATCATCTATCCTCGGGGTCTCTTCGGTTCAGAGTTGGCTGTCGCGACCCAACCCTATCCGGCAATCGCCGATGGCCACCGCTCAGATATACATTTTCCTGGACACGATCAGAAAATACTTAAAGACGGGGGAATCCTATAATCTCCTACCTGCATTGAATTTTTATGCGGAAGGGCATTATCCTCTCTGGAACCCTTATATCATTTGCAAGATGTTGGCGTGTCGCCCCAATGGTGGCTTATGCATCTTATTTTGTGAGCTCTACGCAAAGATAGCTTGAGTGATTTTCGCCAATGTGCTGCATCCGCCTTGGTCATGGTAGTGGTGATAGAGCCTCAAGCTGAGGTCGACCATCCTCGGACATTTTGAGACGACCTTGGTCCTGCGCCGGAAGCGGGCCAGGAAATGTCGGATATTACTGTTGTCACGCTCGATAGGAACGGTGAGGTCCCTGCCGGTGAACAGTTGCTCCTGCGGAATCAGCCGATGATATCCGTCCCAATCGTCGGTGACGAAGGTAATTCCCGTCGTTCCCGTCTTGGCGAGAAGCTTGCGGCAGGTTGCATCATCACGGCGGCCCAAAACCCAGGCCACAGTTCGCCCGCCGACAGGATCATAGGCGCGCCAGAGCCAAAGCTGGCCTGACTTTTTTTCACGAAATGCCACATCTCGTCGATGACCAGGATTTTGACGTCGGCTGGAACAGCCGGCTCTGGCAGAGCCTCGGCCTCGGCACGGACCCAGCGCAGGATGGATACGTCGCTCACGCCCAGGATGCGTCCGATCATCCCGAAGCTCATGTTGCCCATCGCGTAGAGCAGCACGGCCATTGCCTTCATTGCCGCCGGCTTACCTCTGGGGGGTGTATTCGTGAAGTTGCAGCCGCAGGCTCGACAGCGATAGCGCTGAAGACCGCGCACGAAACCGCTCTTGGTCGCTTCCGTCCCGCTGCAGGCCTTGCACGATAGCATCGCCATGATCCCCTCCTAACGAGCGAATCATCATTATGAATCAAAGCGATGCGGTTTGATATCTATAGGTAGGACTCTCCTTATTTTGAATGACTAAATCTAAACGATCATATTCCCAAACATATCGGCTCTTGCCCGGACCCGTAGCCCGACCGACCATTCGGAACCTAGTCGATCCGAAATCGAAGCGCCAACGCCTGCAAAGTTTTCGCTCCCGATGCCGGCCTTGCGGCATACCTTTCCACGGATTTCATCTCGGTGGTGATGGCATCGTTCAGGCCGACCGAACCGTTTGGATGGCTACTTTTTCCCGAGCGTCGCAGGCAGGCTTTCCGATAGGGTGTGCCGAGTTCTGCCGGGCCCTCCGCATGACAATGCCAGCATCGGGCTGAGCCGGTCGGTTATGCTGCACCCGCATTAGTCAACGGTTTGGCAATTCCAGAAGGCCGGGCCACGCGACCCGAAATCCTAATGCAATCTTTATAAAATCGCCTTTGCTTCCGTCTCGAACCCTAATGCGGTTCCCGGCGATACTGTGGGACGGGCGCGACCGGTCACGTCACCGGCGCGCCGAACGGGAACGGACGCCTCCATGCTCGACATCGCATTCATCGCCGCGGGGCTCACCTTTTTTGGCCTGGCCGCCGGCTACGCCGCCCTCTGCGAACGCCTCTGAGGAGGCCGCCATGACCCTCGACCTCACCCTCGGCGCCCTCGTGACCCTCGGGCTGCTCGGATACCTCACCTACGCCCTCGTCCGCCCCGAGCGGTTCTGAAGGAATATCTCTCATGACCATCAACGGCTGGATCCAGATCGCGCTGTTCTGCGTGGTCGTCCTCGCGCTCGTCCGTCCTCTGGGCGGCTACATGACCCGCGTGTTCACGGGTGAACGCACCTTCCTCTCGCCCGTGCTCGCCCCCGTCGAGCGCGGGCTCTACCGCGTCGCCGGGATCAACTCGGCGCAGGAGCAGCATTGGCTGGCCTACGCCCTGGCGATGCTGGCCTTCCACGTCCTCGGCTTCCTCGTGCTGTACGCGCTGCTGCGCTTCCAGTCGGTGCTGCCGTTCAACCCGGACGGGCAGTCCGCGGTCGGTCCGGACCTCGCCTTCAACACGTCGGCGAGCTTCGTCACCAACACCAACTGGCAGAACTACGGCGGCGAGACGACGCTGTCGTACCTCACGCAGATGCTCGGGCTGACCCACCAGAACTTCCTCTCGGCGGCCACCGGCATCGCGCTCGCCGTCGCCCTGGTGCGGGGCTTCTCCCGCGCCTCCGCGAAGACCGTAGGGTCGTTCTGGGTCGATCTGACACGCTGCACCCTCTACGTGCTGCTGCCAATCTGCATCGTCTACACGCTGTTCCTGGTCTCCCAGGGCATCCCGCAGACATTGGGCGGGGCAGTGGAGGCGACTACGCTGGAAGGTGCCAAGCAGACCATCGCGGTCGGCCCGGTGGCGAGCCAGGTCGCTATCAAGATGCTCGGCACCAACGGTGGCGGCTTCTTCAACGTCAACGCCTCGCACCCGTTCGAGAACCCGACGGCGCTGTCGAACTTCATCCAGATCGTCTCGATCTTCGCGATCGGCGCCGCGCTCACCAACGTCTTCGGCCGCATGGTCGGCGACGAGCGGCAGGGCTGGGCCATCCTCGCCGCGATGGGCGTGCTGTTCCTCGCCGGAACCGCGGTGGTCTACTGGGCAGAGAGCGCCGGCAGCCCCGTCCTCAACGGCCTCGGTCTCACCGGCGGCAACATGGAGGGCAAGGAAGTCCGCTTCGGCATCGTCGCCTCGGCCCTGTTTGCGGCCGTGACTACCGCGGCGTCCTGCGGCGCCGTCAACGCCATGCACGACTCGTTCACGGCGCTCGGCGGCATGATCCCGCTTATCAACATGGAGCTCGGCGAAATCATCGTCGGCGGCGTCGGCGCCGGCCTCTACGGGATCCTGGTCTTCGTCATCGTCACGATCTTCGTGGCCGGCCTCATGGTCGGACGCACGCCGGAATACCTCGGCAAGAAGATCGAGGCCAAGGAGGTCAAGATGGCGATGCTCGCCATCCTGTGCCTGCCGCTGATGATGCTGGGCTTCACGGCGCTGGCCACCGTGGTCGCGGCGGGCCTCGCCGGCCCGGCCAATGCGGGTCCGCACGGGTTCTCGGAGATCCTCTACGCCTTCACCTCGGCGGCCGCGAACAATGGTTCGGCCTTCGGCGGCCTGACCGGCAACACCGTGTTCTACAACACGACGCTGGCCATCGGCATGCTGTTCGGACGGTTCTTCGTGATCATCCCGGCGCTGGCCATCGCCGGGTCGCTCGCGGCCAAGAAGACCGTACCGGCCTCGGCCGGGACGTTCCCAACCCATGGTGGCCTGTTCGTCGGGCTGTTGGTGGGCGTGATCCTCATCGTCGGCGGCCTGACCTTCTTCCCGGCCCTGGCGCTCGGACCCATCGTCGAGCACCTCGCCGGCGGTCTCGGTCAAACCTTCGCGGCGGGGGGCTGAGATGCAACTCGCCATGCTTCCTATCCGTAATCGCGCCGCGATGCGGCGCGCCCTGGCCCGACACCGGCCGCGGTCGCAGCCTTGGAGCCGGATCGAGAGCGACCGGAAGGACGTCCGACTCTCAGACGTCATCCTCGCCTTGCTCGGCCTGACCATGCTCGGCGCCCTCGGCCTGATGGCCGGGACCGCCCTCCTCGGCCGCGCCCTGGCGCCCTGAGCCCCGCTCCTCGGCGCGGGACCGCGCCGGCACCCCAAAGACGTCTCTCATTCCGGACAACCGCAATGGCCCGCCCAAACTCGACCAGCCTGTTCAGCGCCGCCCTCGTCGGGCCGGCGCTCGTCGGCGCCCTGACCAAGCTCGACCCGCGCAAGATGATCAAGAACCCGGTCATGTTCGTGGTCGAGGTCGTCGCCGCGCTCACCACCGTCCTGTTCATCCGTGACGTCGCGACAGGAGGCGCGAACCTCGCCTTCTCCGGCCAGATCATCCTGTGGCTGTGGTTCACCGTGTTGTTTGCCAACTTCGCCGAGGCCATCGCCGAAGGCCGCGGCAAGGCCCAGGCCGACAGCCTGCGGCGCACCCGCACCGAGACCATGGCCAAGCGCCTCACAGGCGCGGGCCGGGACTTTGAGACCGTTCCCGGCAACGACCTGAAGGTCGGCGACGTGGTCCTGGTCGAGGCCGGCGACATCATCCCGTCGGACGGCGAGGTCATCCTCGGCGTCGCCTCGGTCAACGAGGCGGCGATCACCGGCGAGTCCGCCCCCGTCATCCGCGAGTCCGGCGGCGACCGCTCGGCGGTGACCGGCGGTACGCAGGTGCTCTCCGACGAGATCCGGGTGCGCATCACGGCGGCCGCTGGCTCGACCTTCGTCGACCGCATGATCGCGCTCGTCGAGGGCGCGTCACGCCAGAAGACCCCCAACGAGATCGCGCTCAACATCCTGCTCGCGGGCCTGACCATTATCTTCGTCTTCGCGGTCGCCTCGATCCCGAGCTTCGCCTCCTATGCCGGCGGATCGATCCCGCTGATCGTGCTGGTGGCCCTGTTCGTCACCCTGATCCCCACCACCATCGGCGCGCTCCTGTCCGCCATCGGCATCGCCGGCATGGACCGTCTGGTGCGCTTCAACGTCCTCGCCATGTCGGGCCGCGCCGTGGAGGCCGCCGGCGACGTCGACACCCTGCTCCTCGACAAGACCGGCACCATCACCCTGGGCAACCGCCAGGCCACCGAGTTCCGGCCGGTGCGCGGCGTCACCGAGCAGGACCTCGCCGATGCGGCGCAGCTGGCCTCGCTGGCCGACGAGACCCCGGAGGGCCGCTCCATCGTGGTGCTGGCCAAGGAGAAGTACGGGATCCGGGCCCGCGACATGGCGAGCTTGAACGCCACCTTCGTGCCGTTCACCGCCCAGACCCGGATGAGCGGCGTCGATCTCGATGGTTCCTCGATCCGCAAGGGCGCCGTCGAGTCGATCATCGCCTCGGTGAGCCAGCAGCCTTTAACCACCCGTGGATCGAGCGCGGCCCTGGCCTACAGCCCGGGCGTCGTCGACGAGACCGTGCGCGAGATCCAGGCCATCGCCGAGGACGTGGCCAAGGCCGGCGGCACGCCGCTCGCCGTGACGCGGGACGGCCAGCTTCTGGGTGTCGTCTACCTCAAGGATATCGTGAAGGGCGGCATCCGCGAGCGCTTCGCGGAACTGCGCCAGATGGGCATCCGCACGGTGATGATCACCGGCGACAACCCGATGACCGCCGCCGCCATCGCCGCCGAGGCCGGCGTCGACGACTTCCTCGCCCAGGCGACCCCGGAGGACAAGCTGGCGCTGATCCGCAAGGAGCAGGCGCAGGGCAAGCTCGTCGCCATGTGCGGCGACGGCACCAACGACGCCCCGGCTTTGGCCCAGGCCGACGTCGGCGTCGCGATGAACACCGGCACCGTGGCGGCCCGCGAGGCCGGCAACATGGTCGACCTCGACAGCGACCCGACCAAGCTCATCGAGATCGTCGGCATCGGCAAGCAGCTGCTGATGACACGCGGCGCGCTGACCACCTTCTCCATCGCCAACGACGTCGCCAAATATTTCGCCATCATCCCGGCGATGTTCCTGGTGCTCTACCCGCAGCTCCAGGCCCTCAACGTGATGGGGCTGGCCTCGCCGCAGAGCGCGATCCTCTCGGCGATCATCTTCAACGCGCTCATCATCGTCGTGCTGATCCCCCTGGCGCTCAAGGGCGTGTCCTACCGCGCGGTCGGGGCCGGAGCGCTGCTGCGCCGGAACCTCCTGGTCTACGGGCTCGGCGGCATCCTGGTGCCCTTCGTCGGGATCAAGGCCATCGACCTCGCCATCACCGCCCTGCACCTCGTCTGAGCCGCCCCGAACCGCCACCTAGGAGCACGCCATGTTGAACCAGATTCGCCCCGCCCTCGTGCTGCTGATCGCCCTGACGGCCATCACCGGGCTCGCCTATCCCCTCGCGATGACCGGCATCGCCGGGGCGATCTTCCCGGCCAAGGCCGCCGGCAGCCTGATCGAGCGCGACGGAAAGGTCGTCGGCTCCACCCTGATCGGGCAGTCCTTCACCAGCGAGCGCTACTTCCAGGGCCGCCCGTCCGCGACCAGCGCCGCCGACCCGGCGGACGCGACCAAGACCGTGCCGTCGCCCTACAACGCGGCGAACTCGTCGGGCTCCAACCTCGGCCCGACCAGCGCCGCGCTCGCCGAGCGGGTGAAGGCGGATCTCGCCACCCGGCAGGCCGAGAACCCCGGCAAGCCGGTCCCGGTCGACCTCGTCACGACGAGCGGCTCGGGCCTCGATCCGGACGTCTCGCCCGACGCGGCCCTGTTCCAGGTGCCGCGGGTCGCAAAGGCGCGCAGCCTGCCCGAGGATCGGGTCCGCGGGCTCGTCGAGGCCCAGACGCAGGGTCGCTTCCTCGGCCTTCTCGGCGAGCCCCGGGTCAACGTGCTCGCCTTGAACCTCGCCCTGGACGGCCTGGGTTCGAAGTAGTCTCGCCGGATGAGCCCCTTGCCGACGCCGATCCCGCACCGCGATCCCGACCGGCCTTCCCCCGACGCGCTGCTGGCGGCCGCGCGCCGGGAAGAGGGCCACCGCGGCCGCCTGAAGGTGTTTCTCGGCGCCGCTCCCGGGGTCGGCAAGACCTACGAGATGCTGACCATCGGGCGGGCCCGTCTCAAGGCCGGCACGGATGTCGTCGTCGGCGTGGTCGAGACACACGGGCGTGCGGAGACCGAAGCCTTGGTGGAGGGCTTCGAGACCGTCGCGCGTCGCCCGGTGCCGTATCACGGGACGGTCCTGGCGGAGATGGACCTCGACGCCCTGCTCGCACGCCAGCCGGCGCTGGCGCTCGTCGACGAGCTCGCCCACACCAACGCTCCGGGCTCGCGGCATCCGAAGCGCTACCAGGACGTCGAGGAGCTGCTCGACGCCGGCATCGACGTCTACACCACCCTCAACATCCAACACGTCGAGAGCCTCAACGACGTCGTCGCCCAGATCACCCGTATCCGGGTGCGCGAGACCGTACCCGACGGCATCCTCGACCGGGCGGACGACATCGAGGTGGTCGACCTCAACCCGGACGACCTGATCCAGCGCCTGCGCGACGGCAAGGTCTACGTGAAGGGCAACGCCGAGCGCGCCCTCAAGCACTACTTTTCGCGTGGAAACCTGACGGCGCTCCGCGAGCTGGCGCTGCGCCGCACCGCCGACCGCGTCGACGACGAGCTCCTCAGCCACATGCGGGCCAACGCCATCGCGGGCCCGTGGGGCGCCGGCGAACGCGTTCTCGTCTGCGTCAGCGAGGACCCGCGTTCCGCCGGCCTCGTGCGTCATGCCAAGCGCCTCGCCGACCGGCTGCACGCGCCCTGGACCGCCCTCACCGTAGATGGACCCCACAGCCTCTCACTCGACGAGGCGGCGCACGACCGCATCGCCGACACGCTACGCCTTGCCGACCGCCTCGGCGGCGATGCCGTCACCATCCCGGGCGGGCGACGCATCGCCGACGACATCCTCGCCTTCGCCCGCTCGGCCAACATCAACCACATCATCCTCGGCAAGGCCGACCGCTCGCCGCTTTTCGAGATTCTCAATGGCTCGGTCGTTCACGACATCGTCCGGCGCTCGGGCAACATCAGCATCCACGTCATCACCGGCGAGGCCACGAAGGCCGATCCCGTCCCGGCGAAAACCGTCGCGACGGCGGTCGAGAAACCTCCCGTCGAGATCTTGCCCTATGCCATCGGGCTCCTGAGCACGGGGGCGGCGCTCGGTCTCGCGCTGCTGGTCGAACCCTATCTCGGCGTCGAGAATGCCGACCTGATCCTGCTGACCGCCATCGTCGCCGTTGCCGTGCGCTTCGGGCTGGGTCCGTCGCTGCTGGCCGTGGTCGCGGCGTCGCTGGCCTACAACTTCTTCTTCCTGCCCCCGGTCTACACTCTGACCATCGCGGACCCGACCAACGTCGCCGCCTTCCTGCTGTTCACGGTGGTGGCGGTGGCCGTCTCGAACCTGGCGTCCCGCTCCCGGCGCGAGGCGGTGGTCTCGCATGGCAGGGCGCGCGCCACGGAACGGCTCTACGGCTTCAGCCGCAAGCTCGCCGGATGCGCCACCCTCGACGACGTGCTTTGGGCGACATCGGCCCAGATCGCCGCGATGCTGAGGGTTCGGGTGGTCGTCCTGCTGCCCGATCAAGGGACGGTCTCGGTCCGGGCGGGCTTTCCCCCTGAGGACATGCTCGACGCGGCAGACCTCGGTGCCGCCAAGTGGGCCTTCGACAACGAGCGCCCGGCCGGCCGCGGCGCCGATACCCTGCCGGGTGCCAAGCGCCTGTTCCTGCCCATGCGGACGGGACGCGGCATCGTCGGGGTGATCGGCCTCGATACCGACGGCACCGGCCCGATCCTCTCTCCCGAGAACCGACGCCTGTTCGACGCGCTGGCCGACATGGCCGCATTGGCCATCGAACGCGTGCGGCTGGTGGAAGACCTCGACCGGGCCGAACGCGCCGCCGAGACCGATCGTCTGCGCCAAGCCCTTTTGACGTCGATCTCACACGATCTGCGGACCCCGCTCGCATCGGTCCTCGGGGCGGCCACCACCTTGCGCGACCTCGAAGAGGCCTTGCCCCGCGAAGCCAAAGGGGAGTTGCTTGCGACCATCATCGAGGAATCTGAGCGGTTGAACCGCTTCATCGTCAACCTCCTCGACATGACCCGACTGGAGGCAGGGGCGGTCGCGGCGAGCCTCACGCCGCAGGACGTTGGCGAGACGGTCGATACGGCCCTGCGCCGCCTGGGTCCGATCCTCGCCGGTCATCGGGTCGTGCTCGATCTTCCGGCCACCTTGCCGGCCTTGCGCCTCGACCCGGTCCTGTTCGAACAGGTGCTGGTCAACCTGCTCGACAACGCCGCCAAGTACGCCCCCGACGCCTCCACCATCACCGTCAGGGGCGTGGCCGAGCGTGGGCAGGTCCGCCTCACCGTTCTCGACGAGGGCGATGGCCTGCCCGAGGCCGACGTCGAGCGGGTGTTCGACAAGTTCTACCGTGTCCGCAAGTCCGACAGCGTCCGGGCCGGGACGGGGCTCGGTCTCGCCATCGCGCGCGGCTTCGTCGAGGCCATGGGGGGAACGCTGACGGCGGGCAACCGCCGCGACCGCCTCGGGGCCGTCTTCACCATACTCCTGCCCGTCCCCCCGGCGGGACACGTTCATTCGGATCTGGCGGCATGAGCATGAACATCCTGGTCATCGACGACGAGCCGCCGATCCGGAAGCTCTTGAGCATGGGCCTTGCGACACAGGGCTACGAAATCTTCGAGGCGCCGAACGCCCGTACCGCCCTCGATGTCCTATCCCGCGAGACGGTCGACCTGATCATCCTCGACCTCGGCCTACCCGACATGCGCGGGCACGACCTGCTCCGCCTCATCCGCAAGGACCATCGCGATCTACCGATGGTGGTTCTCTCCAGCCGGGACGACGAAGCGGGCAAGGTCGAGGCGCTCGACCTCGGGGCCGACGACTACGTCACGAAGCCCTTCGGCATGGGCGAGTTGCTGGCCCGCATCCGCGCGGCCCTGCGCCATCAGTTGGCGGTCCAGGGCGAACGGGCCCTGTTCGAGGTCGACGGCCTCAGCGTCGACCTGGTGCGCCGCCTCGTCCGGGTTCGCGGCGCGGAGGTGAAGCTCACCCCGCGCGAATACGACTTCCTGCGCGTCCTGATCCAGCACGCCGGTAAGGCCCTGACCCATTCCCAGCTGATGAGCGAGGTCTCCACCTCCTCCGACCCGCAATACCTGCGCGTCTACATGCGCCAGCTTCGCCTCAAGCTGGAGGCCGATCCCGAGCGTCCGCGCATCCTGCTTACCGAGACCGGCGTCGGGTACCGCCTGCGCGCCCCGGACGATGAAGTCCGAGCCTGAGTTACACCTCACGCATGTGATCAGACTGGGTTACCCGGCATCCCCACGCTCGACGGAGCGAACACCTTGATCCATCCCGCAGTCGCGCGACCGAGCCATCCCGAATGACCATCGACGAATTCCTATCGCCAGACCAAGTCGCCGTTGGGGTTCGGGTGGCCGGCAAGGCAGCGCTCCTGGACGACCTTTCCCGCAGGGCCGCGCAGGCGCTCGACCTCGATGTGGAAGCGGTACGGTCAGCACTCGGGAAGCGCGAGGGCCTCGGCTCGACCGGGGTCGGGGATGGCATAGCCCTACCGCATGCGCGGCTTGAGAGCGTCCGGCGTCCGTTCGGATGCCTAGTCCGTCTTCGCGATCCGGTGGACTTCGATGCCATCGACGAGCGGCTGGTCGATCTCGTCTTCCTCCTGCTGCTCCCGACCGACGCGCAGGGCTCGCAACTGAACGCCCTGGCCTGCGTCGCCCGCCGGATGCGCGATCCCGAGGCCGCGGCGGCGATGCGGGGCGCGCGCGACGCTGCCGCGCTGTTCGCGATCATGAGGGGCGTCCAGACGGTGCGGTGAGGTCCATGCAACCATGTTCGACCTGCAGGCGCGCTCGTCAGGTCCCGCGTGGTCCCAGAAGAATGACAGCGGCGCCGACGAGACAGATCGCAGCCCCGCCGACATCCCATCGGTCGGGGCGGTGTCCCTCGGCCAGCCATAGCTACAGGATCGACGAGACGATGTAGACGCCACCATAAGCCGCGTATGCGCGTACGGCGTTCTCGCTGTCGACGAGGGTTAGCAGGTAGGCGAACAGGGCGAGCGACGCCATGCCGGGCGCCAGCCACCATGGCGACCGGTCGAGACGAAGCCACGCCCAGAAGGCGAAGCACCCGGCGATTTCGGCAACCGCGGCGCCAGCATAGGCAAGGAATGTCATGTCCTCGCCATTCGCCACTGCGCGGTCGCGGTCAAGCCTGGAAGGGTGGCGCCGAGCCCGTCAAATAAGGTCGAGTGACACCATGCCGAGCTCCTCGAACTCAGCCAATACCCGCTGACCTGGAATGACGCGCACCAGACCCGTGCAACTGCCCGCCGCGACCACCTCGCCGGCCTCTATGCGTCGCCCGCGTCCGGCGAGCCACCGTGCCGTCCAGGCGACGGCGCCGACGGGAGCGCCGAACGTGTCCGCCCCTCGGCCCCGTGCGACGACGTTCCCGTTCAGGCTGACGCTGATGGCTGTCGAGGCAAGGTCGACCGAGCGCCAGTCCTGCACCCGGGGGCCGAGGACGTGGATCACGTCGAGCCCGAGATCGGCGGTCGCCGTGAACGCGTTCAAGGGGGTGCGGTTGGGAACCCGCCGGCCGAGGATCTGTAGTTCGAGATGGCAGGCCAGGCAGGCGTCAGCGGCCTGATGCTCGCCGTTCCTCCCCTCCGCTGCATCCTCCAAGGGACGCCCGAGGACGAAGCTGTACCCCGCGCCGAGCCCGATGACCCCATGCGGGAGAAGGAAGGTCGAGCCGTCCTCCAGGAGGGCTCCGCGGAGCAGCGGGGCGATCACCGGTTCGGTGCAGCCGAGTAGCCGGGTGGTCATCGGACTGGTGGCGCTCAGGGCGTAGCCGACCTGGGTGCCTGCCAGGATACGCAGCGTCGCCTCCTGCACGTCCTCGGCCTCGGCCATCCCCGTCAGGCGATGGAGGCCCGCGTCGAGGCACTCCTTGCCGGAGCGATGGGCCGACGCGAGGGCCTCCGCGATCCGCTCGATCTCGTCCGGTGTCAACGTCATGGCTCCCGGCTCCGGGCGAGCGTCACGCCCGGGTGGTGCCGCCGCCGGATCGGATGCCGTCGCATTTGGCCATCCCTCCGACGGTGCCCGTGCTCCTGCGTGGCGAAATGGTGGATCAGCGCCATCACCGGCAATCCGATGCAGACCGTCGCCAAGGTGGCGGAGGCGGAGAGGCCCAGCACCCAGCCGGCGCCGGCACCCACGGTGAGGGCGCACCCCGTCACGGCGAACCGTGCGATGAGGCGGCGGGCATGGCGTGCCCGCAGGCGTCGGGCCGCGTCACCCATCTCAGATCCTGAGTTCGATGCGGTCCGTCGCAATGACGACGGCGTCCGGACGATGACCGGTGAGGTCGACAGCGTAGTGGAGCGCATCGTGCCGCGAGCGGAAGAGGCCGCCGCCCAGGCCGTGGGTCTCGACGGCGACCCAGTGACCCTGAGGATCCTGGCCGACGATGAAGCTGGTGGAGGGAGGACGGGTGGCCTCGGTTACAACGGCGGAAACCGGGAGGAGGACGGGCATGGATCGGCTTGGGTTCACGCGATCCATCGTCGGGACCGCATCCCTAATCTGAGTCTGGGCGCATAAGGGTTCGAGCGGGAGAGTGGGGCTTCCGCATAAGTGTCCCATCAGGATTCCTTGCGAATGCACGGACACGCGGCGAAGCTCACTCGAAACGCGGCCTGCCGTGGCCTACCTTTGTCCGGTGGCGACGCGGCGCCGCTGGAGGATGTTCGCTTGCGCGAGGTGGGGTCGCCGATCCGGCGGGTGATCTGGTTCTGTGCGCCGCTTTTCGCGCTGGCTGTTGCGAGCCTTGCCTACGCCTACCTCACGCAACCGACCACGCTCGTCGTCGCCGTGGCTCCGAATGGAGGCTCGGAGCCGGCGTTGATGCGGGCCTACGCGGAGGCCTTAGCCAAGGGAAAGGCATCCATCCGCTTGCGGATCGTGCCCTTCGACGGAGTCCGTGAGAGCGCCGAGGCCCTCCGTGACGGCAAGGTCGATCTCGCGGTGGTGCGGCCCGACGTGTCGATGCCGCGCAACGGGCTTACCCTGGCGGTCCTGCGCGAGCAGGCGACCTTCGTGGTCGCACCTCGCCAGGGCGGCATCGACGGGTTCCCCGCCCTCGCCGGCAGGCGGCTTGGTATTCTGGCACCCCGGAAGGCGGATCATGCCCTCGTGCGAAGCCTCGTGGAGCGGCACGGTCTGGAGCTGAGGGACGATGTTCCGGAAGGCGACGTGCCCGGGCGGACGGTGGCCCTGGTCCCGGTGGAGGAAGGCGATCTCCGACGTTTCCTCTCCGAGGGGCGCATCGCCGCCGTGGTCCTGCTGACCACGCCGACGTCGGCGGCCGCGCAACGCATCGTCGGGATCGTCCGGGGGGCGGACGCGAACGACGAGGCGACCTTGTTCGGCGCGCCCGACGCGGCGTCCACCCTGGCGCGGCTTCCCCGTCTCCAGACCGTCACCATCCCGGCCGGTCTCTACGACGGGCAACCGCGTCTTCTGGCCGAGGACGTCCAGACGGTCGGGTCGTCCTACCGCCTCATGGCTCGTTCGACCCTTTCCCGGAGCGTCGCCGCTGAGGTGACCCAGCACCTGTCCGAGATGCGCGCGCTCCTGTCGGAGGCCACGCCCGCGGCGGAGGACATCTCGCACCCCGCCTACGACACCACCGTCGGCGCGACCAGCGCACGGTTGCCCATCCATCCGGGAGCCATCGACTACTACGAGCGCGAGCAAGAAAGCTTCATCGAGCGCTACGAGAGCTGGATCTACCTCGTGGCGATCTTCGGCGGCAGCCTCGGGTCCGTGGCCGCATGGCTGCGCCAACGCGTGGGGCGCATCCGGCGCGAGCGGATCGAGGTGGCGACCCTGCGCCTGCTAGAGATCCGCTCGAATGCCCGAAGTGCCACCGACCGGGCCGAGCTGGAGGCGATGGCGGGTGAGACCGACGACCTGGCGGCCAGCATCGCCCGCCATGCGATGAGACGAACGAGCCCCGCACCCTGGCGGCGGCGACGCTCGGCGTGGATGCGGCGCGGTCCACTATCGCGAGGCGCCTCGGTCGCCCCGCGGACACCACCGCAACGGCTGACTGATGCGAGGAAGCCCAGGCATGATGACGTCGACGAACGACATTCCCTTCGAGCGCATCCGCGAGCGGGCCTTCGAGCTCTGGGACCGCAATCACAGGCCTGAGGGCCTCGACATCCAGTTCTGGCTACTGGCCGAGCGGGAGCTAAGGACGGACGCCACTGGTGGGGAAGGGCAGGCGCACGAGACCGACGCTCACGACGGTGGCGGCGTATCATGAGCGTCGGCACGATGGCAAGCGCCGACAAGGCTGCGTATTCCGACGAAGCCGGCCGGGGATTCCGATTTGAAGCCGGCCGTCATTCCGAGGCGAAGACGGCCACCGTTCCGATTTGAAGCCGGCCGGTGATGGAGGCATTCCCGCGGGTCTGGGGTGAAGATCACGAGGTTGGTTCAGGCGGTCAAGCGGCTTGCTCGGCCGCCTTGCGTTTGCGCAAGCTCTCGCCGGCGAGTTCGATCCGGTGCGCGTTGTGAAGCAGCCGGTCGAGGACGGCATCGGCAAGCGTCGGAATGCCGATGATCTCGTACCAGCGGTCGACCGGTACCTGGCTGGTGATCAGGGTCGCGCCGGTGTCGTAGCGATCCTCGATGATCTCCAGGAGATCCCGCGCCTGCTCGGGTAGGAGCGGTTCGGGGCCCCAGTCGTCGAGGATCAGCAGGTTCACACGGGCGATCTGGCGCAGCAGCCTGCCGTATCGGCCATCGCCGCGGGCGAGGCTCAAGGCCGCAAACAGGCGCGGGACCCGATAGTACAGAACCGAGAGGTCGTCCCGGCAAGCCTTGTGTCCCAGCGCGCAGGCCAGCCAACTCTTTCCAACGCCGCAGGGGCCGGTGATGACGAGGTTGCGCCGGGTCCGGATCCAGTCGCCGGTGGCGAGCTTGAGGAACAGCGCGCGGTCGAGGCCGCGATGGCTGCGGTAGTCGACATCCTCGATGCTGGCAGGGTGGCGCAGGCGGGCGGCCCGTGCGCGGGTCTCGAAGCGCTTCTGCCGGCGGGCGGTGGCCTCGTGTTCGAGCAGGAGCCCGAGCCACTCGGCGTGCGAGAGCGCGCCGGCTTCCGGATTGGCGTCGAGCGCTCTGTAGCCAGAGGCCATGCCGGTCAGGCCGAGTTCGCGCAGGAGATCGAGGGTGGGATGAGTGAGCATCGGTAATTACCCACCCCCTTGCGCGGGGTGGATTTCACTGATTCCCTCACCGGATGGGCCGAAGCGATCTTGAGCGGCTGAGCCGCGAGGAGCTGATCGAGCTGGT
>NZ_JAAHTB010000020.1 GCF_010692745.1 Methylobacterium sp. BTF04
TCCCTCACGTCGGGGATAGCTTAGCCTCCTGTCCAGATTTCCAGCACCACCTCACTCGCCGTCCTGATGATCGACGTCGATCACTTCAAGCTGTTCAACGATGCCCTCGGGCACCCGGCCGGAGACGATTGCCTTCGTGCCATCGCCGCGGCGCTATCGGGCGCGACACGCGGCACCGATCATTTCGTCGCCCGTTTCGGTGGCGAGGAATTCACGCTGGTCGCACGCAATCTCGATGGGCTCGGCGGGGCACGCCTCGCCAATACTCTGGTGACGGCCGTCGAGGCGCTCGGGATCCCACATCCGTCCAGACCCGATGGATCGGGGGTCATCACGATCAGCGTCGGAATCGCGCTCGGCGCCGGGAAGCGCGAGACCCTGTTCAGGGCCGCCGACGCGGCGCTCTACGCGGCCAAGCGCCGAGGCCGCAATCGCTACATGTTCGCGGATCGCCTCAATGGCATGCCTCTCCGCGAAGTCTCGGCCTGAGGGCTCGCCCCGACAGAGGGAGGCGATTTTCGAGAAAAGCCCCGCGCGAACGGGGCTTTCCAGTCTTGGAGATGGGGGCCCGCCGTCGGGGCATTGTCTTGCCTCCCCGAGTGGACGGGGAGGAAAACGCCGCTCCTACTTGCCCGACAGCAACGGCGACCAGGTCGGGTCCGAGGCGTAGGACGGGGTCGGCACCGGCTGTTCCACCTTGCCGGTGATGTCGACCATGTAGAGCTTGCCACCGCCCTGGCCGCCCGGATCGCGGAAGAACAGCACGTACTGGCCGTTGGGGGCGAAGGTCGGGCCCTCGTTGTGGAAGCCCTCCGTCAGCACGCGCTCGCCCGAACCGTCGGGCTTCATCACGCAGATGGCGAAGCCACCCTTGCGCTGGCGCGTGAAGGCGATGAGGTCGCCGCGCGGCGACCAGGCCGGCTGCGAGGCCGAGCCTTCACCGAAGGAGATGCGGGTCGGGTTGGAACCCGATGCGCCCATCACGTAGATCTGCTGCGAGCCGCCGCGATCCGATTCGAACACGATCTGGCCGCCGTCCGGCGAATAGGTCGGCGAGGTGTCGATGGCGTTGCCGTTCGTGATCGGCGTCTGCGACTTCGAGCCGAGATCCATCACCACGATATCGGCGTTGCCGCCTTCCTGCACGCTCATGACGATGCGCCGGCCGTCGGGCGAGAAGCGCGGGCTGGTGCTCATCGTGTCGAAATGGCCGACCGCCTGGCGCGAGCCGGTCTCCAGGTTGATGACCTGGACGCGCGGCTTCTGGCCCGTGGCCTGGGTCATGAAGGCGATGTCCTGCGTCGCCGGCGAATAGCGCGGGGCGACGATGGAATTCTCGCCATTGGTGAGCGCGCGGACATTGGCGCCGTCCTGGTCCATCACCATCAGGCGCTTGCGGCGGTTCTCCTTGGACCCGGATTCGTCGACGAAGGCGATGCGGCTGTCGAACCACGGCCCGAGCCCGGTGATCTTGGTGTAGACCGCGTCCGAGATCAGGTGGCCGGTGCGCCGGGCATTGGCCGGATCGGTGCCGTATTGCTGGCCGGTCATCTGCTGGCCCGAGGTGACGTCCCACAGGCGGAACTCGACCTTGAGCTTGCCGGAGGCGTCGCGGCCGACCCGGCCGGTCACCAGGCCCTGGACGCCGGCGGCCTTCCACTTGTCGAAGGCCGGAACCGCGTCGAAGCCCGGGCTCTCGGGGAACTTCGCCTTCTCCACCGGCGTGAAGTAGCCGGAGCGGCGCAGGTTGTTGGTCACCACGCTGGACACCAGCAGCCCGAGGCTCGCATCACCCGAGAAGTCGGCGATCGCGATCGGCATCGGCTGGAACGTGCCACCACCGATGCGCAGGTTGAGCTGCGCCCGTGCCGGGCTCGGTCCGAACAGGGCGAGGCCCGGCACCGCCAGGGTCATCGCCAGGGTGAGCGTGGCGAAGGTTCGGACGAGGGGCGAAGCGCGTCGCACGGAGGGGCGCCGCGAGGTCGAGCGATGAGGCATGATCGGTTCCGGGAACGGGGGAGGCGTGCAACGCGACGGTCCGAGGGAAGACTCAGACGCGCGAAAACTCGAACTCCGCGTTGATGGCTTTCCAGTCGTTGTAATACGGCGCGTATTGCGCCGGAATCTTGTAGGGCGCACAGCGGCGGACGGCGCGCAGCGCCGCCTCCGCGATGGAGCGATCGACCGCATTGCCGCCGCCGCGCATGATACGCGGTTCGCTGGTGAGCGTGCCGTCCTGGTTCAGGTGGATGTCGAGCATCGGCAGTACCACGCCCTGCGCCGCGCCGGGGGGCGCGGAGTAGCAGCGCTCGATCTGCTGCTGCAACATGCCGACCAGCGCATCGCGCAAGGATGGCGACAGCCGCTGAGCGTTGCCTGTCGCCGCGCCGAGGGATGCCGTGCGCTGGACCTCGCGGCCGGTGGCGCCGGTGGATTGCGAAGGCGCTTTCGAGGCGAGCAACTGCCGGATGTCGCCGGCGCTGAATTTATCCGCGATTTCGGCCTGCTTCTTGGCCTTGGCCTCGCCATCGGCTTTCGCCTTGGCATCGGCCACCGCCTTGGCTTTGGCCTTCGCAGCGGCGTCGGCCTTGGCTTTGGCGGCCGCATCCGCCTTGGCTTTCGCTTCGGCCTCGGCTTCCACCTTGGCCTCGGCGACCTCCTTCTGGTGTTCGGCCTCCGCCTTGGCCTTGGCGTCCGCTTTGGCTTTCGCCTCGGCTTCGGCCTTCTCGGCCTTGGCCTCCGCATCGGCCTTGGCCTTTGCGTCCGCCTTCGCCTTGGCTTTCGCCGCATCCGCCTTCGCGGCGGCCTCGGCCTTGGCTTCGGCCAGCGCCTCTTCCTTCTCGATGAGCTGGGCGAGTTGATCGCGCTTGACGGCCTCCGCCTTCTTGGCGACTGCCTCGGCCTTGGCCTCCGCGGCTGCGGCGGCTTTCGCCTCTGCGGCAGCGGCCTTCGCTTCAGCGGCCTTCGCCTCTGCGACTTTGGCTTGAGTCGCCTTCGCCTCCGCAGCCTTGGCTTCCTTGGCGGCCTCAGCCTTGGCCGCCTCTTCCCGCGCGTCCTTCTCGGGGTCGGAATCATTCGAGCGGAGCGGCATCTCCTCGGCGCTCGCGACCTTCATGTCGGCGGGGCGCTTCGGGGGGGCGGGGGCGTCGACCTTGGCGTTCTCCGGCTCGCGCTCCTCCACCTTGTCGGCGACGCGGTCGGCGCGCGAGGGCTTGGCCTGCGGCGTGTCGGCGTTGCGCTCGCCCTTGGTCAGCTCTGAAAACTGCTGCTCGGTCATCACCTCGACCGGTACGCCCTCCTGCGCGTCGGGCAGGGCCGGAGCCGCCACCGACAGCAGGGCGACCGTCAGGAGCCCGACATGCACGCCGGCCGAGACCCAGACACCCGGTTCCTGGCGCTTGAAGGGAAGCTTCACGGTCTCGCGTCCGCTACTTCTGATCGGGCTCTGTGACGAGGGCGACCTTCCTGAAGCCGCCGCCGGTCACGATCGCCATCACCTGGGCGACGCGGCCGTAATCGACCCGCTTGTCGCCGCGCACGAACACGCGCTCTTCGAAACCGGATTTCGACGTCTCGGTAAGCTTGCCCACGATGGTGTCGTCGGTGAGCTCGTCCTCACCGAGAAAAACCTGGCCGGTCTGGCGGATCGAGAGCGTCACCGGCTTGGTGTCGGAGTTGAGCGGGCTCGCCTTGGATTGCGGCAGATCGAGGGGCACGCCCACCGTCATCATCGGTGCGGCCACCATGAAAACGATCAGCAGCACCAGCACGACGTCGATGAACGGCGTCATGTTGATCTCGTTGATGGCGGCGTGCCGGCGTCCGCGCCGCCGCCTGCCACCACCCTGCGCTGCTCCGTGGGCCATGCCCATGATCGATCCTCAGGGTTGAAGGGGGTGGATCAGGCGACGAGCGAGAGCCGCTCGTCGATCTGGCGCGACAGGATGGCGGAGAACTCGTCGGCGAAGCCTTCGAGGCGCGATTGCTGCTTGGCCACGGTCGCCTGAAGCTTGTTGTAGGCGAGCACCGCCGGAATCGCCGCGAACAGGCCGATGGCGGTGGCGAACAACGCCTCGGCGATGCCGGGAGCGACCACGGCGAGCGAGGTGTTCTTGGAGGCCGCGATCGAGGTGAAGGCGGTCATGATGCCCCACACGGTGCCGAACAGGCCGATATAGGGGCCGGCGGAGCCGATGGAGGCGAGAAACAGCAGCCGCGATTCGAGACGCTCGACCTCGCGCTGGATGGTCACGTCGAGGGTCTTGTCGATGCGTTGCGACAGGCTCTGGATCTGGCGGCCCGTTCCCTCGAACGAACGCTTCCACTCGCGCATGGCGGCCACGAACAGGGCGCCGAGCCCGCTGGCCGGACGGTCGTTGAACGAGCGGTAGAGTTCCTCGAGCGAACGGCCGGACCAGAACGCCTCCTCGAAAGCGTCCATCTCGGCCTTGGTGCGGCGGAACAGCAAAGTCTTGTCGACGATGATCGACCAGCACCACACCGAGGCGCCAAGCAGCCCCAGCATCACGACCTTGACCACGAAATGGGCCTGCAGGAACAGGCCGAGCAGGGTCATATCCGGCGCTGGTAGCGCCTGCATGGCATCGGCTGGGTTCATGACACGATCCTCGAAAAACCCTGCGGGAAGCCGCCGCGGGACCGGCGGCCCGACCCTCGCGCTTCGACCGGAACCCTGAGTGATTTCAAGGCTCAATGACCCGTGAATCTGTCGAAAGTATGGGCCGGTCTTGTGCACCGCACTGGAGCGCTTCGCACGCAGTTAAGCGCGCGACAGGGTTAATATTGTGTTGTGATCGCGGTTCGCCGTGCCGCCGCGTTCGGCCGTCGCGCCCGCGAATGCGGAGGCAATAGTGGCACAGGATGAGTTGAGCTTGTTTTTACTTTAATTATTTTTTAATCCTTAAATAGCATGATGATTTGACTAAGTTTGAACTGATAGGGTGCGGTCATGAACCCCCAAAGATCTCTGCTCAGTGCATTTCGAAGCGCCCCCAAGAGCGATTCCAGCATCGAGTCCAAGACCGACATCGAAGCGGTGATCAACGCGCTTCCGGTCAACGTCCTCGTGCTCGACCCCGTCAGCGCGAACATCACCTATGCCAACCGGCGCAGCGTCGAGACGATGCACGCGCTGCGGCAATACCTGCCCCGGGAGGTGAATCCCGATCAGATGGTCGGGACATCGATGGATGTGTTCCACAAGAACCCCAACCACCAGCGCAGCATCGTCGCCGATCCCACGCGCCTGCCCTGGCGCACCAAGATCCGCCTCGGACCCAAGACCCTCGATCTGCACGTCTCTGCGGTGATGTCGGGGGGAACCTACATCGCGGCCGTGCTGTCCTGGGCGGACGTGACGCCGTTCACCGATGCGATCTCGGCCTTCGATGCCTCGATCCAGACCGCCCTCGATGCCGCCGGCAGCGCGACCAACACCATGCGTGATTCGGCCAACCAGGTTCTGGAGAAGACGGGCGAGACTTCCGAGGCGGCTGCCACAGCCTCCACCGGGGCCGGCGGCACCTCGACCAATGTCAAAACCGTCGCCCGGGCGGTGGAGGAGTTGAATTCCGCCAATGCCGAGATCACGCAGCAGATGAACCGCTCGCGCGCAGTGACCAGCGAGGCGGTCGAGGAAGCCCGCCAGGCGGTGGAGAGCGTGCGTGCGCTCAGCGAAAACTCCAATCATATCGGCCAGGTCGTCGGGATGATCGGCCAGATCGCGAGTCAGACCAATCTCCTGGCCCTGAACGCCACCATCGAGGCGGCCCGGGCCGGTGCCTCCGGACGCGGCTTTGCCGTCGTCGCCAGCGAAGTGAAGGAACTCGCCGCCCAGACCGCCCGGGCAACCGAGGATGTCTCGCGCCAGGTCGCGATGATCCAGACCGCCACCACCACCACCGCCACCACCATCGAGCGCATCGCCGCGATCATCGCCCGCATCGACGAAAGCGCGATCTCCGTGGGGTCGGCGGTGGAGGAGCAATCGGCGACCTCCACCGAGATTCGCCGCAGCATCGACGAGGCCTCGGTCCGCACCGACACCGTGAGTACCAGCGTCAGGGCTGTGGCGGCGAGCGCCGATGAATCCGCCGGATCCGCGCAGAACATGCTGCGGGCCACAGCCGACCTCAACCGCGAGATCGAGACGGTCGCAGCGGCCGTGAAGGTCTTCCTCGGCGAGGTGCGCAAGATCTGACCCGCGGATTCCGATCGCGTCGGTGCGGGACAGCGCGCGCGCCGCCGCGCACGGGCCGCGCGGTCGCCTGAAGCGCTTCCGAGTGGTGAAATGTGAAGGTTGGTATTCAGCCCTGAGTCGCTGTGATGGGTGGAGTTGCGGGTCGTTTCGTTCGTATCGATCCGGACATGATTACGGGCATCACCGACCCGCAGCAGGGCTAAGCCGCAAAGTCGGCCTCTCTCGCGTCAGACGGTATCTTGGGGCGACGGCCCAGAGGCTGGGCGTGGGTCTGAATGACGTGGCGATAGACTTCCAGGTATCGGTCGGTCATCGCCTCCGCATCGAAGAGTGTCTCCGCCCGATCTCGGCAGGCGCGGCGCGACAGGCTTGCGGCCTCGCGGATCGCGGCACCGAGGGCGTCGGCATCGTCGGGTTCGGCAAGCCGTCCGCAGCTGACGTCGAGGACGTGGGCCATCGCGCCGCGGCGGAAGGCGGCGACCGGTGTGCCGCAGGCGAGCGCCTCGGCGGCCACGAGACCGAACGCCTCCTCCCAACGCGGCGAGACGATTGCCACCCGTGCCTGACCGATTTGACGGGCAAGGTCACGATGCGAGAGGTGTCCGAGGTCGATCAGGTCCGACCCGAGGCGTGGTGCGATCTCGGCCGCCCAATACGCCGGGTCGAGTTTCGGTCCGGCAAAGTGCAGGGGCAGGCCCGCGGCACGTGCCGCGTCGATGGCAAGGTGCAGTCCCTTCTCCGGGACGATGCGGCCCGACCAGATCGCATGGAATGGGGCTTCGGGCGCGGCCTTGTAGGCGAAGATCGCGAGATCGATACCGTTGCCGACCACCTGCGCGTGGGGCACGATCTCGGACCATGTCTGCGCCAGCGATGACGACACCGCCAGAAACGTCATCCCGGGCGCCGCAGCCTTCACCCCTTCGACAAGCGAATCGAAAGGCGGCGTATGCAGGACCGTGACCCACGGCACGGTCATCCCAGCGCTCGCCCGCAGCGGCAGGTCGTCCAAGGCGTTGTTGTGCACGCAATCGAAGTCCCCGGCACGGATCAGATCCATCATCGCCAGGTAGGCCGCACGTTCGACGTCGTGGATGGCGACCTCGTGGTCGGCGTCGCCATCCAGGGCGATGCCGGTCGGGTCGCACAGGGCGACCGGGTCGAGGTCAGGATCGGAACCGGCGCTCGCGAACAACGTGACCGCATGTCCGCGACGCTTCAGCGTCTGGACGAGGAGATGGGTGTGCATCTCGAGGCCACCCGCGTAGGGCTCGGCGATCGGGTATTTGAGGTGTGCGACGACTGCGATCTTCACGTGAGAACCTGGCGTGGTAGTCCCCGCAATCGAATTTGCGACGACGCTCCGCATCAAAGCAACGAAACATGAAGAGAGCGTCTTATTGCGGATACGACAACCCTCGACTGGCGGTCCGAACGCATTGGGATATCGACCGTAGCATTGCCGGTGCGTCGTACACCTAAGCCGCGAGGACAAACTGGGGCAGAGGTTCGCTGACACTTGATCCGCGAACCTCTGCTTTAGAAGACGATGATGATCGACTGCGAGGACGCGGTTGAGTCGACATCGGATGCAGCGCGTAAGTACCGAGCTCGGATTTTCCCGACTATCCAGGCATGAGCGCCGCCCGCAGCCCGTCCGGCAGGCGGATCGCCCGGCCGTCGCGCACGCAGGCGACGACGACGTCGGCCTTCACCAACAGGGTGTCGGCCCGCCGGACCTCCTGGGCGAGATGCATCGAGGCGCCCTTCATTTCGGAGGTCCAGGTCCGCACGTCGAGGAGATCGTCCATCCGCGCCGGTTTGGCGTAGTCGATCACCATTCGGCGCACGACGAAATGCAGTCCGCCCGCTTCCCGGTGCAGATCCGACTGGTCGCCCGCCAAGCCGCGCAGGAGTTCGGTGCGTCCGCGCTCCATGAAGCGCAGGTAGCTCGCATGATAGACGAAGCCGGAGAAATCGGTGTCCTCGTAGTAAACTCGCAAGGACAGGGAGTGGATTCCGGCCGGATCGGTCTTATGCAACGCCAGTCTCCCGGTTTCAAAGGCTCGGTGGCCCGCTTCAACGCAGCGAGGATCGCCGGCTTCACGAACGAACCACCAAGTGCAGCCGCCCGGAGCGCTTCCGCGAGAGGTGGGCGCGGCTCAGTCGAAGACCCTGCGCGACCGTAAATTCTTGTCGTCGTTCCGTCGCGACGGACATGGCTCTAGCAGATTCCGGACTGCCGACAATCTGCAGGCTGTACTCCGCGGCGTTCGCCACCCTGGGGACCCGCCTAACGATAATTCTTAAGGTCGCCGAGCTATTTACCACTGAGCTTGGCTGTAGGCCCTTGCTGCGCATACGGGTGCGCGCCATACGGGATGCCGGTTGCATTGATGACTTCATCATTCAAATCGGGCGACGCGCCATTTGACCCGATTTGACCCGGTCATTCCGCAATTGAATCAGCACAGAGCCATCTGTCTCCGAATTTTCCAAGCGCTGTTCAGTAGTAAAACCACAAATCAAAACAAACGTCGTGCATCGCCGATGCACAGGAGGATCATCATGAAAATTCATTTCCTTTCGGCAGCTTTGGTCGCCGCTCTGGCGCCGGTTCTGGTGGCCGGCCCTCTGCAGGCGGCCGAGCGGACCGGGTTCGAGATGGTCAAGGGCTGGGAGATCGAACGCACGGTGGGCGATACCGGCCCGAGCGCCTGCCTGATGAGCCACACCTACAAGGACAAGGACGACAACAACGCCGTCAATGGCATCATCTTCGCACTGAACGGCTCGGAAACCGCCCTGGTTCTGGTCTACGAGAAGTGGGAGTGGGACAAGAACGAGAAGATGAAGGTTCCGCTCACGCTGGACAAGAAGCGCTATGCCGCCAATTCGGCCTGGGTCGGTGACGGACAGACCCTGACCGGCACGTTCCCGGACAGCATCGTGCCGAACCTGATGGCGGCCAAGAAGCTCATTCTCACGTTCGACAATGGCGAGGCCGATTTCGAGATCGGCAACTTCGCCGAAGGATACGAGTCCCTGCGGCGCTGCAACGCCACCAAGGTCGCCGCTCCGATGGCTGCTGCGCCCGCGACGCCGGCACCGGTCACGCCGGCACCCGCCCCGGCCATGGCGGCCACCGGCGGCTACAAGGTCATGACGATCGGCACCGGTGCCGACTTCGTCGGCTGTCTCGCCCAGAACGAACCCCTGGGACTCGGCGTCGTGGCTGTCGGCTCCAGCGTGGCTTTGATCGCCAACTCGTCGAAATTTCCGTTCGAGAAGGGCGTCGACGTGAAGGGCTCTTGGAAGATCGATGGCGGAGAGGCGATGAGCTTCGCCGCGAAGACCGATACGGCCCACACCGTGACCATCGACGTGCCTAACACCCGGGAGGCCGTCACCAGCCTCACCACCGGCAAGGCCGTGGCGATCCAGGCCAACGGCGTGGACGTGCCGTTCGCCCTCGGCCCGATGAAACAGGCCTTCACCGATCTGGGCATCTGCATGGAAACCAAGAAGGCGCCCTGATCCGCGCGCCCGACACCCCGCCCGGTCCGCCTGCCTGCGTGCAGGACGGACCGGGCGTCCTTCCATTGATGCCCAAGCTGCCTGCCAAACCAACCGCCCCGCCTGGGCTGCGGCGCGATCTCGCTACAGGACCGGCGCCAGCCACCGGGCTCCTGCCACCGGAATCCTGCCATGCGCCACCGCGTTCACCTCTCGCTGAGCCTTTTGCCGTCGCTCCTCCTCGGCGCGCCGGCCCATGCGGCATTCCCGTGCGACGCGCTGTGGGGCGAACGCAATGCCGTCTATGCCGAAGCGGGCTATTGCTTCCGCACACCGCGCGGGATCGCGGCTTTCGGCAATGCCGCGTGCCGGTTCGACGACATCCGCGATGTCCCGCTCTCCGCCCGCGACCGACGCAAGGTGGAGGAGATCACTCGTGAGGAACGGCAGAACGGCTGCCGCGACTGACGGCTTTGCGCGCCCTTAGCGCGCCTCGGTCATCGCCTTGAGCAGCGGCGCGGTCGGAACGCTCTTGCGCCAGAACGTACCGGTATGCCCCGCCTCGTAGCCGGCCTCGTAGAGCTTGCGCATGTATCCGGTATCGAACCCGCGCGCCGCCGTGGTGTTGGGGCTCGATTCGTCGATATAGGTCAGGTTGAAGCCGATACCGTTGCTGCGCGTGAAGGCATAGGTGGAGGCCAGGGTCGCCCGGCTGCGGGCGCGGCTCGCCGTTGTGAACGACCGCTCGACGATGGAGAGGGTGTTGTTCTGGGCGAGATCGAATTCCGGCTCGAGACGGCCGTTGATGATGACGTAGATGTCGGACTTGGACCCGGCCTTGAACCGCCCGTCACGCAGCAGGAACGATTGCGGCAGGGTGAATACCGGGGTCACCACCGAGCCGTCCACGTGCATCTCCTGGAAGGAGCGGCCCTCCGCCTGCACGTCAACCAATTGCGGCGGGAACACCGCCGGGATGCTGGCCGAGGCGGTCAGCACGTCGGCGAACAGGTCGAGTGCGGTGGGGCCGCCATTCGTGGCGATCGCACCCATGTTCCAGATCACGGCGCGTTGGGAATCGAGGTTGGTGGTCACCACGAGGAGACGGCGGCCCTTGGCGTGCTGGGCGGCCACCGCCACCAGCAGGTCCGGCGTCACGTAGCGGCGCACCAGGTCGCGCAGGCGCCCGTCGCCGAACAAGCCGGAGCCGAACAGCACGTTGGTGACGCTCGGCGATTGCACCAGGGTGGAGGCGACGCCGCTCGTGTAGATGTCCTTGAGGATATTATCATATTCGGGGCCGACGAAGGCGAAGGGCGCGATCAGCGCGCCGGTGGAGACACCGGACACCAGGGAGAATTCGGGCCGCTTGCCCGAATCCGTCCAGCCGTTGAGGATTCCTGCGCCGTAGGCCCCGTCGCCGCCGCCGCCCGACAGGGCGAGATAGGCGAACGGCACCTTCTTGTTCTCGGGGCGCGCCGACATCTCGGTGAAGGTCTTCTCGGACGCATCCGCGTAGGCGCGAATCGACAGATCCATCCCAGGCACGGTGGCCGCCGCGGCCTCGCTTGCCGTGTAAGGCACGCGCGGGGTCGAGCCACAGGCCCCGAGTTGGCCCGCGATCAGCAGGGCGACCAGGCCGCGCGACCATCCGAAACGCTGAGACATCGTCATATCCAATTGCCCAGCCCCTACCCGCCAAGCGTAACACGAATGGAGCTTGGCCGTTCCGGCCGAATTCCGCCAGGGCGCGCGAGCACGCGGACGTGTTGCATCCGGGCCGCGGTCGGAGGCGGCTCGGCGGGCAGAGATCGGTTCGACGGTCAGGAACTCCGAGGCCATGACATCGAGCGGCCAAGACATCCAGCGGCCAAGACCGGCAAGATAGCCAACCGGCAAGACAATTTGCCACTCGCGTCGGTTTGGCGTGAACTTCCCGGGCGCGACTCCGTTGAGCAATCTGCGGCAAAGGTTGAACGGCCCTTTCCGGTTCTCACCAACGGTCTAACGCACGTTCAGAAGGCCGGGCAGGCCTGCTTCCGCATCACCAGGCGGGATCGATCATGCGCATCACCAGGCGGGATCGATCATGAGGGGGTGGCACCCCGTCTGACTGCCTTTTCACGCCCATGCCGAACGCCCAAGCCAGGCTCAGACCAGGACACGAAAGCACGCGGACGATGGAACGGGAAGACGCTTGGCATCTCACGGACGACCTGATGGTCGAGCACGGCAAGGGCGATCCCTTCGCCGCAGCGATCCGCGCGACCCGCATGGCGATGATCGTCACCGATCCGCGGCGGGAGGACAACGCCATCGTGTTCGTCAACGATGCCTTCCTGCGCCTGAGCGGCTATGAGCGCGACGAGATCATGGGGCGCAATTGCCGATTCCTGCAGGGCCCGGACACCGACCCCAACTCCATCCAGCAGATCCGCGAAGCAGTGGCCGGTCGGCGCGACATCGCCATCGACCTCCTGAACTATCGCAAGGACGGAACCCAGTTCTGGAACGCGCTCTACATGAGCCCGGTCATCAACGAGGACGGCCAGCTCGTCTACTTCTTCGCCTCCCAGCTCGACGTGACCGACCGCGTCGATGCGCAGATGCGGACGCAGGGTGAGAAGGAGCACTTCGAGCGTGAGGTCGCCCTGCGCACGCGGGAGCTGACGAGCGCGCTGGCGGCCAAGACGATGCTGGTCCACGAAGTCGATCACCGGGTGAAGAACAACCTCCAGATGATCGCCTCGCTGCTCACCATGCAGACCCGGAGCATCACCGATCCGACCGCGCGCGCGGTGATGAAATCGATGCTGAGCCGCGTCGAGGCGCTCGGCACGGTCCACAAGCGGCTCTACCAGTCCAACGACGTGGAGCGGTTCGACGTGGCGGAATTCGCGCGGGAACTCGGCACCGACCTCCTGCGCGGCTCGGGCCGCACCGGGATCAGCCTGCATTTCGACCTGGAAGCGGTGGAAGTGCCGGTGGAAAAGGCGCCGGCGATCGCACTGATGATGAACGAGCTTCTCACCAATGCGCTCAAACACGCCTTTCCCGACGAACGGACGGGTCGGCTCTCGATCACGGTGCGACCGGATGGGCGTCATTTCGGGATCAAGATCATCGACAACGGCGTTGGGATGCCGAGAGATGTGGTCGGCGGCCGCTCCTTCGGGAAACGGTTGATCGAAAGCCTGGCACGCCAATTGAGTGCTAGCATCGCTTGGTCACCGGCCGGTCCCGGCACGATGATCGACATTCGTCTGCCACGCGAGACGGCGGACAGCAGGGAGCAGACGTGAGTGAACCCCTCCGGATCTTGATTGCGGAAGACGAAGCACTCATTCTCATGCAGCTCGAACTCCTGTTGGAGGATGCTGGGCATATCGTGGTCGGGGGTGCAGCGACCGCCGAGGAAGCCATCGCGATGGCCCATCGCACCCAGCCCGATCTCGTCTTCGTCGATCTCCAATTGCGGGACGGCTCGTCCGGTCTCGATATCGTCAGGGCCCTTCGCGACACCGGCGGCCCCGCGATGGTGTTCATCACCGCCAATGCGCGTCAGTTCACGAACGAGTTCGGTGGAGCGATCGGTGTGATCGCCAAGCCGTTCACCGAAGCGGTGATCGAAGACACCCTGTCGTTCCTCGCAGAATGCGTACGGAGCCCGCCACCCGCGATGCAGACGCCGCTGGGCTTGCGCCTCGCACCGGATTATCGCGCCCATCTCGAGAGCCTGCGCGCCTGAGGCGCCGGTTTAGCGGTAGCCGGCTGCCTGCAGCTCGAACAATTCGGAGTAGCGTCCGCCGAGCGCCTGGAGTTCGGCATGGGTACCGGATTCGAGGACCCGTCCGCCCTCCAGAACAAGAATGCGGTCGGCCATGCGCACGGTGGAGAAGCGGTGCGAGATCAGCACCGCGGTGCGGCCGTGGCTCAGCTCGCGAAAGCGCTGGAACACCTCGAACTCCGCCCGGGCGTCCAAAGCGGCAGTGGGCTCGTCGAGGATCAGGATTTCGGCCTCACGCATATAGGCCCGGCTGAGCGCGATCTTCTGCCACTCGCCACCCGAAAGGTCGACGCCGTCCTCGAAACGCTTGCCGAGCGGCTGGTCGTAGCCGAGGGGCAGGCGCCCGATCACCGCGTCGGCGAGGCTGCGCCCGGCCGCACGGGCGATGCGGTCGGAATCGTCGCGCTCGGCGATCCGGCCCACCGCGACGTTCTCGGCCGCGGTGAAGCTGAAGCGCACGAAATCCTGGAAGATCACCCCGATCCGGGCGCGCAACGCGTCGAGGTCGTAAGCGGCGAGGGGCCGGCCGTCGAGAAGGATGCGGCCTTCGGTGGGGTCATAGAGGCGGGTGAGGAGCTTGACGATGGTGGTCTTGCCGGCACCGTTCTCGCCCACCAGCGCCAGCACCTCGCCGGCCGCGAGGGTGAAACTCAATCCGCGCACCGCCCAGGTCTCCGTGCCGGGGTAGCGAAAGCCCACCGCCTCGAACACGATGCCGGTGGCGATGGGGTGCGGGAACGCCACAGGGTCGGCGGGCGAGCGGATGGTGGGCACCACCGCGAAGAACGAGAACAGGTCGTCGAGATACTGCGCCTGCGACGCGATCTGCGAGAAGCCGAGCAGCAGGCCCTCGATCAGGCCGCGCAGGCGCTGGAACGAGCCGGCCAGGAAGGCGAGATCGCCGATGGAGAATTGCCCGGCCACGGTGCGCCAGACGATGGTGGCGTAGGCGGCGTAATAGGCGAGCGTGCCGAGAGCGGCGAAGGCCCCGCCCCAGCCGGCCCGGCGCAGGGCCAGCGCCCGGTTGTCGGCCACGAGCTTGTCGGCGAGCGCCGCGTAGCGGTCGGCGATGTAGCCGTTCAACCCGAACAGCTTGACCTCCTTGGCCGATTCCACGCTGGCACCGAGGTAGCGCAAATAGTCGATCTGGCGCCGCTCCGGGGTGCGGGTCCAGGCGAGCCGGTAGCCCTGGCGGTTGAAGTAGGTCTCGTTGAGGAACGCCGGGACCAGTGCACAGGCGAGCAGCAGGATCAGCCACGGCGCATAGGCCACGAGCCCGGCGGCGAAGGACACCAGCGTGACGAGGTCCTGCCCCTGGCCGAACAACTGAAGCAGCAGGTTCGAGCGGCCGGTGACCTGACGCCGGGCCCGCTCCAGCCGATCCTGCTGGGCCGCGTCCTCGAACTGTTCGAGGTCGAGTTCAGCGGCGTGGCGCATGAGCGCCAAGGTGGCGGTATTGCCGTAGAGATCGGCCACGATCCCGTCGACGAGGGTACTGGCCCGTCCCAGAAGGTCGGCGAGGATGGCCAGCGCCAGTTCGGCGGCGACGAGGCCGATGAGCCGGGTCAGGGCCGGATCGGCCAACCAGCCGGCGAGGCCGAGGCCGTCGGAATGGCTCCGCGCATGCTCGGCCACGATGGCGTCGAGGATGAGCTTGCCGAGATAGAGCATCAGCACCGGCAGGCTCGCCCGCACGAGGCGCAAGCCCAGGCTCACGACGAGCAGGCGCGGGCTCGCCGCATAGACCATGCGGAACAGGGCGGGCAGGTGGCGCAGGGCGCCGAGGCGCTCGGCCAGAATCCCGCGCGGCGGAACATCGGCTCGGGAGGGGGAGGAGGACACGGACATCGGCGCGGACCATGCCGAGCGCGCGCGGTCCCGTCGATCCCGCGAAGACCGTTTCCCGTGTCGCAGGCGGTGCGGCGACCTGGTCCGGCGCGGTACCGGGGACAGCGACTCGCCCGGGGAGACTCTGCTTTGTTTCCCATGTTAAGCATGCGGACAGTTCTCGTGCGTGAGGCCGCGGTCGATGCTGAGCGGTTCTACCTTCCTGCGGGTCGCCGGCCTCGTCGTGGTGGCGGCGGTGCTCGCCGGCCTCGTCCAGCGGCTGTGGCCGTCGATGGGCGGCGTTGCCGAACCGCGCGTCGCAACGGCGCCGGCCGCGCCCAGACCGGCGCCGACGCCCCGGGTGATCCGGCCGGCCGACCCGGTCCCGTCCACCGGCATGGCGGGAACGCAGGCGGCCGTTCCGGCGCCTGTCCAGGTCCCCGCCCAGAACGGCACACCGGCACCGGGTCCCGTCGTGATCCGGCCGCAGCCGGTGCAGCCGCCCTCCCCCACGCTGTCCGAAGTCCCGCCCAATCTCTCCGCGGTCCCGCCGATGGCGGCGGAGCCGTCCGGCGACGAGGCGGTCGCCGATGCGATCGATTCCGCCGGTCCGCGGGCGCTCGGCAGCGTCGACCTCAACAACGCGAGCCTCGCCGATCTCAACGGGTTGCGCGGCGGTGGGATGATCGGGCGCGCCATCGTCCAGAAGCGGCCCTACACCTCCGTGGGGGAACTCCTATCGAAGCGCGTGCTGAGCCGGTCCACTTATGAGCGCATCAAAGATCAGGTGACGGTGCGTTGAGGCCCCTGCGCGGGTAGCATCACCGGCGCGGGGTGCTTACACTGCAAATCCAAGTCGGCCAGTCGTTTCGATCACGGGGACACACCATGTTTGCGCAAGCCGGGGGCGTCACCTTCCGCGAGGATCTCGGCGTCGAGGAGACCACAGAGACCGACAACGTCGTCCGCTGGGATGGCGAGAAGCTCTATGTGGAGCACGACATCTACCACAACGGCCAGTTGGTTCATCGCAAGTATCGCAAGAACGTCACCGAGGCGGTGGCCAAAGCGTTACAGGCGCTGATCAACCGCGCGCAGCAGTAACCTTGGATGAGAGATCGATCGGCCGCCCATCGCGAAGTCGATCTTTCACTGCACAGCAAAAGCGTCGCCCTGCTCGGATTCCTCGAGACGATGGGGCGAGTGAAGGCTTTCGCCTGATCACTTCGTCACCCCACCGATCGCTTCATCCTGAGCGACTGGATGGGGCTCCCAGCGGACGATCCGATCACTTTCCGATCCAGTCATGCTCGGCCACCACCGCCTCGACCGGACGGTTCCAGGTGCCGGGCTGGTCGTCGGCGCCGGTGCCGAGGGCGCATTGGACCATGACGCTGTCGCTCCAGCGGCCGAACTTGTAGCCCACCGCCGGCAGCAGGCCGACACGGACGAAGCCGCAGGCCTCGTGGAGGCGCAGGGACGCCTCGTTCTGCGCGTCGATATAGCCGATCATCTGGCGGTAGCCGCCGGCGGCGCAGGCCTCGATCAGCGCCGGAAGCAGGCGCCGGCCGATGCCCGCATGCAGGTGCTGGTGGTGCACGTAGATCGAGTGCTTGAGGGTGTAGCGATAGGCCGGGCGCTTCCGGAACGGCACTGCATAGGCATAGCCGGCCACGACCCCGTCACGGTCGGCCACCAGATGCGGCAGACGCTTCTTGCGCATGGCCTTGCGGCGCTTCTTGAGGTCGTCCGGATGGAGCGGGTCCTCCTCGAAATCGCCGACATCGCCGACGCCGCGCCGGATGTGGTGGGCATAGATGTCCACCATGTCCGGTACGTCGGCATCCGACGAGGGCCGGATGACGAGTTCCGGATCGCTGGCGGTGGGCAGCCCTTCGCCCGGCATCAGTGGGGCTCGCGCATGACGTAGGTATAGAAGCGGATGGTGCCATCCGGGTCGACGTCGCGAAACACGCCCTGGATCTCGGCCTCGAAGCCGGGAAACAAGTTCGCCGAGCGTTCAAACATCTTGAAATAGTCCAGCATGGGTTTGGCCCGCTCATCCAGCCGCTCGCCCGGCAGCACCGTGCCGATGCCCGGCGGGTAGACCAGAAGCAAGGTCGTCGCCACACGGCCCTCCGCTTCCGCAATCGGCACATAATCGACGTTGTTGCGGGTGAGCTGCTGCACCGCTTCCTTCGGAGTCATCACCATCTCGGGCAGGTGTCCCGGCTCGAATTGCTTGCGCTGGAGCGTGCTCGTCCCGGCCTCGCGGTGGAAGGCGTGGAAGTCGGCGCAGAGGTCGCGCAGGCGCACGCCCTTGTAGCGGTTGGGCCGGCGCCGGACGAATTCGGGCATCGCGTCCTCGAGCGGCACGTTCTCGTCGTGCAGCCGCTTGAAGGCGACGAGGCCGGAGATCAGCGTGCCGGCCTTCGAGGATTCGACGCCCGGCGTCAGCAGGAAGAGCAGCGAGTTGAGGTCGTTCTTCTCCGGTACGATGCGGTTCTCGCGCAGGTACTGGGCGACGATGGGGGCCGGCACGCCGTGCTCGGCATACTCCCCCGTTCGCCGGTCGAAACCGGGGGTGAGCACGGTGAGCTTGTTGGGGTCGGTCATGGCGTAGTTCGGCGCCACATGGGTGAAGCCGTGCCAGGCGGCGCCCGGAGCCAGTTCCCAATACTTGGCGTCGCTGGCGAGTTCATCGGTGGAGATGCTCTCCCACGGAACCTTGCCGTCGGGGCCCTTCACCACGTCCGGCACGAAGGGGTCGAAGAACCAGCGCTTCTGGGGATCGCCCTCCTTCTCCTCGAACTCGCGGCGGATGGCCCGGACCTTCTTGCGCCATTCGATGCCGAGCCGGATGGTGTCGTCCCAGAGCACGACGCCCGAGCGGCCCTTCATCATCTGCGCGCCGACGTCCAGCGACGCGAAGAGCGGGTAGAACGGCGAGGTCGAGGCGTGGACCAGGAAGGTCTCGTTGAAGCGCCGGTGCTCGATGCGTCGGGTCTGGCCACGGATGTGGCTGTCCTTGGTGTGGATCTGCGAGGCCTGGCTGAAGCTCGCGAGCTGCTTGTGGGTCGATTGGGTGGCGATGATGCCCGGCGAGGTCTCGTCCAGCCCCTTCAGCCCCATGGCGAAGCGACCGGCGAAGAGCGGGTGGAACTTCATGAAGCCGGCCCAGGCTTCGTCGAACAGGATGTAGTCGCAGAGGTGCCCGATCTTATCGAGGATCATCTGCGCGCTGTAGATCGTGCCGTCATAGGTGCATTGCTCGACCACCGCGACGCGGAACGGGCGCTCGCGCTTCCACGCGTCGGGATCCTTGATCAACGGGTTGGTGCGGATCTTTTCGCGGATCAGGGTCTCGTCGAGGGCCTCGTGGTACATCGGCCCGATCAGGCCGAAGCAGTTGCGGTCGGTCTCCAGGAAGACCGGCACCGCGCCGCCGAGGAACAGCGCGCCGTGATGGGCCGCCTTGTGGTTGTTGCGGTCGAACAACACGAGGTCGCCCTCGGCCACCAGCGCCGAGAGCACGATCTTGTTCGACGCCGAGGTGCCGTTGAGGACGAAGTAGGTCTTTTCGGCGCCGAAGATGACGGCCGCCTCCTTCTGCGCCTGCAGCGCCGGCCCTTCGTGGACGAGGAGATCGCCGAGATCGAGAACCGAGTTGTCGAGATCGTCGCGAAACACCGCCTCGCCGAGATGCTCGACGAAGATGCGCCCGATGGGCGAGCGGTTGTAGAAGATGCCGCCGTTGTGGCCGGGACAGGTCCAGAGCTGGTTGCCCTGCTCGGCGTAATCCACCAGCGCGCCGAAGAACGGCGTCTTCAGGGTCTCGGCATATTGCTTCACGCGGCTGACGAGGCCGCGGGCGATGTAATCCGGGGTTTCCTCCGCCAGGAAGATGTAGCCGTCGATGAAGTCGAGCACCTCGACGGGAATGTCCTCCAGGCGCTTGCGGCGGACCATGATTACGATGGGCATTTCCAGCCCGCGCTTCCTCATGAGGTTGATCAGCGCCGCCGCCTTGCCGTCGAGGCCGCGCTTGCCCCAATCCACCACCATGCAGCCGATGGCGGCATCGGTCTGGACCGCGATGGCCGCATCCTCGACGCGCCGCGCCCGCACCACCTCGAAGCCGAGCTTTTCGATGGAGGTGAGGATCTGCTGGACGCGTACGCCTTCGAGATCGTCCGGATCGAAGTTCGGCGCGCACATCAGGACGGTGAAGCGGCGGAAGAAGTCCATGCGGGGAAGGCTCCAGGGATAAGTCGGGCGCACCGTTCGCGACGGGGCGTGACGCTTCGATGACGGTTGTGGGGCGGGACGCGGCTTTTCGCGGCCGCCTGTTTAAGCCCGGCGCGTCACGAGGCCGAGGCGACGGATCACCCCATAGACCGCCAGCGACGTGAGCGCACCAATCCCGAGCGCGATGGCGGAGCCGTCTTCGAACTCGCCGAGGAACAGGCCCTTGGTGTTCATGCCGAACACGCCGGTGACGAGGGTCGGCGGCAGGAACAGGGCGGTGAGCACCGACAGGGTGAAGAGCTGGCGGTTGGTCTCCGCCGCCGTCCGTCCCGCGATCTCGTCCTGCAAGGTGCGGGTCCGCTCCGACAGGACATGCATGTCGCGGTGGAGCGAATCGAGGCGCTGGACCACGCGGGCGGCCATGGTCACCACCGCCTCCGGCAGCGCGTCGTCATCCTCGTCGGTCTCGGCTTCCAGGCGATGGAACACCGCGGCGAGGCCGGAGAGTTGGCGGTGCTGGCGCACGGCCTGCCGGCGGATCGGCGCGAGCGGCCGAGGATCGTCGGATCGGGTCTCGTCGAGGACACGGTCCTCGATGGCGTCGAGTTCATCGGAGAAGCGCTTGGCGGAGGCCGCCAGCGAGGCCACCACGCCTTCGACGAAGCGTTCGAGGAGCCGGGCCGGCGAGGCGGCGCGGGCCCCGGCGAGCACCGCGTCGCGGGCGGCCTCGGCCCCGGCGGTGGCATGGCGCCGGCCGCTCACCAGGAAGCCCGGCCCGAGCACGCAATGCAGGCGGCCGGTCGGCTCCTCGCCGATCTCGCCGTCGAAAGCGCGCTCGCGGTCGGCGATCACCACGCCGAGCCATTCGCCCTCGACCACCACGCGCTGGTGCTCGTCGCGCGCGAAAATGGCGGCGGTCAGACGCGGCGGCCCGAGCCGCCCGGACTCGATCAGATCCGCGAGCCGGGCATCGATGAGATCCACATGCAGCCAGACGTAGCCATCGCCGCCGGCCTCACGCGCGGGCAGATCGGCTGCGAATGCGATCGGCGTCGCCACCCCCTCGGCGTCGAAGCGCAGGGCGAAGAGCAGACCCGGCAGGGCGGCTTCGTCGGTGAGAAGGCGCAACATGGATTTCCGGCGGTGTTCATTGCCGGCAAAAGTCCGGCATCGCGCCCTGGGACATCGCAAGTGCGGACGACACTGTCATGACGCGCGGCGTCCGTATCAGGACTGTCACACGAGCCTGATCTAACGGCCCTCATATTTTTCGACGATGGGGCGGCGGATGGATCACGGGCAGCGGGCGGCAGGAGCCTTCGACATCGAGGCGATCCGCCGGGAAGTCGCGGACGATTTCGACGAGGAGCTCGAGATGGAGCTCGACGAGGAACGCCTCGAACTCCTGGCCGATTCGGTCGGTGGTGGCCCGCGTCGCCCGACCATGGACCGCAAGCAGTACTTTCGCGAGCTGTTCCGGCTCCAGCACGAGCTGGTGCGCCTGCAGGACTGGGTGCAGAGCCAGAAGCTGCGCGTGGTCGTGATCTTCGAAGGCCGCGATTCCGCCGGAAAGGGCGGCGCCATCAAGCGCATCACCCAGCGCCTCAACCCGCGGGTCTGCCGCGTCGCCGCCCTGCCGGCGCCGAGCGAGCGCGAGCGCACGCAATGGTATTTCCAGCGCTACGTGGCGCACCTGCCGGCCGGCGGCGAGATCGTGCTGTTCGACCGCTCCTGGTACAACCGGGCCGGCGTCGAGCGGGTAATGGGCTTCTGCTCCCCCGACGAAGTGGAGGAGTTCTACCGCTCCGTGCCGGAATTCGAGCGGATGCTCGTCCGCTCGGGTGTCATCGTGCTGAAATACTGGTTCTCGATCACCGACGAGGAGCAGGAACTGCGCTTCAACATGCGCATCCACGATCCGCTCAAGCAGTGGAAACTCTCGCCGATGGACGTGCAATCCCGCCGCCTGTGGGAGGACTACACCCGGGCCAAGGAAGAGATGCTGGCGCGCACCCATATCCCCGAGGCACCGTGGTGGGTGGTGGAGGCCGTCGACAAGAAGAAGGCCCGGCTCAACTGCATCAGCCACCTGCTGACGCAAATCCCCTACGGCGATGTCGAGCATCCCCCGGTCCACCTGCCCGACCGCGAGCGCCATGACGATTACGCCCGCCAGCCGGTGCCGCCGGAGATGTTCGTGCCATCGCTGTTCTGAGCCCCCGCTATCGCAGCGGCGGGCAGGCCAGCTCATAGGGCGCCACGACGATGTCGCCCTGGCGCGGATTGTTGAGGGCGACGGGCTGGGTGCCGCCGCCATCGATGTCGACGTAGCAGCGATCAAGCACGGCGACCGTTGCGTAGGAGGCCCGGAAAGCCGGCTGCTGCTGGGCGAGCCCGGACTCGTCGAGAGGCGCCCGGCAATAGACCGCGATGTCGACCTGGCCCGACCGGAGGTAGCGGATCGGGTGGGCGTGGTGCGGCCGCACGGTGAAGCCGGGACCGCCATCCTGGCTCGCCACCACCACGTGATCGGTTCGGTTGATCACCTGCCGGAGGCATCCGGCCTCGGCCGATCCCGCACTGGTCGCCACCAAAAGCCCGGCGGCGAGGCCAGCCGTGTGTCGCATGCATCCGCGCATCGGGTCTCGTCTCCCTGAAGGGGCGTGCCCCCGCGTTACGTCCGATTTCGACATCAACGGAAGCGTCGGCGGGCGCGTTCCACGCGACGTCGCGGCTTGATCCAGACGGCGCGGATGGGCAGACCCGTATCCCAACGCCACCGCACGCCACGGACCCTGCCATGAGCACCACCGACGAGATCCTGTTCGCGATCGATGCGGCGGGCGTCGCCCGTATCGTCCTCAACCGGCCGCAGGCGCGCAACGCACTGACCTTCGCCATGTATCAGGGGCTGATCGACCTGTGCGGGCGCATCGAGTCGGACGAGAGCGTCAAGGCGTTGGTGATCACCGGAGCCGGCGAGAAGGCGTTCGCAGCCGGCACCGATATCGCCCAGTTCCGCGCTTTCTCCACGGCACAGGACGCCCTCGACTACGAGCGCTTCATGGACCGGGTGATGGGCGCGTTGGAGCGGCTCAGGGTGCCGACCATCGCGGCGGTGGCCGGGGCCTGTACCGGAGGCGGCGCCGCCATCGCGGCGGCCTGCGACCTGCGCATCGCCACGCGCGATGCGCGGTTCGGCTTCCCCATCGCTCGGACGCTCGGCAACTGCCTTTCGCTGGGCAACCTGCAGCGGCTATCGGCCCTGATCGGCCCGGCCCGCGTCAAGGACATGATCTTCACCGCCCGGCTCATCGGCGGAGAGGAGGCGCTCGCCATCGGCCTCGTGACCGAGATGGTGGAGGATGCCGCGGCACTGGAGCAGCGCGCCGCCGAACTCGCCACCCTGGTCGCCGGCCACGCCCCCCTCACCCTGCGCGCCACCAAGGAAGGCCTGCGCCGGCTCCAGGGCATGGACGAGGCCGAGGGTGAGCGCCCCGGCGATGACCTGATCCGGATGTGCTACACCAGCGCCGATTTTCGCGAAGGCATGGAGGCATTCCTCGCCAAGCGCGCGCCGGCTTGGCAGGGCCGCTGAAGGGGGTTTTCGCGCGAGTGGGATGCCGACCCGCGGGACGCCACTGCGACTCCACGCGGAGAATAGAGGTGTTGGCGTGATCCAAGGATCGCGGACATGGCGCGAGGTGAAGAAATCTGACGCTGGGCCCCATGAGGGAGCCCAGTTTCGACCCTTCTCGACCCCTCAGACTGTGGTTTCGGTCGCCCCTGAGCGGCCGCCGTTTCTACTTTCGCACTCAGGCCGACTGCACAGTATCGCGCAGGCCGTGACATCTAATCAAATCCACGGGCAGATGAAAACTTGCTCCGGATTTGCAATTTCCGCCGACAGCCGTAGCCTTCTCCCCGAAACTTATAAGTAGTAAGACGGCAGGGGAGGGATGACATGTCCGTATGGTATATTCGGGGGACCGCTCTCGCGTCGGCTTTTCTGATGACTGGCCTGATTGCAATTGCAGACGGAAACGATGCAAGCAATACTTCACCGGTCTACGACGTCGGACTGCCACCCGGCTATCGCGACTGGCAGGTGATCGGCGTCGCCCATGAGGCTGGCGCCCTCAACGACATTCGTGTGATTCTCGGTAACGACATCGCCATGAAGGCTTATCGAAGCGCGACAAGGCCGTTCCCTGACGGATCGATCATCGCCAGGCTGGCTTGGAAGTACGTTCCGTCAGCCGAGAACAACGCGATATTCGGCCAGCAGCAATCATTCGTTGCGGGTGATCCGACGAATGTTCAGATCGATGTGAAGGATTCGACGAAATATGCCGCGTCAGGCGGGTGGGGCTACGGCCAGTTCGAGAACGGCAGGGTCAATCCGAGCGTCGATCTGATCAATACGTGCTTTGCATGCCATGATCGACTGCCGAAGTCGGAGGATTTAGTTTTCACTCGTTATGCGCCCTGAATACGGCCGGATGTCCGCCGGCAGAATCGGCTCACCAAGAGCGGGCCGTCTCGAAACCACCCATCTCGGACGTTCAGGCCTGGGCACCACCCCGTCGAGATTTCGACGCCGCGTGGCGACGATCGCGCGGGGCGGCTTGCGGATCGGACTTCCATCGGAGCACCGGCACAGCGCGACCAAACTCCGCTACACCTTGGCCGTACGAGGACTTATGCGTCGGCGGGTCCATCTGATTCGGACCGTGATCGGGGGCGGGAATGCGTCCGTTTTTATTGATCATGGCCACCTGCGCCGCATTGTGGCCCGCGCTTAGTCTCGCCGATGCGACGGTTCCTACGAAGGATATCCCGGGATCGAAGGACAGCCCGGCGCTCAAGCGTTACGATGGTTCCTTCATCGTGAGCTACACCAAATTTTCTTATACCGACTTCAAGGTTTCACTCGCGAATCTTGAACCGACCGATCAGCACGATGTGATGACCAATCAGCCGGTCTTGCCGAAACAGGAAAAAGAGCTGGAAGGCGTACTGACCCGCCTCGTCTATCTGATCCCCGCGGATCGCTCCCCTTCGAGGTGATGCGCAATTATCAGGACGAGATCGAAGCCGGCGGGGGTGCGGTCCTGTTCTCCTGCAAGGCGGAGGGCTGCGGCGGCGACCACACACGCTCGTCCTACGGCGGCGGCGGCACGTCGAGCCTGTTGATGTATTTCTTCCACGACGCCGACATCAAGGATCCGGCATTCTCCAACGGCGCCTGCGCGGTCTCGAGCACGATCAGCGATCAGCGCTACTTCACCGGCAAACGCACCGATCCGGACGGCGACACCTATCTGGCGGTCCAGACCTTCCAGGTCGACGGCGGCTCCTACTGCATGGCCCTGACCTGACGCACCATCGCCGTGGTTCATCTGCTCGAACCCAAGCGGCGCGAGCGGAAGATGACCACGGTCGACGCCGAGGCGATGGCCAAGAGCATCGGTGCCACCGGCAAGGTCGCGCTCTCCGGGATCCTGTTCGATACGGCCAAGACCGACGTGAAGCCGGATTCGGCGCCGACGCTGCAGGAGATCGCCGGGCTGATGAAGGCGAACCCGAAGCTTGCGGTGATCGCCGTCGGGCACACCGACAACCAAGGCGCCTACGAGCACAACGTCGATCTCTCGCGCCGCCGGGCCGACGCGGTGATCAAGACGCTCGCGGCGAGCTACGGCGTCGATGCCAAGCGCCTCAAGGCTGCGGGCATCGGCATGGTGGCGCCGAACGCGAGCAACGACGACGAGGCGGGACGCGCCAAGAACCGGCGCGTCGAATTGGTGAAGCTGAACTGAGCGATGCGGCGTCTGGTCTTCCTCCTGCTCGTCGCGACATTCGCCTGCGGATCGGTCCGGGCCGAGCCCTTGCCGGAGGCGATGCGCGACAGCCTCGGCGACTGGCGCGCCGTCCCCGACGACGGCCAGCCGGGTTGCCGGCTGACGCTCACCGACACGCGCACCATCGGCGGATGGTCGGTGGAGCCGGCAGCGACCTGCGCCGCGCGATTGTCGCGCCTCGCAGACGCCTACGCCTGGGATTACGAGCGCGGCGTGCGGGTCTTCGACGCGACGCGGAAGGCCATCATGACCTTCGAGGAGGATGAGACCACTCTCATGAAGACGCGCGGCGCGGCGACCCCGGCGGTGATGCTCGTGCGGGCCAAGGCGGGTGTCGAGCGGGCTCCGAACGCCGCCGCTGTTGCGGGCACCTGGGCGATGCGTCGTCAGGGGTGATGGAGATGTGCGTCGACAACCCGCGCGCGGGGTTCTTCCAGGCGTTCGCGACCCCTCCGGCGATCGAGGACCGGATCGCGGCGCTCACGCGGCATGCCGGCGGGAGAATGCCGGCAAACCTGTGAACGCGTGGTAGCGGCCCTCTACCGCGTCGACGGCAGCAGCCAGTTCGGCAGCCACAGGGCGATGCCGGGGACGAGGCACAGGATCAGGATCGCCACGGCCATCAGGATCACGAAGGGCAAGGTGCCCCAGATGATGTCCTTCAGCGGGATGTCGGGGGCGATGTTCTTGATGACGAAGATGTTGAGGCCGACAGGCGGGTGGATCAGCCCCATCTCCATGGTGATGGTCATCACCACGCCGAACCAGACGAGGTCGAATCCGGCGGTCTTCAGCGGCGGCAGGATGATCGGCGCCGTCATCAGGATGATCGACACCGGCGGCAGGAAGAAGCCGAGTACGATCACCAGGCCGAGGATCGTCACCAACAGCACCCAGGGCGAGAGTTGCATCGCCACGATGGCGGCCGCCGCCGATTGCGAGATGTGCAGGTAGCTCATCACGTAGGCATAGAGCAGCGACATGCCGATGATCAGCATCAGCATGGTCGATTCCCGCAGGGTCGCGGCGAGGATCGGGTTCACGTCGCGCGGGCGCCAGACCCCGTAGATGATGGCGATGAGACCGAGCGCCAGCAGCCCGCCGAGGCCAGCGGTCTCGGACGGGGTGGAATAGCCGCCGTAGAGCGCCACCATCACGCCGGTGAGCAGGATGACGAAGGGGAGAACCCGCGGCAGCGTCGAGAAGCGCTGGCGCATGCTGTAGCTATCTTCGGCCAGGATCGCCGATGGGGTGCCGTGGCGCTCGTAGGCCACCTTCGCGGCCGCGTATTCCGAGCGGAAGCGATAGACCGACCAGGTCGCGAACAGGCCGACCAGCAGCAGCCCCGGCCCGATGCCGGCGAGGAACAAGCGCCCCAGGGACTGCTCGGCCGCCACCGCATAGAGGATCATGGTGATCGAGGGCGGCAACAGGATGCCGAGGGTGCCCCCCGCCGCGATGATGCCGGCGGCAAAGCCCGGCGAGTAGCCGCGCTTGCGCATCTCCGGGATGCCGGCCGAACCGATGGCCGAGCAGGTGGCCGGGCTCGACCCCGCCATGGCGGCGAACAGCGCACAGGCGAACACGTTGGCGATGCCGAGACCGCCGGGAATGCGGTGCATCCAGGCATGCATGGCCGAGTAGAGGTCCTGACCCGCACGGCTCCGGCCGATCGCCGCGCCCTTCAGGATGAAGAGCGGGATCGACAGCAGGGTGATGGAGGCCATCTCCTCGTAGACGTTCTGCGCCACCGTATCGAGGGAGGCCGCCGGCATGAAGAAGTACATGAACGCCAGGGCGACGAAGCCGAGCGCGAAGGCGATGGGGATGCCGGCCAGCATGGCGCTGAGCGTGGCGCCCGCATAGAGAAAGCCGATGGCGGCGGTGCTCATCGATGGGCTCCGGACTTCAGGTCAGCAGTGGCGGCGCCGAGGCCGACCTTCGGATCGGCCCAACCGGCGGAGCGGGGTCCGTAATTGAAGGCCTCCACGATCTGCAGGACGAATTGCAGGGCGAGGAAGCTCATGCCGGTGGCCATCAGCGCGTAGGGAATCCACAGGGGCGGGCCCCAGGTCGATTGAGAGACCTGACCGTCGACCCAAGCCTCGTGGAACAGCGTCCAGCTCTTCCAGGCAAAGAAGGTCACGAAGATCACGCTGACGATGTCGGCGAACAGCAGCCGGGCGCGGTTGACGCGGGGCGAAAGCAGCCCGCTCAGCGCCTCGATGGCCACGTGGCCGCGCTTGGCCTGGACCGCGGCGGCGGAGAAGAAGGTCGCGCCGACGATGAGGAACACCGCCATCTCGTCCTGCCACTCGGTGGGCTCCTTGAGCCAGTAGCGGACGACGACGCTGTAGCTGAGGACGAGGCAGGCGCCGACGAGGGCGAGGCCGCCGAAGACCATGATGACCCGGTTGATCGCCTTCATGGTGCGGTCCACCGCGCCGAGGAGCCCCGGCACGCGCGGCTCCGGCGCGGTCCGGGCGGTTTCGGAAGCGGCGGACGCCGCATCGAAGGCGTGGCTCACGAAACCTGCTCCGCCAACTTGAGGAGTTCGGCGCAGCCGGTGGACTTCGCCGCGAAATCCTTCCAGGCGGTGTCGCGGGCGATGTCGCGCCATTGGCCGAGCGTCTTCTCGTCGAGCGCCTGGACCTTGGCGCCGGCCTTGGCGAACACCTGCTCGACGCGGGTATCGTCTTCCTTGGCGCCCTGCTGGCCGAACGTCTCGAGTTCGGCGCCGACGCTCATGATCAGATCCTGCTGATCCTTCGGCAGGCCGGCGAACACGATCTTGGACATCATGATCGGCTCGAGCATCAGCCAGTAGGTGTGCTCACGCCCCGAGGTCAGCGACTTCGAAAGCTCTTCGAGCCGGAACGAGATCAGGCTGGTGGAGGAGGTGATCACCGCATCGCACGCCCCGGTCTGCATGGCGGCGTAGGATTCGTTGGAGGGGATCGAGAGCGTGGCGGCACCGGCTGCCTTCATCATCAGGTCCATTTCGCGCGAGCCGCCCCGGACCTTGAGGCCCTTGGCATCGGCCGGCGCGAAGAGCGGCCGGTCCCGGCTCGCAACTCCACCCGCCTGCCAGACCCAGGAAACGATGACCACGCCCTTGGAATCGAGGATCTCGGTGAGCTTGCGGCCCACCGGTGCCGCCTTCCAGGCGCCGGCCTGCGCATAGGAGGTGACGAGGCCCGGCATCAGGCCGATATTCATCTCCGGCACTTCGCCGCCGGCATAGGGGCTCGGGTACAGCGTCATGTCGAGCGCACCCTTGCGGATCGCGCCGAACTGGGCGTTCGTCTTCATCAGGGACGAGCCCGGATAGACCTGCAGTTCCAGCGCGCCCTTCGAACGCTCGGCGAGCGCCGCCGCGAACTTGCGGCACATCCGATCGCGAAAATCGCCCTCGTCGATGGTACCGCCGGGGAACTGGTGCGAGATCTTCAGGGTGGTGGCGGCACGGGCTCCCGAACCGAATGTGAGAAGGGCCGGCGCGGCGAGGCCGGACGCGACGAGGGCACGGCGGGTCAGTGTCATGGCGTCTCTCTCCCTGGGCGGCGACTTGAATGACGCCGTTGTTTTGCACCGCACAATTTATACTGCGATGCCAACTATTTATAGAGCGAACAGCCTCTTGTATATTTTGTCAACCAGATTGAATAATGGATGCGCCGAAAGCGGCGTGAAAATTTTTTGCGCATGGGAGGATTAAAGCGATTGCGGGATCGGACGGCATGACCCAGTCGCGGCGCCTGCGACAGACGATCGAAACCGAAATCGTCGACGGCCGCCTCGCCATCGGGGCCCGCCTCGACGAGACCGAGATGGCCGAGCGCTTCGGTGTGTCGCGCACCCCGATCCGCGAAGCGCTGCTGCAGCTCGCGATGACCGGCCTCGTGGAGATCAAACCGCGGCGCGGCGCCATCGTCAGCGCGCCCGATCCGCAATTGCTGATCGCGATGTTCGAGACGATGGCGGAGATCGAGGCGTCGTGCGGGCGGCTCGCGGCCCGGCGCCTGGTCCCCGAGGACGAGGCTAGCCTGAAGGACGCGCTCGCTGCCTGCGCGGTGGCTGCCGCAGCCGAGGACCCGGAGCGCTACTACCAGGAGAACTACCTCTTCCACACGGTGATCTACCGGGCCTGCCGCAACGTCTTCCTGTCGGAACAGGCGCGCCAGCTCCACCGCCGGCTCGCGCCGTTCCGCCGGATGCAGCTTCGGGCCCGGAATCGCCTCGGACAGTCCTTGGCCGAACACGAGGCGATCGTCGCGGCCATCATTGCGGGGGACGAGGCAGCGGCCTCCGATCGGTTGCGGGCACACGTCATCGTCCAGGGCGACCGGTTCTGCGATCTCGTGGCCTCGCTCCGGTCGATCAACACCGCAGCGTAAGACCGACAGCAACCGAGAAAATTCGCCTTATAATCAGCGCGAAAATCCTAAGATCGGAAAGAATTAACCCTTCGTACCCATCGTAACCGGGCCGCTGATAAACCTTCCAACACTGCCCGGACATCCTCATGCGTCCCTCGATCAAAGCAACCCTCATCGGCCTCTTCGCCGTGCTGGCGATCATCACCAGCGTCCAGGGCGTGGTATCGCTGCGCAAGCTCGACGCCATCGGTGATCGCATCGAACTTCTGGCGGGCAATGCGCTGCCGTCGGTGGATTCCGCCCATGGGCTCAGCACTCTGGTGATGCGCGCGCGCCTCTGGCAGTTCCGCTACCTGATGGCGGACAGCGAGGCGGAACGGACCTTGAGCGGCAAGAACGTCGACGAGATGTTCGGCGCCATCGAGACGGCCAAGACCGCCTACGTTCCGCTGATCAGCTCCCCCGAGGAACAGGCCCTGTTCGACGAATTCGGCGGGAAGTGGCGGATGCTTCGGGCCGGCTGGGACGGCCTGCGCCAGATCGATCCGGCCGAGCGCGACGCGATCTCCGCACGCTTTCGCGGCCCGATGAACACCGATTACCTCGCGGTGACGGGCGCCCTGCGCAAGATCGTCGAGCTCAACACCCGGGCCGGAACCGCCGCAGGGGTGGCGGCACGCGAGGAGCAGAGCCAGGCCGTGCGCACGACGCAAGTGATGCTGGCCGCCGCCTTGGCGATGGCGCTGGGCGCCATGGCCTTCGCGTTCCTCGGCGTGTCTCGTCCCATCGAGCGGATGACGGCGGCCATGCGCCGCCTCGCCTCGGGCGATACCGAAGCGGTGATCCCCAGCGTCGGGCGCCAGGACGAGATCGGCGCGATGGCTGCGACCCTCGACACCTTCCGTGACACCCTCGTACGGACCCGCGCGTTGGAAGCCGACACCGCGCTCGCCCGCGCTGGAGCGGAAGCCCATCGCAAGGCGGCGGCTCTGGCCCTGGCCGACGGCTTCGAGACTGCGGTCGGCGGTATCCTCAGCCGCGTATCGGCCGCCGCGACCCAGTTGCGCGCGACATCGCAGAGCATGGCCGGCACCGCTGCGGAAACCGCCCGGCAATCCGTCACCGTCGCGGCGGCGGCCGAACAGGCGGGCACCAACGTCACCATGGTGGCGGCGGCCGCCGAGGAGCTCGGTTCGTCGGTGGAGGAGATCGGCCGGCAGGTCGACGGCTCTACCAGCCTGGCGCACCGCGCCGTCGACGAGGCCGCGCGCACCGGCGCCCAGATGAAGGACCTCAGCGAGGCTGCCGCCAAGATCGGCGACGTGGTGGCGATGATCGCCACCATCGCGGGCCAGACCAACCTGCTGGCGCTCAACGCCACCATCGAGGCGGCCCGGGCCGGCGAGGCGGGTCGCGGGTTTGCCGTGGTCGCCGCGGAGGTGAAGGAACTCGCCAACCAGACCGCGCGGGCCACCGACGAGATCGGCAGCCAGATCGGCCGGATCCAGGGCTCCACCGGCCAGGCCGTGACGGCGATCGAGAGCATCACCGCCCGCATCCGCGAGATCAGCGGCGTCGCCACCTCCATCGCCGCCGCCGTGGAGGAACAGGGCGCGGCGACCCAGGAGATCGTCCGCAACGTCAGTCAGGCCGCCATCGGGACCGGCGAGGTCACCGCCAACGTCTCCGGTGTCGCGAGCGCCGCCGAGGAGACCGGGGCCGCCGCTGCCGAGGTGCTGGCCTCGGCCTCCGAACTCTCGCGGGAATCGCAGCACCTCACCGCGGAGGTGGCGCAGTTCCTCGCCACCGTCCGGGCGGCTTGAGACGGGTCCGATCGGATGCGGTTCGGCAGGCTCAGCCCCGGACGATCCTATCCTGAGACGTGAGCCGGAGCCTTTGTAGATGGCCCCGGCGTGATAGGTTCCAACCGATACTTCTGTGAGTGGCTGAGTAGGCGGGAGAGCGGTGATTTCAGGAAGCTTCAGAATCCCGATTTGGACGTGCGATGCGGGTCAACCAGCGGCATAGCCGTGATTTAACGACTTTAAGCATAGCGATTGCCTGACTCTGACTGTGCGCGTGGCCGCATCCCAATTGCGCCAGGGTCGACAAGGCCTTTCAAGCCGCAGGGGGTCAACGCGTTTTCCGCGGCCATGCTGGGTGCACCCGGGGCGCCGTTCACGTGAGCCATTTCATGCACGATGGTGGCAACGGTGACCCAGGTGCCGCGATTCAAAGCAAAATTAGAAATCGTGATTTCTTTTCTTCTCGATGCGGCCGTCGCTCCGTAAAAACCGGGATTGGGACGTGGATCCCAATTGATCCATAGGGCGGGATCGCTCCACAAAGCATCGAACGTTGATCCTCCCGGCAAGTGAGCGAAGTAACTATTGCAGGAATTGATTTTACCGAAGATATTTTTTTTGAATTATCGCTATGGCCCTCGTTAAAGTCGCCCGAGGAGCGCCGCCTGAGTACGGCCAAAATAGAATGTCCTCACCGACGCTTGAGTCGATAAAGCTCGCGTGTAAGCGGCCATTGTCATTTACGCTCGGCATTGCTTATCTCTAGAGCAGACCCATGAATTCACAGTGCATCCGATCTCGAAGTGCATAGGCAGATCGAGAGAGGCAGATCAGGCAGCGACGCTCTCAAGCCGTATTATCACCCGTCTAGATTTGCTGTGTCAGGTTCCGAACTCTTCTACAAATGAGTACAGGTGGGGGAGCACACCCCACGCTTTTGAATTCTACGGGAGTTACGGACCCCGAATCAACCAAGCCCATTATCGAGCCGCTCACCTTGGTCGATAGTCTCAGAGGTAGGCCGGAAAGTCACGCGGTGCATCCGAGGCATCGGACGAGGATCGTGCCGGGGGCGGCGATTGCGGCCGATCCAGATGCTGCCGCGCAGTGCGAAGAAGACCGCAGTCAGGACCTAACCCATCCCCCAAACCGGAGGGCGACCGCATGAGGCCGGTTGCGGCATCAGCGGGGCGATCACCATCCGTCAGGTCGGTCTCGACGCGCAAGCCGGAACGGCAGGGCTGCCGGGAGCGTGTCGGCGGCTTCATGGCATTTCCAGATCGGGCCTCAACGCCTCTCCGGAATCACGGCTGTCCCGACCACTCGACTCCACACGGACCTGGCGGACGTGCGTTCAGGATTTCCCGATCAGTCGCGCGAAAGACCGAATGCGACTGTCCCGCATCGCGCACGCTGGCGCGGAGGATCGGTCTCTCAGCTGGTCGCGCCGAAATTCTCGGCGATGACCGGGGTCTTCGCCCGGATATGGGCGCGCATGAGCACGGCGAGCGCCTCGCCATCGCGGGCACGCAGGAGTTCGATCATCCGCTCGTGCTCCGACACCGCCTGGGCCCATTGCTCAGTCGTCTGGTGGACGGCGTAGCGCGAGCGCTGGATGCGGCCCGACAGGCTCGCATAGATGCCCCCTAGCGTCGCGTTGCGGCTGGCGGCCATGATCGCCTCGTGGATCGACCGGTTGAGGCTGAAATAGGCCCCCTCCTCCCCCGCCTTCCAGGCCACCACCATGGCGTGATGGTCGCGTTCGATCCCGGCGATCTCCTCATCGGTGATCGTCCGGCAGGCGAGATCGGCAGCGGTCGCCTCGAGGCCGGCGATGACCTCGATCATCTCCTCGATCTCGGATTGCGACAGGCTCGCCACCCGCGCGCCGCGGTTGGGCAGCAATTCGAGCAGCCCTTCGGTCGCCAGGATCTTGATCGCCTCGCGCAGGGGCGTGCGCGAGATGCCGAAGCGTTCGGTCAGCTCGCTCTCGTTGATTCGCGCGCGCGGCTCGAGATCGCCCGAGCGGATGAGATCGCGCATCCGGTCGACGACCTCGTCGTGAAGGTAGCGACGGTTGATGCCGAGGCCCGGCTCAATCTTGTTCATCGATCCGCGGTTCTGAGATCTGCATCAATTATAATGCAAGCTGTAGGAGTGCTCAGGACGCGTGTCGAGAGACTGCGCCCCCGAAAGCGGCGCCATCCCCTTGTCGTTCAGTGCATCTCCTCGTGCCAGGTGCGGCCGTCGCGCTCGATCAGGGCGATGGCCGCCGTCGGACCCCAGCTTCCCGCAGGGTAGGACCGCGGCGGCTCGGGCCGGTCGGCCCAGGCCTTGAGCAGCGAATCCGCCCAGGCCCAGGCGACCTCGACCTCGTCGCGACGCATGAACAGGGTGGCGTTGCCGCGCACCACGTCCATCAGCAGGCGCTCGTAGGCATCGGGATAGCGCTGCTTGAAGGTCTCCTCGAACGAGATGTCGAGGTTGGTCGGCCGCAGGCGCATCCCGCCCGGACCGGGGTCCTTGGTCATCACCTCGAGCTTGATGCCCTCCTCCGGCTGAAGCCGAATGACGAGGCGGTTGGGCTCGCGGCCGAACGATTCCGCCGGGAAGATCGAGAAGGGCGAGGCGCGGAACTGCACCACGATCTCCGAGAGCTTCGCGGGCAGGCGCTTGCCGGTGCGCAGGTAGAACGGCACGCCAGCCCAGCGCCAGGACTGCACCTCGAGCTTGAGCGCCACGAAGGTCTCGGTGCGGCTCTGCGCGTCGGCGCCGAGATCGGTGCGGTAGCTCTCCACCGGCTTGCCGTCGACGGCACCGGCCGCGTACTGGCCGCGCACGGTGACGGTCTGCACGTCGTGGGGCGTGATCGGCTTCAGGGCACGCAGCACCTTCAGCTTCTCGTCGCGCACCGAGTTGGCATCGAGCGAGAGCGGGCTCTCCATCGCCATCAGGCAGAGGAGCTGCAACATGTGGTTCTGCACCATGTCGCGGAGCGCCCCCGACGTGTCGTAATAGCCGGCACGGCCCTCGACGCCGACGGTCTCGCCCACGGTGATCTGGACGTGGTCGATGACGTCCGCGGTCCACAGGCGTTCGAAGATCGTGTTGGCAAAGCGCAGGGCCAGCAGGTTCTGCACCGTCTCCTTGCCGAGATAGTGATCGATGCGGAAGATCTGTTCTTCCGGAAACACCTTGCCGACGGCGTCGTTGATGGCGCGGGCCGATTTCAGATCCTTGCCGATCGGCTTTTCCAGCACGACGCGGGATTTCTCGCCGATCAGGCCATGGGCGGCGAGGTTCTGGCAGATGGCGCCGTAGAGGTCGGGCGAGGTGGCGAGGTAGTAGGGCCGCACCTGATCGGGCCGCTCGGCGAGCTTGGCGGCGAGATCTTCCCAGCCGTCGTTGCCGGCCCCGTCCACCGCCACGTAGTCGAGATGGTCGAGGAACGCGGCGAGCTTATCCTCCAGAATGTCGTTGGCCGGCACGAAACGCTTGATCGCGTCGCGGGCACGCTCGCGGAACGCCTCGGTGCTCATCTCGGAGCGCGAGGCGCCGATGATCCGGCTGGTGCCGGGAATCTGCCCATCCTTGAACCGGTAATACAACGCCGGCAGCAGCTTGCGCGTGGTCAGATCGCCGGTGGCGCCGAACACGACGCAGTCGAAGGAGGCGACGGGGATAATGGTGGCCAAAAGCGGCTCCCGTATTTTGCAAACTGAGGATCATGCCGAACGCCGTGGCGACCCACTTCGGCACCCTGCAGGCGACACCATGCAAGCGCGCAGCCATCCGAACCGATACGCCGGATTGGCGGTCGATCACAATCCGGTCTGCCGGATACCGCAGCCCGAATCGCCCGGACGACGGTCTCGACGCGCCATCGATAACCTCAAGTAAAATTCTACACAAATTACGTTCGTATTAGTTTCGATCAATCACCAGATCACCACTCAGTTGACGGCCGGTCGTTTTATAAGTATTCGAAGAATCAATTGCGCAACGCCCGAGCGAATCACAGCAGGGCATTTCTCGACCGCACTGTCGTAGAACCACTCTTTTCTGAATACTATCCGTATAGAGCTTCGACATAACAGCGACTGTTCGGATTTTGCTGTCGACCGACAGCAAATCTTTAGACTTATGTTTACTGCCGAAGACTTCCCATCGAGGCTCGCACCGCCCACGAAATGGGGGAGAACGCGCGCCGAACCACGACACGATCCTCATCGTCTCACAGGGAGATTTCCATGCCGCGCGACATCACCGCAGAGCCGCTGTTTCCAGTCGACGACATTCAGGGGGACATCCTCACCGGCCTGCCCAAGCGGCATGAACATCTGATGTTCTTCACGATCAGGGATGCGGCGTCCTTCAAGGCATTCCTGAAGAGTCTCGACCTCACCAGCATGAAGACCTGCCTGAAGGACAGGGACACCATCGCGGCACAGAAGGCGATCAACGATCAACTCGTGCCGACGCCCGGCCTGAACATCGCCTTCAGCTTTTCGGGCCTGCAGAAGCTCGGTGTTCCCCAGGTGTCGGCGATGACCGGAGCGGAGGCCTACAAGAACGGGATGGCCAGTCGCCAAGCGACGCTGCTCGATCCGCCCCAGGCGCAGTGGAAGACGCTGAAGCCCGACGCGGCGCTCCACGGCGTCTTCATCGTGACGGGCGCCTCCCATGCGGAGGTGGTGGATGTGATCTCCCTCCGGCTCGCGCCGGCCCAGACCAACGGATGGCGGCTGCTCTCGGAGGAGGTCGGCACGGTGAGACCCGAGCCGGTGGTTGGACATGAGCATTTCGGCTACGCGGACGGCGTGTCGCAACCGGGCGTGCGCGGCCGCATTGCTGCGACGACCCCGTTCCATCCCACCGTCGCGGGTGGCCAGGACAATCAGGCGGCTCTGGGCCAGGATCTGCTGTGGCCAGGCGAGTTCGTCTTCGGCTTTCCGGGACAGAACCCGGGTGCGCCCAGCTTCGAGATCAAGGGGCCGGACAAGGCTCCACCGATCCCGTTCATGAACCACGGCGCCTACCTCGTGGTCCGGCGCCTCGCCCAGTTCGTTCCGGAGTTCAACGCCTCGGTCAAGGCCGCCTCGGCAGCCGTCGCCACCGGGGCGGACCAGGCCGACCCCGTTCTCATGGGCGCCCAGATGGTGGGACGCTGGAAGAGCGGCGCCGCCCTCATCAACGCTCCGACGGAGGACGACCGCTCGGTGGGCGACAACACCCCGCGGGCCAACGCGTTCGAGTTCGGCGACGACCGCCAGGGCCTCGTCTGTCCCTGGGCGGCGCATGTCCGCAAGGCCTATCCGCGCGACGACGTCAGGCACGACGTTACGCCCGACGAGACCACGGTCTCCGCAGCGGAAGCCTTCACCCAGAGCCACCGGATGATGCGCCGGGGCATCGCCTTCGGCCCGGAACTGACCGAAGACGAGGCCCTGTCCGGCCTGTCGGCGAACGGAAAGCAGACCCGCGGGCTCCTGTTCAAGTGCTACGTGACCTCGATCGAGAACCAGTTCGAGTTCGTTCAGCAGCAATGGGCGAATGTGGCGGATTTCTCTCAAGAACTTAGCGGGATCGACCCGATTATCGGCCAATCGGTGTCGACCTCCCGGCCGTTCCGGGGTGCGGCGCCGTTCTCGAAAGATCTCGCCAAAAAGCCCGATCTCAGCCTGAGAAGCTTCGTGCAGATGCAGGGCGGCGAATACTTCTTCGCGCCCTCCATCCCGGCACTGAAGGCGCTGTGATCGCCAACCCGCGCGCCCGGGGCATGACCCGAACGCATTATGGCGTCTCCATGAAACGCCGGAATGCGTCCGCGTGATCCGGGTGCCAGCGCGACAAGGCCGGGCGATTCGCGATGATGTCGCCCGCGGCCCACGCGATCCGCTTATCGTCCTGTGCCCGCGTGGTCTCGTTGTCGGGGCACAGAATGTAAAAGTCGCCCCGCGCCATCCCGGCCATGAGGAAGTCGATGGTCTCGTCCGGCGTCCAGGCGCCTTCCGGCTTTTTCGCGATACCGCGCGCTTTGGTGAGGCCGGTATAGACGAAGCCGGGAATGAGGAGGTGGGCGCTGACCCTGCCACCGTCACGCCCGCGCAGATCGTGGGCGAGCGCTTCCGTCACGGCCTTCACCGCTGCCTTCGAGGCGTTGTAGGGGGTGTTGCCCGGCGGCGTGGTGATGCCCTGCTTCGAGCCGGTCACGATGAAGGCGCCGGGCTCTGACGCCTGCGCCATGCCGTCCGCGAAGGCGTGGATGCCGTTGACGACGCCCCATAGGTTGGTCTCCAGGATGCGCCGCCACGTGGCCTCGTCCGAGAACAATCTACCGCCGGCCTCGATGCCGGCATTCAGCATCACGATGGCCGGGGGCCCGTCAGTGCTCGCCGCGTCGCGAAGCGCGTCCATCGCCGCGCGGTTGCCGACGTCGGTCGCGAGCGCGCGGATCGCGGCCTTGCCGGGCGCGGCGGCCGCGACGGCCGCGCGGGCGGTGTCGAGGGCGTCACCGGGCAGATCGGCGAGCCAGACGGCCATGCCTTCGGCGGCGAAGCGCTTGGCGGCCGCGAAGCCGATGCCGCTCGCCGCGCCCGTGACGATGGCCGTCCGGCCCGCGCGAATTGCCGGATGCAAATCCGTTCCCTGCTGTTCCATTGTCCCACTCGTTTGCCGTGCGCTTTCGCGCATCAGGTAGGGCACCGGACGGCCGCGTCAGGGCCGGGGAGGAGAATGGTAACCATCGGTCCGCATGGTCGGGGAAACAGTCCGATCGAGAGGCTTGCGATGCTTTCGCGCCACGGTGCCGTCGTTTCCAGCCTGCGTGCGAGCCTGTCGCCGCTGGCCCTACTCGTCACCCTTCACGGGGCGAAGGCACAAGCCGCGCCCGCATCGGCCCCGGCGACCCAGGAAGCGCCGGCGCGGACGCTTACGCGACCGGACGTCCTGGCGACGTCGCCCCCGGCGACGCCCGCAGTGCAGACCATCGTCCCGATCCCCGTCGGGGACGCGGCGCCGAAGAAATCGCGGGAATTGCCGCCGCTGGTGGTGGCGCGAGTGTCCACCGATCCGGTGCCGACCCTGTCCCCTGCCACCTTCCTCGACACCCTGCGCATGGCCGATCGCTACCAGGCGATGGTCGATGCCGGCGGCTGGGTGCCCTTGCCCGCCACCCTGACGGTGAAGCCCGGCGGGCGCGACCCCGCCATCCCGGCCCTGCGCAAGCATCTGGCGCTAGTGGGCGACTTGCCCGCCGACACGCCAGCCTCGGACGTGCTCGATGCCCCCCTGGTCGTTGCGGTGAAATCCTTCCAGGCGCGCCACGGCCTGCCGGAGACCGGCCTCGTCGGCCGCCAGACGGTCGCGGCGCTCAACGTCCCCGCCACCACGCGCCAGCGCCAGCTCAGCGCGTCCGCCGCCCGGCAGATCGGCTCGAACTTCGCGTATGGCGACCGCTACGTGGTGGTGAACATCCCGTCCGCCACCGTCGAGGCGGTGGATCACGGGGTGGTGGTGCGCCGCTACGTCGCCGTGGTCGGCAAGCCCGACAAGGCGACCCCGCGCATCGAGGCCCGCATCACCGACGTGAACCTCAACCCGACCTGGACCCTGCCGGTCTCCATCATCAAGAAGGAGATCATCCCGAAGATGCGGAAGGACCCCGGTTATCTCGCCCGCGAGCGCATCCGCATCCTCGGCCCCGGTGGCGTCGAGGTCGACCCCACCGCCATCGACTGGTCGAGCGAGAAGGCGGCCAACTACACCCTGCGGCAGGATTCCGGCCTGGAGAACTCGCTCGGGCAAGTCCGCATCGACATGCCAAACAAACAGGCGGTCTACATGCACGACACGCCGTCGAAATCGCTGTTTGCCCGCGAGGTCCGGTTCCACTCGCATGGCTGCGTGCGCGTGGCGCAGGTGAAGGAGCTGGCCGGCTGGCTGCTGGAGGGAACGCCCGGCCCCAACGGCGCGACCTCGACCTGGGGCCCGATCGAGATCGAGACCAGCATCGCCACCAACGAACGTCTCGACATCAAGCTGCCGAAACAGATTCCGGTGACCTTCGTGTATCTCACCGGCTACGCGACGCCGGACGGCCGCGCCCATTTCCGCGACGACATCTACGGGATCGACAGTCCGGCGGTCCCGATGCCGGCGTCCCAAATTCCGGATGTGGCGACGACGGGGTCGATCGGACCGAAGCAGGCTCTCAAGGCCGCCCCGGCGCCAGCGGTGCGGAGGCCGGCCGTCGCCACAGGCGAGAGCTTCCTGCCGCCCGGATTGATCCCCAACCGGCCGGCGCGATAGGCCGCGTCAGCGCATCTGCCTCGATCGACGGGCGCAGCCCTGACGGCGCGCCCGCCGATCCGGCGATCAGTCCCCTTACAAGGACTCTCAGGAATCGAGGCCGGCATCCTCGTCGATGTCCACCAGGAACACGATGTCGGCATCGTCTTCCTCGTCGCCCTCTTCCTCCTCGTCGTCATTGGAGGCCTTGGCGTGGTGGGCGTCCGGCTCGAAGGGCTCGTCCTCCTCGGAATCGTCCTCGGCGAGCGCATCCTCGAAGATCTCGGTCTCGTCCTCGGAGGCCGCACGGATCTTGAGCTCGGAGGTGCCGTTCCACAGCACCTTGCCGTCGCTCTTCATGGTCTGGATATCGTCCTTGAAGCCATCGCAGGTGAAGAGATCGCGCGCGATCTCCTCGGTGCCGTTGATGACCGCGATGGCCACGCCATCGATCTCGAGTGTGAACATCGCGAATCCCTTCATTGATGGCCCGGGGCCGCCGCCCGTGTAGGGGGGAACGAGCGCCGCGCCAAGGGCGATGTCACGCCCCCCCGCCACCCCGGCTGATGGCGCGCTTGACCACGCCCTGCACATCGGGATTCGACAGGAACAGATCGTGGTTGATCAGACCGCCGCCGTAATCGGAAGCGTCGGCCACCCGCACGCCGAGCGCCTCCAGGCGCTCGCGGTCGGCGGCACCCGCCCGCACCACGCCGCCGGCGATGGCGCCCGAGAGTTCGAGCGCCCGGTCGTTGGTCGACGAGATCACGGTGATCTTGGCCACATCCGGCCCCATCCGCTCGACCGCGTTGGTAAACAGGTCGATGTCGATGTCGGGGGCGGCGAGGACCACCGCGCCGATGCGGGCCATCGCCGCCTCGCCGGCCTCGGCCCGCAGCATGCGCAGGGTCTCCAGGGTCAGCAGCGTCCCCATGGAATGGGCGACGATGTTGATGCGGCCGCCGGACGGGGAATTCGCCAGCGCCTTCAGCAGATCCTCGAAGGCATCGCGCGACCACAGCGCGCTCTCGCGGTCGTAGCCATAATCGAAGGTCGCGGCGGCCGAGGGCCAGGTGAACAAAGCCGAGGCCCCGCGGAAGCGGATGCCATCGGAGAGCTTGGCCGCGCTGAGGGCCGCCGACTGGAAGCTCTCCCGGTAGCCGTGAACATAGATCAGCACGTCGCGCCCGAAGGCGGCCTGGGCGAAGGCGGCCGCCGCCCCCGCGCCGCTCTCGACCTTCGGCACCGAGACGACGCCCCAATCGTCGCTGATCGCGGAGGAGACCTTGCCCAGCAGGGAGCGGTCGGGCGCGCTCAGGCGAACCTCGGCGAAGCTGAGCCCCCGCCCCCGGTCCGAACTGAAATACGGGCTCTTGGGCGGGTTGCCCACCGGCTTGCGGGTGGTGGCCACCAGGAGAACCGGGCTGACGTCGAAGGCCGATTGGCGCTCGGGCACGGCCGATCCGGTCACGAGCCCGTCGGCGACGCAGCCGGCGAGGCCCGGGGTCAGACCGGCGACGCCCGCAAGGGCGGCGAAGCGGACGAGAGCGCGGCGTGTCGGGGGCAACGGTCGGATCATGTCGGCTGACGGCCCTCGAATGGGGTGGCCCGGCGGCGAGGCCCGGCCCTTAAGAGTGCTATCCTGTCGGCCACGATCGTGACCATGGCAGGGCGCCTGTGCGCGCATCGGCCTGTTGATTGCGGGGAGGCCGGGCCCTGTTGCGGATGCGGCACAGATCGCGCGTGCCCCCCTCGACGAAAGCCGGCCGGCCCGGCAAGAAGGTCGGCATGGCCCTTTCCTCGCCCCCCGCCTCTCCCCCGGCTCTCGACGTCGACGCCCTGCGCACACGGCTGCTCGCCGGCGACCGGGCGGCCCTGGCGCGGGCGATCACGCTCGCCGAATCGAAGCGAGCCGACCATCGCGCGGTGGCCCGCGACCTCATCGACGCGGTGCTGCCCCATACCGGCACCGCGATCCGGGTCGGCATCACCGGGGTCCCGGGGGTCGGCAAGTCGACCACCATCGACGCGCTCGGCGCCAACCTGACGGCGGCGGGGCATAAGGTGGCGGTGCTGGCGGTCGACCCGTCCTCGACCCGCACCGGCGGCTCGATCCTCGGCGACAAGACCCGGATGGCGCGCCTCGCCCTCGACCCCAACGCCTTCATCCGCCCCTCCCCCTCCTCGGGAACCCTGGGCGGCGTCGCCGCCAAGACCCGCGAGACCATGCTGCTGTGCGAGGCGGCTGGCTTCGACGTGATCCTCGTCGAGACGGTGGGCGTCGGCCAGTCGGAGACGGCGGTTGCCGACCTCACCGACTTCTTCCTCGTGCTGATGCTGCCGGGTGCCGGCGACGAGTTGCAGGGCATCAAGAAGGGCATCATCGAACTCGCCGACATGATCGCGGTCAACAAGGCCGATGATGGCGAGGGCGCGCGCCGCGCGAGTGCGGCGGCCTCCGAATACCGCGCCGCGCTCCACATCCTGTCTGCGCCGAGCTCCACCTGGACGCCCCCCGTGGTCACGATCTCGGGCCTCGCCAACAAGGGCCTCGACGACCTGTGGGGCCGGGTGGTCGACCACCGCAACAAGCTCACCGCCACCGGCGAGATCGCCAAGAAGCGCCGCGCCCAGGACGTGAAGTGGATGTGGGCGCTGGTCCACGAGCGGCTGCACCAGCGCCTCGTCGGCTCCGCGGACGTGCGACGGCAGACGGCGGAAGCCGAGGCCGCCGTCGCGCGCGGCGAATCCTCGCCGGCCGCCGGCGCCGAGGCCATCGCCACCCTGATCGGGCTTTGAGCGGGCGCCACGTCCTGATCACCGGGTTCGGCCCGTTTCCGGGCGTGCCGGTCAATCCGAGTGCGATGCTGGCGCGACGGCTCGGCGCCTCGCCGCGCCTGCGAACCCTCACGGGCGGGCAGGTCCGGGTGCGCATCCTGACCACCGCCTACCGGGCGATCGCCGACGAGCTCACCCCGGCCCTCGCCGAGGGACCGGCGGCCGTGCTGATGATCGGCGTCGCCGGCCGCGCCAAGCGCGTTCGGGTCGAGGTCCGCGCCCGCAACCGAGTCAGCCGGCTGTTTCCCGATGCGTCGGGGCGGATCGCCACCGGCCTCACCCTCGACGCGGACGGTCCGGACGAACGGCGCGCACCGGTGGCCGCCAAGGCACTCGCCGCCCTGTGCCGGAACGGCGTCGCCGCGATCCGCTCGCAGGATGCGGGGCGCTACCTCTGCAATGCGAGCTATTACTGGGCGCTGGCCGAAGGCGTGCCGGTGCTGTTCCTCCACATCCCGCCGGTCCCGCGCAAGGCCCGGCCCGGGCGGCCGAAACGCCGGCCCGGCGGTGCGGCTTTAGAGGCGGGATGCGTCGCACTCATCGGCCAGCTTCTCCGGCATGGGCGTTTACCGTCGCACCGGTGAGCGCCGTAAAATTCGCGACGGCGCGGTGCGCAATCCGATCTCGGGCGTTCTGTGATCGTCCGACGCGGGGCGCCCCGGCCCCGGAGGCACCGAGAGCCGCGTCGAAAAGCACGAGGAGACACACCATGGTCGATACGGATCGCATCGTCGGCGCCGCCAAGGATCTCGGGGGCCGTGTGCAGGGCGCCGTCGGTGACCTCGCCGGGTCTCACCGCGATTCCGCCGAGGGCCGCCTCCGCGAGGCACAGGGCCGCGCCCAGGAGGCTTACGGCCAGGCCAAGGACGGCCTGCGCGATGTCGCCGACAACGTGAGCGACTATGCCGGCGACGCCTACGAGCGTGTCTCGGACCGGGGCGGCGCCTATCTGCGCGACGGCACCCGGGCGGTGGAAGCCCGCGTCGAGGAGAACCCCTTCGTGGCGCTGCTCATCGCCGGAGCCGTCGGCTACGGTCTCGCCCTGCTGCTGCACAGCCGTCGCTGAGCCGACCGGACCTTGCGCCGGGCTCCCGGCGCAAGGTTAATCCGCGCTACTGCGCCGTCCAGCCGCCATCCATCGGGATGTTGGCTCCGGTGATCTGACTCGCGCCGTCGGAACACAGGAACACTGCGAGCGCCGCCACCTGCTCGACGGTGACGAACTGCTTGGTCGGCTGGGCCGCCAGCAGCACGTCGTTCATCACCTGCTCCTTGGTCATACCGCGCGCCTTCATGGTGTCGGGGATCTGGCTCTCCACCAGCGGCGTCCAGACGTAGCCGGGCGAGATGCAGTTCACGGTGACGCCGTGGGTGGCGAGTTCGAGTGCTGCGGTCTTGGTCAGTCCGGCGATGCCGTGCTTGGCCGACACATAGGCCGACTTGAACGGCGAGGCGACCAGCGAGTGCGCCGAGGCGGTGTTGATGATCCGCCCCCATTTGCGCGCCTTCATGCCGGGGATAGCATAGCGCATGGTGTAGAACGCCGAGGACAGGTTGAGCGCAATGATCTGCTCCCACTTCTCCGGCGGGAAATTCTCGATCGGCGCCACGTATTGGACGCCGGCATTGTTCACCAGCACGTCCACCGAGCCAAAGGTCTCCTCGGCCAGCCGGATCAGCCCCTCGATCTCGGCGGGCTTGGTCAGGTCGGCCGGCGAGTAGGCCGCCTTGACGCCGAACTCCGCCTCGATGCCGGTGCGCTCTTTCTCGATGTCCTCGGGCTTGCCGAAGCCGTTGATGACGACGTTGGCGCCCTCCTTGGCGAAGGCGCGCGCGTAGGCGAGGCCGATCCCGCTGGTGGAGCCGGTGACGATGGCGGTCTTCGATGTGAGGATCATGGTGTTCTCCCTCCAGGCGATCAGGCGAGATAATCGTGCAGCACCTGCCCGAACGGCAGCGTGAAGTCGACGACCATGTGCCGGCCGCCAACGATGCGGCGCACCGGCAGGTCGGCGACACGGCAATTGACGTGCGGGATCAGATGGAGCCGGGCTTCGCCGTCCCAGGCGCCGTGGACGGTGATGTCCTCCAGGCGGTAGCCGACCAACTGGGCCACCTTGGGTCCGCCATCCACGTCCGGCAGCAGCTTAAGGTTCACGTTGAGCTTGCCCAGACCGCGCTTCACCGCATCGAGGTCGTTCTCGAGGCTCTTGTGCTTGTAGGTCATGGTGCCCATTGCCACCCGTTCCTCATCGTAATGCAGGGTGCCGGTGAGCGTATCCTTAGTCAGTTTCAGACGGGGTACGCCCCATTTCTTTGGAAAGCCCCAGATCTCGCGGCCGGCGGTGATCGGGGGCTCGTCGTCGAGATACATCTGGACCGAGAAGTTGCACGGCTCGCCCTGGTAGCTCGCCATGATCCCGCTGCCGCTCTCCTCATAGTCACCGAAGCCGGAGGAATCCGGCATCTTCATCCATTCGTAGAAGACCAGGTTGTCGGGATGCGGCTCCAGCGGTTCCGGCAGGGCCCGGCGCAGGGCATCGGGGTCGGTCTCGTAGGTGACGATCAGGTATTCGCGCCGCAGGAACCGGTAGGGCCCGCGCGGATAGCTCGGGCTGAAGGCGGGCATCGAGGGAACACCGAGGATCTCGTCGCGGGTCATGGTTTGTCTCCCGGTCTGGTGAGGCGTGGTGGGATCCCGGTCCTGCAGCGGCACGGGTCGAGAACCGGCATCCACATTTCGGGCGGACGCTTTCAGTCGCGCGCGTCCCGCGTCAGGTCGAAGACCGCGACGCCGCTCTCGTTCGGGCAGCGCTCGATCCAGGCGCGCTGGCGGAGCGACCGGCGTACGTCGTTGTGACCGGCCGCCCAATGCTCGAGCATGGTCGCACGCGAAAACTCGTAATCCTTCGCGTTCCCTTCATAGGTCTTCGCGCGGTAGACGAGTTGCATCACCGTCGTGAAGTTGGCGTGGCTGACCTGCCGCAGGTAGGCGACGTCGGCGTCGTCCGCCAAATCCGGCGGCAGCTTGTCGAGCAGGTTGCGGACCGCCGTCTTGGCCTTGCGAATTTCGAGGTTCATGTCGGTGTTGAGCCGGGTCCGGCTCGAAAACCGGATGTCCTTCTCCCGCTCGGACGCTTCGATCAGGGTGCGCGGCATCGCCCCGCGCGCCGCGAACAGGTCAACCTGGAAGATCACGAGATCGCGCTGGCGCTCCTCGTCGAGGACGTATTGCAGGGGAGTGTTCGAGACGATGCCGCCGTCCCAGTATTGCTCGCCGTCGATCTCGACCGGCGGAAATCCCGGCGGCAGCGCGCCGGAGGCCATGATGTGCTCCGGCCCGATCCGCTCGCGCCGGTTGTCGAAATAGGCGAAGTTGCCGGTGCGCACGTTCACCGCGCCGACGCTGAGCCGCATACCGTGATCGTTGATCCGGTCGAAGTCGACGAATCGCTCCAGCGTGCCCTTGAGCTGGCTGGTGTCGTAGAGACTCAGCGCCCCCGGAGCACCCGGCGGTTGGAACAGGGCCGGGGGCATGCGCGGGGCGAAGAAGCCCGACACGCCGAACAGCGCGATCCAGTTGGCGCTGGCTTCGTTGAAGCTGGCCCGCGCCGCCTCGCCGGGCATCCACGGTGTGCCGGTGATCGCCGAGGAGACCTGCTCCCAGAACCCCTTGAGGCGTGCGACCCGGTGCTCGGGGGCATTCCCGGCGATGAGGGCGGCATTGATCGCCCCGATGGAGATGCCGGCGACCCAGTCGAGGGCGATCCCGTCCGCGGCCAGCGCCTCGAAGACCCCGGCCTGATAGGAGCCGAGGGCACCGCCGCCCTGGAGCACGAGGACCTGGGACTCGCCCGACGGAAATGCGCTCACGGCTGAAGCCCTTCGGTGAGATCCGTGCCGGGATCGGGGCCGACGCTGCAACGTCGACCAGCACGACGACACGGTCATGACGCGGGGTGACCATCATGCAAGCACACGGTCACCACGGCAATCCGATCCCGTCGCATGGTTGACAGGCGTGCCGCCTTCGCCAACACCGCCCGGCCGACCGCTGCGTGCGGGCCGCTCACCATCGGCCGCGGCCGGCCACGGCGACGAACAGGGATCTGGTGACCGATGACGGTGATGCGCTCCTACCTGGACTTCGAGAAGCCGGTCGCAGAACTCGAGGCGAAGGTGGAAGAGTTGAAGGCGGTCGGTGCCCGCGACGGCGCGGTCTCCATCAGCGACGAGGTCGGACGGCTCGAGGCCAAGGCCGCCGCCGCCCTGTCGGACATCTACGCGTCGCTGACCCCGTGGCAGAAGACGCAGGTGGCCCGCCACCCTCAGCGTCCGCACTTCATCGACTATTGCGCCGACCTCATCACCGAGTTCACGCCGCTCGCCGGCGACCGCACCTTCGGCGAGGACGCGGCCATCGTCGCCGGCTTCGGGCGCTTCGAGGGCCGTCCCGTCTGCGTCATCGGCCAGGAGAAGGGCTCCACCACCGAAACGCGCCTGCGGCACAATTTCGGGATGGCCAAGCCCGAGGGGTACCGCAAGGCGGTGCGCCTGATGGAGATGGCGGACCGCTTCGGCCTGCCGGTGCTGGCGTTCATCGATACCGCCGGAGCCTTCCCCGGCATCGAGGCCGAGGAGCGCGGGCAGGCGGAAGCCATCGCCCGCTCCACCGAGGCGTGTCTCGGTTTGGGCGTGCCCAACGTCGCCATCGTCATCGGCGAGGGCGGCTCTGGCGGTGCCATCGCGCTGGCCACTGCCAACCGCGTGCTGATGATGGAGCACGCGATCTACGGAGTGATCTCGCCGGAGGGCGCGGCCTCGATCCTCTGGCGCGACCAGGGCCGGGCGGCGGATGCCGCCACCGCCATGAAGATCACCGCGCAGGACCTGCTGCGGCTCGGCATCATCGACACCATCGTGCCCGAGGCCACCGGGGGGGCGCATCGCGGGCGTGCGGCGGCCACGGCCGCAGCGGGACAGGCACTGGCGGCGGTGCTCGCGGAATTCGACGGACTCGGACCGGACGAGATTCGCGACCGGCGTGCGGCGAAGTTCATGGAGATCGGCCGCCGGCTGTGAACGGAGGACTATGCGTCATTATGGCGCATAGACATCCCAAGCGTGTCTATGACCGCTCCGGTCATGTCGTACTTTCAGATTTTCTTATTTAGATCAATTGCTTAACTAGCGAGAGCCGGCCGAAAGCCGCACCTGATACGGGCCGGTATTGCCTCTCGGCCGGGGTTTCGACGGCCCAGCCGAAAAGGTTCCACCCCTGATCCCGCGTCGGCCCCGAAATAACCGGGATTCACAGGCCCACCGGGTTCTGGCTTCGCGGGCTTGCCGGTAACACCCAGGTAAGTTTAACGGCGCTATGGAGTTGGGTCTCGCCCGTCCGGGGTTCCGGTGCCGGGACGGGACGGCTTGGTAGACGGGGTTCCCCATGGCTTTGCGCCCCCTCGTGGCAGCATCCATCATCGCGCTCATGACCGCCCTCGGCGCCTGCCAGGACGGGACCACGGGCGGCGGAGTACCGCTGCGCGCTCTGGCGCCGGTTTCGCCCAAGACCCTCGCGTTGATGGCGCAGAAGGGCATGTCCCAGAGCGACCCGATCCTGATCCGCGCCTACAAGAAGGAAGCGGAGATGGAGGTGTGGAAGCGTGGCGCGAGCGGCCAATACGCGCTCTTGAAGACCTTCCCGATCTGCCGCTGGTCGGGCCAGCTCGGCCCCAAAACCAAGACCGGCGACCGTCAGGCCCCCGAGGGCTTCTACACGGTGACGCCGGGGCAGATGAACCCGAATTCCTCGTATTATCTCTCGTTCGATACCGGCTATCCGAACGCCTACGACCGGGCTAACGGGCGCACCGGCAACTACATCATGGTCCACGGCACCTGCTCGTCCTCGGGCTGCTTCGCGATGACCGACGAGTCGATGGGTGAGATCTACGCACTGGCCCGAGACTCGTTCTCGGGCGGCCAGCGCGCGCTGCAATTCCAGTCCTATCCGTTCCGGATGACGGCCGCGAACGTCGCCAAGTTCCGCAACGATCCCAACGCGCCGTTCTGGAAGAACCTCAAGGAGGGCTCGGATTACTTCGAGGCCCTGCGCGAGGAGCCGAAGGTCGGCCTGTGCGGCACCCACTACGTCTTCGGTGGCAACGACGCCGCGGCAGGCGCCTGCACCCCGCGGGTCGATCCGCTGGTGGCCGAGAAGCGGGATCGCGACAACCGCGACGTCGCCGAGCTCATCGCCAAGGGCACGCCCGCCACGCGGGTCGTCTACGAGGATGGCAGCCAGAACCCAGTGTTTCGTCCGCAGCCGCCGAGCAACGCCACCGCCTTCGCCAGCCTGGTCAAGTCGGACGAGGTGGAACAGCCCTACGACCCCAAGGAATACGCGCGCCACCATCTCGGCGACGTCAGCCGCCCGGAGAGCATCGCCGCCGGCGCCCAGGAGATCGAGGTCGATGCCAAGGGCCGGCCGGTGATGCTTGCCGCCGCCGACGCCCCGATCCCGACCAAGGCCGCTGCCGCCCTGGCGAAGAAGGGGGCCGCTTCGCGCACCCTGATGGCGAAGAGCGAGCCGGCATCGGCCGAGCCGGCGAAGGACGTTTCCAAACCCGCCCGCGTGATGGTGGCGGACGCCGAGGGCGACCCCGCCGCCTACAAGAAGCTGTTCGCCAATATGTTCAGCAATGGCGGCCCATCGGCTCCGGTGACGCCGGCCACCGATGCGACGACGATTCCTGCCGCCGCAGCCGCCGATCCGATCTCGATCAAGTCGACACTCGGCAAGACGGAGGCGGGCAAGTCAGCGGCCGGCAAGCCCGTGGTCGCCAAGCTCGCGCATGCGGGACCGGGCCACGTGGCGCCGCAGCCGGCGAAGGCCGCTGCGGCGACCGACGAGAAGGCGGCGAAGCCCGTTGCGAGGACGGCGGCTGCCTCCGTCAAGCCTTTGCCGACCAAGCCGGCCGCCTCTGCGTCGCGGGTCCCGGTCGCCGCGAAGGAGTGATCGCCGCCTCGGCCCAAGCCGCCTGATCCGCACGGATCATCGGAGGCGCCGGGGTCGATCCTATGGACGGGTGCCGAGCAGCACCGCCCCGAAGCCGATGAAGATCGCGCCGGTGGCCCGATCGAACAGGCGCTTCAGGCCCGGACGGGTAAGCGAAGCGGCGAGCCGCGCACCGCTTAGCGCATAGACCGCGTACCAGAACAGCTCGGCCGCCGCGAAGGTCACGACGAGGATCGCGAGCTGCTGCGCCTGCGGTGCGGCCTGGTCGATGAAGTGCGGGAAGAAGGCGGCGGCAAACAGAAGCAGCTTGGGGTTGCTCGCACCGATCAGGAATCCGTCGCGGAACAGTCGCACCGGCGACGGCGGCCGGGCCGGAGCGGGACCGCCCGCCACACGGATCGGCTCGTCGTCCCCGCGCCAGGCGCCGATGCCGAGACAGACCAGATAGGCGACGCCGGCATAACGCAGCCCGTCGAACAGCATCGGCGAAGCCAGCAGAGCCGCGCTCAAGCCGGCGGCGGATGCGATCAGCACCAGGATGACGGCCGTAAGGCAGCCGGCCATGGTGGCAAAGCTGTGCCGCAGGCCGAACCGTACGCTGCGCCCGAGGACATGGAGCATGTTCGGCCCCGGCGTAGCGCTGAGCAGGAAGACAGCGGTGAAGAAGAGCCACCAGGTTTGCAACGTCATGGTGTGTCGAGCATCCTGAGGGCCTGCGTATCGCTCGGCCGCCACCGGAGGTGAGGGGTACCGGCAACGAGGCCACTGAACCCGGACATACACCCGCCGGGCGCCGTCGCCGCCTGGGCCACGCGCAGGACAGATCAGCGGCGCGCGCAACAAAAAAGGGCCCCGCGAGGGACCCTTTCTAGTTCGATCGGGAACCGATCGATCACATGTTGCGCATCATCCGGCGATGCATCGAGCGGCGCTCCATGTGCCGGTGCATCATGCGACGCTCCATACGACGGTGCATCATGCGACGCTCCATACGGCGGTGCATCATGCGGCGTTCCATGCGGTTCATCTGCACGGTGCTGACGGTCTCAGACGCGGTCACGCCCATCGGCGCGCCGGGGGCGGCATTGGCAGTGGTGGCGAGGCTGGCGCCGCCGAGCGAGGCGAGCACGGCGATGGCGAAAGTCAGTTTCCTCACGTGAACACTCCTGTTCTTGCTTGTCCGAGCGCGGCGCCCGGTTCGTCCTCCGGGCATTGCGGCCCGGGAAACGCATGTCGCGCACCGGAGTGAGCGGCGGGCTCCGCAGGGACCCGCCGCTGATAACACCCAAGTCAGAGATTCGTTTCCTCGAAAGCCCGCACCCATTCAGCACAAATTCCTGAGCGCACGATGTCGTCGAGAGTAAATTCAACCACCGGGATCGGCATCATCCGGCTTTTGATGAGATGGATCACGGTGCGCAGGCCGGACGTCTCACGCAGATCGGTCTGTGAGACGTCGCCGTTGATGATCACCTGGCAATCGTCTCCGATGCGCGTGAGAAACATCTTGATCTCGGCGGTGGTGGTGTTCTGCGCTTCGTCGAGGATCACGAGGCAGTTCTTGAAGGTGCGCCCGCGCATGACCTCGAAGGGCACCACCTCGATATCGCCGGTCTTGATGGCGATATCGAACGCAGCCTCGCCCATGCGCTCCTTCATGGTCTCGGTGAGCGGCGCGACCCAGGGGGCGATCTTCTCTTCAAGCGTACCGGGGAAGAAGCCGAGCGAGCGGCCCGACGGCACGTTGGGCCGGGTGATGATCACCTTGCCGATCCGACGCTGGCGGAGCTGGTCCGCGGCGCGGGTGCCGGCGATGTAGGTCTTGCCGGTGCCGGCAGGTCCGAGGACGATGACCTGTTTGTGAAGGGCGAGAGCGTCGAGGTACTGCGCTTGTCGGTCGGTGAGGGGCTGGATCGGACTTAAGTTTCGCTCCTCGTCGAAGCGGGTCCTGTGCAGCCGGACCGGGCGATCTTCCACCAGTTCAAGTCGTGTGCGCCGTCTTTTCATCGATCAATACTCCACCTGGACTTGCCAACCGGACTCAATCTGAACCTGCACCTGTTGAACGTGACGTACCGAACTCAACTCACCTCTTGAACGCCCTCACCCTGCTCCGATCTCGACGCAAGTCTCCGCTTACAGCCAATCCGACTGCAAGCGTACGGTTCCGACGTATACGGTGATGCCTGTGGATGACATCACACCCTGGTCGTGATCGCCGAATCACCGTTGCATGCACCATGCCGCGTTCGAGGCGACAGAAGCGTGACGACCAGTATTCTTGCCAATGATGTAAAAAGTTTGCGCTGCAGCGCACCAGAACGGCCACAGCGAAAGTCTTCGCGACTGTTGCGAAAACAGCGCAGCCGCCGATTGACGGTTCAATCGAAATCCCACCGATCCGTTCGGCGACCCCTTCGGGAGCGCGGATTTCGGTCTTGCCCAGGCGCCGCGCAAGCTCAGCGAGACGGCTTTGCGAACGGATCCTTGGTAAACCGTCTCAGGCTTCCTGGATGAAGCTGTCGAGAACCATCTTGCGGCCGGCCTTGTCGAAATCGACGGTGAGCTTGTTGCCGTCGACCCCGGCGACACTGCCCGGCCCGAACTTGGTGTGGAACACCCGCATGCCCTCCGAGAACGCCGAGGGCGTGCCGGTGGACTTGGCGACGAGTTCGCCCTCGATCTGGCGCGGCCCGCCGCCGCGCGCGGCCGGGCTTCGGCCGAAATTGCCCCCGCCACTGGAGCCGAAATTGCCGGCGTTGCCCGCTGTGTTCGCCTGGGCACGCTGCCAGCCCGGCGTTCCGTAGGACGAGCCGAACGGCGTCGGGTTGCGGTCGAACCGCGAGGCGCCGGCCGAGAAGTGGGCGGGTGCATCGAGCACGTCGACGCTGCTGTCCGGCAACTCGTCGATGAAGCGGCTCGGCACGGTGGACGACCATAGGCCGTGGATGCGCCGGTTGACGGCAAACGACAGCTTGGCACGCTTGCGGGCACGGGTGAGGCCGACATGGGCGAGGCGGCGCTCCTCCTCCAGCCCGGCGCGGCCGCTCTCGTCGAGGGCGCGCTGGTTGGGAAACAGGCCGTCTTCCCAGCCGGGCAGGAACACCGTGTCGAATTCCAGCCCCTTGGCCGCGTGCAATGTCATCAGCGAGACGCGATCGGCCCCCTCCTGCTCGCTCGCCTCCATCACCAGGGAGACGTGTTCGAGGAAGGCGGCGAGATCGGGAAACTCCTCCATGGAGCGCACGAATTCCTTGAGGTTCTCGAGGCGCCCGGCGGCATCGGCGGACTTATCCTTCTGCCACATCTCGGTGTAGCCGGACTCCTCCAGGATGGTCTGCGCCACCTCCGAATGCGGCTTGGTGCCGACCAGCCGCGCCCACCGCGAAAAGCTCTCCACCAGGGCGCGCACGCCGGAGCGGGCGCGCGGCTTCAGATCGTCGGTCTCGGTGAGCAGGCGCGCGGCCTGAAGCAGGGGCACCGCCTGCGCGCGGGAATAGCCGTGCAGGATCTGCAGGGTGGCGTCGCCGAGCCCGCGCTTCGGGGTGTTGAAGATCCGCTCGAAGGCGAGGTCGTCGGACGGGTTGGCGGTGACGCGCAGGTAGGCCAGCGCATCGCGGATCTCGGCCCGCTCATAGAAGCGCGGGCCGCCGATCACCCGGTAGGGCAGGCCGAGCTGGACGAAGCGGTCCTCGATCTCGCGCATCTGCGCCGAGATGCGCACCAGCACGGCGATCTCGGAGAGCGGATGCTGCTTGGCCTGGAGCGATTCGATCGATTCGGCGAGCTGGCGCGCCTCCTCTTCCGAATCCCAGGCGCCGGAGACCGTCACCTTTTCGCCGAGCACGTCCTCGGTGCGCAGGGTCTTGCCGAGGCGCCCCTCGTTCTTGGCGATCAAGCCGGAGGCGGCAGCAAGGATATGGCCGGTGGAGCGGTAGTTGCGCTCCAGCCGCACCACCACGGCACCGGGGAAATCGTGTTCGAAGCGCAGGATGTTGTCGACCTCGGCGCCGCGCCAGCCATAGATCGACTGGTCGTCGTCGCCGACGCAGGCGACGTTGCGGTGGCCCTGCGCCAGCAGCCGCAGCCAGAGGTACTGGGCGACGTTGGTGTCCTGGTACTCGTCCACCAGGATGTAGCGGAAGCGGCTCTGGTAATTCTCCAGGACGTCCGGGTTCTCGCGCCACAGCTTGAGGCAGAGCAGCAGCAGATCGCCGAAATCGGCGGCATTGAGCGTCAGCAGGCGGGCCTGATACGCGGTGTAGAGCGCGCCGCCCTTGCCGAAGGCGAAGGCACCGGCCTCACCCGGCGGTACCTGTTCGGGGGTGAGGCCGCGATTCTTCCAGCCGTCGATCACCGACGACAGGGCGCGGGCCGGCCAGCGCTTCTCGTCGATGTTCTGGTCGACGATGACCTGCTTCATCAGCCGGAGCTGATCGTCCATGCCGAGGATGGTGAAATCCGAGCGCAGCCCGACGAGTTCGGCGTGCCGGCGCAGGATCTTGGTGCCGATGGCGTGGAAGGTTCCGAGCCACGGCATGCCTTCACCGGCCGGCCCGATCAGGCTGCCGATGCGGTGCTTCATCTCGCGGGCGGCCTTGTTGGTGAAGGTCACCGACAGGATGTCGAACGGACGCGCCTTGCCCGTCGTGATCAGGTGGGCGATGCGCGTGGTGAGCACCCGCGTCTTGCCGGTGCCGGCGCCGGCCAGCACGAGGACGGGCCCTTCCGTCGCCTCGACGGCGCGGCGCTGCTCAGCGTTGAGCCCCTCGAGATAGGGCGAGCGCTGCGGCCTCAGGGAGGCCATGGCGCGGGCGGCGATGGAGGTCGGGGCGGCGTCGTTCTGGCCGGAGGCCGGGATCGGCCGCGACGCCCCCGCCGCATCGGGGTGATTGCTCATGGCGCATCCCTGGACCAAAACGCGAACGACGTCGAGGGTCGGCGCGACGCGGAGCAGCAGTAGGGAACCGGCTTTTCGTCTCACGCGTCGTCTTCAACACGAACACGAAACGTCTAATTTTTCGAGGAATACGTCATGCGCGCCGGTTTAGTACTGCCCCTCGCCCTCCTGGCCGTTGCCGCTGCGTGCCCGGCCCTGGCCCAGTCGTCGCCCAACCCGAATGCGCTCAACACTACGAACGAGCGCCTGTCGAACCAGAGCCAGATTCGCGGAATCGAGCAGCAGCAGCAATTCCAGAACAACCAGACGCAGATGCAGATTCAGCGCAACGAGTTGTTCCGGCCGGTGCCCACGAGCCCCGGCATCGCCCCCCGTTCGCGCTAAAGACGTACATACGCTGCCGTTATGGCGCGCAACGCTAAGCGGTATGCTATGGCCCGGACCCCTGGGCTAAGGCGGAACATCAACGGTGCGTGACATCCTGACCGCGCTGGCGGGCGCCGTCATCCTGATCCTCGTCGCGGCGCTCGCCGTCCCGCCCTTCGTGGCGTGGGAGGGGCACCGCCCGTTCATCGACCGGACCATCGGGCGCTCGCTCGGGCTGTCCGTGCGCAGCGAGGGGCGCATCGCGATCAGGCTCCTCCCCTCGCCACGCCTGCGCCTGGACCGCCTGCATCTCGGGACCGATCCGGCCAAGCCCGTCCTGGATCTCCGTTTCGTGAAGGCCGAGGTGGCGCTGGCGCCGCTGCTCACCGGCGAATTCCGCTTCACCGAGACGCGAATCGGCCGGGCCGAAGTCAAGCTTCCGGTGACGGAGGGCGAAGCCGTTCTTGTGCCGGCGGACCTGTCCACCGCCTTGAGCGGGCGGGATCTGGCCATCGAGGATCTGCGCATCCAGCAGCTCCTCCTCACCACCCAGGTGCCGATCACCGGCCGCACCGACCAGTTCTATGCCGAGGCCCTGCGGGTGTCGGCGCCCCGGCTCTCCGGCCCGTGGCGGGCCGAAGGAACGAGCCGCGGCGTGCCTTTCCGGGTTGCGACGGGGGAAGCGGCGGCCGATGGCGGCGTCGCGGTGAAGATTTCGGGCGGCGGCGACACGCAGCCCCGCTTCGAGGCCGATGCCCGCCTCATCCTCAAGCCTGCCGATGGCGTCACCGACGTGCAGTCCGGATTCCGCGCCATGGTCGCCGAAGCCGAGGGGTCGGCACGGATCGTCGTCGGCCCACCGGTGCAGGCGGCCGGTGCCTATTTGCCCTTCGCCCTCGGAGGCAAGTTCACTGCGCGCGGACCGCTGGTCCGGTTCACCGAGGTCGGCCTCGACATCGACCCGAGCGGGCCGGCCCTGCGCCTTGCCGGCACTGGACGACTCGACCTGCGGACCTGGCGGGCGGGCCTCGCTCTGGAGGCGCGCCGGCTCGATCTCGACGGCTTCCTGCTCTCGGGCGGCGGTCAGGCATTCGTCGCCCGCGGCCTGCCGAGAGGCGGCGCCGGGCTGCCCGTCATGCTCGATGTCGATCTGACGGTGGAGAGCCTCGGCCTCGGCCTCGACGACTGGTCGAACCTCTCCGCCAGCGGGACCCTCGACCGGACCGGCGGGCTGATCCTGCGCAAGGTCCAGGCGACCGCGCCGGGGGCGGCACAGATCGGCGTCAGCGGCATAGTCGACACCGCCTCCGCCCCGCGCTTCACCGGCCACGTCTCGCTCGACACCCCAGCCTCGGACGGCATCGGCCGCTACCTCGCCAAGCTCGGTTTCGCCGGACCGGCGGTGGCGGTGATGGACGGCCAGCCGATCCAGGCCGCCACCGACCTATCGGCCGATACCGCATCGCTGTCCTTCACCAACCTGCGCCTCGCGCTCGGCGAGGCCCGCATCTCCGGCAATGCCCGCTACACCGCCAGCGACGGCGCGGCCCGCGGCCGTTTCGACGCACAACTGGTGGCGCGGGGTGTCGACATCGCCACCCTGCCGTCCTTCACCGCGACGCTCGCGGGTGTGCGGGGCAACGATTTCGGCCTGATCCTGCAGGCACGCGACGTGCGCTACGGACCGGCCGGAGCCCATTCGGGCAACGGCACCATTGCGGCGAGCATCCGCTCGGAGGGCCAGAGCCTGCGTGTCGACAGCCTCGACATCGCCAATCTGGCGGGCGCGAATGCGAGCCTGTCCGGGCGGATCGAGGCCGACGGCACCGGCCAGATCGCCGGACGCGTATCGGCGCAGAAAGCGGCCCCGCTCTTCGCTCTCCTCGACCGCGTCTGGATCGCGGAGGCCCGGCTGGTCCCAGCCTTCCTGCGCGACGGCGCCCTCGACCTTCGCGTCAGCCTGGAGCGGGATCCGAAGACCGCCGACACGCTTCGGGTCTCCGCCAACGGAAGCGCCGCGGGCGGCAGCCTCGACCTCGACCTCCTCACCCGTGCCGGGGGCATTGAGGGCATCGACCTCATCGTGGCGACGCCGAGCACCGGACGCTGGTTCGGGCGCGACGACATCACGGCCCTGCGCCGTCCCGGCCGGCTGCGCATCGCCGGCGCCGGCATATCCGCCGCCGCCGGGGAGCCGGTTGGCCTCGGCGTGAACCTGACCGGCAGCATCGCCGATCTGGTGATCGCCACGGCAGAGCCAATCGTGCTCGACACGCAAGCGGCGGCACCGCGGACCGGGACGGTGCGCCTCGCCACCCCGGACCTCGCGCCGTTCCTGACCCTGGCGGGCAGCGCGGCGGCGATCCCCGGCCCGCTTGCCACGGACCTGACGATCCGGTTCGGGCGCACCGGGCCGGACGCCCGCGCCGAGATGTCCGGGCGCATCGCGGGCAGTGCCGTGAGCGCCAGCATCACCCGAGCGCCCGACGGCGACATCGGCGGCAGCGCCGGTTTCGAACGGCTGTCCCTGCCCTGGCTCGCGGCGGCCTTGGTGATCCCCACCGAGGGGCGTCGGGACGAGGCCAGCGCCCGCTTCGGCCCCCCGCCCCCGGTCCGGCCGCCGGTGGATCTCGCCCTGCGGGTGGAATCCCTCGATCTCGGGCGTGGCCTCGTCGCCACGAAGGCGGCTCTCGGCCTGCGCTTAGACGACGGCGCCCTGACGGTGCGCGACATCGCCGCGACGCTGGCGGGTGGCCAGCTCACGGGCGGCCTCACGCTCGCGCGCCAGGGGGGAGCCGCCACGGTCTCGGGTGAGGGTACGCTGGCCGATGCCAGCCTCGCGGATCTCCTCGGCGGCGGTCCGGTCGCCGGGCGCCTTGGCACGGTCCTGCGCTTCGGATCGTCGGGGGACAGCGCGAGCGCCCTGGTCAACAACCTCGGCGGCAGCGGCACGCTCACCCTGACCGGCCTGACCGTACCCGGCGCCGACCCGGCCGGCCTCGACCGCGCGCTCGCGCGGGCACTCTCCGATGACGATCCCCTGCGGGAGGGCCGGCTGCAGGCGCTCGTCGCCGAGGATCTCTCGGCCGGACCGCTCGTCGCCAAGCGGCCGGTATCCGCGCCCGCGACCCTCGTCGGCGGAAGCCTGCGCGCCGGACCCCTGGCCTTCGATCTCGGCACCGGTCGCTGGAACGGCACCCTCGGGCTCGACCTGCGCACCGGCCGGCTCGACGCACGCGGCACGCTGACCGGGACATCGAGCCCGAAGGGCTGGACCGGAGCGATGCCCGCGATTCAGCTCGGATTCGCCGGCCCGTTCGCCCGGCCCGAGCGCAGCGTCGATACCGGCCCGCTCACCACTGGTCTGGCGGCGGTGGTGCTTCAGCGGGAGCTCGAGAAGATCGAGCTGTTCGAGGCCGACCAGATCGAGCGGCTGCGCCGCCGCGCCCGCCTCGACATGGACAAGGCCCGCATCGTCGCGCTCAAGGTCGCTGCGGACAAAGCCGCGGCCGAGAAAGCGGCGGCGGACGAGACCGCCCGCCAGCGTGCCCGGCAGATTGCTGCCGAAGAGGCGGCCCGGCGCGGCCGTGCCGAGTCCGAGACCGCCCCGCAGGGGGTGCAGCCTTAAGTCCGATCGGCGCTCAGACGCGGACCGGGCCTACGCCTTGCACGCCAGAAATCCGTCGCGGATCTCCTGCGGGTCGAGGTTACGGCCGATGAAGACCACCCGGGAAACGCGCGGATCGCCGTCCTTCCAGGGGCCCTGGAGATCGCCGTCGAGGATCTGGTGAACGCCCTGAAAGACGAAGCGCTGGGGCTCGTCGGGGAAGGCGACGATCCCCTTGCAGCGCAGGATGTCCGGCCCCTGGACCTGGGTCAGGTTCGAGATCCACGGCATGAACTTATCCGGGTCCACCGGGCCGTCGATCCGGGCCGAGACCGACTGCATCTCGTCGTCGTGGTGATGGTGATGGCCCTCTTCGAGGAAGTCCGGCTCGATGTCGAGGATGCGGCCGAGGTCGAACGCATTGCGGTCGAGCACCGCATCGAGGGGGACGTCGCAGCGGTTGGTGCGGTGGATCTTGGCGTAGGGGTTGATCCCCCGGATCAGACCTTCGACGCGGTTCAGATCCTCGGCCGAGACGAGGTCGGCCTTGTTGAGCAGGATCACGTCCGCGAAGGCGATCTGGTTCTTGGCTTCGGGCGCGTCCTTGAGCCGGTCGGCGAGCCACTTGGCGTCGGCCACCGTCACCACCGCGTCGAGGCGGGCGGCGCCCCCGACATCCTCGTCGATGAAGAAGGTCTGCGCCACCGGGGCCGGATCGGCCAACCCCGTGGTCTCGACGATGATCGCGTCGAACTTGCCACGCCGCTTCACCAGGCCGTCCATGATGCGGATGAGATCGCCCCGCACGGTGCAGCAGACGCAGCCGTTGTTCATCTCGAACACTTCCTCGTCGGCGCCGATGACGAGGTCGTTGTCGATGCCGATCTCGCCGAACTCGTTGACGATCACGGCGTAGCGCTTGCCGTGGTTCTCGGTGAGGATGCGGTTGAGGAGCGTGGTCTTTCCGGCGCCGAGGTAGCCGGTGAGCACCGTGACCGGAATTTTCTGCGGGGCGATGGCGGGGCTGTCGGACATGGGAGTTCTTCCGGATACGCGGGCAGGCCTGAGCGCCTTGGATCGGTCTGTTATATTGTATCATTGCCCGGCGATGAAAGGCCGTCCGATTCTCAGCCGGCGGGGCCGGACCTGAGGCTATCGCACAGCGCGCTCAGGGTGCTGCGAAACCCGGCGGAACCCGCGAGCACGCGCTCAAGCAATAGCGCGCCTTCGAGGGTCGCCACCACCATCCGGGCGGACGGGCTAGGCAGGATTCCACCCCGCACGCTGCCATCGGCAATCCCCTCGGACAGGACGCGTTCGAGCCAGGCGATATGCTTGTCGAAGAACGCGGCGATGCCGGTACAGACCGGCTCCGGCAGGGTCCCGCGCTCCACCGCCAGCACGGCGCAGAGGCAGCCGAGATCGTCCTCGACGCCGCCGAGATAGAGCCGGCCATAGGCGTCGATCCGCGCCACCCCATCGGTGATCCCGGCGCGGATCGCGTCGAGGGCCACATCGTAGCGCGCGTCGTAGGCCGCCACGAGGGCGAGCGCGAGGTCGGTCTTGGTCGGGAAATGGTAATGGATGCTGGCCTTGCGGATCTTCACCGCGTCGGCGAGGTCGGCGTAGCTGAAACCGGAATAGCCGCGCCCCCGGACCAGGATCTCGGCCTGCAGCAGCAATTCCGTGCGCGTGTCTCTCATCGTTCGCCGTACCGACTGCACCCATCGAAACCCGGTAAAGCTAACGGGCCGCGAGACGACCCTGCCATTGACGCCGCAACAAATCTACCTACTAAATGGTAGCCAAGAAAAATCAGGAGGAAATCCCGTATGGCAGCCCAGCATGGCGGCTCTTCGGTGCGGTTCGCGTCGGCCCATAAGGAGACACGGCGTATGTCGAGCCTGTCCGCGAACCGGCGCCAGGCCCTGTTCGGCGGGTTGTGCCTGTGCTGCCTGCCGACCCTCGGGCGCTCGGCAGAGGGTTTTGGCCTCGACGAGGTCGGCCCCGGCATCTTCATCCGGCGCGGCCCCGATGCCGAAGCGACGGCGGACAACGCCGACGCCATCGCCAATATCGGGTTCATCGTCGGCGAAAAGTCGGTGCTGGTCACCGAATCCGGCGGCAGCCTCACCGACGGGCAATGGCTGCGGGCCGAGATCGCCAAGCGGACCGACAAGCCGATCAGCCACGTGGTGCTCACCCATGTCCACCCCGACCATTGCTTCGGGGCGGCGGCGTTTTCGGACGACAAGCCGGTCTTCGTCGGCCATCACGCCCTGCGCTCCGCCCTCGACGCACGGGGCGAATACTACCGCAACCGCCTCGTGGAGATTCTCGGCCCCGACAAGGCCGGCAGCGTGGTCTACCCGACGCTGGAGGTGAAGGACGGCGCCGAGATCGACATCGGCGGGCGCACGCTCCGCTTCACCGCGCACGGGACCGCACACACGAATTGCGACCTCTCCATGCGTGATTCCGGCAGCGGCATCCTGTTTCCGGCCGACCTGCTGTTCGTCACCCGCATCCCTTCCCTGGATGGCAGCCTGATCGGCTGGCTCAAGCAGACGGAGGTGCTCAAGGCGATGGGCGCCACCAAGGCGGTGCCGGGCCATGGCCCGACGCTGGTGGATTTCGCCCCCGCCATGGCCGACCTCACCCGCTACCTCACCACCTTGCGCGACGAGACCCGCAAGGCCGTGGCCGCCGACTTGCCGATCGACAAGGCGATCTCCAGCATCGGTCGCTCCGAGCGCGACAAGTGGGTTCTGTTCGACACCTACAATGGTCGCAACGTCACCCAGGCGTTCAAGGAACTTGAGTGGGAATGACCCGCGCGCCACATTCTTGATGAGAGGAGACACGCCATGAAGCCGTTCACCGCCACCCTCGCCCTGTCGCTCGCCCTGTCCCTGCCCGCCGCCGCGCTGCTCGTCGGCCCGGTCCACGCCGCCGGCGCCTCGGATACCGATGCCGAGCGCCTCGCCCGCTGGCAGGAGATCCGCACCTCGATCTTCGGCGACAAGGTGGTGGCCACCACCGACACGCTGGTGAAGATCGACGCGCCCGTCCGCGCTCTCGACGCGTCCCTGGTGCCGATCACCCTTACCATGCCGGAGAAGGACAAGATCGCCGCGGTGCATTTCGTCATCGACGACAATCCGTCGCCCTACGCCGCCCACATCACCTTCGGGCCGGCCGCCGATCCCGGCGAGATCAAGCTCCGCGTGCGCGTGAACAACTACACCAACGTCCACGCCATCGCCGAGACCAAGGACGGCAAACTGTTCGAGGCCGCCAAGTTCGTGAAGGCGTCCGGCGGCTGCTCGGCCCCGATGGGCATGACCGACGAGGAGGCGATGCAGGGCATGGGCGATATGAAGATGAAGTTTGCCGACGGCGGCGCCGGCAAGGCCACGGAGGCGACACTGATGATCCGCCACCCGAACTTCAGCGGCATGCAGATGAACCAGGTTACCCGCGACTACACCCCGGCCCGCTACATCCAGAAGGTCGTGGTCACGCAAGGCGCGCGCAACATCCTCACCCTCGACGGCGACATCTCCATCGCCTCGAACCCGGTGCTCAACTTCGCCTTCCTGCCCGAGGGCGGCGAACCGATTAAGGTGACGGCCTCGGACAACCAGAACGGGCGCTGGGAGCACAGCTTCCCGCTTCCGAGCCCGAGCAATTGAGGAGCGCGCCGCCGATGATGCGCCTCCTCACCGCTGCGACTGCCGCGCTCCTGCTCGCGGCGGCGGCCCCGGCCGATTCGCCCGTGAACTTGCCCGAGCCGGAGGGCTTCCACACCGGGGTCCAGCAAGGCTACACGCCCCCGACCCTGACGGGTGCGATGGTCCTCGACATCGACGGGCTCGACGCGCTGATGGCGCAGGCCGAGCCGGTGCTCATCGACGTGGCGCTCGCCGACCGGCGCCCTGCCGGGATGGCGGCGGACAAGCCCTGGCTGCCCGCCCACCGTACGATCCCGAACGCGGTCTGGATGCCCAATGCCGGCGCCGCTCCCCTCGATCCCGCCCACGAAGCGCTGTTCCTTGAGCGCGTCGCCGAACTGACGGGGGGCGACAAAGCCAAGCCGATCGTCACCTTCTGCCACCCCGATTGCTGGGGTAGCTGGAACGCCGGCAAGCGGCTGGTCCAGCAGGGCTATTCGCGCGTCCACTGGTTCCCCACCGGCATCGAGGGGTGGCAGGACAGGCACGAAACGGCGGTGGTGAAGGAGGATGCGGCGTGGAGCCAGCGGAGTGCGGGACTAGCACAGCGCTAGGCTCCGACGATTTCGCAACGGCGCAGTGCGATCTCGGCGCAGATCGCGAGTGCCGTCGGGCCGCCGCGATCGCTCAAAAAATCAGCGTTTACAAGACCCTCCACCCGCACGACCGCAGTTGACACGGGCCGACTTGTGGCGGAAGAAAGGCACGCGGAGGCGCCCCGAAGTCTAGGGAGGAAACGCCCACCGAGAGCGCGGGATAGCGACGCCATCGCCGTCACCGCACCGGGTGTTCAAAGGCCCTCCGCCCGTTTTCGACATCGTTTGTGCTGACATTCCGTGGCGTCCCTCGCAGCGCCGGCGGGTGGTCGTGTGGGATCGCCGCGCGGCCCGGGCCACGACGGTGTATAGCTTGCCCAGAAGCCGTTCCCGTCCAGACCGCCCCAGGGGTTGTCGGGCGCGAAACAAGAGCCGGGTGGAAATCGATGTCGCAAGTTGTCCAGTCGCGCCGCATCCGCGCCATCGACCTCGCCAAGCGCAAGGCGGCGGGCGTCAAGATCATCGCGCTCACCGCCTATCACGCCCACACCGCCGGCATCCTCGATCCGCATTGCGACTTCATCCTCGTCGGCGATTCGCTCGGCATGGTGATGCACGGCATGGAATCGACGTTGCCTGTGACGTTGGAGATGATGATCGTGCAGGCGCAGGCGGTGATCCGCGGAACCACGCGCGCGCTCATCGTGGTCGACATGCCGTTCGGTTCCTACGAGGCGAGCCGGGAGCAGGCATTCCTGAACGCCGCCCGTGTGCTCAAGGAGACGGGGGCGGGCGCGATCAAGATGGAGGGCGGGGCGCATTTCGCCGAGACCGTCGCCTTCCTGGTGCAGCGCGGCATTCCGGTGATGGGCCATATCGGCCTCACGCCCCAATCGGTGAACACCATGGGCGGGTTCAAGGTGCAGGGCCGCGACACGGAGGGCGAGCACCGCCTGATGGCGGACGCCAAGGCGATCAACGACGCCGGCGCCTTCGCCATCGTGATGGAGGGCATCGTCGAGCCGGTGGCCCGGGCCATCGCCACCTCGCCCGACATCACCACCCCCACCATCGGGATCGGCGCCACCACCGCCTGCGACGGGCAGATCCTGGTGCTCGAGGACATGCTGGGACTGAGCGACCGCGCCCCGAAATTCGTCAAGCGCTTCGGGTCCCTGCGGGCCCATATCGAGGGCGCCGTCGAGGCCTATGCCGAGGAGGTCCGTGCCGGCCGCTTCCCGGCGGACGAGCACACCTACCAGCCGGTGTGATCAGCCGGCCTGTGCGGCCAGGCGAGCAATGTCGCGGGCTTCGACCACGCGGGCCGTGCCGCCGTGCTTGGCCAGCGCCAGCATCGCCCGGGCGAGTTCCTCGGTGCTGGTGACGTAGGCCGGGACCAGCCGCTGGAGCAGTGGCAGCACCGGGGCAAGAACGCGGTAGACGCGGTCGATATACGCCACGCGTGCCCGGATGCCGTGCAACGGCCGGATCATGGCCGGGCGCACTGCATAGACGCGCCGGAACGGCAGACGGAACAGGTCATTCTCGGTCCGGCCGCGCACGCGCGCCCACATCACGCGGCCGTTTTCCGAGGAATCCGCGCCAACAGCCGAGACGTAGACGAACGTCATTCCGGGATTGAGCCGCGACAACGTCCGCGCCGCCGCCAAGGTATAGTCGTAAGTGACGCGCGCATATTGCGCCTCCGACAAACCCACCGACGACGTCCCGAGGCAGAACAGGCAGGCATCGGCTCCCGCCAACGCGGCCTCGATCGCCGAGAGGTCGAGGAAGTCGGTCTGGACGATCTCATGAAGCTTGGGATCGCGGGTCGCGGTGGGCGCCCGCACCACGGAGACCACGCGCGCGATCGCCGGGTCGGCCAGAACCTCGCGCAGGGCCCCCTGCCCGATCATTCCGGTGGCTCCGAACAAAACGATCTTCATGAGCGCACTCCCAGCGGGGACCGTCCCTCGCTCCCGCGATATCGACCCGCGCGGCCTTGGGCGGTAGAGTCGGGACGGGAGCACGTGCGCGTTCGCACGTCCGCGCCGGCCTCATGGCCGGTCGCGCTCACCATTCAGAAACCATTCGGAGTTCAGATTCCAGGGTAACCTGATCTGCTCAGAATCGAGAAGGAACGGAGTCATGAAGCGCATATTGGTTGGTCTGACGATGGCCGCCACCCTCGCCGCGGCCACGATACCCGCCGCCCAGGCCCGCGACGGCATCGGTGCCGGTGGTGCAGCGGCATTGGGCGTGCTCGGCGGCCTCGCCGTCGGCGGCGCCATCGCCTCGTCGCAGAACAACGGCTACTACCCCGGCCGCCCGGTCTATCGCGAGCCGCGCCCGGTCTATGTCGAGGAAGAGGTCTGCCACACCGAACGGCGCGGCTTCGTCGACGCCTACGGCTACGAGCACATCCGCCGCGTCCGCGTCTGCGAATAGGCGCTTTGCGGCGTCACGCGAGAAACTCTGCGTGACGCTGCCCCTATCTGTTCGATCGATTTGATCGGAGCCGGGCTCACCACTTGTAGCCGAGGCTTGCGATGATGCGGCGTTGGGTGCCGTAGAAGCAGGCGGTGGCGGTCGAGCACGACGAGACGAAGCGCTTGTCGCCGGCGTTCTGGATATTCACCGCCGCCCGCCAGCCGTCGCGCTCGTAATGCACCGCCGCGTCGAAGGTGACGTATTCCGGCACGATGAGGCTGTTGGCGACGTTGGCATAGGACCGGCCGACATAGTTCACGCCGCCGCCGAAGCCGAAGCCTTTATAGTCGCCGAGCGGGATCGTGTAGTCGGCCCAGAGCGAGGCGAAGGTCTCGGGGATGCCCACCGGCACCTTGCCGAGATCGAGCGTCGTCCCCTCGATCGTGCGCAGGCCATAGACCGTATAGGATGCGATGAGGTTGAGGCCCTCGGCGAGGTTGGCCGTGGCCGAGGCCTCGAACCCGCGCGAGCGCACCGCACCGATCTGCAGGCTCTGGAACACGTTGGTCGGATCGGGCGTCAGCACGTTCGAGCGCTTCAGATCGAACGCCGCCACCGTGAAGAAGGTGTTCCAGCCGACCGGCTGAAGCTTGGCGCCGACCTCGATCTGTTCGCCCCTGTCGGCCTTGAACGGACGGTTGTTGCCGTCGACGCCGGCGGTCGGGTTGAACGAGGTGCCGTAGGTGACGTAGGGGGCGAGCCCGTTGTCGAAGTTGTAGATCAGGCCGAGGCGACCGGAGAACGCGCTCTCGTCCTTGGAGGTCGAATTGGCAAGCACCAGCTTGTCCTGGACGACGTTGCTGACGAAGTCCTGCCGCCCGCCGATGAGGAAGGTCAGGCGCTGGGTGAGCGCCACCTGATCCTGGGCATAGAGGCCGACCTGTTGGAGCTGCTGGTTGACCACGCGGTAGGGCACCGGACTCGTGCTGCCCTGATAGTAGCGCGGCGACAGGATGCTCAAGGACGGGACCGGGAAGCTCGACGCCTGATTGTCCGATAGGCTGTAGCGCTTGTAGTCGACGCCCATCAGCACGGTATGACCGAAGTATCCGTCGCTGAAGCGCGCCTCGGCTTGGTTGTCGACCGTGAACAAGCCGGCGCGCGGCGTGGTCAGGAAGCCGTAGCGGGACAACTCGGTCTGCGCGGCATCGGCATAGCCGTTGCCGACGTAGCGCTGGTCGCGCACCTCGGTGAACGAATAGCGAAAATTCTGCCGCACGGTCCAGACGTCGTCGAAATGGTGCTCGAATTCGTAGCCGAGATTGGCCTGGTTGCGGGTGTAGCCATCCACCAGCGGATCGCTGGCGTTGAGCTGGCGATCGATGCGCAGGCCCGAGACGTTGGGGCGCACGGTGCCGTAATAGGGCAGGAACTGGCCCGCGCCGCCGGTATTGTCGCGCTGGAAGCTGGTGAGCACCGTGAAGGTGGTGGCCCCGTCCGGCTTATAGGTGAAGCTCGGGGCGATGTAGTAGCGGTCCTCCGGCGCGAACCGGACCTGCGCGTCGCTGTTCTGCAGGCGCCCGGTCAGGCGGTAGAACCAATGGCCCGAATCGTCCGCCGGCCCGCCGAGATCGAATGCGGCATAGCGCTGGTTGAACGAGCCGCCGCCGACTTCGACGTAATGCAACGGCTCGGCGGTGGGACGCTTCGAGACGATGTTGACGAGGCCGCCCACGGGGCTGCCGCCGAACAGGGTCGCGGCCGGGCCGCGCAGCACCTCGATGCGCTCGGCCCCGAACGGATCGATGCGGTAATTCGCAAACGAGGTCTGGAACAGCTGCAGACCATCGCGAAACAGGCCGGTCTCGGTGGCCGAGAAGCCGCGGATCAGGAACCAGTCGAGGCGGGTGTCGGGACCGAACTGGTTGGCGTAGATGCCGGGCGTGTAGCGCACGGCTTCGGAGACGGTCTGCGAGCGCTGCGCCTCGATCTGCTGGGCGCCGACGACGCTGATCGATTGCGGCGTGCGGATCAGCGGCGTGTCGGTCTTCGTCGCCGTGGCGCTGCGCTTGGCCACATAGCCGTCGATCGGGCCGCGCGCCGTCTCGGGTACACGGACGCCAGGCGCCGCGACCACGCCGTTGCCCCGGCCGGTGCCGGCCGCCGCGCCTTCGACGCTCAGTGTTTCCAGGGTGACGGCGCTCTGCTGAGCGGCGGCCGTCGCCGTCAGTGCGATGAGGGAGACCCCGGCCAGGGCCAGACCGTGCAGCGGCAGTCGGAGTGCGACCATGGTTCTGTCCCTGTGACACGCGCAGCACGACGGGCTCGCGCAACAGGCGAGTGACGGCGCGAGCGCTCTTTAGAATTACAATAAGGTACTGTAATACAAGCTGTTTTCGACTCCGAGGTATCCGCGTAGCAGGGCGCCTGACAAGAGGCGTATTTGTATCTGTCCAGCAGCGTGGCACGGACAACACAGCGTTGGAGAGGCACCGCGCGATCATCGCGCGCGCCGGCGATGACGCTGGGTATGCCCTGCAGGCTTCCCGGATCCTGCGGTTTTCAGATCGTCTCGGTGGGGCGGTCGGTCAGCATCTGGATGGTCCGCCGCAGCCAGCGATGGGCCGGGTCGTCATCGTAGGAGGCGTGCCAGAGCATCGAGACGACCACGTCCTCCAACGCCACCGGCGCCGGGCTCACGGTGAGGCCGAGCGCGCCGGCGAAGAAGGTGGCGAGGCGCGCATGCATGGTGGTGAGCACCGGCGCGCTGCGCACGAGGAACGGCACCGCGAGAAAGCGCGGAGTGGTCACCGCCAGGGTGCGCCGCCGCCCGAGCTTGGCGAGCGCATCGTCGACCACGCCGTGCGCGGTCTCCTTCAGGCTGGTCAGCACATGGGGAAAGCCCAGATAATCATCCAGGGAGATCGGCGGCTCCAGGCCGACGAGGTCGGCATTGAACATGCACAGGTAGCTGTCGCGGTAGAGCAGGCGCTGCTTGTGGTGGGTCTGACCCTCGGTGAAGAAGCCGATGCCGAGATCGACCCGGTCGGCATCGAGTTCCTGCAGGATGCGGATGCGGTCGATGGAGCGCAGGAGCAGGCTGATGCCCGGCGCCTCCGCCCGCAGATGCGCGAGGAGACGCGGGCCGATCAGCACCTCCGCGCTGTCCGGCAAGCCGATGGTGAAGGTCCGGGTCACGGTACGCGGGTCGAACTCCGCATCGCGGCGGACCAGCGCCTGTACCTGACGCAACAGGGTGCGGACGGGCTCGGCCAGCGCCAGGGCGCGTGGCGTCGGGCGCATGCCGTCGGGCGCGCGGGTGAGGAGTTCATCGGAAAACAGAATCCGCAAGCGAGCGAGGCTGCTGCTCATCGCCGATTGACCGATGCCGATGCGGGCGGCGGCCCGGGTAACGCTGCGTTCCGCCAACAGGGCGTCGAGGGCGACCAGAAGGTTCAGGTCGACCCGGGATAGATCGATATGATCAATAGTCACTATCGATCCGTTCTGTTTGATCCATGCTGCATCGCACAGCATATTCGCTCCAGAAGCAAGGGCGACACGCTCCTTGCCCCAGAGCAGTGACCCGGCATCATGACACGTCGCAGCACATTCCTCGCCGCCGCCCTCCTCACCGGCTTCACCGGTGTCGCCAACGCCGAGACGATCAAGCCGCTGGATGGCAACAGCGTCACCCTCGGCGACCTCGCGGGCGTCGCCTATTACACCGCCGAAGCCAAGGGCTACCGGGTCGTCGTGACCCTGGCCCGAACCGAGACCGCCCGTTCGATTCGTTTCGAAACCGTCCTCGCCTCCGGCCAGAGCGTGACGCTCTCGACCCCCCGCGAGCTCGGCGCCGACGCCCAGGTGGTCGAGATCACCCGCACCGGCGATCTGGTCTCGGTGTCCCGCGCAAAGGCCGCCCCGGTCCCGACCCGCGAAGCGGCCGCGCTCGACTGAGGATCGGGCGATGATCCTCCATCCCTCCCGGCCATCCGCGGCCGGAAGGTCGTCCGCATTCGGGCTTTCCGTCCTGATGACTGGGAATTGAGCGGGGGCCGCCGTCTTTTTCGGCTGTGCGGGGCCGACGCGGGAAGCCACAATGGGCTAACCGCCACGTCTCGGGACAACATCATGCGCGCATGCCTGCCGACCGCCCTGGTCGCCCTGCTGATCGGAACCGCCCTGCCCGTCAGCGCGCTGGAGGGGCCGGTACCGGCCAAGCCCGGCGAGACCACGACCGCCGCGCCCTATTCGGGCAAACCCCGGGTCGTGATCGTCGCCACCGGCGGCACCATCGCGGGTGCGGGCGCGGATGCGGCCAACAGCGCCACCTACCAGGCCGCCAAGGTGCCGGTGGACAAGCTCATCGCCGCAGTGCCGGCCATCGCGCAGGTGGCCGATGTGCGCGGCGAACAGGCGTTCCAGATCGCCTCGGAGAGCTTCACCAACGCGCAGCTCATCCAGCTCGCCAAGCAGGTCTCGGCCCTGGTCAAGCGCGACGACGTTGACGGCGTCGTCATCACCCACGGCACCGACACGGTGGAGGAGACGGCCTACTTCCTCGACCTCGTGGTGAAGACCGACAAGCCCATCGTAATGGTCGCCTCGATGCGGCCCTCCACCGCGATCTCGGCGGACGGCGCCCTCAACCTGCTCGACGCAGTGGTGGTGGCCGGCGCCAAGGATTCGCGCGCCAAGGGCGTGCTGCTCACCATGAACGACGAGATTCAGGCGGGGCGCGATTCGACGAAGCGCGTCAACATCAAGCCCTCGGCCTTCTTCAGCCAGTGGGGGCCGCTCGGCATGGTGGTGGAGGGCAAGACCTATTGGTTCCGCGCCCCGGTGAAGCGCCACGGCACCACCTCCGAATTCGACATCGACACCATCGATGCGCTGCCCGACGTCGCCATCGTCTACGGCTCGGGCAACATGCACCCGGAGCCCTACACCTCCGCCGTCGCCACCGGCGCCAAGGCGATCATCCATGCGGGCACCGGCAACGGCTCGGTGGCCGGCTACCTCGTGGATACTCTGAAGGACATCCGCTCCAAGGGCGTGCTGATCATCCGCTCGTCCCGCGTCGGTGACGGCTTCGTGCTGCGCAACGCCGAGCAGCCCGACGACAAGTACGATTGGGTGGTGGCCCACGACCTCAACCCGCAGAAGGCCAAGATCCTGGCCGCCGTGGCGATGACCAAGACGCAGGACACCAAGGAGCTGCAGCGGATCTTTTGGGAGTATTGAGCGCGCGCGGCGTCCACGGTGGCACTGGACGGCCGCTACCGATAGTGGGGTCTACGCCGGGCAAATCCGCTCCGCGTGGGCGACTGGATCGGTGAGCCGAAGGCAGGATGACGTCCCACCGAGCCCAAGCAAGGGCGCCGAGATGTTTTTCAATCGGCCGGCCGCGGGCGTTGTCCTCACTTTCGCCCTCGGCGGCCTGATCACCGCAGCTTAGGCCAGTGAGGATTGGCCACCGAGATTTACCGAACAAAGCTTCCAGCGCTCGTGCTGTTCTCATTGGGTGACAGCTTCGTTACCTGGAACGTAGGTGTCAGACCGTCTTCGGTTGATTGAATTGGGCAGGGATTCCTGCTGAGGGGTTGGCCGGTTAGGGCCTGTTCGGTGTCTCATGAGGCAGTGTGAAGAGAGCGGCTTGTGATCAGGCCTGCCTGACATCACGGAAGGTTGCTTTGAGGTTTTGCAGGACACGCGGGTCGTTGGTGGCGACCTCGTAGAAGGTGCTGTCGATGGCGCGCACGATCAACACGGGCACCGTAGCGCTCGCATCCACGTAACCCTGGAACTCGCCCCAGATCACCTGCTGGGTTCCGTTGGCGAGGTCTCGCAGCCGATCTCCCTTGATCCGCCTGCCGGAGGCGGCAAGCTCTTCGAGACGTCCGGCCTGTTCGCCCGTCGCATCGAAAGCCTCATCGTATACTGCGACACCGCTTATCATCCACCAGCATTCGATGGCCTGCGCTCCGAGCGCCGCCAGGATATGACGTAGATCGAAATCAAGTACGCCGTTGGTCATGTCGTATATTCGAACGATATACATAGCCGATCTCCTTATTCGAAGCCTGAACTGAGTATGATAGTCTTTGTGCTAAGGTGGGAGGCGAAAAATGACACGCTTTGTCCCAGCTGCAGATCGTCACCAGGTCGCCCTGCTCACTGATTGCCTGGACGATTACGTCACGCAAGATAATCCGGCCCGTGTCGTTGATGCGTTTGTCGACGACACGGATCTCGCAGCCCTCGGCTTTGCCGGCGTGACGCCCACCGCAACTGGCCGGCCGGGCTATCACCCCGCGACGCTGACGCTGTTGAAGCTCTACCTGTACGGATACCTCAACCAGATCCCGTCGAGTCGGCGCCTGGAACGGGAGGCCAGCTGCAATGTCGAGCCGATTTGGTTGACCGGTCGACTCGCGCCTGACTTCAAGACGATCGCAGACTTCCGGCGCGAGAACGGGGACGCGCTTCGCGCGACCTGCCGGCACTTCGTGATGCTCTGCCGGCAGGTCGGTCTCCTGGCCGGAGGCGTCGTGGCCGTCGACGGCAGCCGGTTCAAGGCCGTGAACACGCGCGACCGGAACTTCACCCCGGCCGCAGTCCGCAGGCGCATCGAGCAGGTCGAGACGAGCATCGTGCGCTACCTCGCGGCCCTCGACACCGCCGACCGTCAGGAGGCCGAGGTGACAGAGCTTCGAACCCCGCGCCTGAAGGAGCGGCTCTCCGCACTCCGGGATCGGCTACGCGCGCTGCAGGCGATGGAGACGCTCGTCGAGGCCGCGCCGGACCGACAGATCTCGCTGACCGACCCCGATGCGCGGGCCATGGCGACGAACGGCAAGGGCACCGGGCTCGTCGGCTACAACGTTCAGGCAGCGGTGGACACGAAGCATCACCTTGTCGTCGCCCATGAAGTGACCAATGTCGGCCACGACCGCACCCAGCTCGCTAATATCGCGGGGCAAGCTCAGGCCGCCGCGGGCGAAGAAGCCATCCAGGTCCTGGCGGATCGGGGCTACTTCTCCGGTGAGGAGATCCTGGCCTGCGACCGGGCGGAGATCGTGGTCACCCTGCCAAAGCCGATGACGTCCGGTGCAAAGGCCGAGGGCCGATTCGGCAAGCAGGACTTTGTCTACCAGGCGAGCGACGACACCTATCGCTGTCCGGGGGACCAGACGCTGACCTATCGCTTCGAGAGCATCGAGAACGGGATGACCCTACGGCGGTACTGGACGTCGGCTTGTCCGACTTGCCCGATCAAGAACCTTTGCACGCCTGCCGAGCAGCGTCGCGTCACGCGCTGGGAACACGAGCACGTGCTGGAAGCCGTCCAGCGCCGGCTCGACGAGACCCCGAACGCGATGCGTGACCGCCGGCAGACGGTCGAGCACGTCTTCGGCACCATCGAGTCGGCAGCGGCCATTTGCGGATGCCCCGCAGCAGCGTCGTGGCACTGGTGGGCATCGCTATGTGCGGCAGCAGTCGGGCGGCGGGTGTGGCACCGAGCGCCAGCGCGGTCCGAACCTGGGCATCGACCAGCCGGTGGGTCCTCTGAGCGTAGCGGTCAAGGAGGCGAGGCAAGCGCTCGGCGAAGGTGCGGCGCGCGCAAGCAGGATCGTGGCAGTAGAAACATCGGATCGTCAGGGTCAGACGCACCTGCTGACCGCTCGTCGGAAGGTCGGCGGGTTGCCGATGATAGCGACTATGGACCAATCTGCTGATCGTTCGACAGGTGGGACAGCAGGCGTGATCGCGCTTCGCTTCAGCGCCAATGCAAAGAGACGAACCGTCGTTACGTGAGACTTGAAGAATACGGCAGCCGGAGAGATGACAGAAATGGGTCATACCCAGATCTGAGAATCCGTCCCGGGCTCAGCCAGGAGCAGTCTCAGTCGCACCCCAATCCACGAAACTTGGCGAAGAGCCACTTTTCAGAGGACAGGCCAGACGACTCCCGCCGCCGTCATGATCCTCATCCGAAGGATTGGACGTGCCTCATGACTTATCGGACGGACCCTCAGACTTTCCGAGCGTACCCCCATACCATCTGAGGGATATGTCCGTGGTTCGTCATGGGATGATGTTCGGCGACCGCCGGCGCATGGCTTTGGTCGATTGCATGCTGAAGGAAGCACTCGTAATTGCCCCACCCCCCGGTGACAATATTCTCGGGCTTGAACCCGGAGTCCTCGAGCATGAACCCCATTCCCTGTGGGGTCCAACGCCAGCAATCAAGGGGGGTCGGGTGGATATGAAAGATGAAAGGCGTTGTAATGAGGGCGTAGCCGCCCTCCTTCAGCCCATCGAACATGTTTTTTGCTGCCCGCCAGGGGTAGCGGACATGTTCAAAAACCTGTTCCGCAACGATAAGATCATACTTCTGCTCGAAGGGGTCATTGCACACGTCAAAGTCGGGATAAGCCTTCGACGTGTAGCTTTTCCATTCAGCAAAATCGTTCCAAGCGTCGCCGGAAATCTCGCAAACATCCATGCTTTCAGGAGACGATCCGCGTACTAACCGCGCCGTCTCTTCGTCCATAACCCATCTTATCCATGGCCTGTGTTTTGGCATCCCGACCTCAATTGCTCACATGCGGCCGGTACCGTGCCATTCGAAATTTGCGGGTGTCAACGCCGGGCACGTCTCAATTTCTTTCTATCCGACCTACGGGTGTGGTAGCTACCTCGCCTCAATAAAGTGAGGTACCTATGTACGCTGCGACCCGCGATTGGCTGTTCCACCGCCCCATCGAACACACGCTCGGGGAGTTCGCTGCAGCCGAAGGTGCACCGTGCAATCTCTCTGCGACGGCCATACGCCGGATCGCCACGGCCTACACTGACGCCGTCGATACAGATTTAGGGGACCGGGGAATCGACTGGCTGGGCATGTACGGTACGATGAAAGCCGACATTCATGAAGCCCTGGTGTCTGGTTCTCACGAGGAAATATGCGCCTTCCTGGCTAACCCCGCCAGCAACATGATGTTCTACGGGTTCGAAAACACCTATAACGGGCAGGTCGAACAGAGTGAGGGGCATCACCGCATCCAGAGCCACTTTATCTATAACAGCCTTTTGCGGGTAGCTGAGGCTACGGGTGTTGTCCGCATGGAAGACCCCGAGCCCTACGATCTGACCGGCGATCCTCCGACTCCGCTCTTAGTTGAGGACATCCTTCTCAAGCTGGATGACGCACTCGGCTTCCGTATCGATTTCCCGAACCCCTACCCGAATGAGGTTGGCTATCCGACTTCGCGTGGTATCGCCAGTTACCGCGCCGTGCAGGCCCTCTATCAGGTATGGCGCATTATGCAGTTGGCCGGAGGCCGGCACCGCAGCGTAGTGGAAATCGGTGCCGGGCTTGGCCGCAACGCTTACTATGCACGCAGGGCCGGGTTGGATCGCTACACCATTGTGGACATTCCGATGACTAGCGCCGCACAAGCCTACTTTTTAGCGCGCACATTGGGCGAGGATGCCATTCAGGTTTATGGCGAAAGCAATAACGCCCCCATCCGCATTCTACCGCCAGAGGATTTCCTGCGTAGCGCCGAGCGGTACGATCTCATCGTCAACATTGACAGCCTGCCGGAGATGGATGCGGCCGTATCCAAACGGTACTTCGACCACATAGCGCGACGCACACCCACGTTTCTTTCAATCAATCACGAGATATTACCGATAACTGTCCGTAATTATTACGTAGAGTGCCGAAATTTTCGATTTGAGCGTCAGCCATATTGGTTACGGCGCGGTTATGTCGAAGAAGTTGTTCGGTTCTTATAGAAATAAAAGTAAATTTGCCTTCGAAACCTGATACTGCAGTATAGTATCGTAATTCGCGCTTCGCTGCGCACTGATTTTACCAAAATTTCTTAGCAAAATTGCCATGGAGGCCACGAATGGATTACCTGACCGCCTGCTGTACCGCGAAGGACGAGGCGCCCATCATCCTTGAGTGGATCGCATTCCACATCGCCGCTGGGTTCGACCGTCTCGTCATCATCGACAACGGCAGCACGGACGGCACACCCGACGTGATTCGCAGCTTTTGGGACCAGGACAAAATCGACCTGATCGATTGGCCGGGCCCGGGCACGCAGGTGGCCATGTACGAGCGCGTGGCCGCGAACTACCGTGATCGCACCGAGTGGCTCGCTTTCATCGACGCTGACGAGTTCCTATACCCAACTGAGGGCACAGACCTACGCGAGACGCTGAAAGCGATGCCGAACGTCGATGGCATCGGCGTGCACTGGCACATCTACGGTTCGTCTGGGCACACAGAGGCACAGCCTGGGCTGGTGATCGAGAACTATCAACGCCGCGCAGAGCCGGACTTCATCTACAACCGGCACATCAAAAGCGTCGTGCGGGCAGCTAAGATCGTGAAGGTGTACTCGTCGCACCTTGTCGCGCCAGCTGCCGGCATGGTCGACGACGTTGGCAACGAGCTGCACCTCGGGCCGCCCTACGGCTGGTATTCCGAAAAGCCTGCATCGCATGTTCGCCTGCGGCTAAACCACTACCACACTCGGTCCAAGGGCGAGTACCGCACAAAGGCGATGCGAGGCTATTTCGGCGTCGATGACGAGAAGCTGGCCACTGAGCAGCGATTCCGAGATATGTTCGAAGCCCATGACCGCAACGAGGTGTTTGACGATAGCGCGATGCGGTTCGCGCCAGAGGTTCGAGCGTCAATGGCGCGCCTACCGGAAATCTAGATCCCGGCCGAAAAATCTTATGCATAAATGGCAGTCCCTGACGTCACATACTGATGTCCATATTGGAGCCAATACTACCGTTGGCTTGTAATTTCGCAAGATAGACGCCAATGGTAATGTCTGATCTGTAAAATACGGCGACATAAGCAGATTACATCTTGAAAAATTCGAGGCGAATTATCTACATTGCTAGAGTCTGTCCGGAGACATATTGAAGGTCAGGAAGGATTTGTGATTCAAGAGGGCTTTGAGGAGCCTGTTTAGATGTGGACGAAGGAAAACCGGGCTCACTACGACCGGAGCTGCTTGCGTTATCCGAGCGCGTCTGATACCGTCTCCGGTTGATTATCTCTGCATGGTTTGCTGGGGCCACCAGTGGAAGAGGGTGTTGTCCCG
>NZ_JAAHTB010000021.1 GCF_010692745.1 Methylobacterium sp. BTF04
TCCGATCATCCAAACTGACTTCATCATCTTGCGAGCTGGGGGCCGTCCACATATGCCACATCCTGGAGACCGGAAACGACAGCTTCCGCTTCAGGGCAAGTGCCGCAGCCGGAAAGCCGAAAAGGAGCCGCACCATGAGTTGACCAGACCCACCCGATGACAGACATCAACCCCTGAACCTGGGTCACTTCTCAACGAAAACGCCGGGTCAACTTTCAGCGGAAATCAACAGTACCCGGATCTGGAAGACGGGTACCCGCCCGTTGCGGGTAAGATGACGGCTCGGCACTCGTGTACAATCCCGTGTACAGGGCGGGCGGCGGAGCTTTCTGAGGGGGGCTCAGCCTGAGCGAGAAAATGTGGCGGAAGGGGTGGGATTCGAACCCACGGTAGGCTTTCACCCACGGCGGTTTTCAAGACCGCTGCCTTAAACCACTCGGCCACCCTTCCAAGTCCTTGCAAAGGCTGGTAAATTTACCTCTGCTGAAGCGACGGGAAAGAGCCCGTTGCTACCGAATTGCGACCCGACCAACCGGCGACCCTGTCTATGGCCGCCCGCATGGCGGCGTCAACCTTCGCTGCCGCGTCCTCCTGTAGGCCCGGTATCACGTGAGACGAGAGATCGAGCGTGATGCCGATGCGGGCGTGGCCAAGGCGCTCCTGCGCGCAGGTGCGTATGAGGGGTAGGCGGAAACCCCGCCTCAATCCGCATCATCGGGACGTGGCCAGTGCCGAAGCTCTGAGGTGAGGCGGGGTGAGGCGGGTTCGCCGTAGCGCACGCAAACACATGCGCGAATGGCGAGGTGACAAGACAGGGCGCCTCGATCCGCCTCACCGTAGCCTACGAAGCTTTAAGCTCGATCAGCTTTCGGCCGATATTGTATAATCGCTTATCGTCTTCGTGGGCGCATCGTGTGAGATTGGCGAGCTTGTGGTTGTCTCTCTGGCCCATTTTAAATGCCTCGATGACGTGCGCCATTTCCTTTGCGTCGCCCTTACTGAAGGCCTCCATCAGTTCGGCGCGCCCTTTGACGTCTTCGCCTTGGTTTAAGCTCCAGTCCAAGTCCTCTTTAACTGATTTCCAGTTTGCGGACATTTTTTCCTCCCTCGTCCCAGGCGGGACAAGCACGAGGATACGCCACTTTTTATTTTCGTCGAGCGATCCTGAATTCTGTCAGTGCGCGCGATGCCCTGAGGATTGATGCCGAACTTCGCGCCTGCCTCTCGGCCTCCAGCGCTGCTCAGCAAGCCGCCCGAATCCTACGCGTCCTCCTCGGGTGCTACCGCTCACCCCGTCTCCGTCAGGCCGGCGGCGTCAACCGTCGGCCTCGCCGAGAGGACGGCGCGCGCCGATGCGGGTCGGGCGGAATTGCAGCGAAGCTGCGACGAACGTTTCGAGACGCATGGCCTTCCCGCGACGCCGTGCTGGCGGTTGGCGCCGCCAGATGCACATCTTGGATGACGGCCCCGGCTGGATCACTATCGGGTCGGCGCCCTCCCCCTTCGCTGTCTCGCAGGAACCCTCCGCATCATGTCGCCTCAGCTCAACGTCGTTCCCTTTGTGAGCGTCGACAACATGATGAAGCTCGTGCTCTCCATCGGGATCGAGCGGTTTCTCACCGAACTCGCCGGCTTCATCGAGGAGGATTTTCGGCGCTGGAGCGTGTTCGACAAGACGCCGCGCGTCGCCTCGCACAGCGCGGATGGCGTCATCGAGCTGATGCCCACGAGCGACGGGACCACATACGGGTTCAAATACGTCAACGGTCACCCGAAGAACACGCGCGACGGGCGCCAGACCGTCACCGCCTTCGGGGTGCTCGCCGATGTCGGCAACGGCTACCCGATGCTGCTCACCGAGATGACGATCCTCACCGCCCTGCGCACCGCCGCCATGTCGGCGGTGGCGGCCCGATATCTCGCGCCCGTGGGAGCGCGGACGATGGCGCTCATCGGCAACGGCGCGCAGGCCGAGTTCCAGGCCCTCGCCTTCAAGGCGCTTCTGGGGGTCGATGCCGTGCGTCTCTACGACATCGATCCGTCCGCCACCGCCAAATGCGTGCGCAATCTCGCAGGGTGCGGCATCGACATCCGGTCCTGTTCCAGCATCGCCCAGGCGATGGAGGGCGCGCAGATCGTTACCACGGTGACCGCCGACAAGCAGAACGCCACCATCCTCACCGACAATCTCGTCGGCCCCGGTCTCCACATCAACGGGGTCGGCGGCGACTGCCCCGGCAAGACCGAGTTGCACGCCGACATCCTGCGACGCGCCGACATCTTCGTCGAGTACGCCCCGCAGACCCGGATCGAGGGCGAGATCCAGCAATTGCCGGTGGACCACCCCGTCACCGAATTGTGGCGCGTCCTCCGCGGCGAGGCCGAGGGCCGCCGCGACGCCCGGCAGATCACGCTGTTCGATTCCGTCGGGTTTGCCGTCGAGGATTTCTCGGCCCTGCGCTATGTCCGCGCCAAACTCGCGGGGACCGGCTTCTACGCGGATCTCGACCTCCTCGCCGACCCCGACGAGCCGCGCGACCTTTTCGGCATGCTCCTGCGCGCCGGCGCATGAGCCGCGCGTCATCGAACCAGACTGGACCCGAGATGGACACCAATCGCTGCATTCTCATCGGCGCGCCCGTCCAGGCGGGCACGCGGCGCCTGGGCTGCGACATGGGTCCGAGCGCCTACCGGGCGGCCGGGCTCGGCCCGGCGCTCATCGGCCTCGGCCTGTCGGTGGAGGATCGCGGCAATCTCGCGCCCGCGCCGATGCCGGAGATGCCCCACCCCAACCCGGTCGTCGTCGGCCTGGCCGAGGTGGCGGGCTGGACCGCCGCCCTGGCGCAGGCGGCCTACGACGCCAGCGCGCACGGCGTGCCGATCTTTCTCGGCGGCGACCACAGCCTGTCGGCGGGCACCGTCTCGGGCATGAGCCGGCGCGCCGCCGACGAGGGCCGGCCGCTCTTCGTCCTCTGGCTCGATGCGCATCCGGACCTGCACACCCTCGACACCACCACGAGCGGCAACCTCCACGGGGTGCCGATGGCCTACGCCACCGGCGCGCCCGGCTTTGCCGGGTATCTCCCGCCGCTCGCCGCGCCGGTGGACCCCCGGTGTGTCTGCATGATCGGCCTGCGCAGCGTCGATCCGGCCGAGCGCGTCGGGCTGCGCGAGGCCGGCATCGTCGTCCACGACATGCGCGCCATCGACGAGAACGGTATCGGAATCCTGCTGTCGGCCTTCCTCGACCGCGTCGCCGCGGCCGGCGGGCTCCTGCATGTCAGCCTCGACGTCGACTTCCTCGAGCCCGGCATCGCTCCCGGCGTCGGTACCACGGTGCCGGGCGGCGCCACCTTCCGCGAGGCGCATCTGGCCATGGAGATGCTGCACGACAGCGGCCTCGTGCGCAGCCTCGACCTCGTCGAGCTCAACCCGTTCCTCGACGAGCGCGGCCGCACCGCCCTGCTCATGACCGATCTCGCCGCCAGCCTGATGGGCCGGCGCGTCCTCGACCGCCCGACCCGGAGTTACTGACGCCCCCGGCCGATCCCACTCGGGTCTCTCAGAAATCCGCGTGGATGCGGGTTCCGAGGAAGTTCGCCGGGCCGCGGTCCTTGTTGTAGGCCGGGTTCACCACGAGCTGGTAGTTGAACGACAGGGTCAGGGTCTTGCTGAGGCTGAGTGCGTAATAGGCCTCCAGCGCCCGCTCGGGTGCGTAGTTGAGCCGGCCGTCGCCGATGAGCAGGCCGATGCCGCCATTGGCGAAGAAGGCGCGGTGGGAGGGCGAGAGTTCGTTCATCGAGGTGCCGAGGCCCACCGTGTCGGCGGGCCTGTCCCATGCCGACCCTTTCAGCGAGACGCCGCCCGAGATCGAGCGGTCGATATCGGTGAAGGACAGGCTCTCGGTGCGGCCGTCATTGTTGCTGAAGCGGGCGAACACGCCGAGATCCGCCGTCACCGCCTGTTCGAGGTTGAGGTAGAAGCCGGTCTTGCGGCGCGCGGCGCGGGTGGCGGCGGCCGCATCGTTGATGTCGTCGAACACCCCCGCCTGGGTCAGGCCCACCACATCGCGATAATTGGCGGTGTTGCCGACGTTGGAGAAGAAGCCGATCCGGAGCTTGCCCGGCTGGTCGAGGAACGGGAGCACGTGGCGTTCCTCAAACTCCACCGTCGTGCCGGCACGCCGGAACACACGCGGGTCGAGCACGTCGTTGGACGGCTCCTTCGGCACCTGGGTGTAGGCGGCGCGCACCGCGAAGGCCGCGCGGTTGTACTCGACGAGCACCCCTTGGGTGAATCCGGGCAGGTTGGCGGGGAAGTCGTAGGCGCCGGACGACCAGATGCCCCAGTTCATGAAGTCGACGCGCGGATCATGGGCGTAGACGTTGCCGTCGAAGTAATCGCCCAGCGCGAACTTGCCGGCGATGACGGTGATCCGCTCGATGTCGCGCCGGGTGGCGACCTGGTTGGGGCCGTCGGGCACGTCCTCGGTCTCGCCGCCGAGGCCGAAGGTCTGGCGCACGAAGTAGCGGTTCGAGCGCAGCTTCGGGTAGGGCGCGCCGGCCTTCTGCGCCTCGCCGTTGACGAAGCCGGCGACCCCGAGGGTGCGGCTCAGGCCGAAGCCCTGGGAGAATTCGGGGTTGTAGTAGAGTTCGGTGCCCTCGAAGAGCTTCAGGCCGAGGAAGGCGGTGGCCGTGGTGGTGGACTGGACCTGGTTGCCGATCAGGCTCGCCGGCCCGGTATAGGGCGCGCGAAAGCCCGGCACGCCCTGGGCGATGAAGGTGGTCTGCCCGTGCAACGAGAACCGGCCGGTATCGCCGTTGTCGGGATCGTGCGGCGCGGTCTCGTCCACCTCGGGCGGCAGGGTCAGGCCGCCCGGGTGCCAGGACAGACGCGCCATCATCTGGTGGGAGGTGAAGCCGGCCTGGGTCGAGAGCGGGCCGCCGGCCGGACCCGGCAGGGTACCAAGATCGAAGCGTGAGCTCGTCCCGAGATCGACGTAGCGGTAGTCGAGTCCCAGCGCGATGTGCTCGGTGACGGCGAATTGCACGCCGGCACCCAGGGTGAACCCGAGATAGGACAGGTCGCGGCGCGCCGCCGATACCGCGCCGGTGGCGAGGTCGGGTTCGGTCGCCAGGATACGGGCATTGGCGCCGGCGAGACCGAAGCTGGCATAGACCAGGGCGCGCTCGAAGGCGTAGCCGAACCGGCCGCGCAGGGTCCCATACACATCGGTCTTGGCGCGGATCACGCTGAAGGCCGGGTCGACCCCCTCGTAGCCGAGACCCTGTGCCGTCGAGGCGACGGGACGCTTGAGGTTGGCCCCGTAGAGGTCGGCCTCGACACCGTAGACCCACGGGCCGGTCTGCCAGTTGTAGCCGCCGAACAGGCCGCCGACGGCGGTGGTGGCCGAACGGCTGCGGTCGCTCCGCCCGGTGGCGTCGCCGGTCTTGAAGTCGGGCACGGCGCGGGCGCCGACGCGGGTCTCGTGAAAATTGAAGGCACCGAACGAGGCACCCGCGCTGCCCTCGATTCCGAGATAGCCCCCCGACCAATCGACGAAGGACGCCTGGGGCGCCGCTGGTGTCCGGATCGGCGTGAGGTCGGCGGCCTGGGCCCCCGTGAGCCCGGACATACCGGCGAGCGCGAGGAGCAGAAATCCGGCGGCGGGCTGGCCCGCGCGGGGGCCTGTCGGGCCGCATCTGTCGTGTCGCGTCATCCTCACCCCCACCGAACCGTCGATTTCGATATAGACGATGCTATAACTCTGACAATGGGGTTAATCCGGTGTCCCGACCGGGATTCCTTGGCTGTTGCCGGAACGTCTCACTGAAGGCCCGCGCCGGTCCGACCCTCCCGATGACGGAGGGTGTCGGCCGTGGATCAAGGCCCTGCGAGCGATCCCGGCCCGCTGGGGCCGGGCCTCATAGGAACTTGAAGGGATCGGTCTCGGGCCGCGGCGGCTTCACGTCCGAGCGGTTCCACCAGCCGCCGCCCAAGGCCTGGAACAGGGCTGCGGTGTCGGCATACTGGTTGGCGCGCGCGCCGGCCGAGGTGACGAGGGCCGACAGGTAGGATTGCTGCGCGATCAGCACCTGCGTGCTGTTGATGGCGCCGGCCGTGTATTGCTTGCGGATCAACCCGAGGCTTTCGCTCGTCGCCTTCTCGGCGGCCGAGGCCGCTGCCACCGCCAGGGCGTCCGATTGCAGGGCGCGCAGGGTATCGGCCACGTTCTGGAACGCGCCGATCACCACGGCGCGGTACTGCGCCTGCGCCTCGTTCAGCGCTTCCTCGGAGGCACGCTGGCGCCGGAACAGGGTGCCGGCATCGAACAGCGGCTGCGCCACGGTGCCGATGATGCCGTAGAAGGTCGCGGCCGAACTCGCGAGTTGTGCGATCTTCACGGCGCTGGCGCCGCCATTGGCGGTAATGTTGAACTGCGGCAGCCGGTTGGCCACCGCGACGCCCACGGCGGCGCTCGCCTGCTGCACGGTCGCCTCCGCCGCCTTCACGTCGGGGCGCTGCTGGACGAGGCGCGAGGGCAGGCTTACCGGCAGCTTGGTCGGCAGCCGCAGCGAGGCCAGGGTGAAGGTCTGGGACACTTCCTCGCTCGGCAGGCGCCCGACCAGGGCGGTGAGGAGGTTGCGCTGGATCGCGAGCTGCTTCTCCAGCGGCGGCAGCAACTGCATCGAGACCGAGAGGGCCGCCTGCTGCACCACTACGTCGGCGCCGGCGATCTGCCCGAGGGAGAGCTGCTTGTTGTAGAGGGTGAGGACCTCGGTCTGGGCCTGGATCACCTTCTTGGTGGCGTCGATCTGCGCGCGGAGCGAAGCTTCCTGGATCGCGGCCAGGACGACGTTGGCGGTGAGCGAGAGATAGGTCGCCTCGAGCTGGAAGCGCTGGTTCTCGGCCTGGGCCTCCAGCGATTCGATCTGGCGCCGGTTGCCGCCGAACACGTCCGGGGTGAACGAGACCGTCACCTGCGGGGTGTAGAGGCTGTAGAAGAGCTGGCGCTGATCGTTGAGCGGGCCCTGGAGCGCGCCGCCGGGCGCCTTCTGGCGCGAGCCGAGGCCGTTGCCGGTCACCACCGGAAACAGGGTGCCGCGCTGGGCCTCGACGTTCTCCTGCGCGATCCGCAGGGCGGCCTGGGCGGCATCGAGGTTCGGGTTGTTGGCGAGCGCCTCCGCCACCAGGCGGTTGAGCGCCGGGGAATGGAACAGGGTCCACCATTGGCCGGGCACGTCGGCGCCGGAGATGAAGTTCTGGTCGGCCGAGCCGCCCTGCTTCGTCGTGATGGAATCGGTGGCGCTCGGGTTGACGAGCGGCTCCTTGGTGTAGCGGATCACCGGCGGATCGGTGGGGGGCACGAAGTCGGGGCCGACGACGCAGCCGGCCAGCGCCACCGTCAGCGCCGCGGCGCAGGCCGTGCGCAGGAGGCGTGCCGTGAGGAACGGAGCGCCGGGCGCGTCTGGGTTGCGTCGCATCTTAGGGCCGATCCCGTCCGCCGTCCGTCGCTCGTAGAGGCGACGGGGGCACGCCCGAGTCAACGTGACGAGTGCGTCGTGAACGACGCTTTTACCCGGATGTGTCTCAGGCATCACGCGTGTTCCGCGTGCGCCGCAGCATGGGCGGCGCTCGGAGGCCGCGCCCCGGGTGTCGGACGACGGCGCGAGAACAGCGAGATCAGGATCGGCACCACCACCAGGATCAGGTTCGGGGCGAGCAGGATGCCGCCCACCACCACGAGGGCCAGGGGCTTCTGGACCTGGGAGCCGATGCCGGTGGAGATCGCCGCCGGCAGCAGGCCGACGCAGGCCGCCACGCAGGTCATCATCACCGGGCGCATGCGCACATTGGCCGCGTGCCAGACCGCAGCGCCCCTCTGCCAGCCCTCGTCCATGAGCTGATTGTAATAGGAGAGCAGGATCACGCCCTCCATGGTCGAGATGCCGAACAGGGCGATGAAGCCGATGGCCGCCGAGATCGAGAAGGGGGTCATCGTCAGGAACAGGGCGAAGATGCCGCCGATCATCGCCATCGGGATCACGCTGAGCGTCAGCAGCATGTCGGTGAGCGAGGAGAAGTTGATGTAGAGCAGCAGCGCGATCAGTGCGATCGTCACCGGCACCACGATGGTCAGGCGCTGGACCGCGTCCTGCAGGTTGGTGAACTGGCCGACCCATTCGAGGTGGAAGCCGGCCGGCAGCGTCACGTCGGAGGCGATCCGGGCCTGCGCCTCCAGCACGGCGCCGCCGAGGTCGCGCCCGCGCACCGAGAACTTCACCGGGATGTAGCGCTCCTGGTTCTCGCGGTAGATGAAGGCCGCGCCCGAGGTCAGCTCCACGGTGGCGATCTCGGAGAGCGGCACCTGGATCACGCCACCGGCCGGGCTGGTGGCCCCGATGGTGATGTTGCGGATGGTCTCCAGGCTGCGGCGGTATTCGGGCGCGAGGCGCACCCGCATGGGGAAATGCCGGTCGGAACCGTATTCGTAGAGGTCGCCGGCGGTCTGGCCGCCGATGGCCGCCTGGACCGTGGTGTTCACGTCGCCGGGGGCGAGGCCGTAGCGCGCGGCCTTGCGCCGATCGATGTCGATGCGCACCGTCGGCTGCCCGAGGGAGGCGAACACCGAGAGGTCGGCGATGCCCGGGATCTTCGACAGGGTGGCCTTGACCGCCTCGGCGGTGCGCGTCAGCTCGTTGAGGTCGTTGCCGTAGATCTTGACGGAATTCTCGCCCTTCACCCCCGAGGCGGCCTCCTGGACGTTGTCCTCGATGTACTGCGAGAAGTTGAACTCGATGCCGGGGAATGCCTCGTCGAGTTTCTTCGAGAGGTCTCGGACCAGGGTCTCCTTGTCGATGCCCTTGCGCCAAGTGTCGAACGGCTTCAGCGGCGCCAGGATCTCGACGTTGAAGAAGCCGGTGGCGTCGGTGCCGTCGTCCGGACGCCCCTGGTGCGACAGGACGGTCACCACCTCCGGCACCTCGGCGATCATCTTGCGCAGGCGTTCGACATAGGCGTTGCCCGCCTCCAGCGAGATCGAGGCCGGCATGGTGCCGCGGATGTAGAGGTTGCCCTCCTCCAGCTTGGGCAGGAACTCGAGGCCCAGGGTCTTGGCCGCGATGGCCGAGGCGCCGAGCACCACCGCCACCACCAGGAGCGACAGCACCTTGTTGCGCAGGCCGAAGCGCAGGATCAGCACGTGGCCGAAGCGCAGCAGGCGCACCACGAGGGTGTCGCGCTCCTCCACGTGCTTGGGCAGGATCAGCGCCGAAAGCGCGGGCGAGACCGTGAAGGTCGCGAGCAGGCCGCCGCCGAGCGCATAGGCGTAGGTCTTGGCCATCGGCCCGAAGATGTGCCCCTCGACGCCGCTCAGCGTGAACAGCGGCAGGAAGCCGACGATGATGATCGTGGCCGAGAAGAAGATCGCCCGGTTCACCTCGGCGCCCGCGATGGCGATGGTACCGAGCCGGCCGGTGAGCCCTCCGGGCGGTTTCTGCCCCTCCCCGTGCTCGGGTTCGGCCACATGCCGGAACACGTTCTCGACCATGATCACGGTGGCGTCGACGATCAGGCCGAAATCGATGGCGCCGAGCGACAGCAGGTTTGCCGAATCGCCGCGCAGGACCAGGATCAGGATGGCGAAGCCGAGGGCGAAGGGAATCGTCGCCGCCACGATGATCGCGCTGCGCAGGCTCCCCAGGAACAGCCACTGCACCACGAAGACCAGCACCACGCCGAAGACGAGATTGTGCATCACCGTGTGGGTCGTGGTGTGGATCAGGCCGCTGCGGTCGTAGATGCGCTCCACGCGCACCTCCGGCGGCAGGATGCCGCTGGCGTTGATCTTGTCGATCTCCGCCTCGACCAGCCTGAGCGTCGGCAGGCTCTCGCCGCCGCGGCTCATGAGGACGATGCCCTCGACGATGTCGCTCTGGCCGTCATGGCCGACGATGCCGAGGCGCGGCGCATTCGAGACCCGGATGTCGGCGACATCGCGCACCAGCACCGGCACGCCGCCCACCTGCGTCAGCAGGGTGTCGCGAATGTCGTCCATGTCGCGGATCAGGCCGATGCCGCGCACCACCGCCGATTGCTCGCCGACGTTGAGGGTCTGGCCGCCGACGTTGATGCTCGAATTGTTGAGCGCGGTGACGAGCTGCACCAGGGTCAAGCCCTGGGCCTGCAGGCGGTTGAGGTCGACCGCGATCTCGTATTCCTTGGTCTTGCCGCCGAAGGCGGTGACGTCGACCACACCCGGGATCGCCTTGAAGCGGCGCTGGAGCACCCAATCCTGCAGCGTCTTGAGCTCGGTGGACGAGTATCCCTCCGGACCGGTCACCTTGTAGCGCATGATCTCGCCCACCGGGCTCGTCGGCGAGATCTGCGGCTGGGCGCCGTTGGGCAGCGGCGGCAATTGCGACAGCCGGTTGAGCACCCGCTGCAGCGCCTCCTGGTAGGTGAAGGCGTAGCTGAACTGGATCTTCACGTCGGACAGGCCGAACAGCGAGATCGTGCGCACCACGGTGGCGTTGGGGATGCCGGCGAGCTGCACCTCGAGCGGGATCGTGATGTAGCGCTCGATCTCGTCGGCCGATTGGCCGGGATTCTGCGTGATCACGTCGACGAGCGGCGGCACCGGGTCGGGATAGGCCTCGATGTTCAGCTGCGTGTAGCTGGCATAGCCGAGCGCCAGCATCACGAGGAACATCAGGAACACCAGCACGCGCTGGCGCAGGGCGAAGACGATCAGGCTGTTCATCGCGCGGAGATCATGGTCGGCCGTTCATGGACTTGGTTTCGTGGGCCCGAGCCGTGGCGGCTCAGGACGCCTTCTCGCCGCTGGCAGCGCGATCCATGAAGATGGCGCCGCGGGTGACGATCTCCTCGCCCACCGACAGCCCCTCCACCACCTGCACCATCCCCTGACCGACGAGGCCGAGGGTGACGTTGCGCGCCTCGATGGTACCGTCCGGGCGGGCCACCCAGACATGGGCGCGGCGCCCCTCGTAGACGATCGCCGCCGGGCTGATCGCCGGCGCGGTCTCGCCGGGGCCGGTGAAGATCGTGAAGGCGGCGAACATCTCCGGCTTGAGCACCCGGTCCGGGTTCTCGACCTCGCTGCGCACCGACAGGCGGCGGGTGGCCGGATCGAGGCTGGCGGCCATGTAGTCGACCTTCGCCTTGAAGACACGGGTGCCGATGCCCACCACCCGCGCCTCGACCTCCTGGCCGATCCGGATCTTGGGGATCTCGCTCTCGCGCACGTTGGCCACGAGCCAGACCGTCGACAGGTCGCCGATGACGAAGACCGGATCGGCCGACGTGCTCAGGTATTGTCCGATGCCGACCTTGCGCTGGACGATGGTGCCGGCGATCGGCGCCCGGATCTGCGTCTCCGCGCTCATCTTACCGTTCTTCTCGAAGGCCGCGATCTCCACATCCGACTTGCCGAGGATGCGCAGGCGGTTCTTGACCGCCTCGAGGCTCGCTTCGGCGGTCTTCAGGTCGCTCTGCGCCCCGATCACGTCGTTCTGGGCCGACTGGTAATCCTTCAGCGCCACCGCCTTGGCCTGGAACAGCTCCTGCTGGCGCACCGCGATGATCTGGTCGAGCTTGAGCAGGGCCGTCGTCTTGGCGATGGTGTTGAGCGCGCCCTGATAGTCGCTCTGGGCCTGGACCATGTCGGTGGCCTCCATGGTGAGGAGGATGTCGCCGGCCTTCACCTCGTCGCCCGCCCGCACCAGGACCTTGGTCACGCGCCCGGCATAGGGCGAGGTGACCGGCACGTTGTCGTCGTCGTTGAGGGCGATGCGTCCCTCGGCCATGCCTTCGGGCCGGAACGTCATGGCTTTGACGGGGGCGATGTCGAGGGCGGAGCGCTGGGCCGGGCTCGGGCGGAAGACCCGCGCGACGGTGCTGGCGGGACCGCCGACCTCGTCGGACGCCGCCTCGTCGGAGCTCGCGGACAGACGGTCGCGCACGCTGGAGGCGATCCATCCGGCGAATTCCGAGGCGCGTCCCGGCCAGATCGCGATCGCCACGACGCCGCAGACGATCACCCCGAGCGACAGGGCGATCTTCAGGCCCGACCGATTCCGTCCGGGCCGAGGCATACCGGCATCGCGGCTGAAATCCGTTGAGGCAGAGCGCTCGTTCGTCATACGCCGATTCTGATCATTGTCTTACGATTCGCCCCGGATGAGCCTGCCCTGCAAACTCAGGCATCTCCATGTCCTCGGGCTGTCGATACGGTGGAGGTCGTGGTGCTATAATCGGCCGAGGCAATGACATGCTTTCGCTCGTCTTGGCCGGACGGCTATCACCTCGGAGCGGAGCCGTACACCGGTTCCATGACATATTTTGGAAGGGCCCTACCGTACAAGAAATCGTGTTGATGCAGCCGCAGGGACGGTCTCGCGGGAGGCATAACCCCGACCCGGCCGAGTGCCCTATCCCGGGCCCTCCCCTCATCGGGAACACGGCCCGCTTCTCGCTTGGTGGTCGCTCACCCGGCCCAGCGCCGTGTCCGGGGGTTACGAAACGGCGCCTTGTTTTCGAGAAACCGCATGTTCTCCAATCGAGCCGGGTTCATCGAACACGAAAACGCGCTACGGCCCCGGTGTCGGAGCGGAGATCGTCGTCATGGGCCAGGCCAACACTGTCAATAGGCCTCCGAGAGCGGCCTTTATCGAACATGATCTTCAAGTCCACGCGGATGGCCGATGGTGCCGCGACTCCACAATGTCCGGCCGTGGTAGCCTGACCCGATGATCAGCGCCTTCGACCTCTTCAAGATCGGCATCGGCCCGTCGAGTTCGCACACGGTGGGGCCGATGCTCGCCGCGCACCGGTTTCGCGATCGGGTGCGGGGGCTCGGCCCTGTCGCGCGCATCCGCGCCGAGATCTTCGGCTCGCTCGCCTGGACCGGACGCGGGCACGGCACCGATGTGGCGATCTTCCTCGGCTTGCTGGGCCACGAGCCATCCCGGGTCGATCCCGACCACGTCGCGGGCTACGTCGCCGACCTGCGTCGGGCGGGTCGGATCGGGCTCGGCGGGCCGGCCTTCGATCCGGAGGCGGACCTGACCTTCAACTTCACCGAGGTGCTGCCGCTCCACACCAACGGAATGCGGTTCCGCGCCTACGATGCGGGCGACGCGCTCCTCGACGAGGCGATCTACTACTCGGTGGGCGGCGGCTTCGTGGTCACGGACGCGCAAACCGCGCCGGGCCGGACCGCCGATGTCGCGATGCCGTTCGGGAGCGGCGCGGAGATGCTCGCCTTGTGCGCCCGCACCGGCCTGACCATCGCCGAACTCCAGCGCGCCAACGAGGAGGGCCTGCGCGCGCCCGAGGCGGTGGATGCCGGCCTCGACGCGATCCGCGACGCGATGTTCGCCTGTATCGAGCGCGGCCTGCACCAGGACGGGGAACTGCCCGGCGGGCTCAAGGTGCGGCGGCGCGCCAAGCGCCTGCACGACGATCTGCAGGCGAGCCGCCATCTCAATTGCCGCCCGGCCCATGAGATCGTCGACTGGATCAGCCTCTACGCCCTCGCCGTCAACGAGGAGAACGCGGCGGGGGGACGCGTCGTCACCGCCCCCACCAACGGGGCCGCCGGCATCGTGCCTGCGGTGCTGCGCTACGCCCGCGATTTCTGCCCGGGCTGGTCGGATGCGCGCGGGCGCGAATTCCTGCTGGTGGCCACGGCCATCGGCGGCCTAATCAAGCGCCGGGCCTCGATCTCGGGCGCGGAGGTCGGCTGCCAGGGAGAGGTCGGCTCGGCCGCCGCCATGGCCGCGGCCGGGCTCGCCGCGTTCCTCGGCGGCAGTGCCGGCCAGATCGAGAACGCCGCCGAGATCGCCATGGAGCACCATCTCGGCATGACCTGCGATCCGATCGGTGGCCTCGTCCAGATCCCGTGCATCGAGCGCAACGCGTTTGGCGCCAACAAGGCGGTGGTGGCCGCGTCCCTGGCGCTCCGCGGCGACGGCATCCATCGCGTCACCCTCGACGAGGTCATCGAGACCATGCGTCAGACCGGCGCCGACATGCAGGCCAAGTACAAGGAAACGTCCCTCGGCGGCCTCGCGGTCAACGTCGCCGCCTGCTGACGAAGTGTTGCGTGTTCGGGGGGTTGATAGGCGGGGCTTTCGCAGCCCCGTCGCATTCGCCGATCGAGGCCATCGGCGCGAGACGGTGCTCAGCGAACGACGGCAGCCCGATCGCCGGCCACGCGCTCAAGCCGATACCCGCGGCAGAGACCGCACGCGGTCTCTGACAGATCAGGCAATGTCAAATTGGAGGAAATCACCGCGAGCCGGGATTGCAGACCGACTGCAATCCACCGCTCCAACGTCGACAGTGCAGGGCGGATAAACCCGGACTTCATAAAGAGAAAACTGGCGCGCCCGAAAGGATTCGAACCTCTGACCCCCAGATTCGTAGTCTGGTGCTCTATCCAGCTGAGCTACGGGCGCCTGCCTGACCGGGTTGGCTGTGGGCCGCTCCGGTCGGGAGCCGGTGTCTAGAATCTCCGTTTCAGCTTGGCAACCCTCTACCGCGAAGTTTTTCGCGATGCGGTACGATCGGGCTTGGGAACGGCGCCCGAGACCACGCCGCCACGCGGGCGGAGCCGTCGCCGGCGCTGAAACGGGAGATGTTTTGTCCGATCTCGATCCGAGTGCGCGCCGCAGCGGCCTGCGCGTCGCGGTCCGGGTCCTGGGCGTTCCCGTCGCCGATGGGATGGAGATCATCGTCGAGCGTGGGTTCACGCCGCCCGGGATTCGTCGGGTCGCATAAGGCCCTCGAGCGGGCCGCGGTACCGGACGAGGGAAAAGGTGGGTCCCGGAGCCGAAGCTCCGGGTTCTGTTTCGACGGTTACCCTACCGCAAGATGCTTACGCCGCGAGGCGGGCATCCATGACAACGTTATCGTTGGCATTTAGAGTTTTGGCCAAATGCCCGAAACAGGGGTTACCTGCGTCGAACCGGTCGAGTCCTTACCGACAACCGCATTGTCTCCCACCGAAGTGGCAGCAAACTCGCGATCCCTTTACCGCCCAGTCGATCCTATTTCGCCCCCATCAGAAGACCACCCTGCGCCAGGCGCATGATGGGCTCATGGTGGAGGCGCCGGAGTACTGCCCTCCGGGTCCTGAAACGTTATTACGAACCGGTCATCAATCGCAGCTTCGATATAGGCGATGCGAGGCAGCCGGTCCAGTCTGGCGTCGCTATTCGGGTGCGGGTTCGGCGCCGTCCTGCTGCGCATACCAGGCCGCATAGGGCGTGTTGCGCGCCATGCGCCGGTTGAGGTCGGGGGTGCCGTCGGTCCACCAGACCGGGCCGCGCTCGCCCAGCCCATGCTTGGCGGCATCCACTCCGGCCCGCGCCGCGCGGAGCGCGTCCGCGTCGTCGGCCTGCTTGGCCGCCTTCACCGCACGGCGCGCGTCCATCAGTGCGGCGACGAGCTGCGAACGCTCGGCCTCTGCGAGGTCGGGCCGCGTGCGCCGCCAGAGCCGTCCGTTCACGATGATGTAGCGACCGTCGGGCGTCTCGATCACAGGCCGCCGCGTCGTCGGCATTCCGATCAGTCGTCGGCGTGGCCGCGTTTGTGCGCCTGCTCGTCCATGAGCGCCTCGACGGCGGCGATGGTGTTCTCGAGGTCGGCGACCCGCCGCAGCATGCTGTCGGGAGGTAGCATGGCGAACTTGGCCGCTTCGAGGATGAGATCGCGCTGAGCGCCCTTCAGGCGGTCGAGCAAGGTTCCGAGGTCTGACATGGGCCGGCTTTAGCGGAAGGCGGCCATGGCCCGCAATGCTGTCTTTGCCCTGTATTCGGAAATATCACGCAGCACTTGTGGGCTGCGGCATCCCGGCCACGTTTCTGTTCCACTGGACAACAGGCGAGACACCGATCTGACCTTGCCGCAGAACCCGCATCGGCCCCGTGTATAGCTGACAGCTTCCCGGCAAGCCGGATGAAGATTCTCAGATCAGGTCGAGAAACGTCCGCTCCGACCAGGCTTCCGAGCGCGCGGGGCGAGGCGGAGCGGCCTGCATCGTCCCCCGGGTCGGGCGCGGCCCGCGTGCACCCGGAGACGTCTTCACCCCACGAACCGGTTTGGCCGGACCGCGGATCGCGTCCGACTCGTAGAGCAGGCACTTGCCCTCCGCGTCGCGGATCCAGCCATCATCGAGCCAGCCGATATGCCGCCCCGCATAGTCGAACACCGCGTCGTCCTCGAGGATGGCCACCGCCCTTCCGTCCCACAGGTAGAGGGAGCGGCCATCGTGGCAATAGGCCGCCGGCTGGCCCTTGCGGTCGAAGAATTCGATCATGGTCCGCCCGATCCTTCAGGGGGATGCGTGGCTGATCCCGCGTTGCGACGTCGACCCTGGGCGGATCGGCGGGGCTTGGGGTCCGGCCGGGTCATCCCGAAGCGATAAGCGTAACACAGGTGGCGGCCGCGGCCGCATTGTGCCGGACAATGGCCCGGAAAGCCGGCGCGACCGGCCGTCGCGGCAGCGCAACACGATCCTTGCCGGCGAAGTGGACCGTTCGCCCGGGTCGTGCGTTCACAGCACGGTGAGGGCACATGTCTTGCGCCGCCTCCGCCCGGTATGGGCATGGGGGCGGATCTGGGGCCGGGTGCGGTGACGGACGACGGGGAGCACGGGCACATGATCAAGATTCTGCTGGTCGAGGACCATGAGGAGATCTGGGACTTCCTGTCCCGCCGTCTGAAGCGGCGCGGCTATGAGGTCATCCTCGCCCATGATGGCGAGGCCGGCGTGCAGCAGGCCCGCACTGGGCGCCCCGACGTGATCCTGCTCGACATGAACCTGCCGATTCTCGACGGCTGGTCGGCCGCCCGCGTCCTCAAGTCCGGCAGCGACACGAAGGGGATTCCGATCATCGCGCTCACCGCCCACGCCATGTCGGGGGACCGCGACAAGGCGATCCAGGCCGGCTGCAACGATTACCATCCCAAGCCCGTGGACTTCTCGAAACTGCTCACCCAGATCAACGCCGCGGTCGGGGTGCCTGCTTCGGCCGCCTGAGAACCGGTGCCTCCCGGCAGCGCCGGGCCTGGTCCCTGCCCCCACCCGACCCTGTCGCGTAACCAAGCGCACGTCGCTCCCCCGGACGAGATCCTGCACCCATGAGCGACGATCCCATCACCGCCCGCCTCCTGCGGCAGGCGATGCCGGTGTTCACGACCCTGGCCTCCTGCCTCCTCGTGATCACCATCGCGGCGGCGCTCTATTTCGGCCGCGACATCTTCGTCCCCGTGACGCTGGCGATCCTGCTCAGCTTCGTCCTCGTGCCGGGGGTGCGCCTGCTGCGGCGCCTGCGACTGCCGCGCGCCGTGGCCGTGCTCCTCGTGGTGGTGACCGCGTTCGGGGCGCTGCTCGGGGTAAGCCTGCTGATCGCCAACGAGGCGGCGCAGCTCGCCTCCGACCTGCCCCGCTACCAAGTCACGATGCGTGAAAAAATCGGCTCGCTGAAGGAGGCCACCGCCGGCAGCGGTACCCTGTCGCGCATGATCGACATGGTGCAGGACCTCGGTACCGAGTTGCAGCCCGACCTGAAGGAGAGCGCGCCACAGGGGGCCGCCGGCAGCGTCGCCCACCCGCTCCACGTCCAGATCGCGGCGGCCAAGGCCGGGTTGCTGGGCACGCTCGGCACCCTCGTCGAGCCGATCCTTCATCCACTGGCGACCACCGGATTGATCCTGATCTTCACGATCTTCATCCTCCTGCAGCGCGAGGACCTGCGCAATCGCGCGATCCGGCTCGCGGGCTCGGGCGATCTGCGGCGCACGACGGCGGCCATCGACGACGCGGCGAGCCGCCTCAGCCGGTTCTTCCTGGCGCAGCTCGTCCTCAACATCGCCTTCGGCATCGTCATCGGCACCGGCCTGTGGTGGATCGGGGTGCCCAACCCGATCCTGTTCGGCGTGCTCGCCACGATCCTGCGGTTCGTGCCCTATGTCGGCGCGGCCATCAGCGCCTTGCTGCCGCTCGTCGTGGCCGCGGCGGTGGACCCGGGCTGGACCATGGTGATCGCCACGGCGGCCCTGTTCCTCGTGGTGGAGCCGGTGGCCGGCCACGCGATCGAGCCCCTGCTCTATGGTCATTCCACCGGGCTCTCGCCCATCGCGGTGATCCTGTCGGCGACGATCTGGGCCTTCCTGTGGGGGCCGATCGGCCTCGTCCTGGCGACGCCGATCACCGTCTGCCTCGTGGTGCTCGGGCGCCACATCGAGCGCCTGTGGTTCCTCGACGTGATTCTGGGCGACCAGCCCGCCTTGTCGCCGCCGGAGATCTTCTATCAGCGCATGCTGGCGGGCGACCCGGCCGAGGCCATCGACCAGGGCGAGTTGTTCCTCAAGGCCCGTGCGCTGGTGACCTATTACGACGAGGTCGTGCTGGCCGGTCTCCTGTTGGCGCAGGAGGATCTGGCTCGTGGCACCCTCGACCGCGAACGCCAGGACGAGGTCGGCACCGCTCTGCGCACAGTCGTGGCGCGCCTCGGCATCAAGCCGGTGCGCCGGGCGAAGGCCGGTCGGGCGAAGGCCGGCAACACCGAGACCTACGCCGCCGTCGCCGCGGTGGGACCCGACCGCCAGGTCGCCGCCATCGTGCGGACCCAGGCCGAACTCGCCCTGAACTGGCGCGGCCCCTGCCCGGTCCTGTGCGTGTCGAGCCGGGGTCCCTTCGACGAGGCGGCGACCCTGATGCTGAGCCAGATTCTCGGCCAGCACGGGCTGGCGTCGCAGGTCATCTCCATGGCCGCCCTGCGCAAGGGCGAGCGTCCCGCGGCGACGGACGGCATCGCCCTGGTGTGCTTTTCCTACCTGGAGCCGGTCAGCCTCTCGCAGATCCGCCTCAACGTCCGTCAGGCGCGCCAAGCGGTCCCCGGCGTCAAGGTCCTGGTCGGGTTCTGGCGCGAACGCGATCCCTCCACCCTCGACCGCCTGCGCCGGACCGTCTCGGCCGACGTGCTCGTCACCTCGCTCAACGGCGCCCTCGACGCAGCCCTGACGTTCTCGAAGCGTGTCGACGCGCCGAGCGCACAGGCCCCCGAAATGCCCCGTCTCGCGCCGGCGACCGGAAGGTCGGTGGCAGCATGATCGTGCGGCCGGTCGAGCGCGGTTGAAGTCTACTGGCGACGCTCGCGCGGACATCCTTGTCCGAGGTCGGAGGCCGACGGAGGGTCGTCTTGCCTGAACGTCTGAGATGTCTGGTCAGCGTTCGTTCGACCGACGCCGTCCCCGGCTGAGACCGATCCGGTTGAGGCTACGAAACCGGCTTGGTGCACCACCGCTGCTGACACCACGGTGGCCACAGCGCTGCGCTATCGAAGGGTCCTCGGCAACGCCGGCGCAAGGAAGCAGGACCCATGATCGACGCTCTCTCCCACGTGAACTGGCTCGCCGTCGGAGTCGCCAGCGTCGCCCACTTCCTGCTTGGGGCCGCCTGGTTCGTGGGGCTCGTCGGCAAGTACTACCCGGTCGTGCTCGGCATCGCCGACCGACCGCAGAAGAGCTCTGGCCCCCTCTCCCTCGCCGGTCCTTTCGCGTGCACCGCAGTCACCATCGCGACCAGCGCCGTCCTCCTGCGCGCGCTCGGCATCACGACATACGGCGACGCCCTTCTGCTGGGCGCCCTCGTGGGTATCGGCTATCTCGTTCCGATGACCCTCAACATCGCGATCAACCCGCTCTTCCCGCGCCCCTTCGCGTACACGGCCCTCAACGCCCCGTTCTTCGTCACCGGCAGCCTGATGTCGTGCGCGATCCTGGTGGCGCTGTCCTAGGGCTGCCGACCAGCGGGCCTCGAGGCCATGCGCCGCGCCGATCGCCTGTTCGAGATCATCCAGGTGCTGCGCCGCGCATCTGGTCCGCTGACCGCCGACCGGATCGCCACCGAACTCGAGACGAGCAAGCGCACCATCTACCGCGACATCGATGCGCTGGTCGCCCAGCGCGTGCCGATCCGGGGCGAGGCGGGGGTGGGCTATGTCCTGGAGCGCGGCTTCGACATGCCGCCGCTCATGCTGACGACGGACGAAGTGGAGGCGGTCGCGCTCGGCGCCCAATGGGTGGTCGCCCATGCCGATGCGGGGCTGGCGCGCGCCGCGCTGAGCGTGCTCGCCAAGATCGCAGCGATCGTGCCCGAGGACTTGCGGCCGGTCATCGATGATCCTGCGATCGGAACTCCGCCGGCGCGCCGTCGCGAGGACGACCCTATCGACATTGCCCGCTTGCGGATGTGGTGCCGCGAAGGCCGTAAGCTCGACATCGGCTACGTCGATGAAACCGGGGCGGTGAGCGAACGCATCATCCACCCGTTCATGGTCGGCTACGTTGCGACCATCCGCATGGTCATGGCCTGGTGCGAGTTGAGACAGGACTTTCGGGTGTTCCGCACCGATCGGCTGACGACGATCGCTTTCTGCGACGAACGCTACCCCGAGCGCTCCGTCACCCTGCGTCGCCGCTGGCTGGCGATGATGCGCGAAAAACGAGCTGTTCCGCCCGTCCTCTAACCGATGATCCAAGGTCCCCAAGGTCCCCAAGGTCTGCAGGGGGGCGCGAGCGGATGCGGCGAGGGGGCCAACGGTCGGATGTCCTCCATTGAGGAAGCTATCGCGATCATGGTGCCGGATGACCCATCCGGCACCATGATCGCCTCGTTCACACCCCCGGCGAGACCAGCGAGCGCAGGGATTCCGACAGGTCGGTGAGGCTGAGGCGGCCCTTCTGCAGCACGCGGTCGGCCTGCCCCGCCAGACGGCGGCGGTCCTCGGCGGTGATGTCCTTGGCGGTGAGCACCACCACGGGGATGTCGCGCCATTCGGGCCGGGCACGCAGCGCGCGCAGGAAGCCGAAGCCGTCCATTTCCGGCATCATCAGGTCGAGGAGGATGAGGCAGGGTTTCTTGGCCGCCAAGGCCTCGAGGCCGGCGACGCCGTTCTCGGCCGCCGCCACCCGCCAGCCCTCGCGGGTCAGCATCGCCGCCATGCGTTCGCGCGCATCCGGATCGTCGTCGATGATGAGCACCGGGCCTTCGTGCTCGGAGGGCTTGAAGCGCTCCATCGCGGTCTTGAGCTGACCCCACTCGATCGGCTTCTGGAGGTAGTCCGTGGCCCCGAGCGAGAAGGCGAGGTTCTGCTCGTCGAGCACGGTGACCATGATGATCGGGGTCGCGCCGAGGTCCGGGTCCGCCCGCAAGGTCCGCAGCACCGACCAGCCGTCCATCCGCGGCATGGTCACGTCGAGGAGGATGACCCGGGGCCGCAGCGTGCGGGCGCGCTCGACGCCCTCGCGTCCGTCGCTGGCGGTGGCGACGACGAAGCCGTCCTTCTCCAGGAAGCGGGCGAGGAGATCACGGGTCGCCGCGTCGTCGTCGATGATGAGGACATGGCCGCCGGACGCCGGAAGCACGTCGAGGGCGCGGTGCGACCCGGTGAGCTCGTGCCGCACCGCCTCCATCGGCGAGGTGCTGACATAGGCCGCCGGCACATCGAGGGTGAAGGTGGTGCCGACCCCTTCCTGGCTCGTCACGTCGATGGTGCCGCCGAGCATCTCGGCGAAGGCGCGGGTGATGGCGAGGCCGAGGCCGGTGCCGCCGAAGCGTCGGGTCGTCGAGGCGTCGGCCTGGGTGAAGCGCTGGAACAGCTTGGCCTGCTGCTCGGGGCTCATGCCGATGCCCGTATCGGTGACGGCGAAGCGCAGCCGGTCGGCCCCGCCCTGCACGATCCGGCCCACCGACAGGGTGATCCGGCCGCCTTCGGTGAACTTGGCCGCGTTGCTCAGGAGGTTGATGAGGCACTGGCGCAGTTTGGTCTGATCGGTATGGGCCTCGCCGAGCCCATCGGCGACGTTGAGCGCCAGGGTGTTGCCCTTCTTGTCGATGAGCGTCTCGACGGTGGCGGCCACGTCCCGGACGATCTCTGCGACCGAGAAGGTCTCGGCGTAGATCTCCATGCGCTCGGCCTCGATCTTCGAGAGGTCGAGCACGTCGTTGATGAGGCCGAGGAGGTGGCGGGCATTCGCCTCGATCTTGCGCATGTCGACGAGGAGGCTCTCCTCGCCGAGATCCTCCATCTCCTCCTGCAGCATCTCCGAGTAGCCGATGACCGCCGAGAGCGGGGTGCGCAGCTCGTGGCTCATGTTGGCGAGGAACTGGCTCTTGGCGCGGTTGGCCTCCTCGGCCGCTTCCTTGGCCGTCTCCAGGGCCAGTTCCGCCTCCTTGCGCGCGGTGATGTCGGTATGGGCGCCGACCCATTCGCGGATGCTGCCGTTCTCCTCCAGGATCGGCACGGCGCGGGCCGCCATGAAGCGCCATATTCCGTCGTTGCGCCGGATGCGGTGCTCGATCTCGTAGGGCGACAGGGACTCCACCGCCCGGCTCCAGGCCGCGTTGGTCCGCTCGCGGTCCTCGGGGCAGATCGCTTCGAGCCAGCCGTAGCCGGCGGCCGCCTGCGGGGTCTGGCCGGTGAAGCGCGTCCATTCCGACGGGGTGACTTCGAAGCCGCCTTCGGGCGTCGTCGTCCAGACGATGGCCGAGGTGGCCTCGGTGAGCGAGCGGAACCGCTCCTCGTTGTGGCGCATGCGCTCCTCGGCGAGCTTGCTCAGGGTCACGTCGGAGACGACGAGGCCGACACCCTCGGTGGGCGCGGCCGCATCGCCGCCCCGGCCGAGCAGGGGATAGAAGCTCATCTGGAAGTGGCGCACCCCGCGCGGGGCGCTCGGGGTCGGCACCGCCACGTCGACGTTGGTGGTGACGAGGCCGGCATCGCGCGCGGCGGCGAGCTTCGGGGTCAGCAGATCCCGCAGGGTCGGCAGCATCGCCCAGATCGGTGCCCCGAGATCGGCCCCGAACCCGCGCTCGTTCATGGTGGCCAAGGCCCGGTTCATGTGACGGAACCGGTAGTCGCGATCGAGGAAGCCGAGCCCGACGGGGGCGTTGGCGAACACCCCGTCGAGGAGGGCCGCGATCCGCTGCTCTTCGCGCCGGCGTACCAAGGCGAGGCGGGCGAGCAGACCCACGGCGGCCAGCGCCGAGCCGATCGACAGCAGCAGCAGCACGAGGGACCAGGCACGGTCCTGACCCTCGATGCGGACCAGGGTCGCGTCGGCATGGTCCTGCAGCGCCTTCGTGGCCGCGCGGACCCCGTCCATCGTGCGCTTGCCTTCGCCGGTCTGCGCCAGCGCGATGGCGGGGTCGTAGCCATCCGTCCGTCGCAGGGCGATGACGCGCGCGGCGAAGGTCCGCTTGGCGTCGACGAAGGCGCGCAGACGGCCGGGATCGTTGCCCGGCACCACCTCATCCCGCGTCAGCGCATCGAGGGCATCGAGCTGGCCGCCGAGCGTGGCCTGGGCGGCCTCGTAGGGTTCGAGGTATTCCTCGGCGCCGAACAGCATGTAGCCGCGCATGCCGGTTTCCAGCTCGACCATGTTGGAGAGCAGGTGCTCGCTCTGGCTGAGGACGGCATGCTGGCGTGCCGTCTCCGACCGGCCCGTCTCCCCGACCAGGTAGTTCGCGATGCCGGCGGCCACCGCGATGCCGATGAGCGCCAGGGCGACGGGGGAGCTCGGCAGGGTGCCGAGCACGCGCGAACCACGCCAGCCGCGAGCCGGACGCGAAGAAGGAGCGGTGTTCATGACGGGGCCTGAGGCTGGGATCGGGAAGGAGGGCGATGGCGCGTGACGGGCACCCGGCGCACGCAAACGCGTCAGCGCCGCAGCCGGTTGCCCAGGACGAAGCCGAACAGGCCCATGAGGATGATCCCGGCGGCGCCCTCGACGCCCACCAGCAGGTTGGTGAAGCGGCCGATGGGCTTGACGCCGATCTCGGGCGGGTTGGCCGTCATCATGTTGAGGGCGCTGTAGCTGACGAGATCGAGGGGATTGTAGGTCGGGCGTCCGTCGCCGCCCTCGGGGATGAGGCCGCCGGCCACGCCATACAGTGCGGCGAAGAGGCCGATGAGGATGACGAAGGCGCGGGCGATCCGCGACAGGCTCTCGCCGTAATCGCACAGCCACTCGACGAAGCGGTCGGCGATCCATTGGTAGCCATGCCGGGCGAGCGCCACCCAGGCGCGCTCCGTCCAGGCCGTCCGCGCCTGTGCCCCGGCATGGAGCCGGCCCATGCGGCGCCCACGCTTGTAGGCCCAGCTCGCCGCGTCCTGGCTGCCGATGCTCTTGAAGTTCTGCTCCAGGGCGAGGTAGCTCGATTGGGCCGTCTCGTATTCCTTGGCGATCTCCTCGCCCACTGCGCCGCCGAGCTGCTCCACCCGCATGCGGGTGCCGTTGAGCCACGCGCCGGCAAAGCGGGCGTGGCGCAGGTTGCAGGTGGCGAGGTTGAGCCGCACGAGGCTGGTATCGGACAGGTCGGCCCCCGAGAGGTCGGCCCCGTCGAGCTTCACCCCGGTGAGGTTGGCGCCGCGCAGGCGCGATTCCGAGAGCTGCGCCTTCTTCAGGCTGGCCCCCTCGAAATCGGCGTAGGTGAGATTGACGCGGGCGAGCTTGACCTCGTCGAGGCGCGCACCGCGGAAATGGGTGTAATCCGCATCCGCCCCGGTGAGGTCGGCCCCCCACAGGTCGGCGCCGTTGAAGTTCGCCCCGTCGAGGAGCGCACGGCGCAGCTTGGCGAAGCGCATGGCGGCGTTGCCGAAATGCGCGTCCTCCAGCATGGCGTCGTCGAAATTGGCCTCGCCCCCGGCGATGTCGGTGAAGCGTGCGCCGCTGAGGTCGGCCCCGCTGAAATCCGCTTCCTCGACCACTGCGCCGACGAACCGCGCCGAGCGGGCCAGCGCCCCGGACAGGCGCGCGCCCGCGAGGTTGGCACCGGACAGATCGGTGTCTTCGAGATGGGCGTCGGACAGATCCGCCCCGGCGAGGTCGAGCCCGCCGTTCTTGGGATCCCGCCACGCGGGCGCGGGCTCGCGCGCCAGGGCGGCGAGGGCTTCGCGCCCGAGGCGCAGGCCGTGGAGGTCGAGCGGCGCGCCGTCTTCGCGCAAGGGGGCGCCCGCCGCGATCAGGGCGAGCAGCGCGTCGACGCGCGCCTGCGCGGCGGCCTCCACCAGGGGATCAGGCTGCACGGCTGGCCTCGGCGATCTGCGCGCCACCGGCACCATTCCACCGCTGGGGCGTTTGGGAACGCTCGGTGACGGCAAGGGTCATCAGGACTTCCTGGGTCATCAGGACTTCCCGGGTCGTCAGGACTTCCCGGGTCGCGACGATGGGGCGGTAGCGCGAGGACGGACGGTTGGCGGCATTGATCATCGGCGTGAAGGTCCTGGGGGCGATCCTCGTGGCAGCGACGCTGCTTCCCTTCATTCCCAGCAATTCCGGGTTCATCCGCACCTTCGACTTTCCGAGATTGCAGATCGCGGCGATGATCGTGCCGGTTGTGGCGGCCTTGCTCATCCTGTCCCGCGACGGTGCGGGATGGGTCCTGATCGCTGCCCTGATCGCAGCCCTAGCCTACCAGGTGTCGCGCATCTACCCGTTCACGCCGGCGGCCTCGCCGCAGGCGGTGACGGCGGCGCCCTCCGCCTGCGGCGAGGCCGCCACCGTCTCGATCCTGATCGCCAACGTGCTCGAGTCGAACCGCGACCATGCAGCCCTTCTCGACCTCGTGGCGCGGCACGACCCCGATCTGCTGTTGCTGCTGGAGACCGATGCCACCTGGGCGGCGGCGCTCGCGCCCCTGCGGGCCAGCTACCCCCATGTGGTGGCCCAGCCCCAGGGCAACACCTACGGGCTGATGTTCTATTCCCGGCTCGCCCTCACCGACCCCCAGGTGCGTTTCCTGCTGCAGGACGACGTGCCGTCGGTGCGCACCGGCGTCACCCTGCGCTCGGGCGAGCGCTTCACATTCTACGGCGTGCACCCGCGCCCGCCGCATCCGGGACAGAGCAGCGCCCCCCGCGACGCCGAACTGGTGATGGTGGCGCGCGAGGTGAAGGCGGCGGGTGGCCCGGCGGTGGTGGGCGGCGACCTCAACGACGTGGCGTGGTCGAAGACCAACGCCCTGTTCCAGACTATCGGCGGCTTGCTCGATCCGCGGATCGGGCGCGGCCTCTACCCGACCTTCAACGCCAAATGGCCGATGCTGCGCTGGCCCCTCGATCACGTGTTCTTCAGCGACGACTTTCTGCTCGTGGACCTTCAGCGCCTGCCTCACATCGGCTCCGACCACTTCCCGATCCTGATCTCCCTGTGCCGTTCCAAGGCGGCGCCGGCGGTTCAGGATGCGCCGCAGGCCGATGCCGCCGATCGCAAGGCGGCGCGTGAGGCGGTGGAGGCGGCGCATTGAGGAGAGGTTCATCCACCTCCGCACGCAAAGAGCGTGGTGGCGGACGATTTCGGGCAGGAACCGCGGCGTCAGGACATCCCGGATCAGGTTCCGGCAGGATAATGGCGCGTGTCGTCTTGGAGATTCAGTCGCTCGAGACCGGGCAGTGCTGGCGGGCGCCGCCGTGAGAGCGCCTTGAGAGCGTGCGGCCGGGCCGCTATGCCCTGCCGCATGAGGTTGATCCGACACCGCGAGACCGTCCCCGCCGCCCCGTTCCTGCCCGCACGCGACCTCGTCCAGGCCTTCGAGAGCGTCGGCGACAATTGCGAGTTCGGGCTGGTTCAGCGCTATTGCGGCGCCGAGCCGCTGGGCCTGTTCCGGTTTTCCTCCGCGCCGATCGCCAACCTCGTCCATGCCCTCGAGACGGACTTCTCGGAATATGGCGGTGCCGACGACCTCGAGGTGCTCGTGGCCGCGACCGGGCGCCTGTATTGCCGCAGCCGCCGCTACGGTTTCGCCTACAACACCTCGGATTTCGTCGGCACGACGCAACCGGCGGCGATCCACCGGCGCGAGGTCGGCAAGGTCGCCTATCTCAAGCGGCGCCTGCTGGAGGACCTCGCCGAGGGTGAGAAGGTCTTCGTCCGCAAGGGCGATGCGGAGGAGGAGCCGGACGCCGTCGCCGCCCTTGCCCGCGCGGTGCGGCGACACGGGCCGGGCCAGCTCCTCGCTGTGCGCAGGCCGGACCGGGAGGCCTTGGCCGGGACGGTGACGCGCCACGACGCGACGCTGATGATCGGTCACATCCGGCGCTTTGCCCCCTACGAGACGGCCTACGACATCGACCTCGCATCCTGGCTCGATCTCTGTCGCCGCACCCATGCGCTGGCCAGGGGCCTGCCGGCGCCCCTGTCCGCGCCAGCCTCGCCGAACCTGCTGGCCATGGCCGGACTTCCCGGCTTGGCGGCGCGCCACGTCCTCGGACCGCCGGGCGAGGCGCCCAACGTGTTCGGGCGCCGCGAACGCACCGATCGGCTCGATGCGGACGCGGTCCATGTGTTCTCGGCCTGGGTCTGGATTCCGGCGGATTTTCGCGGCGACCGGGTCGGAGCCGCCATCGGCCACTTCCGCCATGGTTGGTGCGACGCCGACCTCTCGGTGCGCGAGGCGTGGCAGCGCGTCTGGGTGGCGGCGAAGATTCCGGCCACCTACCGCGATCTGATGATGGGCCTACTCGTCACCGGCCCAGCGGGCGAGCGGCTGTGGTCGACGGGCCGCCGGTTGGAAGCCGGCCCCCTGCCCGCCCCCGCGCCTCAGCCGCGCGCGCTGCGGATCGGGCTCGGCTCCGGCACGTAGGCCGACAGGTCGAGGCCGAAGCGCGCCTCGTCCGGCTCGGATGCAAGAGCCGCGAAGCCGAGGTCGGGATAGAGCCGGGCCACCATCGCGTTCTTCGGGCTCGGCCGGTACAGCCCGACGAGATGGTCGCCGCCCCGCTCGGCCACGGATTCCACCAGCACGGAGAGCATCGCCGCCTCGACGCGCCGCCCCAGCACGCGGCAGCTCATCAGCCAGGTGTCGATGGTGAACCCGGTGGGTCGTGTGCGGCGCGCGATCACGACGCCGATCATGCCGTTGTCGCCGAGTCGGTCGACGAGGCGGAACTGCAGGCCGATCGCGTCCGGATCGTCCATCAGCGCGCGTATCTCGACCTCGGTGGTGCGCCGGGTGGTCAGGTTGAACTGGTTGGTCTTGTTGACGAGCTGGACGATGCGGGGCAGGCCGAGCGCGTCGAACGGGCGCCAGATCAGGCGCATGTCGAGGCCGGCGAGATAGGTCGGCAGGTCGGCGGCCTGCGCCACCGCCGTCGCTCTCTCGGCATTGGCCGCATAATGGCGCGTGCGGGCGCGGTCCTCCTCGGTGATGCCGAGCGCCTCGAAATAGCCCGCCTGCGCGATCCGGTCGGCGTAGCCGGATGGGTCCTCGGGCAGCTCGGGCACGGCCACCATCGGCAGTTCGGATCGCACCAGCTCGCGCTCGAACGGGTTGTCGTCGACGAAGACCAGGGCTTCGAGGCCGATCCCCAGGGTGGCCGCCACCCGGCGCAGGTTCTGCGCCTTGTCGTCCCAGTTGGCGAAGAAGGCCGCGATGTCGGCGCGCCGCAGCAGCATCTCGGGATGATGGTCAAAGACTTCGAGGGCGTTGGCTTCGTCGTTCTTCGAGACGACCGCCAGGATGATCCCGCGCGCCGCGAGGTCGCGGGCATAGGCCTGGAGGCCGAGATGGGCCTCGCCCTCGGCGCTGCCCTGGCCGAGCACGAGGCCGGCGAGGCCGTCATCGCCCACCACCCCGCCCCAGAGCGTATTGTCGAGGTCGAGCACCAGGCACTTCTTCGACAGGCCCTGCCCCGCCGCCAACAGGCGTCCGACGAGGTCGCCATAGGCGGGGGCGGCGCCCGGCGACACCTCCTGCTTGGCGCGCAGCCACCACACCGGATCGTGCCAGGCGTCGCGGCCATGGCGGGCGGCCTGATCGTCGAGCGCGAGAAGGTCGACGCCGTCCGCATCCGCCGCCGCACGGATCGCGTGATTGATCTCCGAGATGGCGTCGTGACGCGAGCCCCGCAGCCGATGCTCGTTGGACCCGAGGAGCGGCAGCGCCACCGGCAGCAGCGTCTGCTGGATCACGGCGCAGCCGAACCGCTCCCGTGCCATGCGCCAGAGTTCGCGCAGATGGGCGATGGCCGCGTCGGGCCCCAGCCCCGTCAGGTGAGGCGCATCGAAGGCGAACAGCACCGTATCGGGCCCGAAGGCCTGCAGGCCCGAGGCCGGATCGACGAGATCCTGCAGGGCGGCGCCGAACGGCGCCGCGTAGGTCTCGACCCAGATCCTGCGGCGCAGGGCGCCGACCCGGATCGCCGGCAGCAGATGCGAGATCGTGGAGGAGGACAGGATCGCGAGCCGCACCGGCCTGGTCCCGAGCCCGGCCGGTGGCGCCGCCGGGAAGGCCTTGCCCAGCAACCGATCGAGCTGGTTGGTGCGCGACGGGGTCAGCCGGGTGTTGGCGAGGGTCACGAACCCGTCGAAGGTCAGGTCGCCCGCGGCCGCGCGCGCCGTCGCCTCCGGCCAGTTCGCGGGTTCGGGCAGCCAGGCGAGGGACATCGCGCCGGGGCTCAGGCCGCGTGCGCGGTCTTGGCCGCGATGATGGCGACGAAATCGGCCACCCGGGCCATGCCGTCCACCTCCCGCGTGGTGAAGCGGATGCCGAACTCGGATTCGGCGGCGACGATCAGTTCGATCATGCGGCCGGAATCCCAGCCCGCGATGTCGTCGGCCTTGGTGTCGGGCGTGATCACGAGGGCCGGATCGCCGAACACATCGCGAAAGATCGCAGTCAGCTGCGCGGTGATCGCATCCGGTTGCATGGTGCGTCCTTCCATGGTGGGCGGGTCGGGCGAGCCCTTATCACAGGGCCTTCCTCAATGCTGCGCCACGCCGGCGGCCATGTTGATCGCGAGCGCCAGGACGCTGGTGTTGAACAGGTAGGCGTAGATCGTCTGCACCGTCACGACGCGGCGCATCGTCTTGGTGGTGATGGCGGTGTCGGAGGTCTGCGAAGTCGCCCCGATCGTCGCGGCGAAGTAGAGGAAATCCCAGAAATCCGGGTTGGTGTCGCCGTTGAAATCGAGGCCGCCCCGCGCGTCGCCTTCGCCCGCATCGCCGTAATAGAGATGGGCGTAGTGCACGGTGAAGACCACCTGCACGAAGACCCAGGCGCACAGCATGGTCGCGGCGGCCAGCCCGAGATGGGCGAGCCGGGCGGTGTCGTCGTCGTGCTGGCCGAACACCAGCATCGCCACCGCGCCGAAACTCGCCGCCGCCGCCAGGATCGCGAAGAGCGAAATCCCGAAGGCGCTGTCGTCGAGGCGCGAGGCTTCCTGCCGCATCGCTTCCTGCTTCTGCCCGGCCGCCTTCCAGACGATCAGCGCCGTGTAGACCACGACCCCGAGGCACCAGCCGATCAGCAGCCGGACCGAAAGGGTCTCGAACGGCAGCACCAGGGCCAGGACGAGGGTGAGAGCGAGCGAGGCGAGGAGACGCGGGCGGAGCCAGAACGGGCGGAACGGATTGCGCATGGGGTGTTTCAGCGAGGCTCCGGTCCGCAGGCTCCGTCGCAGCGGACGGGCCCCGCGATGCGCCGGGCGAGCCAGGGACGCAAGGGCAGAAACCCGCGATAGGCGGCTTCCGCGATCCACGTCACCCCCGGCAGATGGCGTATCGGGGCGAGGTACCGCCATCCGGGCAAGTGGGACCACAGCGTGAAGAATCCGGCCGCGCCCGATACGAGGCGTCCGTGCTCGTCGCGCACGTGGAACCGGGCGCGCGCCGCGGCGCGGGTCAGGCCGGGGCCGAGTTCGGCCGGCCCGTCGAGGCTCACATCCATCCAGGCGAGACGCTCGGCGCCGCGGCAGCGGCGATAGGTGCGAATCTCGGCGGCACAGAGCGGGCAGGCTCCGTCGTAGTAGATCGTGAGCGGCGGCGGCGTGGCGAGGGCGGTGTCCATCTCCGATAAGATAGGGCGGCCCCACGAAAAAACGGCCGCGAATCGCTTCGCGGCCGTCCGGATCGGTTGTCGTCGCAGGTTTTAGTGGCTCGCGCGGATCTTCAGGGCATCGCGGCCGGCATAGCGGGCCTGAGAGCCGAGGCCCTCCTCGATGCGCATCAGCTGGTTGTACTTGGCCAATCTGTCGGACCGGGCGAGGGAGCCGGTCTTGATCTGCCCGCAATTGGTGGCGACGGCCAGATCCGCGATGGTCGAATCCTCGGTCTCGCCCGAACGGTGGGACATCACCGCGGTGTAGCCGGCGCGCTGGGCCATATCGACAGCGGCCAGGGTCTCGGTGAGCGTACCGATCTGGTTGACCTTCACCAGGATCGAGTTGGCCGTGCCTTCGGCGATGCCGCGCGACAGGCGGGTCACGTTGGTGACGAACAGGTCGTCGCCGACGAGCTGGCAGCGATCACCGACCCGGTCGGTGAGCAGCTTCCAGCCGGCCCAGTCATCCTCGGACATGCCGTCCTCGATGGACAGGATCGGGTAGGAATCGACCAGCTTGGCGAGGTAGCTCACCTGGGCCTCGATGTCCCGCGTCTGGCCCTCGCCCTCGTAGCGGTAGGCGCCGTCCTTGAAGAACTCGGTGGCGGCGCAATCGAGGGCCAGCACCATGTCGACGCCCGGCTTGAAGCCAGCAGCGGAAATCGACTGCATCACAAAGTCGAGGGCGGCCTCGGCAGAGGGCAGATTCGGGGCGAATCCGCCCTCATCGCCGACATTGGTGTTGTGGCCGGCCTTCTTGAGCGCGCCCTTGAGGGTGTGGAATACCTCGGCGCCCATGCGCACGGCCTCGGTGAGCGACGAGGCGCCCACCGGCATGATCATGAATTCCTGGAAGTCGATCGGGTTGTCGGCATGCGCGCCGCCGTTGATGATGTTCATCATCGGTACCGGCAGAACCCGGCCCTGGGTGCCGCCGATGTAGCGGTAGAGCGGCAGGCCGGCGGTCTCGGCCGCGGCCTTGGCGACGGCGAGGGAGACGCCCAGGATGGCGTTGGCACCGAGGCGCGCCTTGTTGGGCGTGCCGTCGAGCTCGATCATCGCCTCATCGATGGCGATCTGGTCTTCTGCATCCATGCCGCCGATGGCGTCGAGGATGTCGGACTGCACGGCGTTGACCGCCTTGCGCACGCCCTTGCCGCCGAAGCGGCCCTTGTCGCCGTCGCGCAGCTCGACGGCCTCGTGGGCGCCGGTGGACGCGCCCGATGGCACGGCGGCGCGGCCGAAGGAGCCGTCTTCGAGCAATACGTCGACCTCGATCGTCGGGTTGCCCCGGCTGTCGAGGATCTCGCGGGCGGCGATGTTGGTGATCGCGGTCATGCAGGAGCCTTCTGGACGTTACGGCGTGTCGAAGCCTCCCCGTGGAGAGGCCTGGTCCATCCCGCAATGTGCCCGACACGGCCTCATCCGGGATTGGACGATCCCGTCGAGGCTTATCCGCCAACCTCTCGCATCCGGCAAGCGCCCCTGCGGTCGACCACGGAGGCAGACGCGCAATTCGGCTTCAGACCGGAGTTTCCGGGGCAACGCATCGCCCCGGAATCACGATTGTCTCAGCGGTCGCCGGCGCCCGAGAGCAGCAACTCGATCTGGGCGAGCCCATTCTCGCGTGCCTTCGCCTCGGTCGGATGATTGCGGTCGGATCGCTGGATCAGCTTCCCCTTCCGGCGGATCGCCCATTGGTACGGGCTGCCCGGCGCCTTGGGGGGCTGGATTTCCAGGGTGTAGGGATATGTGGCAGTGTTTTCGTCGCTCATGCTCCCCATATGGCACGAGCTTCCCGCGCCTGCCACTCATCGGAGCGCATTCGGATTTCCAAACCGGCGCTTTCCTCGTCGCAGAGGCCGGTCACAGGACGAAACCATGACCCAAGAGACGCCGCGAGAGACACTTCAGCTCGGTCAGGCGACCCCCCTGCCTGCCTCGCCGGCCGAAGCCCGTCTCGACCGGGTGCCGAATCCCCACCCGCAAACGGATTATCTGGCCCGATTCACCGCACCGGAATTCACCTCGATCTGCCCGGTCACCGGCCAGCCCGATTTCGGCATCCTGATGATCGACTACGTCCCGGATCGGTGGCTCGTCGAATCGAAGTCGCTCAAGCTCTACCTCGGAGCGTTCCGCAATCACGGTGCCTTCCACGAGGATTGCACGGTGGGGATCGGCCTGACGCTGACCGAACTGCTCGCGCCCCGCTACCTGCGCATTGGCGGCTACTGGAATGCCCGCGGCGGCATTCCGATCGACGTGTTCTGGCAGACGGGCGAACCGCCAAAATCACTCTGGCTGCCCGACCAGGGCATCGCGCCCTATCGCGGACGCGGCTGAGCCACCCGGTTGCGCCCTGCGCGCAGCAAAAAGGGCGACCGGTCAAAACCGGCCGCCCCCAACCACTCACACGCGTGAGACGAATTCAGTAGCCGTAGCCGTAGGCAGGACGCTCATAGCCGTAGGCCGGGCGATCGTAGCCGCCGCGATAGTACGAATCACGGGCCGCACCGGCCGCGATGGCGCCCGCCGCCAGGCCGGCGATTCCGAGGCCGACGGCCGCACCGGTCCCGATTCCGCGACGTCCGCCGCCGCGATAGGCATAGCCGCGATGTCCGTATCCACCGCCATGAGCATAGCCGCCGCGACCATAGCCATGGCCATGTCCAGGGCGTGCTTCGGCGGCAGTGCCGGCGGCCATCGCACCAAGGGAAAGGGTCACGGCCGTAATCATTGCGAGCTTGCGCATGGTGCTCCTCAAATCGTTGCGTTGTCTCTTGAGCGTAACAACACAAGCGCAGCGCGTCCGTTCCACATGTCCCCGCGCGCGAGGACATATGGAACGGATCGCGGTTAAGACAGCGACTTCGCCAGGCGATCGAATGCTTGGAGTTCGGCCAGCAGGGCCGGCATCGCCCGCAACGGCACCATGTTGGGTCCATCCGAGGGAGCCCGGTCGGGGTCGGGATGGGTCTCGATGAACAGGCCGGCCACCCCCACCGCCACCGCCGCGCGGGCGAGGACGGCGACGAATTCGCGCTGTCCGCCGGAGGTGGCGCCCTGTCCGCCGGGCTGCTGCACCGAATGGGTTGCGTCGAACACCACCGGCGCCCCATGCGTCACCTGCGCCATGATCGGCAGGCTGCGCATGTCGGAGACCAGCGTGTTGTAGCCGAACGAGGCGCCGCGCTCCGTGACCAGCACGTTGGGGTTGCCGGCATCAGTCACCTTGGCGGCCACGTGCGCCATGTCCCAGGGCGCGAGGAATTGCCCCTTCTTGACGTTGACCACCCGCCCGGTGGCGGCGGCCGCCAGCAGCAGGTCGGTCTGGCGGCACAGGAAGGCGGGAATCTGGAGGATGTCGATCGTTTCGGCGGCGATCGCACACTGGCTCGCCTCGTGCACGTCGGTGAGGACGGGAAGCCCGAATCGCGCCTTGATGTCGGCGAAGATCGGGAGCGCTTCCGCGAGGCCGAGTCCGCGGGCGGTGGAGCCCGAGGTGCGGTTCGCCTTGTCGAACGAGCCCTTGAACACGAGGCCGATCCCGAGGGCGTCGGTCATGCCCTTGAGCGCGTCGGCGATCTCGATGGCGTGGTCGCGGCTCTCAAGCTGGCACGGGCCGGCGATGAGCGCGAAGGGCAGGTGGTTGGCGAAGGCGGTGGTGCCGGCCTTGACGACGGGACCGCGGGCGGAGGGAGAGATTTCGGACATGGAGCGCGGTCTATCGCGCCACGGCTCCGGCGAAAAGGCCGATACGCCGCCGCGCCGCTCGTGGACGTGCCGGGACCAGCACGCAGAGGGTGAGGGTGCCGGCCAGGGAATCGTCGCGGGGGCCGGTCTCGCAGCGCAAGGCGGCCCGGTCGACGACACCCTGTCGGGGCGCGTCGGCGAGCAGGGAAGCCTGGTGTAGCGTGAGAGCCAGGACCTCCACCGCGTCCGGGTCGGCGCCGGTCAGTGCCCGGGCCGCCTGCCCGATCAGTGCGAAGAAAGCCCGGCTCGGCTCCCGGTCGAGCGATCCGAACACCATCCGCCGCGGAGCCCGGCAATCGAGGCTCATGCGCTCGGCATCGGCCGCGCGGAACACGGCGCCAGCTCCGGCCCTCCCGGCGAGCGAGGCGCCGGTGGCGCGAATCACCGTCGCGGTCAGGGCGTCGCAGGACTCCGCCGCCCTGGCTTGGCCGGCGGCGACGAGGGCGAGTAGGCCGGCCGTTGCGGCGAGCGGGATGAGGCGCGTCATGGGCGCAAGCTCTAACGCAACGCGTCCCCCGAGCCTACGGCCTCACCGGCCGGCGCCGAGCGAGCCCGTCGCATCGGGCTGGCACACTTCGTGGGCATGCGGACGCAGGACGCGCGGCAGGTGCACCGGATGCGGGCCGGACTCGTCCTCGACGACGCCGGTGAGGCTGTCGACGGCCATGGTGCCATGGAAGTGGACCGGGCCGCTCTCCGTCGCGGCAACGAAGTCGATGGCCTTGGTCGCATCGTCGAGGGCGATCGTGTCGGCCTGAACCGGACCGCTCAGCGAGGCGGCCTCGTAGACGAGGCCGTCCCCGCGCGGGGAGCGTCTGAGGGTGATGCGCTGGCCCGCCCGCGTACCGTTCTCTGCCACTGTGCAGAGATCGGCGTAGACGTAGGTGCCCGACGACCAGACCGGCCTTGCCTCGGCCGGAACCACCCCGATACCGAGGATGGCACAGAGGCCGAACAGGGACAGTCCCTGCCGCCGCATCGCTGGTCCGGCCATGTCCGCCTCCCGATTGACGGCGCACCATCGGGCCCCGGTGTTTCCGGATTACGACAGACGCCTCAGGTCCCCGTGCGAACCCGCATCCGGGTCTCCGCCTCGACGGAAGCAAGAAGGATGCAGACCGCGATACCCTCGCCCGCTGCCGTGACCTCGGTGAGGCTCGGGTAGGTGGGCGCGAGGCGCAGCACGCTGTCCTCGGGGTCTTTGCCATGCGGCGAGGTCGCCCCGGCCGGGGTCAGGGCGATGCCGGCGTCCTTGGCGAGCCGGACCACCTCGGTGGCCGTGCCCGCACGCGCCGCGACGGTGATGAAGTATCCGCCCTTGGGCTTGGTCCACTGCGCCGCGCCGGTGCCCGCGAGATGCCGGTCGAGGGCGGCGTCCACCGCGGCAAATTTCGGGGTCAGCAGGGCGCGGTGCGCATCCATATGGGCGGTGAGCCCGGCGCCGTCCCGCAGGAAGCGCAGGTGGCGCAGCTGGTTGAGCTTGTCCGGGCCGATGGTGCGCTTGCCCGCGCGCGCGAGGTACCAGCGCACGTTCTCGGGCGATCCGGCGAAGAACGCGAGCCCAGCCCCGGCCAGCGTGATCTTCGAGGTCGAGGCGAAGATGAAGGCGCGGTCCGGATGACCGGCTTCGGCGCAGAGGGCGAGGATATCGGGAATCGCGACCGGGTCTGGCGTCAGGTGGTGCACCGCGTAGGCGTTGTCCCAGAACAGCCGGAAGTCCGGCGCGCCGGTCTTCATGGTGGCCAGCCGCCGCGCGGTCTCGTCCGAATAGGTCTCGCCCGACGGATTCGCGTATTTGGGGACGCACCACATGCCCTTCACCGCCGGATCGGCGGCATGCCGCTCGACCACGTCCATGTCGGGGCCGTGGCCGGTCATCGGCACCGGGATCATGCGGATGCCGTAGGCCTCGCACAGGGCGAAGTGGCGGTCGTAGCCCGGCACCGGACACAGGAAGGCGATGTCGGATTCGCGCGACCACGGCTGCACCGAGCCCGGCATGCCCTTCAAGAGCGCCCACACGATGGTGTCGTGCATCAGCGCCAGGCTCGAATTGTCACCGACCACGATCTGGTCGGCGGGGGCATCGAGGAGATGCGTGAACAGCGCCCGGACCTCCGCCACGCCCTGCTGGCCGCCGTAATTGCGGGCATCCTCGCCGGCCTGGGTGACATAATCGGCGTTGCCGTGCAGCCCCAGCATCGCCGAGGCGAGATCGAGCTGCTCGGGCGAGGGCTTTCCCCGCGTCATGTCGAGCTTGAGCCCGCGGGCCTTGAAGGCCTCGTAGGCCGCGCGCGCCCGGCCGTGCAGGTCCGCGAGATCGGCATCGGTCCGCTCGGCGATGGTGGTCATGGTCTGGCGCCCCGGATGGCCGTGCGAGGATGAGGATTATGCGGGGCGCACCATGGCCTCTCGCACCGTCCGCGTCACCCCGCCTGCGCTGCGTTCCAGGCCGCCCTGCCCTGCGCGTCGAGCGCTGCGAACTCCGCGTCGCTCAAGGAGAGGTCCGCGCCCTTCATGTTGTCCGCCAGATGTGCGGGATCGCCGGTACCGGGGATCGGCAGCATCACGGGCGCGCGCTTCAGGAGCCATGCCAGCGCCACGGCCCCGTCGCTCGCCCCATGGGCCTTGGCGATCTCGGACAGGACCGAGCCGTCGCGGGCGAGGGCGCCGCGGGCCAGGGGCGCCCAGGGGATGAAGCCGATGCCGTGGGCGGTGCAATGGTCCAGGACCGCCTCGGAGGTGCGGTCGACGAGGTTGTACTGGTTCTGTACCGTGGCGACGGGGAAGAACGTTTGTGCGGCCGCGATGTCGTCCACCGAGACTTCGCTGAGGCCGACATGGCGGATCAGGCCTTCTTCCCGCATGGCGGCGATCACCGCGAACTGCGCCTCGCGCGGCACGTCGGGACCGATGCGGTGGAGCTGCCACAGGTCGATGCGTTCGATCCGGAGCCGCCGCAGGCTCATCAGCACGCATTGGCGCAGGTAGTCGGGGTTGCCCACCGGGCGCCAGATGTCCGGCCCGTGCCGGGTGAGGCCGCCCTTCGTGGCGATGACGAGATTTTTATAGGGGTGGAGCACCTCGGCGATCAGGTCCTCGCTGACGAACGGGCCGTAGCTGTCGGCCGTATCGATGAGGTCGATGCCGAGTTCCGGCACGCGCGCGAGGGTGGCCTTGGCCGCGGCCCGGTCGGCGGGCTCGCCCCAGATGCCCTGGCCGGTGATGCGCATGGCCCCGAAGCCGAGGCGGTGGACGGGCATATCTCCGCCGATGGCGAAGGTACCGGACGCGTGGGCGCTGGGCATGGGAACTCCTCGGGTGGCGAGACGGTCTCCAGACATATGACTCTGTGCGGGGCGCGGACGAGGCCGCAGCCCGTGCGCTGGCGCACTCAAACGGAAAGCCGGCCCCATGGGAGCCGGCTTCCGGTGAGGATCTGGAGCGAAGGCCGGCACCGCGCCGCCGTCGCGAGCCCAACCCGATGCGATCGATCGGAGTGGGCCCGGGAGACTAGCCGGCCTTGTTCAGGGCCACCGCCACGAAGCGGGTGACGCCCTTGGCGCTCTTGACCCGCATCAGCACGGCCTTGCGGCCGCTCGACTCGGCGGAGCGGATGCGCTCGGCGACCTCGGAGGGCTTCGAGACGCTGGAACCCGCGACATCGAGGATGATGTCGCCCTGCTCGATGCCCTTGGCTGCGGCCGGGCCGTCGGGATCGACGTCCATCACTGCGACGCCTTCGTCACCGGCACCGACTTCCGACGCCGGAGCGAGGCTGAGGCCGAGGCGCGGCTGGCCGTCCGAGGACGAACCGCGGCTGCTGCCGCCCGACGCCTTCGGGTCGTTGGGCAAGGCGCCGAGTTCCACCGTGGCGGTGTCGGACTTGCCGGCCCGCAGGTAGGCGAGCTCGACCTTGGCGCCGGGCTTGAGACCGGCGATCTTGCGCGAGAGCTCCTTGGCGTCGTTGATCGCACTGCCGTTGACCGACTCGATCACGTCGCCGGACTTGAGGCCCGCCTTGGCGGCCGGGGTGCCGGGCTCGGCATGGTCGACGAGCGCGCCCTTGGCCTTGTCGAGGCCGAGGCCGTCGGCGATGTCCTTCGTCACCGGCTGGACCTGGACGCCGAGATAGCCACGCGCCACCTTGCCGTCGGCCCGGAGCTGATCGACCACCGCCTGCACGGTCTCGGCGGGGATGGCGAAGGCCAGACCGACGCTGCCGCCCGACGGGGAGGCGATGGCGGTGTTCACGCCCACCACCTCGCCGCCGACGTTGAAGGTCGGGCCGCCCGAATTGCCCTTGTTGATCGGCGCGTCGATCTGCAGGAAGTCGTCGTAGGGGCCGGCGCCGATGTCGCGGCCGCGGGCCGAGACGATGCCGGCGGTGACGGTGCCGCCGAGGCCGAACGGGTTGCCGATGGCCACCACCCAGTCACCGACGCGGGGCGCCGACTTGCTGAGCGACACGTACGGGAACGGACCGCCGTCGGTGATCTTGAGCAGCGCCAGATCGGTCTTGGGATCCTTGCCGATGACCTTGGCGTCGAGGGTGCGGTTGTCGTCCAGGGTCACCTGTACGGTCTTGGCGTGGTCGACCACGTGGTTGTTGGTCACGACGTAACCGTCGGCCGAGATGATGAAGCCGGAGCCCATGGCGCCGCGCTGGCCCTGGCGCTTGGGGGCCTGACCGCCGAAGCCGGGGCCGCCCTGCCCGCCTTGTCCGCCCTGCCCGTTCTGGCCGAAGCGCTTGAGGAACTCGCGCAATTGCGGCGGTGCGTTCTCCATGCCGCGGCCGCTCGGGCCATCGCTGTCGTCCTCGGATTCGGCGCTGTCGTCGAGCTTGACCTTCACCGCGACGACGCCGGGCTTCACCTTGTCGACGACGGTGGCGAAGGAGCCCGGCGGATGATCCGGGGTCTCGATGGGATTCTTGGAGAGGGCCTGGGCGTAGGCGGGCGTGGCCTGCTGGGTGAGGCCGATTCCTGCGGCGCCCGACGCCACGAGGGCGGCCACGGCGACGGAGGCGAGGGCGTTGCGGCGCAGGCGGTTCGGCTGGACGGTCATCGTGGTCTCCGGATCAGGGGGCCGCTGGGGCGGGCCGTGATCCCGGTTCTAGCGACGCTCGCCTGACCCGTTCGTGGCGCGAAGATTACGGTTTGGACAGGTTGGGCTGGTCGGGCATGGGGGCGGGCTGCGGCACCAGCCCAGCGCGCCAGCGCAGGTCGAGAAGCAGGCCGAGCGGATGGGTGTCGAGCATCGGCGTGATCGGCAGGCCGGCGGCGTTGAGGAGCCGGGCCGCCCAATGATTGCAGACGTTCGCATACGAGAAGCGCCCCAGCCCCTCGTAGAACAGGCTCGGCCCGTAGAGGCCGGGACCACTGGCCACCGGCTGGCCGCCCTCGAGGCGAAAACTCGCTTCGAGCCGGGCGAGGAGCCGCGCCAGTCCGGCCGGGGAGACCCGCACGGTGACGAGGTCCGAATACGGAAAGCTGGCGCGGGTGCTCTGCCAGAGCCCCACCACCTGGATAATTCCATCGCTCCCGCCCGGCGTGAACAGCGCTTTGAGCGCGAGCCCGGCATCGAACTGCGCCAGGGTCGGGGTCGCCCGGTAGAATTTCGCCTCGCCCCAGCCGAACTCGATGTTTGGATAGGCGCCAAAGCGCGTGGCGATGCTGCGCAGGGCCGGTCCGGCCCCCTCCCCGGTCAGGGCCTCGCGCGGGATGACGAGGCCCGAATGCCAGCCATGGCTGACGAGTTCGAGTGTGCGTGACTCCGCCCCGCTCGCCGGAAACAAGCCCGGGTCGCCGGGGCTCGCCGTGAGGAACACGGCGAGCAGCAGAAGTCCGAGCAGGCCGAGGGCGGAGGCGGCCAGCCGACGCAGGATCATGCGGATTGGTCGGTCAGCCGCGCCAGCGCCTCGGTGATCTTCTCCAGCCGCGCGGCCTCGGCATCGCGGCGCTCGCGCTGTTCCTCGACGATCTCGTCGGGGGCGCGGGCCATGAAATCGGCATTGCCGAGTTTGGCCTCGATCTTGGCGATGTCGGCCGTGGCCTTGGCCGCTTCCTTCTCGAGACGGGCGACCTCAGCGCCGAGATCGACGATGCCTTCCAGCGGCAACGCCGCCACCGAGCCGCGCACGAGGAGCTGGACCGAGTTCTTCGGGGCCACCGCCTCGAAACGGAGCTCGGAGAGACGCGCCAGACGGGTCAGCGTCTCGCTCCAGCGCGTGGCGCGCCCCCGCAGGGCCTCGTCCGCGCCGATCACCACGAGGGGGATTTGGGCGGCGGCCGGCACGCTGGTCTCCGAGCGGGCCGAGCGGATTTCCGAGACGAGGTCGACGAGCCAGCCGACTTCGGCTTCGGAGGCGGCATCGTTCAGGCGCGCGAGGTCCGGCCACGGCGCCAGCGCCAGCAGGCCGCGATCCGGCATCCCCTCGCCCTTGATCGCCCACAGCTCCTCGGTGAGGAACGGCATGAACGGGTGCAGCAGCTTGGCGATCTGGTCGATGAGGAAGGCGACGGTGGCCTGCGTCTCCGCCTTGGAGGCGGCATCGCCCTCCCCCTGGAGTACCGGCTTGGCGAGCTCGACATACCAGTCGCAGAAGATGTTCCAGACGAAGCGGTAGGCCGCCGCCGCCGCATCGTTGAAGCGGTAGGCCTCCAACGCCGACGTGACCTCGGCCACGGCCCGGGCCGCCTCGCCGAGAGCCCAGCGGTTGAGGGTCTCGGTGGCGGCCTCCGGACGGTAATCGGCCCTCAGGGTACAGCCGTTCATCTCGGCGAAGCGCGAGGCGTTCCAGAGCTTGGTCGCGAAGTTGCGGTACCCCTCGACCCGGTTGACCGCGAGCTTGATGTCGCGCCCCTGCGCCGCCATGGCGGCCAGGGTGAAGCGCAGGGCGTCGGCCCCGTACTGGTCGATGAGCCCCAGCGGATCGACGACGTTGCCCTTCGACTTCGACATCTTGGCGCCGGTGGCGTCGCGCACGAGGGTATGCAGGTAGACCGTATCGAACGGCACCCGGTCGGTGACGTGCAGGCCGAGCATCATCATCCGGGCGACCCAGAAGAAGATGATGTCCTTGCCGGTTACGAGCGTGTTCGTCGGATAGTAGCGCTCGAGCTCCGGCGTCGCATCGGGCCAGCCGAGCGTCGAGAACGGCCACAGGGCCGAGGAGAACCAGGTGTCGAGGACGTCCTCGTCGCGGCGCAATGCGACCGGGCCGCCGTGTTTGGCGTCGGCCTGCGCCTGTGCGTCCGCCTCGCTCGCCGCGACGAAGCAGCCGCCCGCCTCGTCGTACCAGACCGGGATCTGGTGCCCCCACCAGAGCTGGCGCGAGATGCACCATGGCTCGATGTTCTCCAGCCACTGGAAGAAGGTCTTTTCGTAGTTTTCGGGGATGAACCGGGTCCGGCCGTCACGCACCGCCTGGAGCGCGCGCTCGGCCAGCGGCTTGACGTTCACGTACCATTGGTCGGTGAGATACGGCTCGATGACCACGTTCGAGCGGTCGCCATGCGGCACCGCATGGGTGTTGGGCTCGATCAGGCGCAGCCGCTCGCGCGCCTCCATCAGGGCGACGACGCGCTTGCGCGCCTCGAACCGGTCGAGCCCATGCAGAGCCAGCGCCTCGGGTTCGGGGGTCGAATCCTTCAGGAAAGCGTCATTGCCGTCGAGGGTTATGCGGGCTTCCGCATCCAGGATGTTGATCGGCGTGCAGCCGTGGCGGCGCCCGACCTCGAAATCGTTGAAGTCGTGCGCCGGGGTGATCTTGACCGCGCCGGTGCCCTTCTCCGGGTCGGAATACTCGTCCGCCACGATGGGGATCAGCCGGCCGACCAGGGGCAGGCGCACGAAGCTGCCGACGAGCGCGGTGTAGCGCTCGTCGTCCGGGTGGACCGCCACCGCGGTGTCGCCGAGCAGCGTCTCGGGGCGGGTGGTGGCCACCGTGATGATCGCGCCGGTCTCGGTCCCGGCCGCGTCGACGATCGGATAATCGAAGTGCCAGAGGTGGCCCTTCACCTCGATCTGGAGCACCTCCAGGTCCGAGATCGCGGTCTGGAACTTGGGGTCCCAGTTCACGAGCCGCTTGTCGCGATAGATCAGTCCCTGCGCGTGGAGATCCACGAACACCTTGGTGACGGCGCGGACCATCTGGTCGTCGGGCGCGCCGGCCAGCCCCATGGTGAAGCGCTCGCGCGACCAGTCGCAGGAGGCGCCGAGCCGCTTCAACTGGTTGACGATGGCCCCGCCCGATTCCGCCTTCCAGTCCCAGACCTTCGCGACGAAGGCCGCGCGGCCGATCTCGCGGCGTCCCGGCTGCTTGGCCTCGGCCAGGCGCCGCTCCACCACCATCTGGGTGGCGATGCCGGCGTGATCGGTGCCGGGCTGCCACAGCACGTCGCGTCCGCGCATGCGCTCGAATCGCGCGAGGATGTCCTGCAGCGTGTTGTTGAGGGCATGGCCCATGTGAAGGCTGCCGGTGACGTTCGGCGGCGGGATCACGATGGTGAAGGGCTCGGCCCCGCTGCGCTCGGGCCGGCCGGCCTTGAACGCGTCGCCCGTCTCCCAGGCGCTGCTGACGCGCGCCTCGACGGCGGCGGGGTCGAAGGTTTTGTCCATCATGGGCTTGGTCGGGTCACTGGTGCGGGCGGATCGCGGTGGCCCGCTTTCAACCCGTCAGGCCCGTCCCGTCAACACCGGACGCCGCTGACGGTGTCAGCGCCCGCGGGCGACGCGCTCGATCTCGGCGCGGACGAGGCGCTCCACCATGGTCGGCAGGTTCTCGTCGAGCCAGCTTTTCAGCATCGGCCGGAGCATGTCCTGCACGAGGTCTTCCAGGGTCCGGGCATTGCCGCTCAACACCGTGTTGGACAGCATGTGGAAGGCCTGGGCCACGCTGGCATCGGTGACCGCCGAGGTCAGGCGCTCCTGGGGCGTCGACAGCTGTAGCGGCTGAGGCTCAGGCTCCCGGTAGACCGGCTGGGGCGCAGGCCGCGGCGGCTCCGGCGCAGGGGCGGCCCGGACGGGTGGAAGCGGCTCGGGCTCGGGCTCGTCGTCGAACGAGATGGCATCGAAGTCGATCTGCCCGTCATCGTCGCGCGGGGCTTCCCGGAACGCGCTTTCGGGCTCCGCGAAGGCGATGGGCTTGCGCACCGGCTGCGCGACTTCGGCCAGATCGAGCACGTCGTCGTTCTCGGGCGCCGGGGCGGAGAGCGGCGGTTCCGCGCCCTCGGCCTTGGCGTTCTGATCGTCGGCGATGATGCGGCGGATGGAGGCGAGAATTTCCTCCATCGACGGCTCTTGGGACTTGTCCGGTACCTTGGGGCTCGCTGCACTCATCCGGACGATGCTCGGGGTCAGGGGAAACGGTTTACGACGATGCGTAGTATTTCACGCCTCACACCGGACAGAAAGCGCACCGGGAGCCAGGACACGGGATAAGCCGGCTGGTCCGAGCCGGTTCGTCACGAAATCGGCGCGGCGGTTTTTCGTCAGGCCGGACGCCTCCGCCCCATTCCGAGACGGACTAGCGCCCGTCGGGGGTGCGAAGGCCGTACCAGAGGTCCTTGACCTGATCGAAGTGCTCCTTCGGGCTGTAGTAAGCCACCGGGATCGAGGTGTAGCGCACGGTGAGACGGCCCACCGCCTGGACGACACCGTAGGAGAACACCACCCGGTCGCGCTGGGCGAGGATGAGGTTCACGCGGGCGTTCAGGAGTTCCTGCTGCGCGTTCAGGACGTCGAGGGTGGTGCGCTGGCCGACGCGGGCTTCCTCGCGCACGCCGTTCAGCGCCACTTCGTTGGCCTGGACCTGCGCCTGGGAGGCGAGCACCTGGGCCTTCGCGGCTTCGAGCCGGCCCCAGGCGGTGACGATGGCGGAGCGGATCTGATCGCGGATGTCCTCGGCCTCGAGCCGGCGCTGGCCTTCGGTCTCCTTGGCCTGGCGGACCAGCGAGTAGGTCTGGCCGCCCTCGTAGAGCGGGATCGAGAGCCTGCCGACGATGGAGGCGGTGACGCCGTTATCGCCCGGGAACTGCGCGTCGTAGCGCTGGGCGACCGAGCCCTGCAGGCCGGCCGTCGGATAGAGCTGGCCTTCGTAGACCTTCACCTGAGCGGCGGCGACATCCACCGCGTGCAGGGCGGCGAGAATCTGCGGGTGTTCTTTGAGCCCGATGGAGATCGAGCTGTCGAGATTGGCCGGGACGAAGCGATCGAGCGGCCGCCCGGGGGCGAGCTGGCGCGGCTCGACGCCGATATAGCGCCGGTAATTGCCGATGCTGGCGCGCAGGGTGGCCTCGGCGCTGCTCACGTTCGAGCGGGCGCCGGCGAGGCGCGCCTCGGCCTGGGCCACGTCGGTGCGGGTCACCTCACCGACGTTGAAGCGGTCGCGGGTCTGGCGCAGCTGCTCTTCGAGCACTTCGACGTTGTTGCGCTGCAGCTCCAGGGTCGCGGTGTCGCTCAGGACGAACATGTACGCCTGGGCGGCGTTGAACAGGGTGTTCATCTCGGTGGCGCGCAGCGCCTCGCGTGCGCCGAGCACGCCCGATTCCGCCCGCCGGGTCTGGTTGTCGGTCTGAAAGCCGTTGAACAGGGTCTGGTTGACGGTAATGCCGGCGCCGCCCGGCTTCGTCACCTGGTTCAGGTTGAAGCCGCTGAAACGGCCCTGTTGCTGCGACAGGCCGATGTCGGCCTCGACGTTCACGGTCGGACGATAGCCGGATTTCGCCTGCGCCACGTTTTCGTCGGTGGCGCGCAGGCTCGCACGGTTGGAGTTCAGCGTCGGATTCGCGCCATAGGCACGCGCCAACGCACTCTCCAGCGTCTCCGCCGTAGCGGGACGTGCGGCGACCAGCGCCAGTGCGGCGATCCCTACGAGCGACAGCCCGTTCAGGATCGCAGGTTTCCGTTCTTTCACGTTCATCAGCCCTTGCGGTTTCTCGATGAACCGGTCGGTCACGTCATGCGACCGACGCGCCATAGGCGCATTCCGGGTTGCCCGCCTCAGACAGAAGTCTAGCCGAGGTTGCCGCCCTCGGCACAGGGGTGGTTTCCCTCCGCACGCTGAATCGTTGCGAGTGGCGCATAAAAGCGACACCGACGTTCGGCCGGGATCGGAGTATTCGCGTCTGTCACGCGACTGTCCTGCAAGCGAAAGGCGTTTGGATTGAATCAAAAGACGGCGGCGATGCGCGTAGATCAAGCATGAGACGTTCGCGCGAACGCTCCGAAGCTACGCGAGAGTCTTGGTTCAAAACGGGACATCGGTTTTCGACAGAAAGCCAACCGAAGAACACGCATTCGAAAAAACCAGCAGCGATACGTTAGTCGATTCGATGCTTTGGAGCGACCGTGGGCAAAGTGAAATCCAGCGCGCGTCGAGACAGCAAAGCTATCGGGCAAGAGTCGTTGCGGCTCCCGATGGATCCGACCACCGTTCCAAGACTTCGCTCTGCCGTGTTCCGACGACGCATCGGTCTCCATTGCAGCGGAGGGCTCTATCTCGGTTTACAATCGCCTGCTCTTCAGGCGAGCCGGCGTCCGCCGCGCTGCACAAGACTTCAGAAAGCGAAGCCCGCCTCCACCGCGAAGGCATCCAGCAGCGGCAGGCTCGCGTCGAAGAGCGGACGCGCGCCGAAGGCATCGCCGGCACGGACGAACACGGTGGTCTTGGCCGCCCGGTCGCGGCCCATCACGCAGACGAGACGGCCGCCATCGGCGAGCTGGTCCAGCAGAGCCTGCGGCCGGACCTCGATGCGGCCGTTGATCAGGATGGCGTCGTAGGGCGCGCTCGCGGGGTTTCCGGCGTCGAGCGGTCCTGAGACGACCGCGACCCCGGTGAGGCCCGCGAGACGCTCGCGGGCGCCGGCGCAGAGCCCGGCATCCGATTCCAGGGCCGTCACCTGAGCGCCGAGCCGCTGCAGGAGCGCCGTGCCGTAGCCGTAGCCCGCCGCAACGTCGAGGACGCGCGTCCCGGGCAGGACAGTCAGCGACTGGATCATGCGGGCGAGCAGCATCGGCGCCGGCATGGCACGGCTGTGCGCATCGAGGCGCAGGGTCTGGTCGCTATAGGCGAAGTCCTCGCGGCCCGGCGGCACGAAGCGCTCGCGGGGGACGTCCTCGAACGCATCGAGTACCGCGATGTCGTTCACGTCGAAGGTCCGCAACTGACAATCGACCATGAGGCGTCGCGCCTGCGCGTAATCGAGCATGGATGTCGTCTTCCCTCGACGCTGGTCGGCTGCCCGCATCGGCCCCCTCCTCACGGGAGGCCGCGCGGCAGCACTGAAAGCTCGGGCGTTGTCGGGGATGAAGCCCGAAAACGCAAGGTTTTCGCGATGCCGAAGCGGGATGCCGAGCGCACGGGTGGAGCTTGCGCGAACGGACACGGAAAGCGGGAAATTGGAGGCCTCGCCCGGAATCGAACCGGGGTGCAAGGATTTGCAGTCCTCTGCGTAACCACTCCGCCACGAGGCCTCTGTCGCGCGGACCCGTCGCAACGGGCCCCGATCTGCGATCCCCGACCGGGCGGCCGATCCGGGGAGAGCGGTCTCTAGCAGAGGCCCATGCCGATGGGCAACGCCCTTTTGCAAAGTCTCCGGGGCAATCGACTCCGGGGCAATCGACCGAAAGCGCCCGCGCGCGATTTTCCCCGGCCGCGATCGGCGGCACCCGCTGAAGCGGGCTCAGGCTTTGGCGCTGCGAAGCGCTTTTCGGACCGCCCGGCGACGCTCCGCCCGTCCGTCGCGCGGGAGGCGTCGCGCATCACGCCACAGGAGCGGTTTCGCCCTGGCGGGCAGGCCCGGGAGGGCGACGGAATCGTCGAAAGTCGGCACAAGACCCTTGCGTCCCGCGCCAGCGCTGTGTAGAGCCACCGCCGTGGTCCCCGATAGCTCAGTTGGTAGAGCAAGCGACTGTTAATCGCTTTGTCGTAGGTTCGAGTCCTACTCGGGGAGCCAATCCCTTTCAAAGACTGATAATCTCTTTCGAAGACTGCCAATATCCTTCGAAGACTGATTGTCCGGCCACTGATCTTGGATCGTGGCGCGTCTCAGCTTCCGCGCACGCCGCCGCGCAGATCGACCCCCATCTTCATCTTCTGCGGATTCGCTCCGAGAAGCCTGCAGCGCAGGGCAGTCCGGTGCGTCTTGCCGATGCGTCGCCGGATGAGCCGCACGAGGGTTCAGAAACACTATGCGAGATTGGCCTGGCGGATTCGGGATCGCCTCTTGGCGACCGAATCTCAGCGTGCTTCAATGGCAACGGCCAGGTGGGTGAGTGTTTAGCCAGGAGCCCCGCAAGGCTTCGCACGTTCGGTTCAAATCCGAACCCCGGCCTCCATCGGCTCGATTACTCAACACACCGACGAGACCCACGGGCGTTGCGATGCCGTCGTGTGGCGCTCGAGGGCGCGGCAAAGACCTCCCGAATCGTGGGATCGGTCGTCTATAAGGCCCCATGGACAACATCATCCGACCGACTTTCGGCAAGCCCCGCCCCGAGGACAGCCTGGACGATCGCCGCGTCCAGGTGGTGACGCAGCGCGTCTACGGCGAGGCGGGCGGTTGCCGGGTGTGTCTCGTCCACGACGACGCCGCCCCTGAAGGCGACGTCTACAAGGTGGTGGTCGGCTTTCTCAGCGAGGACGAGGTCAGCACCGTCGCCATCCTGCCGGCGACGCCCGAGGGCGACACCGATGCCGAGATCGTCGCCCTGGGGATCCTGCGCACGCTCGCCATGATCGAGGCCCGCGCCGAGGGGCCGGGCGTCGCCTGAGGCGAATGCCGGCTCAGATCGCGCGCGGGAAAGCCGGGGACGCTGCGAGCAATGCCGCCTTGTCGACTTGGAGAGCGGCGGCGATCTCGTTTAGTGCCGTATGCTCGATCTCGCTGATGCCCTCGTAATCGGCGACGTCCGCCGCGATCAGGAAGGCGCTGTTGCGCTGCTCCAGCGCTCGGTCGGCGATGGCGGCGACCATGTGCAGGTTTTCGGCGCGTCCGGCCCGGCTGCGGGCCCTGTCGATGCCCTCGAACAACTCGCCTTCGAGCGTCAGCGTACCGTAGGCCTTTTCCAGGACCGGGTTGGCGCGCATCCCGGCCAAGGCCGCCTCGATCTCTTCGTTGTCGACCTCGCCATCGGCGACGATCACATTCGCGGCGCCCGAGACCATGGCCTGCATCAGCACCTTGTCGCCGGTGAGCGCGGTCATGCTGTGGGCGATGCGGCTCGCGATGTCGTGAAAGATGCCCATGGTCGTCCTCGGATGCGCCGACTGGCGTTTGGCAACGGGATGTACACGCGAGCTTACGCCCCTGCGCGCCGCGGCACAGCGTCGGCTCGCGCCGATCGCCGCACAATTGGCGTAACGGCGCAAAAACCGTGTGGAGCATCCGCAGCGGACACCCCGCCGCGTGGGCGAGGCTGAACGCCGGGGCGGCCCCTCAGGCTGTCGCGGGCATCGCGTGGACGTCTCTTCGTGCTTTCAAACGCCGTGGCCGCCGTGTCGTTGCGATCCGCATCGGCAAATGGCGGGACTGGCGTCCCGCCATTTGCCGATTGGCGTGTCCGACGACGGTCAGTAGGCCTGCGGCGCGCTGCGCAGGCCGGTATAGGGCCGCGGCGACCGGTGGCTGCGTGCGCCGATCGATCCCGTAGTGAGGGCATCGTGGACCTGCGGCGCGGCGTCGTAGCGGCCTGCAGGCGCTCCGGCGCGGCCGGTCTGGCCTTCGAAACCGCCGGGCGCGGCGGCCGCCGGGATGCCGGCCGGAGCGTTATAGCTCTGGGCGAAGGCCGGGGACGACAGGAGGCCGGCGCTCAAGACGAGGGCGGCGGTGACGGAAGCAAAACGAGCGCTCATGACGGTATCCGATCGGTGAGACGCGGTCGCCAATCAAGGGTTGGGGGCCGTGGGTTCTTGTGTGGACCCGATATAGGCCGGACTTTCAGGCAATTCCGTGCGGTTTCACACGCAAGTGGCGGGCATGGATACTTGAGAAACAGCGAGAGTGGCGTGATACGCAGGTTTGGCGTCCGCGCCTTTGGTGCAGGCGGTAACCCCACCCCGTCAAAACGAAAGAGCCGTTTCCGCCGGGACGGAAACGGCTCTCGCGATGGAAGACCGGCGCGATCAGCCGATCCCGCGGTGGTTATTGCACTTCGTTTCCGGCGTAGTTGATCGATCCGTCCGCGCCCTTCTTCCAGACGTACATGACGTAGTCCGGCCGGGTGATGTCGCCCTTCTTGTCGTAGGAAATGTCGCCGATCACCGTGTCGAACGGCTTGCCCTGGTGCATGTAGTCGGCGAGCTTCTGTCCATCGGAAGACTTCGTCGCCTCCATCGCCTGCTTCAGGATCTGAACGGCGGCGTAGGAATACAGCGTGTAGCCCTCGGGATCGAAGTTGATCGCCTTGAACGCGTCGACCGTGGCCTTGGATTTCGGGTTCTTGCGGGCGTCGGGCGAGAAGGTCATCAGGGTGCCGTCGGAGCCGGGGCCGCCCACCTGCGCGAACTCGCGGTCGGCGATGCCGTCGCCGCCCATGAGCGGCGCGTTGAGACCCTGGTCGCGCATCTGGCGGATCAGCAGGCCGGCCTCGGTGTAGAGGCCGCCGAAATAGACCACGTCGATCCCGGCCTGCTTGAGCTTCGAGACCAGGGAGGAGAAGTCCTTCTCACCAGGGTTGATGCCCTCGAAGATCACGTTGGTACCGCCCTTGGCCTTCAGCGCCTTCAGGGTCTCGTCGGCCAAGCCGCGGCCATACGGCGACTTGTCGTGCACGAAGGCGATCTTCTTGCCCTTGAATTTCGTGGCGAGATAATCGCCCGCCACCGCGCCCTGCTGGTCGTCGCGTCCGCAGGTGCGGAACGTGTTCCAGTTGCCGCGCTCGGTGTACTTGATCGCCGTCGAGGCGGGGCTGATCTCGATGATGCCGGCTTCCTGCAGTACGTCGGAGATCGGGATCGAGACGCCGGAATTGAAGGCGCCGACCACGGCCTTGACGCCCTCGGAGGCGAACTTGTTGCCCACCGAGACGCCCTGCTTCGGGTCGGAGGCATCGTCGCCCACGGTCATGACGAGCTTCTCGCCGTTGACGCCGCCGGCCTTGTTGATGTCGGCGATGGCCTGTTGCGCACCGGTCTTGATCTGCGCGCCGAAGGCGGCGTTGGGGCCGGTGACGGGGACGACCACACCGATCTTGATCTCTGCGTGCGCAGCGGTCGCGGCGATCATCAGGCCGAGCGCGACGCCGGCCGAAAACAGTGACTTCATGCGTGTTTCCCCTCTTGAAGCGCCATGCCGGCGGGACGGGTCGGCGGCACGGTCGCGCGAAGCTTGAGTATCCTGCGTGACGGAGGCATGCGCCGCCGGGGTCAGGGTGTTGCGGTCGGCTGCCGCTCCCGCCAGGAGAGCGGGCCGGTGCGCTCGTAGAGCCAGGCATATTGCCGGGTCATCTGGCCGGCGCGGGTGAAGCGATAGGCGACGGCACCGACGACGAAGGCCACGGCCGCATCGACGAGGTAGCCGCCCGCCGAGAGCAGCGTCTCCTCGAACAAGGCGTAGTGGAGGAAGCGCGTCACCGCCGCGATCAGCAGCAGCGCCAGGGCGCAGTGCCAGAACGGGCGCCAGCCGCGCGCGAGACCGCTGCCGGTCATCCAGGCGGCCGAGCCGCCGAGACCCACGGTGATCAGGAGGAAGATGCCGATCGTGGCCCCGCTCAATGCTGTCCCCCTTCGAGGTAGGCCGCCTTCACCTGCGGATCGTCGAGGAGGGCCTGTCCGGTGCCGCTCATGGTGACCGCCCCCGTGACCATGACGTAGCCGCGATGCGCGAGCTTCAGGGCATGGTAGGCGTTCTGCTCGACGATGAATACGGTGAGCCCCTCGGTGCGGTTCAACTCGCGCACGGTGGAAAAGATCTGTTTCACCACCAGGGGCGCGAGGCCGAGCGACGGCTCGTCGAGCATCAGCAGCCGGGGCCGGCTCATCAGGGCGCGGGCGATGGCGAGCATCTGCTGCTCGCCCCCCGACATGGTGCCGCCGCGCTGGTCGATGCGTTCCTTGAGACGCGGGAACAGGGTGCACATCCGCTCGAGATCCTCGGCGAAATGTCGTCCACCATTGACCGCGGCGCCCATCTGCAGGTTTTCGCGCACGGTCATGCGCGAAAAGATGCGTCGGCCTTCCGGCGACTGGGCGAGGTTGAGCCGCGCGATCTCGTGGGTCGGCAACCGGGTGATGTCCTGACCCGCGAAGGTGATGGTGCCCTCGCGCGCCTGGGGCTGGCCGAAGATCGTCATCATCAGGGTCGACTTGCCGGCCCCGTTGGCGCCGATCAGGGCGACGATCTCGCCCTCGTTCACGTCGATGTCGACACCCTTCAGGGCGCGGATGCTGCCGTAATAGGCCGAGACGTTGCGCACGCTGAGGAGCGGCGCCTGGGCTTGCGCCATCCGCGCGCGGGTCTCGTCCACCAGGACGTTGATGCCGGCCACACTCATGCGGAAGCCCCCGTCAGGCCGACTTCCGCCTCGACGGCGGCGACCTCCTCGTCGTCCACCCCGAGATAGGCGGCGATGACCCGCGTGTCCGTGCGGATCTGCTCGGGCGTGCCGTCGGCGATCTTGATGCCGTAATCGAGCACCACGATCCGGTCGGAGATCTTCATCACCACCGACATGTCGTGCTCGATGAGCAGCACCGAGGTGTCGAACTCGTCGCGGATCAGGCGCAGCAGGGTGTTGAGTTCGCCCGATTCGCGCGGATTGAGGCCGGCCGCCGGCTCGTCGAGGCAAAGCAGGACGGGGTCGGTACACATGGCGCGGGCGATCTCCAGCCGGCGCTGGTCGCCGTAGGGCAGGTCGCCGGCCGGCTCGTCGGCGCGGTGGGTCAGGCCGATGCGCGCGATCCAGGCAGCGGCCTTGTCGATCGCCGCCGCCTCCGCCTTGCGGTAGCCGGACAGCCCGAGGATGCCGGCGAGGCTGAAGCCCGACGCCCGCATCAGGGGCTTGTGCATCGCCACCAGCAGGTTCTCCAGCACCGTCATCTGCGGGAACAGGCGGATGTTCTGGAAGGTGCGGGCGACGCGGGCGACCCGGTTCACGTCGTGGCCGGGCAGGCGCTCCAGCATGTAGGTCGCCCCATCCGCCTGGCGCAGCCGGATCATGCCCTCGGTGGGCTTGTAGAAGCCGGTGATGCAGTTGAAGACCGTGGTCTTGCCGGCGCCGTTGGGGCCGATGAGCGCGGTGATGTCGCCGCGCCCGACCTTGAACGAGACGTCGCCGACGGCGGTGAGGCCGCCGAAGCGCATGGTGAGGTGGTCGACGATCAGCACCGCGTCGTCGGGGCCGCCGGAGACGGCCGCCGGGGGCGCATCCTGGATCGTGGCGAGGGTCATGACTTGCGCCCCGCGAGCCGGACGGAAGGGGTGCGCTCGGAGATGAGGCCGCGCGGGCGCCAGACCATCATGCCGACCATGGCGAGCCCGAACAGCAGAAGGCGGTATTCGTTGGGGTCGAACCCTTCCCCGAACACCGCGCGGAGGAAGCCGAGGTTGCGCAGCAGTTCCGGCGCACCGACCATGGCGATGGCGGCGATGGCCACGCCGATCTGGCTGCCCATGCCGCCGAGCACGACGATGGCGAGGATGATGGCGCTCTCCAGGAAGTTGAAGCTCTCGGGGCTGACGAACCCCTGGCGCACGGCGAAGAACGAGCCGGCGAAGCCCGCGAACATCGCCCCCAGCGCGAAGGCGGTGAGCTTGGTGATGGTGGTGTCGATCCCGAGCGAGCGGCAGGCGATCTCGTCCTCGCGCAGGGCCTCCCAGGCGCGGCCCAGGGGCAGGCGGCGCATGCGCAGGGTCACGAGGTTGGTGATGAGCGCCAGGACGAGGATGAGGTAATACAGGAAGACGACCCGGTGCATCGGGTTGAAGCTCAGGCCGAAGAGCGCGGCGAACCCGCCCTCGCCCGCCGCGAACGGAACGCCGAAGAAGTTGACGCGCGGGATCGACGAGACACCGGCGGATCCCCCGGAAAAGTCGGTCCAGTTGATGAGGACGAGGCGGATGATCTCGCCGAAGGCCAGCGTCACGATGGCGAGATAGTCGCCGCGCAGGCGCAGCACCGGAAAGCCCAGCAGGATGCCGAAGGCCGCCGCGAACAGGCCGGACAGCGGCAGGCAGATCCAGAACGACAGGCCGAACACGGTGGAGAGCAGGGCGTAGGAATAGGCCCCGACCGCGTAGAAGGCGACGTAGCCGAGATCGAGCAGGCCGGCGAGGCCGACGACGATGTTCAGGCCCCAGCCGAGCATCACGTAGGTGAGAATGAGGATGCCGAGATCGATCCAGTAGCGCCCCTCCGACAATCCGCCGCTGCCGAAGGCGGCGAGGAACGGCAGCGTCAGCGCGATCGCGAGGGTCAGCGGTCCGAGGATGCGGGCGGGGCGAACCGCCACCGGCGGCGCAGCGACCCCGGCCAGGATGCGGGCGTCGCGTCGGCGCGAGACCTCGGCCAGCACCAGTCTCTGGGCCAGCCGCAGGACGAAGATGGCGAGGCACAGGCTCGCCACCAGACCCCAGCGGCCGGTGAGCACCAGCCCGGTGCCCTGCCCGAGATCGGTCCGGTAGGCCACCACCGGAATGGCGAGACCGAGGGTCACGAGGGCGAAGAGTGCCGCATCCTTGAGCAATGCGGGCAGGGCGGCGGTGGAGCGGGGGGCCACGGTCGGGGCCACCTGTCCGATCGTCGATCCTTGCGCCACGTCAGACCTTCTCCACTTCGGGGCGCCCGAGAATGCCGGACGGCTTGAAGATGAGCACCACGATCAGGATCAGGAACGCGGCCACATCCTTGTATTCGATCGAGAAATAGGCCGACCAGAACGTCTCGATGAGGCCGATGATGAGGCCGCCGAGGACGGCGCCGGGCAGCGAGCCGATGCCGCCGAGGACGGCCGCGGTGAAGGCCTTCACGCCGGGCACGAACCCGTCGGAGAACGAGACGACTCCGTAATAGAGCAGGTAGAGGGTGCCGGCCACGGCGGCCAACGCGGCGCCGAGCACGAAGGTCAGCGAGATCGTGCGGTCGACGTTGATGCCGAGGAGCGCCGCCATGCGCCGGTCCTGCTCGCAGGCCCGCTGGGCCCGGCCGAAGGAGGTGCGCTGCACGAGGTACCAGAAACCGGCGAGCAGGGCGGCGGTCGTCGTCATGATGATCGCCTGCTTGTAGGACAGGGTCACGGTGTATTGCTCGTTCTGGAACAGCACGAAGACCTCGCGCACCAGCGGTGGCACCGGCTTGTTGCGGGCGCCCTGCACCACCTGGACGAAGTTCGACAGGAAGATCGAGACGCCGATGGCGGAGATCAGCGGCGCCAGCCGGAACGAGCCCCGCAACGGCCGGTAGGCGACGCGCTCGATCGCCCAGCCCCACAGGGCGGTGAGCACCATCGCGAGGATCAGCACGATCAGGAACACCAAGGCCACCGAGGTGAGCCCGAGCCAGGTCGTGAGGATGAGAAAGCAGATCAGCGCGATGAAGGACGACAGCATGAAGACGTCGCCATGGGCGAAGTTCACCATGCCGATGATGCCGAACACCATGGTGTAGCCCAGCGCGATCAGGCCGTAGATCGAGCCGAGCGTCAGGCCGTTGATGAACTGCTGGGCAAAGAATTCCATGGGCGCCTTTTCCGTCGGCGACCACTCGCGTCCGTAAGCGACCATTCGCGAATGGCGTGCCAGCTTGGCAGAGCCCCTGGCATGAGCCGAAGTTCGATCTCGGGTCAATCCTCGCGCCACAACCCCGGGCGAGAAATCACGGCTCTTGAAACGTAAAAACGGCCCGGGCGCCAGGCGCCGGGCCGTTCTCGTATGACTTCGGAGAGAGCAGCCGAACCGGCCGATTCCCGGCTTACTTCAGCAGGGAGATCAGGGCCTTGCCGGCGGGGGTCTTCAGCTCCTTGGCATCGAGGGTGCCATCGTTGTCGGGGTCGGCCGCCTTGAAGCGTGCCTCGACGAGGGCGAGGTACTCAGTCTTGTCGAGGGTGCCGTCCTTGTCCGGATCGGCCATCTTGAGCGCGGCCTTGCTGACCCGGCCCTTGAGCTCCTTGGTGTCGACGGTGCCGTCCTTGTCGGATTCGAGCTTGTCGAACAGGGCGCCGGCCACCGCCTGCGCTTCCTTCAGATCGATGGTGCCGTCGCTGTCGGTATCGACCATCGTGATCACCTTGGCCGCTCCGGCGCTCTTGGCCGAGGCCGGGACCGCCAACGGCAGGGCGAGGGCGGCGGCGCCGAGGATGAGGGACAGACGAGACAGATTGGACATGGAGTGACCTCTTTCAGGCAATGTGCGTTGCCGCTTTACCACAGGCCCCACCTCCGGCGAAAGATTTATATTGCAACGCAGTATTTCCTGGGCCGCATTCCGGGAGGCGGAACATCTCGCCTCCCGGCTCGTTCAGGGCGGTTTTTCAGGCCGCTGCGTCGAGGGCTTTTACGTCCAGGGCTTTTGCCTTGCGGATGGTTCCGTCGAGGGCGACATGGACCTCGAAACGGCCGCCATCCCGGATGCCCTGCAGCTCGAAATGCTTGGGCTTCCGCTTCGGCTCGCCCTCGATCCGGTAGCCGGCCTGGCGCAGGGCGTCACGGGCACGCTCGGGGTCGGCGGGCGGCATCTCTGCGGCATGCGGCTTGTCCCAGACGATGGTGTGCGTCGTGCCGTCCGAGAAGGTCAGCGTCGCGACCTTGATCTCGGATGGCTTGGCCTCGCCCGCGACCGTGATCGTATCTCCGACCTTGAGGGACAGCCCCTTCGCGCCTTTCGGCCCGAGATCGGCCAGATGTTTCCCAGTCGCGCCCTCGATGGCCAGGCGATGGCCGAACACGGCCCAGATCGTTCCGTGCGCCTGCTGGGTCTCATTCATGGATTTGGTCCTTCACTCTGATTCCGGTGTCGATGGGCGGGGCGGGACGCCCCGCCGCACTGATGGGTTGCCGCGCGCCTCAGGGCTTCGGCATCCCGGTGAGCTTGTCGAGCAGCTGCTGGGTGATGTCGGCGCAGGCCCTCATCGGCTCGTCATCGGCGCATTTGACGTCGACGGCGGTGTCGCCGCGCTCCAGGCGGAAATGCGCGGCCTTCGGCGGCGGCGGCGGCGGGGCATCGGGATTGCGACGGGGACCGCCGGGCGGGGGCGGAGGCGGGGCGCCGGCCTCCGGACCGGGACGCGGACCGCCGGGCGGCGGGGCGGGCTGAGCCACCGCCGCGGTGGCGAGCAGGATAGCGGCGGTGCTCAAGGCAGCGATCGTCTTCGTCATGGTCCGTTCCTCGGGTCGATCGGTTGGAAAGGCGGTTGCAGGGTGCGGGGGGTAGCGGTTCAGAAGGTCCGCATCTCGCGGACCCGGCCGTCGAAGCCGACATGGAGCTGACGCTCGCGGCCATCGGCGCCCTTGGCGGCGACCTCGAGATGGCGCGGGCCACGGCCGACGATTCGGATGTCGGTGTAGCCGGCGGACTGGACGAGGCCCGTCAGGGTCGGGACGTCGGGCTTGGCGCCGAGGCCGACCTTGTCCCTGGCCCAATCGAGGGTGCCGGGGGGCGGGCCGCCGGCGGGACCCACCAACGTCTTGCTGCCGTCGGCGCGGGTGATCAGCAGGGCGTGGAGGAACCCGTTCTCGAACCGGCCCTGGACGGTGACGGCCTCGCCGGCCTTGACCAGGGTCCCGCCCTCGCCGCTTTTGCCGGTCTCTACCAGGGCCTTGCCGGTGCCGTCCTGGACCACGAACTTATTGCCGTAGATCTCGGCGACCTCGCCCTTGGCGGCGATAGCGGCCGAGGGCTTGAGCGACGCGATCGCGGTGGGCTCCACCGGCGTCAGCACGGAGGCTCCGTTCTGGGCGAGCGACAGGCCGACCGCACCGAAGGCCAGCGGCGCGGCGATGGCGCCGACTACGAGGGCGCGGCGGGAGGCGCGGGCCTTGGCGGGTGTTTTGATCTCGGCGGGTGTTTTGGTCTCGTGAGTGGTCATGGTCTCGTGAGTGGTCATGGTCTCGATGTCCTGGTGTGGGCGTCCCCTCTCGGGTTGACGCCGTTCTAGGGGAGGCCCGCGAACCCGGTCTGAACCATGCGGTTCAGCCCCGGTTAAACGAGGCGGCGTAGGCCGCCCGCTCGCCCTGCAACCCCCCGGACCCGCTCATGAAGATCCTGCTCGTGGAGGACGATGCGCCGCTCGCCGCCGAGATCGCCCGGGTGCTGCGGGCGGAACACTTCGCCCTCGACCATGCGGTGAACGGCGAGGACGGCCAGCATCTCGGTGAGACCGAGACCTACGACGCGGTGGTGCTCGATCTCGGCCTGCCGAAGCGCGGCGGTCTCGCCGTCCTGCAATCCTGGCGGGCCGGCGGTCACACCGTGCCGGTGCTGATCCTCACCGCGCGCGACGGCTGGAGCGACAAGGTCGCGGGCTTCAAGGCGGGCGCCGACGACTTTCTCGTCAAGCCGTTCCGGGTTGAGGAACTGGTGATCCGCCTGCGCGCCCTGGTGCGCCGGGCCAGTGCCAACGGGGCGAGCCGGCTCGTGTGCGGGCCGCTCACCTACGATTCCGGCCTCGGCACCTTCGAGTGTGACGGGCTGCCGCTCAAACTCACCGGGCTCGAATGGCGGGTGCTGTCCTGCCTGATCCTGCGCAAGGACGGGGTGGTGCCGCGCGGCCAACTCATCGAGCGGGTCTATGACGGCGATGCCGATGTCGATTCGAATTCGGTCGAGGTCATCATGACCCGTCTGCGCCGCAAGATCGCCCCGGCCCGGATCGAAGGCGTGCGCGGCCACGGCTACCGGCTGATGGCCGGAGCGGAGGCGTGAGCCGTCCTGCCCCGGTGAACCCGAGCGGCCGTCCCATTCCCCCGAGCCCGCGCGCGCACGGCCCGGACCACAGCGCGAAAAAGCCCGCCGGGCCGTTCCATCTCGGCTCGCTGCAGCGGCGCCTCCTGGTCGCCGCCGGCGTCTTCGTCACGATGGCCCTCGTGGTGGCGGGCCTCGGCATCGGCCTGATCCTGCACCGCTTCGTCCGCGGGCAGGTCGACAGCCGCCTCGACAGCCAACTCGTCGCCATCGCCGCAAGTCTCCGGCGCGGGCCGGGCGGAGTGTCGGTGGGGCGCAACCTCGACGGGCCGCCCTTCGACCGCGAGCGGGCCGGCTGGTACTGGCAGGTCCGACAGGGTGCCGAGGCCGTGCGCTCCGGCTCGCTGGAGGGGCGCGATCTGGCGCTGCCCGCCCTCCCGCATCCGGGCCGGGACGACGACGCTCCAAGGCCCGCCGACGGCACCGGCCCGTGGGGCCAGCCGCTGATCCTGCGCATCCTCGTCCTGCCGCCGGAGGGGGTGGCCGGCCCGGCGATCCTCGTCGCCTCTGCCCCGGCTTCCGCCCTGAACGGTCCGTTGCGCGAGGCGGCCGGCGTGCTGGCCCTGGTGCTCGGCCTCCTCGGCCTGTGCCTGATGGCCGGAACCTTCGCGCAGGTTCGCCTCGGCCTGAAGCCCCTGGACCGGTTGCGCCGGGACCTGACCGACATCCGCGCCGGGCGCCGCACCCGGGTGCCGGGCAAGCAGCCGGCGGAAATCCGGCCGCTGGTGACGGAGGTGAACGCTCTCCTCGACCAGAACGCGGCCAACCTCGAACGGGCCCGCAATCATGTGGCCAACCTCGCCCACGGGCTGAAGACCCCGCTCGCGACCCTGACGCTGGCGCTCTCGGATTCGCACCGCGACCCCGACGGGGTCCTGTCCGGCCTCGTCTCCGCCATGGACCGGCAGGTCCGCCATCACCTGCGTCGCGCCCGTACGGCAGCCCTGGAGGGCGGCACCCGCGAGCGCACCGCGATCACCGGCCATGTCGCCGACCTGCGCACCACCTTCCTGCGGCTCTATGCCGAAAAATCCCTCGCCATCGACGTGGCGATTCCCGCGGACCTCGCGGTGGCCTGCGACGGACAGGACATCGACGAGATGCTCGGCAACCTCGTCGACAATGCCTGCCAATGGGGCCGGACCCGTGTCCGCGTCTCGGGCGTGGTCACGGATGAGGGCGCCATCGTCACGGTGGAGGATGATGGCCCCGGCCTCGACGATGCGGCCGCCGCGCAGGCGATCCGGCGCGGCCGGCGCCTCGATGAGACCGTACCGGGCAACGGCTTCGGCCTCTCGATCACCACGGAACTCGCCGAACTCTATGGCGGGACGCTCCGGCTCGACCGCTCCCCGTTGGGCGGCCTGCGGGCCGGGCTCGTGCTGCCGGTGTGAGCGATGCCGCTGAACCTCCCACGGCCGAACGGGCGGCTGCGACAAGGCCGCCCGGCATTGCGTGATCCTGGGCGGTTGTCCGGCTACCGGTCGGTCGATAGAACCGGCAGCGGAGGCGAACGGGGTCTGGTGGCCCTCCTGGTCTTCAAAACCAGTGGTACGCTCAACACGTACGGTGGGTTCGATTCCCATCCGCCTCCGCCAGAAACGCCCCTACCCTGCCGAACGGATCCGGAAGAGATCGAGCCGCTGTGGATTGACCCGGCGCAGATCCTCCCGCCGCAGCGTCACCCCGTGCCGGTCGAAGAATTCGAGGATCTGGATCGCCACCTTGCGGCCGTTCTCCACCGTGTCGCGGAATTGCGAGGCGGTGAACTCGCCCTTCGGCAGGGTCGCCGATAAAGAGGCGACGCGGTCCACCATCTCCGACGTGGTCGTGCGCAGGAAGAAGTGATCGTGCGCCACCTCGTCGACCCGGCCCAGGCGCGAGGCGCGCTTGAGCAGGTGGCGGATATCCGCCTCGGCCACCCCCATGATTTTGGCGATGTCGCGTACCCGTGGCGGGCGGAAGCGCTCGGCCCCTCCGATCAGGCTCGGAATGCGGCGCCAGCGGATTTCGTCCACCTCGGACAACGTCGCGGTATGGCCGGGCAGGCGCACCCAGGCCCCGTCGAGGACGAGATGCCCGGCCCGCGCCATCTCCTGCAGCATCGCCCGGAACACCGGCGCCGTCAGGCGCACGTCGAGGGACAGGCGCAGGCGCTCCTGGCCGATCCCCATCAGGTCGGGATTCTCCGCGTGGAAGGCGGCGAGCCGGCCGACGAGATCGTCGCTCAAGGCGCCCCACGCCGCCGGCGCCAGGGCGATGGTCCCGTCTGGCACGGTGAGCCTGACCAGGGACAGGTCCGTGGCCAGCCGCTCGACCCGGTCGGGCGTCAAGGTCCGATCACGCCCGAAGGCGACCAGATCGAGGTGATAGGGCGGCAGGGCGAGGAGGCCGGCGAGGGCCGCCGCGGGCGTCTCCGCGGCGGCCGCGGCGAGTTGGGCAAGGCGCTCGGGCGCACGTCGCCGGCGTGACGGCGGGCGCAGATCGAGGAAGCGACCGCCGCCGAGGGTACGCTGGGCCGAGACGTCGCGCAGCACGAAGCGGTCCCCCACCGCGGCCGCGATCGGGGTGTCGAGGACGAGCTGGACCGGGCCGGTCGCGCCGGGCTCGAGCGGTCCGGCCTCCAGCACCACGAGACGGGCGCCGACGCTGGTGGCGGCATGGTGCAGCCGCACCGGCATCCACGCGGGAATGGCCTTCTCTCCGGGCAGCAGCTTCACCTGCGCGTCGAGGCGCGCGGTGGGGGCGTGCAGGCTCGGGTCGCACACCACGTCGCCTCGGTGGATCGCATCGCGGGCGATGCCCTCGCCGGCGAGGTTCAGGGCGCAGCGATCGCCGGCCCGGCTCCGCTCCACCGGCTGGTTCTGGGCGTGGATCGCGCGGACACGGGCGGGAACGCCCGAAGGGCTCACCATCACCCGGTCGCCGACCGCTACCGAGCCGGACAGGATCGTGCCGGTGACCACGGTGCCGGCGCCCGATAGGACGAAGGAGCGGTCGACGGCCAGCCGAAACAGGCCCTCGGCGTTGCGGTCGGCGTGGCTGCGGGCGGCGGCGAACAGCGCGTTCCGCAACGCTTCGATACCGGCGCCGGTGCGGGCCGAGACCGGAACGATGGCGATTCCCGCAAGGCCGGTGGGTGTCAGCGCGTCCCGGATCTGCGCCGAGACCGCGGCGAGCCGCTCCGGCGCGACGAGGTCGGTCTTGGTCAGCGCGACCATGCCGTTGGCGATCCCGAGGAGATCGAGGATCGCGAGGTGCTCCAGCGTCTGCAGCATCGGCCCGTCATCGGCCGCCACCACCAGGAGCGCCCAATCGATGCTACCGGCTCCGGCGAGCATGGTGTGGACGAAGCGCTCGTGGCCCGGCACGTCGACGAAGCCGAGACGATCGCCATCCGGCACCGGCAGGTAGGCGAAGCCGAGATCGATGGAGATGCCGCGCGCCTTCTCCTCCTTGAGCCGGTCGGTATCGATTCCGGTGAGGGCCTGAACCAGGGAGGTCTTGCCGTGGTCGATATGCCCGGCGGTGCCGACGATCATCGCGCCGGGCCGATTGCGAGACCCGCCAGGTTGGCGGCGAAGTCCGCCTCGTCGTCGAGGCACCGGCAATCGAGCCAGAAGGCGTCGTCGGCGATGTGGCCGATCACCGGCACTGGCAGGGCGCGGAACGCCGCCGCGAGGTCGCCCAGCGCCTGTCCCGCGCCCTTGCGCTCCACCGGGGCCAACCGGATGGCGGCGCTCGGCAGGGTCGACAGCGGCAGCGCGCCCGAGCCGATCTGGCTCGCGCAGGGTGCCACCTCGGCGCTGAAGCGCGGTCCGGCGGCGGCGGCCACGGCCGGCGCCACCCGCGCGGCGATGGCGCCGATCGCGTCGGCCTTGCGGGCGAGCCAGCGCAGGGTCGGCAATCTGTCGGCGAGCCGGTCCGGATCGGCATAGAGCCGCAGGGTCGCCTCGATGGCGGCGAGGCGGATCTTGTCGACCCGCATCGCCCGTTTCATCGGGTTCTTGTTGATCCGCGCGATGAGGTCGCGCCGGCCGACGATGAAGCCGGCCTGCGGGCCGCCGAGCAGCTTGTCGCCCGAGAAGGTGACGAGGTCGGCGCCTTCGGCCACCGCCTCCGCCACTGTGGGCTCATGGGCGAGCCCCCAGGGCACCAGATCGACCAGGGTACCGGAGCCGAGATCGTTGACCAGCGGCACCCCCGTCTCGGCCCCGAGCCCGGCCAGTTCCCGCGCGCCGACCTCGGCGGTGAACCCCTGCACCCGGAAATTCGAGGTGTGGACCTTGAGGAGGAGCCCGGTCTCGGGCCCGACCGCCTCGCGATAATCGCGAAAATGCGTGCGGTTGGTGGTGCCGATCTCGCGCAGCTGGACGCCGGAGCGGGCCATGATGTCCGGCAGGCGGAAGGCGCCGCCGATCTCGATCAGCTCGCCGCGCGACACCACCGCCTCGCGCCCTTGCGCCAGGGTGTTGAGGACGATCATCAGGGCGGCGGCATTGTTGTTGACGAGGGTCGCGTCCTCCGCCCCCGTGAGCCCGGTCAGGAGATCGCGCACGAGGTCGTCGCGCTCGCCGCGCCGTCCGGTGGCGATGTCGAATTCGAGGGCGACGGCGCCGCGCATCGCCAGCGTCGCCGCCGCGATCGCCGCCTCCGCCAGTACGGCACGACCGAGATTGGTGTGCAGCACGGTGCCGGTGAGGTTGTAGACCGCGCGGACGTTGGGGCGCGCGGCGGCCTCGAGCGCAGCCAACGCCCCGGCGCCGAGATCCGCGGCGCCCGGTACGGTCCCGGCCTGGGCCCGCAGGGCGGCACGGGCCGCGTCGAGGGCCGCGCGCGCCGCCATCACCGCAGCCTGCCGGCCATGACGCTCCACCGCGAACAGGCCGGCCTCGGAGCGCAGCACCTCGTCGACGGCGGGGAGCGCGCGCAGACGGGATAGGTCCGCGGGAGGGGGAGCAACCGCCTCAACCAGTCCGTCGCCTGCGATCATTCCGGGCCTCGACCTTCCATCGGCCCCTGTCTGCGGAGGCATCGTCCGTAGAGCTATGCCAAGGCCCATCCGAGTGGAAGGCCGCGTCCCTGTCACGATCCGCCGCGGCGACGGTCGGAACTGCGGATAGCGGCACGCCGTTCGTTGCAGAGTTCACCCGGGGCGGCGGGTTCGCCCGCTGGCTTCGCATCGAGGCGTCGACATGGTTCGTTCCAAGCTCACCACGGCCGTCCTGGCGGGGCTCATCCTGGCCGTGACCTCCGGCCCCTCCGCCTTCGCCCAGACCAAGCCGGGCGAGATCAAGGGCTCCGACGTGATGGGCGACAAATCGCGGAGTGCTACCGATGGCTGGGTCCAGGCCCCGATCCCGCGTGAGGAATCCGCGTCCAAGGACGCCCCCAATCCCGGTGGCCATTCGACCCAGGAAAATGCCGACAGGCCGGTGCCGAAGGCCGACACAAACTACACGCCGGGAAGCGATCCGCAGGGTCCGCTGGAGCACCGTACCCCCGGTCCGGCCAATGCCAATCCGGCGCAGCCTAGTAAGTGAGGGCGGCGAGCAAAGGATTGAAAAGGTTGCGAAAACGTGTGCGAAAATGGTGACGTTCGGGTGGCATGTGTCACGCAACCACACTTGCCTCGCTGGGGCAATCCTGTGACGATGTTGGAATGATAACAACTCGTAACAGGATTGCGGGATGAACGTTCAAGTCTCTCGGCGGGGACTCCTCAAGGGGCTCGGCGCCGGTCTCGCGGGCGGCTCGATGGGCGCGCTCGGTTTCGGCGCGCTCGAACCGGCCATGGCCGCCTCGGTGCGTCCGTACAAACTGGCGCAGATGCGCGAGACGCGTAACACCTGCCCCTATTGCTCCGTGGCGTGCGGCATCATCCTCTACAGCCTCGGTGATAGGTCGAAGAACGCGCGCTCGGCGGTGATGCACGTCGAAGGCGATCCGGATCACCCGGTCAACCGCGGCACCCTGTGCCCGAAGGGTTCGAGCCTGCTCGACTTCGTGCAGTCCGAGACCCGGACCAAGTACCCGCAATACCGGGCGCCCGGCACCTCCGAGTTCAAGCGCGTGTCGTGGGATTTCGCCCTCGACCGGATCGCGCGCCTGATGAAGGACGATCGCGACAAGAACTTCATCGCCAAGAATGGCGATCTCACCGTCAACAGGTGGACCAGCGTGGGCTTCCTCGGCGCGTCGGCGACGACGAACGAAACCGCCTGGATGACCTACAAGACGGTCCGAAGCATGGGCGCCCTGGTCTTCGACAACCAAGCCAGGGTTTGACACGGCCCGTCGGTCGCCAGTCTGGCGCCTTCGTTCGGTCGTGGTGCGATGACCAACCTCTGGATGGACATCAAGCACGCTGACGTCATTACGGTCATGGGCGGCAACGCCGCCGAAGCGCATCCGTGCGGCTTCAAGTGGGTGGTGGAAGCCAAGGCCCACAACAAGGCCAAGCTGATCGTCGTCGATCCGCGCTTCACGCGCACGGCCTCGGTGGCCGACATCTACTGCCCGATCCGGCAGGGGACCGATATCGCGTTCCTGTCCGGCGTCGCCAAGTACCTGCTCGACAACGACCATATCCAGCACCGCTACGTCGCGGCCTATTCCAACGCCGGTTTCGTGGTGAAGGAGGGCTACACCTTCGAGGAAGGCCTGTTCGCCGGTTACGATCCGGAGAAGCGCGACTACGACAAGTCGACCTGGGACTACGAGATCGGGCCGGACGGGTATGCGGTCGTCGATCCGACGATGCAGCACCCGCGTTGCGTGATGCAGCTTCTGAAGCAGCACATCGCGATCTACACCCCCGAGATGGTGTCGCGGATCTGCGGCAGCCCCCAGGACAAGTTCCTCGAGGTCTGCAAGACGATCGCCAGCACGGCGAGCCCGGACCGGACCATGGCGTCCCTCTACGCGCTCGGCTGGACCCACCATTCCAAGGGCTCGCAGAACATCCGTTCGATGTGCATCGTGCAGACCCTGCTCGGCAACATCGGCATGCTCGGCGGCGGCATGCAGGCGCTGCGCGGACATTCCAACATCCAGGGGCTGACCGACGTCGGGCTGATGAGCAACCTCATCCCCGGCTACCTCAGCATCCCGACGGAGAAGGAGCCCGACTTCACGAACTACATGGGCAAGCGGCAGTTCAAGCCGCTGCGTCCCGGCCAGACCAGCTACTGGCAGAATTACGGCAAGTTCTTCGTCTCCTTCCAGAAGGCGATGTGGGGCGAGAAGGCGACCAAGGACAACGACTGGGCCTACGATTATCTGCCCAAGCTCGATGTGCCGACCTACGACGTTTTGCGCGGCTTCGAACTGGCCAAGCAGGGCAAGATGACCGGCTACGTCATCCAGGGCTTCAACCCCCTGATGTCGTTCCCCAACCGTGCCAAGATGGCCGACGCCTTCGCCAAGATGAAGTTCGTCGTGGTGATGGACCCGCTCCAGACCGAGACGGCCCGCTTCTGGGAGAACCACGGCGAGTACAACGACGTCGATCCCGCGAGCATCCAGACCGAGGTGTTCGAGCTGCCCACCACCCTGTTCGCGGAAGAAGAGGGCTCGCTCTCGAATTCCAGCCGCTGGCTCCAGTGGCACTGGCAGGCGCAGGAGCCGCCGGGCGAATGCCGCTCCGACATCGAGATCATGGCCGGGCTCTTCACCCGCATCAAGTCGCTCTACCAGAAGGAGGGCGGCGCCTTCGCGGAGCCCATCGTCAACCTGACCTGGAACTACGCCACAGCGCATTCGCCGACGCCGATCGAGCTCGCCCGCGAGCTCAACGGCTACACGCTGGCACCGATCCAGGATTCCGCCGGAGCCACGATTCCGGCCGGCAAGCAGGTGGACGGCTTCGCCCAGCTCAAGGACGACGGCTCCACCGCCTGCGCCTGCTGGGTCTATTCGGGCTGCTACACCGAGAAGGGCAATACCATGGCCCGCCGGGACAACACCGATCCCGGCGACAAGGGCATCGCGCCGAACTGGGCCTTCGCCTGGCCGGCCAACCGCCGCGTGCTCTACAACCGCGCGTCGTGCGATCCGGAAGGCAAGCCGTGGTCGGAGAAGAAGAAGCTCATCGAGTGGAACGGCAAGCAGTGGGTCGGCTTCGACGTGCCGGATTTCGGCCCCACCAGTGCGCCTGAGGCCGGGGTCGGTCCGTTCATCCTCAACCAGGAGGGCGTCGCCCGCCTGTGGACCCGCGGCCTGATGCGCGACGGGCCGTTCCCGACCCATTACGAGCCGTTCGAATCGCCGATGGCGAACATCCCCTTCCCGAAGATCAAGGGCGCTCCGGCGGCCCGCATCTTCAAGAGCGATCTCGCCGATCTCGGCACCGCGGAGGAGTTCCCCTACGCGGCCACGAGCTACCGGCTCACCGAGCACTTCCACCAATGGACGAAGCATGCGCGCATCAACGCGATGCTCCAGCCGGAGGCGTTCGTGGAGATTTCCGAGCAGCTCGCCCAGGAGAAGGGCATCGTCAAGGGTGGCTGGGTCCGGGTCTGGTCGAAGCGCGGGTCGCTGAAGGCCAAGGCCGTGGTGACCAAGCGGATCAAGCCGCTGATGTGCGACGGAAAGGCCGTCCACGTGGTCGGCATTCCGCAGCACTGGGGCTTCATGGGCCTCACCAAGAAGGGCTGGCACCCGAATTCGCTGACGCCGGTGGTGGGAGACGCCAACACCGAGACGCCGGAATTCAAGGCCTGGCTCGTCAACATCGAACCCACCACCCCGCCCGCCGGCGCCGTCGCGTAAGGGGAGCTGAGAACCAATGGCCGATTACAGCTCCCTCGACATCCGTCAGCGCTCCGCCTCGACGGAGACGCCGCCGGCGATCCGCAGCCACATGGAAGTGGCCAAGCTCATCGACGTCTCCAAGTGCATCGGCTGCAAGGCCTGCCAGGCGGCGTGCGAGGAGTGGAACGACCTGCGCGAAGACATCGGCGTCAATGTCGGTGTCTACGATAATCCCCACGACCTCACGCCGAAGTCGTGGACCCTGATGCGCTTTGCCGAATACGAGAACGAGGGCACCGGCAACCTCGAATGGCTGATCCGCAAGGACGGCTGCATGCATTGCACCGATCCGGGCTGCCTCAAGGCCTGCCCGTCCCCGGGCGCCATCGTGCAATATTCCAACGGCATCGTCGATTTCATCGAGGAAGCCTGCATCGGCTGCGGCTACTGCGTGAAGGGCTGTCCCTTCAACATTCCCCGCATCTCCGAGAAGGACCACAAGGCCTACAAGTGCACCCTGTGCTCCGATCGCGTCGCGGTCGGCCAAGCCCCGGCCTGCGCCAAGGCCTGCCCGACGGGTGCCATCATGTTCGGCACCAAGGAGGCGATGATCGAGCAGGCCCACGACCGGATCGAGGACCTGCAATCGCGCGGCTTCGACAAGGCCGGCCTCTACGATCCGGCCGGTGTCGGCGGCACCCACGTGATGTACGTGCTCCACCACGCCGACAAGCCTGGCCTTTATAGCGGCCTGCCCACCGACCCGAAGATCAGCCCGCTCGTCGCCTTCTGGAAGGGCGGAGCCAAGGTGTTCGGTCTCGCCACCATGGGCTTTGCCGCCGTGGCCGGCTTCTTCCACTACATCACGGCGGGGCCCAACGAGGTCGAGGCGGCGGAGGAGGAAGAGGCCATCGAGATGGAGGACAAGGCACGGGCTCGCGACGAGACCGAGGCCCGTCCCCACTGATGTCCGCACCCGTCTCACGTGTTGCCCGCCCCACGGGGCGGGCCGGGAAGAAGGAGTCGACCCGATGACGATCCATACCGATGTCAGGGACGACCGGTCGCATGTCTTGCACGAGGTGAAGGTCGAGACGCCCGAGATTCTGCTGGTGCCCCGCTATACGGGCGTTCAGCGGGTCAATCACTGGATCACCGCGATCCTGTTCACCCTGCTGGGCTTGAGCGGCTTGGCGATGTTCACGCCGTTTCTGTTCTTTCTCAGCGGCCTGTTCGGTGGCGGGCAGGCGACGCGGGCGATCCATCCGTGGTTCGGCGTCTTCCTGATGGCGAGCTTCGCGATCCTGTTCCTGCGGTTCTGGCGCCTGAACCTCCCCAACCGCGACGACGTCGAATGGTCGATGAAGATCAAGGACGTGGTCACCAACCGCGAAGACCGTCTGCCGGAGCTCGGCAAGTACAATGCCGGCCAGAAGGGCGTGTTCTGGGGCCAGACCGTCCTGATCGGAATCATGTTCGTCACCGGTCTGGTGATCTGGGACCAGTATTTCTACCAATACACCACCATCGACACCAAACGCTGGGCGGTGCTCGCGCATTCGCTGGCTGCCGTGATCGCCATCGCGATCATCTTCGTCCACATCTATGCCGGCATCTGGGTCCGCGGCACCGGCCGGGCGATGGTGCGCGGCACCGTCACCGGCGGTTGGGCCTATCGCCATCACCGCAAGTGGCTGCGGCAGCTGGTCGGAACCAAGACCCGCCACGGCTCCACAGACAAGCACGGATCGTAAGAGTTTGGCGCGGTTCTTCAATCGTATGCGCGGGGGCGACAAGCCCGTCGAGGTCGCCCCCGAGCCGAAGCGGCCACCGCGTGAGTTGAAACCCGAGCCGGATCGGATCGGTATCTCCGGTTCGGTGCCGTTCGTCCGGCTACCGAACCCCGAGACCCTGTTTGCCGATCGCGCCCGACGCCTGGACTCTCTGGCGCCGGAGCATCCGCTCGGGGCCTATCTGGCGTTTCTCGCCCGTGTCGCCACGGCGCAAGCCGTGGTTCAGACGGCACAGGCCGGAACCCCACCCCTGACACCGTCGGACACCGCCCTGCGGGTCGAACACGGCATGCCGCCGCTGTCATCGTCCCTGCTCCGGGACGATCCGAGCTTTCTCGATGGGTTCGATCGGTTGCTCGCCGTCGTCGATCTCGCCGCGGCGCCGGATTCCACGCGCAGCGCCCGGGACACCCTGTGCGCGGCCACACCGGACGACAGGCTCGACCTCGCAGTGCAGGTGTTCGAGGGCGCGTTCCCCATGGAGCGTCTCGGTGAATGCGTGTTCGCATCGGCGGCGGTTCAGGTCTACCTCGCGCGCCAATCCGCCCGCCTCGACGGCAAGGCGCTGAAGCCCGTCGCCGACGGCATCTGCCCGGCCTGTGGTGGTGCGCCGGTGGCGAGCCTGGTCGTCGCCTGGACCGCGGCGGACAAGGCGCGCTACTGCGCCTGCTCGCTCTGCGGGACCCTGTGGAACCAGGTTCGTATCCGCTGCACCGCCTGCGGATCGAGTGAAGGCGTGAGCTATTACGGGCTCGACGAGGTCTCGAAGGATGTGCAGGTCGAGACCTGCACCACCTGTCACAGCTACATCAAGCACCTGCACCAGCACCGGAACCCGGCCCTCGATCCGGTTGCCGACGACATCGCGTCCTACGGTCTCGATCTCAAGATCGCCGAGGACGGCTTCGGTCGCGCCGGTCTGAATCCGCTCTTCCTGACCTAAGCGTTCGCTGTATCGGGAGGCGGCGTGATCGGCGCCTGGGAACACCGGACGGACGCGACATGTCGCGAATGTCGTCGTCCCGTCATCTGCGGTGTTGACGTGGAGCCGGACTATCCGTATATCCCTGTTCATCGGCGGCGGCGAGCGGGACCTTCGGGTTTTGGAGTTGGTGCCGGTTTCACATTCGGGGGATTTAGCGTTGGCTGATCCGGCTTTTGGCTGGGTGGGTCGGCGTTTGTGTC
>NZ_JAAHTB010000022.1 GCF_010692745.1 Methylobacterium sp. BTF04
ACCTGCTCGAAATCCACGACGAGGTCGCGGCCAAGAACTACCACCGGGCGATCAAAAGCGGGAAACGCCTGATCGAATACGAGGCCTCGGCTATGGCGGAGGCGCCCGAAGTGCCGGCGCAGGCAGCGGGGCCGGGTGCAGACTAAAAGTCTCTCCCGGTTATCGGCACGCGAAACACCACCCGAACACTCGCGGCGCGGGCGTAGGAAGACCACGTCCCGGACGAATCGACGGGCGTGGCGGGGCCGTGGGCTCCACGAGGCGGCGCGAGACGCGCCCGGATCACCGCACGAGGCGTCTGACAGAGGGTCGCGTCAGGCTGTCCGGTCGAGCGGCCGTTCGGCCTTCTGGGTGCGGGCCGCCTGGGCTTCCACATAGGCACGCGTCTTCAGGACGACGGCGTCGGGGATCTGGACCACCACATCCCCCGAAGCCTGATCGACCACCTGGTAGACGATGGTCTTGGTGTCGGGGTCGATGCTGTTGCGCCGATCCACGGCCTCGTCCGACGGCAGACCCGCCTTGGTTTTCTCCGGATTGGCATCGCGGGCGGTTTCGGGCTTGCGGATGTCGATGCGCACGGCGGGGGCGAGCGCTGCCGGGCTGTCCGCGGGCTGCGCCGGGGCCGGCGACGGCGTCGGCGGTCGAATGGGTGTGACGGCGCTAATACTGGAGATGGACATCGCGTGCCCCTTCTTGGCCGGCTATGGCATGCAACCAGAAACGCAGTGCGGGATGAATCGGATCTTAATATTCATCGGCAACCCACCGTTGCCCAGGATCATCCTGAAGCAATCATGACTCGCGTGAGTCGTTTTTTAACGAATACGCCCGGCCAAACCTTGATCAGATCTCCATGACGCCGCTCGCCCAGCCGGTTCCGACGCCCTCAGGATCGAAGGCGACGCTCTTCACGATGGCGAAGACCGGATGTCCGGGAGCCAGCGCGAGGGTCGTGACGGAGGCCCGGGTGAGCCGCGCCGACAGGACGGCGCCGTTGCAATCGATCTCCACCAGCGCGGCGGATTCACCCGTCGGGCTGATCGAGAGCACCCGGCCCGACAGGACGTTGCGCGCGCTGAGCCCGACGGGGTGCCCGAGGGAGACGATGACGTCGCGGGCGGGCACCCTGATCCGCACCGCCGTGCCGACGGCGCGTGCGAGGTTCGGGACCACGAGCCGGCCGGCCACGCCCGCGAGTCGGGTCAACCCGGAGACCGGCTCGTCGGCCTCCACCACCATCTCGAGGAGGGCGCCGGCCTCCGCCGCATGATAGGCGCCGAGGTCGCCCCGGCGCAGGATCGCCTCGGCGGGGCCGGCGGCGGTGACGCGCCCGGCCTCCAGCACCACGATGGTGCCGGCGAGCCGCGCCACCTCCGAGACCGCGTGGCTGACATAGACGATGGGGATGCCGGCGCCATCGCGCAGCCGCTCGATCAGCGGCAGGATTTCCGCCTTGCGCGCCGCGTCGAGGGCGGCGAGCGGCTCGTCCATCAGGAGAAGCCGCGGCCGCGACAGCAAGGCCCGCCCGATGGCGACGCGCTGGCCTTCGCCACCCGATAGCCCGGCGGGGCGCCGGTCGAGGAGGTGGTCGATGCCGAGCAGCCCGACCACGTCGTCGAAGCCGAGTCCCGCCGCATCGGGCCGGTGCCGCGCGAACCAGCGCCCGTAGCCGAGATTCTGCCGCACGGTCAGGTGGGGCAGCAGCCGTGCCTGCTGGAACACCGTGCCGATGCGCCGGCGGTGAGTCGGCAGGTCGCGGCCCGATGCGGTATCGAGAAGGAGTTCGCCATCGAGCGCGATCCGGCCGCGATCCGGCCGGGCCAATCCGGCGATCAGATCGATCACCGTGGTCTTACCGGAGCCCGAGCGCCCGAACAGGGCGGTGAGCCCGGCAGGGGCGGTGAAGGCGACGTCGAGCGCGAAAGCCCCCCGTACGAGGGACACATCGACCGCGATGGTCATGGCGCCTCGGCCCCCAGGCGACGGCCGAGGCGGCGCGCCAACAGCTCGGAGATCAGGAGCGCCGTCATCGAGAGCGCCACCGAGATCAGGGTGAGACGCAACGCGGCCCCCTCCCCGCCCGGCACCTGCGTCAGGGTGTAGATCGCCGAGGGTAGCGTCTGGGTCTCGCCGGGGATGTTGGAGACGAACGTGATGGTGGCGCCGAATTCGCCCATCGCCTTGGCGAAGGCGAGCACCGCGCCGACGAGCACGCCCGGCAACGCCAGCGGCAGGGTCACGGTGAGGAAGACGGCCAGCGGCGCGGCACCGAGCGTCGCGGCGGCCTGCTCCACGCGCCGGTCCACCGCCTCGATGGAGAGGCGCATCGCCCGCACCATCAGCGGAAAGCCCATCACCGCGCAGGCGAGCGCCGCCCCGGTCCAGCGAAACGAGAAGACGATGCCGAACTGGGCCAGAGTCGGTCCGAACAGGCCGCGCCGGCCGAGCGCCAGAAGCAGTACGTAGCCGGTGACCACCGGCGGCAAAATCAGGGGAAGATGCACCAGCCCGTCGAGAAGGGCGCGGCCGGGAAAGCGCTTGCGGGCCAGCACCCAGGCCACGGCCAGACCGGGAACGAGGCTCGCGAGAGTCGCCACTGCGGCGACCCGGAGGCTCAGGACGATGGCGGTCCATTCGTCGGGGGTGAGGCCGAGGGCGTCCAAAAGGGTGCGATCAGGTCCGGATGATGGAAGTCCGGATCACGGGTGCCGGCCCCGCACATCCGAGCGGTCCGCGAGATCCATCCGCCGGGGCCGCTCCATCACACTCGCTCCGCGCCGACGCTCTCGATCCGGGATCGCCCTATCACGATTTTCCGGCGGGCGCGCCGCTGCTCAGGCGGATTGCTCCTCGTCCTCGATCGGCGGACGTTCCGAGCGATGCAGCCGACTGAGCAGAACCAGCATCGATCCGGGCAGCGGTCCGGTCAGCGCTTCGGCCTCGGCCAAGCCGCCGCGCGGACGCAGCAGGCGACGGCGTCCCTTCGGCGCCTTGGCGATCACTACCGGGGTTCGACCGCCGGTTCTCTTGATTCTCATACGCACAACGCACCCTCCACCGTCACGACGAGCTCGGAGAAGCCACGAGAAACGCGAAAACCGGCGGCGTGTTCCGGCGATGGTGGCGGTGCGACGTCGTGAATGTTAGAGCCCGCATCATGCTCGAAGGCCTGCCCCCCCATCGCCCGACCCACGTGCTGCGTCTGCTCACGGATGAAGGCTCGGCGCGCGCCATGACCGACCTCTTGGGCGAGATGTTCGACCCGACGCAGACGGCGGTGGCCGCCTTCGAGGCGGAGGACGGCAAGACCTGGCGGCTCGAAGCCTATTTCGCCGACGCGCCCGACGAGGCGATGATCCGCGACCTGATCCGTCCCCTCGTCGGCGATCAGGCCGACGTGGCGAGCTTCGAGACCATCGACCAGCAGGATTGGGTCCGCGCCTCCCTCGAAGGGCTGAACCCGGTGCGCGCCGGACGCTTCCTCGTCCATGGCAGCCACGACCGCGAGAACGTCCGACCCAATGATCTCGCCATCGAGATCGAAGCGGCGCTCGCCTTCGGCACCGGCCACCACGGCACGACTCTGGGGTGCCTGCGGGCTCTCGCCGACATCCTCAAGCGCGGCCGCCCGGCCCACGTCCTCGATGTCGGCACCGGCACCGGCATCCTCGCCTTCGCGGCGGCCAAGGCCCTGCATCATCGCGTGATCGCCGGCGACCTCGACCCCGAGGCGGTGACCACCGCGATCGGCAATGCCCGGCTCAACGGGCTCGGCCCGGTGCTGCGGCTCTATCAGGGCCCCGGCGTGCGTCATGCCCTCGCCGACCGGCCCCGGCGCTTCGACGTGGTCTTCGCCAACATCCTCGCCCGGCCGCTGAAGCGCCTCGCCCCCACGCTCACGGCGGTGGTGGCCGATCGCGGCGCCCTGATTCTCTCGGGCCTGATCGAGCGCGATGTCGCCGGCGTACTCTCGACCTACCGCCATCGCGGCTTCCACATGGCCAGCCACGGCCTGATCGAAGGCTGGGCGACGCTGGTGCTGAAGCGCGGCGGGGCGGCCCCCCGTCCACGGTGAGCGGCCTCCGGCCAAAGCCCGTTGCGAGGCGGGGCGGTGCGGCGTAACGCTCAAGCCATGACGCGCCTCCGTTTCCAGACCTTCGAAGACCCGAGCCATCGCGCGGGCGCCGCCCGCATCGCACGATTGCGGGAGGTCCTCCGCGAGCAGGGCCTCGACGGGTTCGTGGTGCCGCGCGCCGACGAGCATCAATCGGAATACGTCGCCGCGCAGTCCGAGCGCCTCGCCTGGCTCACCGGCTTCACCGGCTCGGCCGGGACCGCGGTGGTCCTCACCGATGCCGCCGCCCTCTTCGTCGATGGGCGCTACACCTTGCAGGCACCGGCCCAGGTCGATCCCGGCGTGATCACGCCGGTGCAGATCGCCGAGACCAGCGTCGAGTCCTGGATCGCCGCGACCCTGACATCCGGCGCGGTGCTGGCCTACGATCCGTGGCTGCACACGCCCGACGGCGTCGCGCGCCTGGAGCGGGCCGCCGCCAAGGCCGGGGCCACCTTACGAGCGGTGACGGCGAACCTCATCGACGCGGTTTGGACGGACCGACCGGAAGCGCCGGCCGGTGCGGTGACGGCGCATCCCGCCGAGCTTGCGGGCGAATCCAGCGAGGCCAAGCTCGCGCGCATCCGCGCGGCGCTAACGAAGGTCTCGTGCGCCGCGCTGGTGATCTCCGATCCGCACAATCTCGCCTGGACCTTCAACCTGCGGGGCGCCGACGTCGCCCATACGCCGCTGGCGCTCGGCTACGCCCTCGTCCCCGTGGCGGGCCGTGCCGCGCTCTACCTGACCTCCGACGCAGTATCGCCTGCCTTGCGGACCGCGCTGGAGCCTCTGGCCGAACTCGGGACGCGATCCGATTTCCCGGCGGCGCTCGACGCCCTGTGCACCGGCGGCACCCGCATCCGGCTCGACGTGGGCACGGCGGCACTCGCCCTCAAGGTCCGGATCGAGGCGGCGGGCGGCATCGCCGAGACCGGCCCCGACCCGATCACCGCCATGAAGGCGGTGAAGAACCCGGCCGAGATCGCCGGGGCGCGGGCGGCCCACCACCGTGACGGTATCGCGGTGACGCGCTTCCTCGCCTGGCTCGCCGGACAGGGCGACACCCTCACCGAGATCGCGGCCGTGGAGGCCCTGGAGGATTTTCGGGCCGAGACCGGGCGCCTGCGCGACGTCTCGTTCCCGACCATCTCCGGCAGCGGCGCCAACGGTGCGATCGTGCATTACCGCGTGACGCGCGAGACCGACCGCAGGGTCGCGGCCGGCGAACTCTTCCTCGTGGATTCCGGCGCGCAATACGAGGACGGCACCACCGACATCACCCGCACGGTGGCGATCGGGTCGCCCTCGGAGGAGATGCGCGACCGCTTCACCCGCGTGCTCAAGGGCCATATCGGCATCGCGCGCGCGGTGTTCCCGGTGGGCACGACGGGCGGACAGATCGACGCTGTCGCCCGCACGGCCCTGTGGCAGGCCGGCCTCGACTTCGATCACGGGACCGGTCACGGCGTCGGCGCCTTCCTGTCGGTCCATGAGGGGCCTCAGCGCATCGCCAAGGTCGGACCCGTAGCACTGGAAGCGGGGATGATCCTGTCGAACGAGCCCGGCTATTATCGCATGGGCGCCTACGGCATCCGCATCGAGAACCTGATCCTCGTGGAGCCGCGCACCATCCCCGGCGGCGATCGCACAATGCTGGGCTTCGAGACGCTGACGCTGGCGCCCTTCGACCGCAGCCTGATCCTGCCGACCCTCCTCGACGCCACCGAGACCGCGTGGATCGACGCCTACCATGCCGGTGTGTGCGAGGCCCTGAGCCCGCATCTCGACTCCGAGACGCGCCGCTGGCTCGAAGCGGCGACGCAGCCGCTGCGACAGGGTGCGTGAGCACACGCCCGGCTCGCGAGTGGGCAAGCAGGGTTGATTTGGCCGCGGCCTGTCACGGCATCGCGGGTTTGCGAGCCGTCGGAACGGGCTTAGTCTCGGCGTCGTGATCACCCATCCAAGGACTCGATGACCCGGCTTCTCGCCCTCCTGCTCCTCGCCCTGTCGAGCCTTGCCGCCACGCCGGCGCACGACGCCCGGGCCCAGGGCTTCAAAACGCCGAGCGACCTCGTCAAGGCGAGCCTGGTCGGCGAACCGAGCGCGGTGCAGCCGGGGGAGACGTTCACCGTCGGCATCCGGATGGTGATGAAGCCGCACTGGCACGTCTACTGGCGCAATCCCGGCGATTCCGGCCTCGCGCCCGAGGTCGCCTGGGCGCTGCCGGCGGGTTTCGCGACCGGCCCGATCGCGTGGCCGACGCCGAACCGCATCCCGATCTCGCACCTCGTCAATTACGGCTATGAGGACGAGGCGGTGCTGCTGGTGCCGGTGACGGCCCCCGCGACCCTCGCGCCGGGCAAGGCGGTGACGCTGGCCGCCAAGCTCACCTATCTGGTCTGCGAGCGCGAATGCGTGCCCGGCTCGGCCGACCTGCGCCTGACCCTGCCGGTGGCTGCGGCCGGCACCAGCACCGGCGCGAACCCGCAGAACCGGCTCCTATTTGCCGAGGCCCGCGCCGCGTTGCCGGTGCCGAGCCCATGGCCGGTCCGGTTCGCGCCCGAGGGCGACCGGCTCGCGCTGCATTTCGAGGCGCCCGGTCTGGGCGCCGACGCGATCCGCACGGTGGCGTTCTTTCCCTATGCCGAGACCGCCATCGAGAATGCCGCCAAGCAGGACGCGACGGTGGATGGCCAGGGCCTGCACCTCTCCCTGGCCCGCGGGGACCTGAGCGAGCCGGTGCCGACCGCGCTGCCCGGGGTGCTGACCTTCGAGGAGACGACGCCGGACGGTGTCGTCAAGCGCGCCTACGCCGTCGGTGATGCCCCGTCCGCAGCGCCGGCCGCGAATCCGGCAGGGGACGTGCCTGCAGCGGAGGTGCCGGCACCGGTTCGCGTGCAATCGCCCGAAGAGAGCCTCACCCTGTGGTCGGCGGCCGGACTCGCCTTCCTCGGCGGCTTGATGCTCAACCTGATGCCCTGCGTGTTCCCGGTGCTGTCGATCAAGGTTCTGAGCCTCGTCCGGCATTCCGGCGAGCCGGCGGCGCGGGTGCGCCTGCACGGCCTCGCCTACACCGCCGGCGTGCTCGCCGCGTTCCTGTCGCTCGCCGGGCTCCTGATCGCGCTCAAGGGCGCGGGCGCCGGGATCGGCTGGGGCTTTCAGCTGCAATCGCCCCTGGTGGTGGCGGGCCTCGCCTATCTGCTCTTCGCCATGGGCCTGAGCCTGTCGGGTGTGGTCCATGTCGGTGCCGGTGTCGCCGGGCTCGGCGACGGCCTGACCCGGCGGGCCGGGCTGCAAGGCTCATTCTTCACCGGCGTGCTCGCCACCGTGGTCGCCACCCCCTGCACCGCCCCGTTCATGGGCTCGGCGGTGGGGTTCGCCCTGACGCAGGCCCCTCTGGTGAGTCTGGCCGTCTTCGCCAGCCTCGGCCTCGGCCTCGCCCTGCCGTTCCTCGTGCTCACCACGTGGCCGGCGGCCTTGCGCGCGTTGCCGCGCCCGGGCGCCTGGATGGAGACGCTCAAGGGCGCCCTCGCCTTCCCGATCTACGCCACCGCGGCGTGGCTGATCTGGGTGCTGTCCCAGCAGGTCGGGCCGGCCGGGCTGCTCGGCGCCCTCATCGGCCTCGTCCTCGTCGGGTTTTCCGCCTGGACCTGGGACCGGGCGCGCGGCGCCGGCCGCATCGGCAAGCCGCTGGTCCGCGGCGTCGCGCTGGCGGCACTGGCCGCCGTGGCCGCGCTGACCCTGGGCCTCGACCGCGACCGCGTCACGGCCGGCGGCGCCACGGCGCGGGCCGACGGCGTCGCGCCGTTCAGCCAGGCCGGACTCGCCTCGCTCCTGGCCCAGGGGCGGCCGGTCTTCGTCAACATGACGGCGGCGTGGTGCATCACCTGCCAGGTCAACGAACGCGCCGCCCTGCGCACCGACGCGGTCCAGGCCGCCTTCAAGGTCCGCGGCATCACCTACATGAAGGGCGACTGGACCAACCAGAACCCGGAGATCACCACGCTGCTCGAACGCCATGGCCGCAGCGGCGTGCCGCTCTATCTGCTCTATGCGGGCGCCGGGGAGCCGGTGGTGCTTCCGCAGATCCTGACGCCCGGCACGGTGCTCGACGCGCTGGCCGCTATCCCGGTCATCACCGCAGACCGCCATGCCGCACTGGCGCCCCCACCGGAGAGGTAAAGTCGATGCGTCTGAACCGCCGTGCCTTCGCGCTGACCCTCGTCGCCACGCTCGCAACCGCTCCGGCCGCATGGGCCTCCGGGCCCCAGGTCGGCAAGCCGGCGCCGGGCTTCAGCGCCGTCGATACCGCCGGCAAGCCGGTCACGCTCTCCGACTATGCCGGCAAGACCGTCGTGCTCGAATGGACCAACCACGATTGTCCCTTCGTGCGGAAGCATTACGGCGCTCACGCCATGCAGGCGCTGCAGAAGACCTGGACCGGCCGGGGGGTGGTCTGGCTCACGGTGATCTCGTCGGCGCCCGGCGAGCAGGGTGCCATCGACGGCGCCGAGGCCGACCGGCTGACCAGCGAACGGGGCGCCGCTCCCACGGCGGTGCTGCTCGATCCCGCCGGCACGGTGGGCCGCGCCTACGACGCCAAGACGACGCCGCACATGTTCATCGTCTCGGGCGACGGCACCCTGCTGTATCAGGGCGGCATCGACGACAAACCGTCCGCGGACGTCGCCGATCTGAAAACCGCCAAGAACTACGTCGATGCCGCGCTCACCGAGATCGCCGCGGGCAAGCCGGTCACGGTGAAGACCTCCCGCCCCTATGGCTGCACCGTGAAGTATTCGTCCTGATAGCGTCCCCGGAGGATCGGGTCGGAGTGCCGGAATTGACATGACGCCGATCGCAGGCGAACGCGGCGCGTGACAGGCACCATCCCCCCGAACTCACTCGCCGAGACGGCCGCGCCGCGCCGGGCGGTCTTCGCCAACGGCGATTTCCGGCTCTACGGCAGCGCCCGCTTCCTCACCGGCCTCGCCTTCCAGATGCAGGCGGTGGCGGTGGGGTGGTTCGTCTACGACCTGACGCGTTCGGCCCTGGCGCTGGGCCTCGTCGGCCTCGCGAGTTTCCTGCCCGCCATGCTGGCCGCCCTGATCACCGGGCATGTGGCCGATACCTACGACCGGCGCCTGGTGGCCTCTGTCGCCTACGCGACGTTGGCCGCCGCCGATCTCGGCCTGCTCGCAGCGGCGCATTACGGCACCACCACGTTGTGGCCGATCTACGCCCTCGTGGTCGTCATCGGCACCGGCCGCGCCTTCGCCAATCCCTCCCTGCAGGCCCTGCTGCCGACGCTGGTGCCCCGCACCCTGTTCGGCTCGGCCATCGCCTGGAACGCCTCGCTCTGGCAGAGCGCGTCGATCCTCGGGCCGGCACTCGGCGGCTTCCTCTACGCGCTCGGACCCGCGATGGTGTTCGGGACGGCGGCCGCGAGCTTCCTGCTGGCGAGCCTCCTCATCGCGGCCATCCGCTTCCGTCCGGCGGCGATCACCGAGCGTCCGCCCGTGACCTGGGCGACCCTGTCGGCCGGCCTCACCTACATCCGCGACCATCCGGTGGTCCTCGGCGCGATCAGCCTCGATCTCGTCGCCGTGCTGCTCGGGGGCGCCACCGCCTTACTGCCGATCTTCGCCGCCGAAGTGCTGCATGTCGGCCCGCTCGGGCTCGGAACCCTCCGCAGCATGCCGGCGGCGGGCGCCGTGCTGATGGCGGTCGCCCTCGCCTATTGGCCGCTCCAGCGCCAGGCCGGCCTGCGCATGCTCCAGGCGGTGGCGGTGTTCGGCCTCGCCATCCTGGTCTTCGGCCTGTCGACATCGCTGCCGCTCTCCATGGCCTGCCTGTTCGTCACCGGGGCGGCCGACATGATCAGCGTCTACGTGCGCCAGACCTTCGTGCAGGGCGAGACACCGGACGCCATGCGCGGCCGCGTCTCGGCGGTGAACACCGTCTTCATCGGCGCCTCGAACGAACTCGGCGAGTTCGAATCCGGCACCCTGGCGGCCTTGATCGGCGCTGTCCCGGCGGTGGTCTTCGGCGGCGTCGCGACGATTCTCGTGGCCGGATTATGGGGCCGGCTGTTTCCGGCTCTCAGGGCGCGCGACCGGCTGCTGCCGCCGGCGTGACCGCCTTCGGCGAAGGCCGCGGCACGCTGTGAAATCGGGACGACCTCTCACAATCTGCTTTATTGCGAGGCTCCGACTTGGGATGCATCCCGTAGCGATACGATCGCTGGTTGCTTTTCCACATGACAGCGTCGGATGCACCATCATAAGGTCGTGTGGGGAGATGGCGCATGGCTGAGATCAAGATCGTCGCGGGCAATTGCGGGAAGGGCAGAGGCCTCTACGACGCCGGCGTCCTGACCACGCCCGATGGCGTGGAGCGCTCGATCGAAACCCTCGTGACCGTGGAAGCACATGGCGACGTCGCGGGAGCCCGCAACTGGGGCGGCCAAGTCCTGAATGGACTGAAGGGGAGTCTCGCGCTCGCGTCCAATATCGATCTGAGCGGCACCGCCATGCTCGCCGCGACCGCACTCGCTACGGTGTCGTCCGACGACCCGCACCCACAGACGCTGCTGGAATTGACGTTCCAAGACGGCGCCCTGCTCATCGGCTTGGCGGATCTGCGATTGCCGGCGCTGATTGCGAACGACCGCGAGGTTCTCCGACGGGGGTTTGCGCGCGCCTCGCAACGGATCGGCGAGGCGATTACACCTCTCTCGGGTGATGAGACGCCGACAACGATCACAGCCACCGGGGTGGTCCAATCTGCGACCGACGCGGTTCAGACCATGGCGGGGACCGCAGGCGCTTCCCTCTCATCTGCTTTTGGTTTCGTGCGTCGCACCGCCGGATACGAACGAGGCTGATGAGTTTAGCCTAGAATCTGAGCCCAATCAGGTCGACCGTTCGAGCGGCAGCTTCCATCCCATTGCAGACGCTCGGCACCATGTCAGGATGGCCCCATGCGGGGGCTAGACGATGCGGACCTTACAAATCCATGACCTAGAGCCGCAGCACGCCGCTGTAGTTGATCCTCGTCTCGTGCTGCCGATGCTCGGCGAGCGTGCGATCCGGGCTTCATGGCAGGTTGCCGGGGTCGCCCGCTTCGACGAACCCTTCTTCGCTACGGGCGAAGGGGCAACCCATCTTGAGGCGCTCTGCCAATCTCTGAAGCGTGTCTCAGGCGTCGTGTTGAGCCAGATTTTCGGTCGGGTGAGACAGGTCATCTGGGGCGAATTCTCTGCCTACGATGGAGACGGCACGCCTTGGGTGATCCTCCGAGCTATCGACAGTTCGTGGTGTGAGGTTGAGACGGACGACGTGGGCATTCTGGATCGCGTCCGTGAGACTTTCGCGGACGTACAGACGGTCCCGTGAGGGTCTGGTTCACACCCTAATCATCCCTTGGCAGCGCGCTCCACGGCGTCATCCAGCGTAGTCCAGTTGGACAATTCGACGCCCGTCTCATCGTAGATCAGGTATCCGTGGATCGACCCTTCGGGCACCTCGATGGCCGTGGACCACCCCTCGCCCACGCGCTGCGATCTCGGTGTTAGGCCGGAGGCTAGATCGGCCAGTTCGCGTTCAGTGATGGGCTCAAGTGCCCTGGCACCTGCCTCGGCGGCTCCCGAGGCGGTGGTGAACACTCCGGTGAGGGTTTCGTAAGGGACAGGCGCTTTCCAGGGTGGAAAGATCGCCAACTTGACCGTGTAGCTCATAGATCCATCGTCTACCGGAGACCCTAACGCCGAGTTCCGCTAACCACCCAGAGCGGCCCTTCACACGGTCAAGCTGATTGAGTGACAGCTTCCGACGGTAAGCCGGCCCTGAGAAGGTCCGCTTTCGGGCTGGTTGTGAAACCAAGAGTACGATTGGGTCGGATTGATAACGGAAATTCAGCCTACCAAGTGCTAGTAGGTCCCGAGATTATGCGGAAACCCATCGACGGACATACAGCGCCGAAATGACCTACGAAATATCATTCTAGTCTCGATACATCTCGCAATACTCCAGCTCAAAACCACGAGAAAAGAAATGAGGTTCACACCGGTTAAGATGGCTGTAGTGTTCGTCGGGTTTGCGATCACGCCTGGTGCACTTGCGGCGATGGTAATCGTCGAACACACGTTGGGCATCGGCAGTCCTTACAGAAAAGCGTTGGGGTTGATCAGCGGGCTTGGAACTTTCACGGCCGTGGGGTCTCTGATAATGATCACGCTCAGATACCCAGAGGTCATCAAACGTTCCGCGGACTGGCTCCAGCGGCATCGCAAGTTGTACTTTTTCGGCGTCTTGCCAATATTGTTTTTGATTTCAGCAAACTTATCGAAGTGTCTCGGGTCGTGATACCAACTCGATGGTTCTTGCATATCATCGCAGCGCTGGTCCGCGCTCCGCATCGTGAGCATTGAGTCGTAAACGGTACGTCCGTTTAGGAACGAAAAACAAAGGTCGAGTTACCACCCAAAGCTACCCTTCACGCGGTCAAGCTGATTGAGGTCAGACCCTAGCGCGAAGGGTGGACCAGACAGCGCATTCGTTTGAGGGCGTGTGGGGATCCGATCTGACACCGCGTCGATCGCGTCACATGGCTTCCGGTTGATGACCTCGGTGACCCCAAACGCGGCCAGCCCCTTCTCCCGTTTGGGAGAGGATTGGGGTGAGGGGAGTGGACCGTCCGAAAAGGTCACACACCTCACCCTTGCCTTCTCTTTCCAGCAGATTGGACCCGCGCTCGCACATGACCGAAGCAATCGCGCGGCGATGGTGTCTGAAGTATTTTTCTCAGCCGCCGCCCGGATCGGTCTCACCACCGGGTGACTGTCCGCCCTGCGGCCCCTCGCCCGGCTTACCCTCGGTCTTCTCGTTGGGGTCCATCACCGCGTCGGGCGCGGAATTGGCCGGCTTGCCCTCCGGCTTGGCCGGGGGCGTCGTGTCGTCGTCATCCATGAGCTCAATCCTCGCTTCGTCAGGTCGCCTCAGCGCTTGCGATCGGATTGTCCGTCCGACGAACCGCCCACGGGAGCCGGGTTGCGTCCGGGCACGCCGCCCGCCTCGCTCCACGCTTTCTTGCGGTCGGCATCGGTCCGGCCATCGGGTTCGAGCCCGGTGATCGCAGCCTGTTCGGGCGATTGGTGACCGCCGGACACGGCGGGGTCTCCTCGGGTGCCCACGGCATCGTCGGGCTTGCGGGTTCCGCCCACGGAATCGGTGTCGTTGGCCATCTACTTCCCCTCGTCCTCGCCCACGGGGGCGGTCGCCCGCGCGATCGCTTCCGCGGCCGCACCCGTCGGTGCCGGCATCTTCTGCGCGGCATCGGCGATGTGGCGCAGGTTCTCGGGCGGGGTCTCGGCCTCGGTCTCGGCGGTGGCATCGTCGCCGGTCAGGCCCGAGGCGATGCGGGCGGTCTCGGCCTCGCCGGACGGATCGCCCCCGAGATCGGCTTGCGTGCGCGACGCGATGCCGATGTCGCGGGCGTCGTCCTGGCCGAGATTTTGGCCGTTCCGGTCGGCGTAGGCGTCGAAATCCTTCAGCGAGGGGCGCTGGCGCGGCGCGTCGGTCATGGCTGTTCCTCCTGCAACTTGGGAGAACAACCGCCTCTTCCAGTCCAAAGTTGCGTCGGCCGGGGTGGCCGACGATGTCGCGTGTCACCCCGGCCGACGCGGACGGGAGGTCGACCGCCCATCCGCCCGCGAGACGAGATCGCCTTCAGATGCCGTCGAACAAGGCCGACGAGATGTAGCGCTCGGCAAACGAGCAGGCGATCGTGACGATGCGCTTGCCGTGGAACTCGGGCCGGGCGGCGAGCTTCAGGGCGGCGGCCACGTTGCCACCGGTGGAGATGCCGCCGGGGATGCCTTCCAGCCGCGAGAGCTGGCGCGCGGTGTCGAACGCCTCCTGGTTCGAGACGGTGATGACCTCGTCGATGAGCGAGCGATCGAGGTTGTCCGGGATGAAGCCGGCGCCGATGCCCTGGATCTTGTGCGGGCCGGGCTGGCCGCCGGAGATCACCGGCGAATCGGTGGGCTCCACGGCGAAGACCTTGAGGTTCGGTAGCCGCGGCTTGAGCACCGAGCCGACGCCGGTGAGGGTGCCGCCGGTGCCCACGCCCGCCACGAAGGCGTCGAGGTGGTGCTGGGTGTCGTTCCAGATCTCCTCGGCCGTGGTCTTCCGGTGGATTTCGGGGTTGGCGGGGTTGGAGAATTGCTGGGGCATGATCGCGCCGGGAATCTCGGCGATGAGTTCCTCGGCTTTGGCGATCGCGCCCTTCATGCCCTGCGGGCCGGGGGTGAGGGCCAGTTCGGCGCCGAGGAAGGCCAGCATCTTGCGGCGCTCCAGCGACATGGTCTCTGGCATGACCAGGATGAGGCGGTAGCCACGGGCGGCGGCCACGAAGGCGAGCGCGATGCCGGTATTGCCCGAGGTCGGTTCCACCAGGGTGCCGCCCGGCTTCAGCTGGCCCGACGCCTCGAGCGCGTCGATCATGTTGACGCCGATGCGGTCCTTGACGCTCGCGATCGGGTTGAAGAATTCGAGCTTCAGCAGGATCTCGGCCTCGACGCCGTGCTCCTTGGTGATGCGGTTCAGGCGCACCAGCGGCGTGTTGCCGATGGTCTCCGTGATCGATCCGAAGATGTGGCCATGGCCGGGCGTGCGAGTCGAAGCGGTGTGAGCGGTCTCGGCCATGGCGGTCTCCTGGAACGGCGTGGTCTCAGGGCCGGCCATGCGCGCGGTGTCCGCGCTGCGTACCGGCCCTGGTCGGTGACGCGCCGGAATATCGCGTCGATCCCACCGAGGCAATCATCAATGACGTTGGGTTGAGGGCAGATCTTCTCTCCGTTCGATCTCGGGCGAACAACAGAGAAGTTTCTTGCTGCGAATACCGGAAACTATAGAAGTTACTTTCAAGACGACCGTCGAACGGGAAACGCCGCTGTCGGCGTTGCCCAATTCGAAAGGGTGTGGAGATCGTCGCCAGGCGGACGCGGCGTTGGAGAGCGTCGCGTCAGCGGCCGACGCAAGCGCCTGCGCATCGCGCCGGATACGCGTCGATCCGGATGACGGAGCGACGCCGCCGCAGCGCGTCCCTCACGCGTGCAGGAAGCCCAGGCCCAGGACGAACAGGGTCGCCACGAACGCGCTCGCGGTGGCGATCAGCGCGGCACCGGGATGGAGGTGCGTGGGGAGGGTGTAGCGGCTCTCGCTCCACGCGCCACGGCGCAGACCGGTGCTGCCGGTGGTCCAGTCCAACCGGGTTCCGACCAACCGCTCGATCATCGGGTGCCTCGTGCTCGCCATGGCGAGCAGAAGGCACAGGAGGCGTTGAAGGAGGGGTGAATCCGCGGTCACCACCGCGGATCGGAGTCAATGGAGACTTAACGCGATCGGTGGTTCAGAGCGCCCGGTCGAACTTGAGTTCGCCCTTCTGGCTCTTGATCACGAGCTGCGAGCCGACGAGATCCCACTGGCCGGCCGTGCGCAGGGCGATGAAGAAATCCTGCTCGGTGGCGCCGAGGCCCTTGTCGCAGGGCTTCTTGGTGAGCGCGAGGGGGCCCACCGCGAGGTGCTGCTCGCGCAGCGGGAAGGCGGTGGCCGCGAAGGTGTTGCAGCCGCCGTAGCCGCGGGCGCGGTACTGCTTGTCGATGATGAAGCTCGGGCGGTCGTTGCCGCTGAACACCTTGCCGTTGAGGCTCACCGCGGTCCAGGTCGAGTCCAGCGGGAAGACCTTTTCCTGCGCCTTGGTGCCCGGGATGTACTGCTTCTTCTCGGGCTTCTCGCGGGCATCCTTGCCGAAGCCGGTGACGTTGCCGCCCATGCCTTGTGCCCGCACCGATGTCGCCGTGGTCACTGCCGTGGCCGCGATGGCACCGGCCATTGCGGCGATCAGGATCGCTCTCATCGTCTGGCCCCCTTTTCGCGCGCTTCGCATCGCGTCGAACGTCCTCTGTCGCGGTCTTCCGCCGTTCCGCGCGATCTTGGCGCGAAGCATTTCGGAAGACGCGACGTGGGCCAATCGGATAAGATTCCAGCACAAATATGGTCAAGGCCATTGCAGCCCGGATTTGGTTCCGTCCCCGAGGGAATTTTTCGGTCGACTCGATCGGGATTGAACGATCGCACCGGACAGGCGGTTGTCCTGCGCAAGACGACCGAGATTGGGAGACGCGATAGTGGTGGGATCGGACGAAAGCGGCCTGGGCGGCCAGGGACCCAACACCATGAGCCCGGCGCAATCGCGGGCCGCGCGCGCCCTGCTGAATTGGTCCGAGGCCGATCTCGCCGGCAAGGTCGGCCTCGGGGAAGGCTTCGTGCGCGATTTCGAATCGGGCGGCAGCGATCCGGCATCGGGCCAGGTCGAGGCTCTGCGCAGCGCCTTGATGGCGGCCGGCGTGGTCTTCACCAACGGTGATTCGGCGGGCGTGCGCCTCGGTGGGCGGATCGGCGACGAGGGAACCCGGCTCGGAGCCCTCAACACCGAGAACGACCGCTAATCGGGCGTCCGGCAAAGCGCGTGATCAACGGGCGGCGGAGCGGGCCTGATCCGATCGGGTCCGACAAGCGTCGGGCCCCGTTCAGCTTGGCCACGCTAACGGTGTAGGGCGTCGCTCGGCCTTTGAGGGCCGGCCCACCGGAGTCGCCCGTGCCGTCCGCCCACCCTTCCCTCGCCACCGACGCCCCGTCCCGTCGCCCCGACACCGTGATCGCCATCCCGGTCCGCAACGAGGCCGAGCGCATCACCGCCTGTCTCCGGGCCATCGACGCCCAGGCGGGGCTCGTGCCTGGAAGCCTCGGGGTGGTTCTGTTCCTCAACAATTGTACCGACGGCACCGACCGGATCGTCGAAGACCTCAGGCCGAGCCTGTCGGTCCCGCTTCAGGTCAGCGTCGTCACCTTCGCCGGCGCCAATGCGGGGTGGGCCCGCCGCGCGGCGATGGATGCCGCCGTCGACTGGATCGGTGCCGAATCGGGCGCGGGCACGATCCTCTCCACGGATGCCGACAGCCGGGTTCCCCCCGATTGGGTGGCGCGCAACCTCGCCGCGCTCGAGGCCGGCGCCGATGCCGTCGCCGGGCGGATCGAGCTCGATCCGGACGAGGCCGCCCTTCTGCCCCCGTCCCTGCACGCCAGGGGCCGGTTGGAGGACGCCTACGGAGCCTTGTTGACGGAGGCGGAGGCGCGCATCGACCCCGATCCGTATGATCCGTGGCCGTGCCATCGCACCACCATCGGTGCCACCCTATCCGTGCGCCTGTCCGCCTACCGGCAGGTCGGCGGCATGCCGGCGATCGCCCTCGGCGAGGACGGCGCGTTCGTGGCGGCTCTCTTGGCCCAGGGATTTCACGTCCGGCACGCCCCCGACGTGGTCGTTACCGTCTCGGGCCGGTTGACGGGGCGGGCGCCCGGCGGAGTCGCCGACACCATACGGGCCCGCTGCGAGAAACCCGACAGCCTGTGCGATGCCCGGCTCGAAGCGGTGCCGCACGCGTTGTTCCGCTATGCGTGGCGCCGCCGCCTGCGCCGCCTGCATGGCGAGGGCCGGCTCGGCACCACGAAGACCTGGGCGCGACTGCTGTCGATCGGCCCGGTGGACGCAGCCCGGATCGCGGCCCTGCCCCTGCCGGGTCTCGCGGTGGCGGAGGCCGAGCGCGTCAGCCCCCGTCTCGGCTACGCTCCGCTCGGACCCGCACATTTGCCGCGCCACATCCGCATCGCCACCGGCGTGCTTGCGGTCATGCGGATCGCCGCACGCTTGCGCATCCGGGTCGCCGCCATCGGGCGATCCACGGCACCGGAGGCGGATGTCGTCGCCATCGAGACACGCGCACCCTGATCATCGAGGCCCCGGCCACCTCGGGATTGGAGTGGAGGCAAATACCGGCCATGGTGCGCCACGGCGTCAGCCGACCGTGCCGGATCATGGGGGCGAGGCGAGCGCAGTGACCAGGATCGAGCGACCGGACCACGCATGCCGCCAGTGACCTCGCAGGCGCGCACCGGCCCGGTCACGCCCAGCGCCAATTTCCTGCTCATTGCGCTGATCTTCGCGAGCATCGGCTTTGCCATCGGTGTCGGCGCGCTCGAAGGGACCGGCGCCGGCTTCGTCTTCGTGGTGACGGGCTTCGTACTCGGACTGTGCCTGCACGAGTTCGGGCACGCCTTCGTCGCGCGGAGACTGGGCGATACCGGCATGCCCACCACCGGATACCTCACCATCGACCCGCGGCACTTCACCGATCCGGTCGCGACGCTGGTGCTGCCGGTGCTGTACACGATCCTGGGCGGCATCGGTCTTCCCGGTGGCAGCGCGCCGGTCGATCGGGACAGGGTGTCCGGCAAGGCGCGGCAGGCGATCGTCGCGGCGGCCGGCCCCGCCATGAGCGTGGCGATCCTCGCCGTCCTTGCGGGGCTCTACGGCCTGACCGGCACCGGCGCGAAGCCGTTGAGCGCCGTGCTGGCGGTCTCGGCCCTGTTCCAGTGCACCGCCCTCATCGTCAACCTCGTACCGATCCCGGGATTGGACGGCTACGGCATGATAAGCCCATGGTTTCCCGACGCTTGGCGCAGTGTCGGAGACCGGATCGCTCGCCATGCGGGGCTTATCCTGACGGCCTCGTTCCTGCTATGCGAAGTCGTCGGCCGCCCCCTGCTTCGTATCAGCTTGCCGATGACGGCGCTGCTAGGTTTCGCGCCCGACGACGTCGTTGCCGGATATCAGCTCATCAGACTCTGGTGACGGTTCTTCAATACTGTTTTGAATTTTCCGCGCTCGAAATTTGTACGATAGTGCACGCTCGTGTCATGCTGCATCGCGGTCACTTATCGAGCGGGGTGATCGCCCGATAGTGTCATGCGCGTGGGCTCGCAGAGATCGGTTGCGTGATGATTGCCGGCCATTCCCATCCTGATCCCACTGGCGGCGTAGCCCAGGGCCAGACGTCGTATCGGGCACATTACCTCGGACCGGAAGGCAATGTTCTGCGAACCAAGACGATCCTGGCCGATGACGACGCCGAAGCCCTGGAGCATGCGCGAAAACTCCTGGATGGACGGTCCATCACGGTCTGGGAAGGGTCGCGTCTTCTCGCGCGCCTCGATCCACCCTGGAGTGCGGACCACTCCTGGAGCATATGAACGCTGAACGGTCGCGCTGCTGCGCCACGCGAATTCCATGATACAGGCCGCGCGAAGTCCGGACCCGGCCGAAGGTGGCGCGCGGCCCGGTGGAGACCGCGATGGCGCTCAAGACGACGTTTGTGGTGCAGACCTTCGTACTCAAGCGCAAGCGGCTCTCGCCCGGCGACCGGGAGGTGGCGGTGACCGAGAGCGGCGCTCTGAAGAAGGCCGAGGCGATGTCGGCGCGCTTTCCCGGTACGGCGGCGCTGAAGGTCGTGGCCGACGACGAGACCGGGGAGCTCGAAAGCGCGACGATTCTCGGCGCCTTCGGCGAGGTGCCGGACGACTTCGCCGACAGCCTGCAGGGCTCCTGATACGGTTTCCGGCCGATGACCTCGGTGGACCCGGGCGCGACGGGCTCCCTGTCCCGTTCGGGAGAGGAGACCCGAGCTCACAAGAGACCGAAGCGATCAGACGGAAACGGTATGCCAGGGTCTTCCTGATCGCAGTGTCGTTCGAACGAGAAAGGCCCCGAACGCCAGGAGCGTCGGGGCCTTCGTTCACATGTAGGCGATCAGCGCAGGGACGTTACGGGCAGGAATGCCGCTGTCCGTCATTGCCGAGATAGGTGCCGGACCGGCGATCGTAGGACCGGAAACGCTGGACGCAGTAGGCCACGTCCTCGCCCTGAGGGGCGACCTGGGTCTCGCCGCCGTAATAGGCCGGGGCGTATCCACCACCGTAGGGCGCATAACCGCCACCGTAATAGGCCGGCGCATAGCCACCGCCGTAATAATCGTCGCCGTAATAGCTGCTGCCGAGACCGTAGCCGATGCCCGCTCCGGCCAAGCCGAGCCCGAGGCCGAGGCCCAACCCGCCATAGTTGCGGCGGTAGCCGTAGCCGTAGCCGCGTCCGCCGAAGCCGCCGCGGTTTCCGGCAAAGCCGCCCTGATAGCCGCCACGATTGAACCCGACGGCGCCACCCCTGCCGCCACCGACGCCCAAGCCGCCGCCGAGCAGGTTGCCGCGCATGCCGCCCAGGGTTCCGGGTCGGAAGCCGCCGCCGACATGTCCGCCGCCACCGTGGAATCCACCGCCGCGGAACCCGCCGCCGGGCCGGGCATCGGCCGAGGCCGGGATGAGGGCAACGGCACCGATCAGGGCCGCCGATGCGAGAAGAATGCGCTTCATGGGAAATGCCTGCCGGTTCGAGGAAAGGCTGTACTGGGGTGAACGCGCAACCCGGCGATAAAGTTCGTATTTCGTTACCGGACGTCGGATCAGGCGGACGCGGCGCAATTGACAAACCGGGTTCGAGACCCGACCCTGGAACCATTCCGAGGGGAGCTCCGAGTCCGGGGGCTGAGATTGGGCGCGCCGCCCTGACCCTTGAACCTGATCCGGTTCGTACCGGCGGAGGGACGGGAATTCGTGCGGTGCGCTTTGCGCTTCGCCCCAACCTGATGTCGTCGTCACGAGTCCGGGTCGCCTCCAACGCCAGGAGCCCGCCCGATGAACAAGCCCGTCCTCCCGAAAGACCTCCCCCAGAAGGAACTCGGCAAGAGTTCACCCCAAGCGGTGACCACCGGCCCGATCATCGGCTCGCGGAAGGTCTACGCCACGGTGGCGGGCCATGCCGACATCCGGGTGCCGTTCCGCGAAGTGACCCTGAGCGATCCGAAGGAGGCCCCGGTGCGGGTCTACGATCCGTCGGGGCCCTACACCGAGACCGATGCGGCGATCGACCTGAATGCCGGCCTGCCCGGCATCCGCGACCCGTGGATCGCCAAGCGCGGCTACGCCACCGTGACGCCGCGTGCGGTCAAGCCCGAGGACAACGGCTTCGTGCCGGAAGACAAGCTCGTGGCCCCCTGCCCGGCGACGCGCCTGATCCGCAAGGCCGGGCCGGGCCAGATGGTGACGCAATACGAGTTCGCCAAAGCCGGGATCATCACCGAGGAGATGATCTACGTCGCGCACCGTGAAAACCTAGCCCGCGAAAAAATGCTGGAGGGGGCCGAGGCCGCCCTGGCCGACGGCAACAGCTTCGGCGCCGCGCTGCCGTCCTTCATCTCCCCGGAATTCGTGCGCGAGGAGGTGGCGCGCGGCCGCGCCATCATCCCGGCCAACATCAATCACCCCGAAGTCGAGCCGATGGCGATCGGGCGCAACTTCCTCGTCAAGATCAACGCCAATATCGGCAACTCGGCCGTGACCTCGTCGGCGGCCGAAGAGGTCGAGAAGCTGGTCTGGGCGACGCGCTGGGGTGCCGATACGGTCATGGACCTGTCGACGGGCCGCAACATCCACAACATCCGCTCGTGGATCGTGCGCAACTCGCCCGTGCCGATCGGTACCGTGCCGATCTACCAGGCCCTGGAGAAGGTCGGCGGCGATCCGCTCAAGCTCGACTGGGAGGTGTTCAAGGACACGCTCATCGAACAGGCCGAGCAGGGGATCGATTACTTCACCATCCATGCGGGCGTGCGCCTCGCCCACGTGCCGCTCACCGCGCGCCGCGTCACCGGCATCGTCTCGCGCGGCGGCTCGATCATGGCGCGCTGGTGTCTCGCCGGGCACCGCGAATCGTTCCTCTACGAGCGCTTCGACGAGATCTGCGACATCATGCGGGCCTACGACGTGTCGTTCTCGCTCGGAGACGGCCTGCGCCCGGGTTCGATCGCGGATGCCAACGATGCGGCGCAGTTCGCCGAGTTGGAGACGCTCGGCGAGTTGACGAAGATCGCCTGGGACAAGGGGTGCCAGACCATGATCGAGGGCCCCGGCCACGTGCCGATGCACAAGATCAAGGTGAACATGGAAAAGCAGCTCGAGGAGTGCGGCGAGGCGCCGTTCTACACCCTCGGCCCGCTGACCACCGATATCGCACCGGGCTACGACCACATCACCTCCGGCATCGGTGCGGCGATGATCGGCTGGTTCGGTTGCGCGATGCTCTGCTACGTCACGCCGAAGGAGCATCTCGGCCTGCCCAACCGCGACGACGTGAAGACCGGCGTCATCACCTACAAGATCGCCGCCCACGCCGCGGATCTGGCCAAGGGCCACCCCGCCGCGCAGTTGCGCGACGACGCCCTCAGCCGCGCCCGGTTCGACTTCCGCTGGGAGGACCAGTTCAACCTGTCCCTCGATCCGGATACGGCGCGCGCCTATCACGACGAGACCATGCCCAAGGACGCCCACAAGGTCGCGCATTTCTGCTCGATGTGCGGGCCGAAATTCTGCTCGATGAAGATCACGCAGGATCTGCGCGCCGAGGTGCTGGCGATGGAGGCCGCCGGTCAGGTTCTGGGCGAGGCGATGCCGATGAGCCAGGCCGAGCGCGAAGCCGGGATGGCGGCGAAATCCGCCGAGTTCCAGGCCGAGGGCGGCAAGCTCTACGTGGATGCGGCCGAGTAGGCGTCAGCGACGCCCCCGGCCGGTCTCAGCTGACCGGCGGGGGGCAGGCATCGGGGGGAAGAACCGCCATCGGTGCATAGACTTCGAGACTGGTCTCGACCCGTGCACCATAGGCATCATGGAGTGCGCCGAGCATCAGATCGGCCGCGACACCGAAACCGGGTGGGGTGCCGATCTCGAGCGTGCGCTCGTAGTTTCCGTCGGGATCGTCCTGGAGGAAGCCCAGTCGATGGAGGGCCGAAACCGAAAGCGGCGACAGCACGAAACGAGCGTCCTTCGTTTTGGGGCCGTAAGCGCCGGACGACGCCTCGCAGTGCATCTTGGTATCCTCATCGAAGTACATGCACTGCACGTAGCTCTCCTCGGAACTGGCGATGCTCACGGCGATGAAACGGTCCTTGGAGGTCGAGCGTGGGCCGCGCAGGTGAATACTGCGCAAGCGCTCGACGATGGCGCAGCGATGGGTCGCGATGAACCCGTCCCGAGCGGGATCGGCCAAAGCGACGCCGGGTACCGAACCGAGGATGACCGCGAGTATCGCAGACCCGAGCGGCCGGGTCGGGGCCTGCGCCAGCGCGGTGATCATTCTGGGCTCCTGCGTTCTTGGACCGAGGACGCCTTATACCACCATGAGTTGAAAATGGGATGACGACGCGCCGATCCTTGCGGATTATGCCTGCTCACGCGAACAACCCATGCACGAACCACTGCACCGGCTTCTGCAGGGTGAAAGGCCCCTCGCGATAGACCCAGAGGCGGCGGCCAGCCTCGTCTTCGACCACGTAATAGTCGCGGACCGGTGCCGATCCGCGCCACCACTCGTCGGCGATGCGCTCGGGGCCGTCCGCATGGATGATCCGGTGGAGCCGGCGGCGCCAGCGGAAGCGCTGGGGCGGCCCGTCGGGAACGAGGGCGATCACGTCCTCCACTGCTTCGCCCCGGCGCAGCAGCACGAGGGGACGTGGCGGCAGCCGGCTTGCGGTCACACGGATCGGATCGAGCGGGCTCCCTGTCCCGGAAGACAGGGACTTCGCGCTGGGCCCTGCTTCGGGCGTGGAAACACCGATGTGACGCCCGATCACGGGCTTCCAGGGCAGGACGGCCTCCGCCCGTTCGGGGAGATGGCTCGCCAAGGCGTGCGAGCGCAGCGGGTGCGGCCCGATGCGCTGGCGCAGGGCATCGACGAGGCAGCCCGGCCCTTCCACCTCCGCCGGTCCCTCCACCAGGGTGATCTGGCGCTCACTCATCGGGCCCGTCGACACCACCGCAAGGCTGACGGTCTCGAAGCCGAAGCCGGCATCGAGCGCGCTGCCGAGCCGATCGAGGCGCAGGTCGAGCAGGCGTCCGACCTGCCGCGCGCAACGGGTCGGTACGCTGACGGCGAGATCGAGGGTGCGCACGCAGCCATCGACGCGGGTCAGGGTCAATCGCAGCGCACGCGCCCCGAGGCCGGTGGCTTCGAGCTGGGGGGTCAGCTCCTCCATCAGGCGGGTCGCGGTGGCGACGATGGTCTCCTGCCGGCCGATCGGTTCGAGAAAACCGCGCGTGGCGCAGATGTCGTGGGGCTCGTCCAGCGGAACCAGCGGTTCGGGCCGGAGACCGAGCGCCTGATCGAGACGCAGCACCAGACTCTCACCGAAGCGTCGGGCGAGGGCCGCGCGCGACGCGTCCATCAAGTGGCCGATCCGGCGCAGCCCGAGTCGGGCTAAGGATTGCGCCAGGGCCGGATCGAGGCGCAGGGCCGCGACGCTTATGCAACGCAGGGCCTCAGCGTTGCACCCTGGCGTCACGATTCCACCCCCGCCGTGGCGGGCGAGCGCGAAGGCGCAGCCCGGCGTATCCGCAAGCGCGATGCGGGCCGGCAATCCGCCCACCGCCAAGCGCAGCGAAAGGTCGGCGACGAGGTCCGCCTCGGTGCCGAACAGATGGCTCGCGCCCTGGACATCGAGGAAGACCCCGTCGCGTCCCTCAGCCGGCCCGAAGGCGGCGATCGTCGGCGTGTAGCGCTTGGCCCACAGGCAGAGCCGCACCAGCGCCGCCGCATCGGCCTCCGGGTCCGACGGATGGACGGCGATGGGCGTACCGATCCGGGCGCGGGCACGCGCCAGGGGCTCGCCGGGGCTCAGGCCCAAAGCACTGGCGGTGGCATCCACAGAGGTCAGGCGCAGGCCGTTGGCCTCCATCGCCGCGACGACCATCGGACCCGTGTCAGGAACGCCCTGCACGCCGGCGGTCTGCATCCGCCTCAGCCGCGTGACCGGCCAATGCTCCAGCCAGACCGAAACGATGCGCGGCATGATCCCACTCCAAGAGCCAGTCTCCTATCCGCCCGTTGCGGCTCCGCTCGAGCCGCACCTGCCAGCACGGGCGCTCGATGCAGCCGAAGCGGTCCCGCAGGGCCTTGCCGGCGGCGATCCGCCACCGTGTCGCCGCCACGTTGGGACTTTCGACAGCCGATGACCGCAGCATGAGGAGCAGCAGGTCGGTGCGCTCGGCGGCCAGATGAAGCCGGCGGCTCTGCGCCAGCGGCAGGCCGGCATCGAGGAAGCCGGCCACCGCCGCGAGCCCCGTCGCGCGCAGGGCCTCCTCCACCGCCCGAAAGGCGTCCCGATCACCGTCGACCTCGAACAGCAACACCCGGCCCGGATCAAGGCCGAGGCCGGCAAGTCCTTGGCCGTAGGGCCTCGGATGCCCGCGCGCGGTGACGAGGAGCGCCTCGCCCTCGATCCGTGCGAGCCGACGCGCGACGAGGGCAAGGGCAAAGCCCAGTGCCGCCGGCTCGTCGCCCGCATTCTCGGGCGCGATCTCGTGCAACTGCCCGAGCCCGAGACCGCCAGGGGCGAGCCGCATATCGATGGCGTGAATGCCCATCGGCATGACACCACGCGTGCCGGGACCCGCGGCTCCGCCAGCCACGAGCCCGCGCAAGGCGGCGATCGTTGCAGAGGCAAACGGCGGCCTCTCGGGGTCATTCCGTGTATCTGTCGGGTCCTGTGTCATCGGCTCCGTTCCGCTCCAACCACGATAGGAACAAAACAAGAACATTCTCAACCGACTTTTGAGGCCGGTGAAATTTTCTCGCCGGGCCAGTGCCTTGGCCTGTGGAGGACTGTGGATGAGTGTGGACAACGCCGTCGCGGCGCTGGTGCTCGGCACGTCCGGCCAGGCTTGACCCTGCGGCGGCGGCAGGGCAGCACTCTCACCCTGCCGCGCACCAGACGCGGATCAGCCGGGAGAAGTCCATGCGCCTCGATCGCGCCGTCGTGGTCCTGTCGGGCCTAGCCGCCCTCACCGGAATCGGTCAGGCCGTCGCACAGACGGCACAGCCTCGTGCGGCGGTCAAAACCGCGCAGCCGCGCCAGCCACAGGCCGCGTCCCAGCCGATCCAGGTCTACGATGCACGCTTCGAGAACGGCGATCTGCGAATCTCCGGCAGCGTGCGCAAGGCCGGCACCGTCGTGGTGCTCGACGAGGATATCTCGATCATCGCCGACAGCCGCGGCCGCTTCGTCTTCCGCCTGCCCTACGTGCCGACGAACTGCATCGCCACGCTGAAGGCGGGCGACGACGAGCGCGAGGCAGTCATCGCCAATTGCGGCCCTGCCGGTCAGCCCGGCCCCAAGGGCGAGGACGGCGCCAAGGGCGAAGCCGGCCAGAAGGGCGAGACCGGCCCTGCCGGACCACAGGGCGTAGCGGGTCTCCCCGGCCCTCAGGGCGCCGCCGGCCCCAAGGGCGAAACCGGTCCGAAGGGTGAGACGGGACAGAAGGGCGAGATCGGTACGCCAGGACAATCCGGCGAGCGCGGACAGGCGGGCACCAAGGGCGAAGCCGGCGCTGTGGGCGTTGCCGCCACGGCGACGTCGTCCCCGTTCCGGACCGTCCGTGTCGACACCTGCCCGGCCGGCGGCTGCACGCTGTCATGCGAGACCACCGAGGTTCTGATTTCGGCCTATTGCCTGAAGGGCGGCTCCGCCCTCATCACGCCGGGGGCCGGCACCGCGGTGAGCGTGTCGTGCCCCGCCGAGAGCCAGGGGCTGGTCGGCATCTGCGGCCGGCCCTGAGGCCGAAAACGGCCCATTTTAGACGAACCGAGGACGAACGCGCGACCGGAGGCCGTGATCGAACGCGCGAAGGGCATCGCGCAAGCCGTGGTGCCGGGTGTAAGGACGCGCGATACGACTTTCGATTCCGGCTCTCCATGACCTTTCGCCCACTCCCCCCCCCCTTTGCCGGCCCCCTTGCCGCCTGCCTGCCGCTCGCAAGGGTTTGTCCGTCATCCGCCGGGGCCTTGCGATGAGCACGGGCATCTGGGGCAAGCTCGGGGGGGCCGGTATCGGCCTCGCGGTGGGCGGCCCGCTCGGCGGTCTCGTCGGCGGGGTCGCGGGTCACTTCCTGGTCGATCGAGAAGGGGCGCTGTTCGGCACGACCCCGCGCGACGTGGTGTTCACCACCGGACTCGTGGCGCTGGCGGCCAAGATGGCCAAGTCCGACGGGGTAGTGACGCCGGCCGAAATCGAGGCGTTCGCGCAAGTCGTGCAGGTGGGCGAACGCGAGCGCGCCGGCGTCCAGCGCCTGTTCGACCTCGCCAAGGGCACCGCCAACGGCTTCGAAGCCTATGCGCGCCAGATGGCCAATACCTTCCACGACGAGCCGGCCCTGCTCGAGGACGTGCTCGACGGTCTGTTCCATATCGCCAAGGCCGATGGCGCGATCCACGAGGCTGAGGAGCGCTACCTGCGCGCGGTGGCCGAAGCCTTCGGCTTCGACGAGGCCGCCTTCCGCCGCATCGCCGCCCGCCATGTCAGCCTCTCGGACGACCCCTATCTGGTGCTCGGACTCGACCACGACGTCACCGATGCCGAGTTGAAAGCCGGTCACCGGGCGCTGGTGATCGAGAATCATCCCGACCGGGCCATCGCCCGTGGTCTGCCGCCCGAGGCCGTGACCATCGCCACGCGGCGGCTGGCCGTCATCAACGCCGCCTACGACCGGATCGCCGGCGAACGCGGCCTGCGATAGGCCTCTCTGCCGCGCCCAATGAGCCGACGCGGGCCCGTGGCGCATTGGAGTCAAACGGTCCCACATGGCTTGGCGGCAAAAGGCTCGGGGAACGATCCGTCCCCCTGCCCCGTTCCAGCCAAGGTGTCGGTCGCGTCGCCGCTCCGGCGCAGGCATCGAAGACCGGAGGCTACCGAATGGCCACGCGACGTCTCGCCATGGGCGCTGTCATCCTCGGCCTCGCGTGGTCGAGCCCCGGATTGGCCCAGTACATGGCCCTCACGAACCACGCGGCACCCGCGGAGGCGCCACGGGTAGTCGTCCCTCCGGCAGGGCCGCTGCCGCTGCCACCTCCGCGCCCCACGGCCCGGGTTCTCGACGGCGAACTGCCCAACCAGCATACCGGCCCCAAACACGAGCGCGTGGTGCGCGATATCTGCATCGGCTGCGACCGCTGATCCTCACGCCTGCTTCAGCGAGCGCGTGATACGCTCGACCATGCCCTGCGACAGCCGGACGAACTGGCCGGTCCCGTGGCCGCGGGTGTCGAGGAGTTCGGCAAACAGCGGCTTGGCCGGTTCGTAGGCCAGCGCATCCAGAGCCACGCCCTTGCGGCGCTTGGCCCGCAAGCGTTCGGCGAGAACATCGGGAACGAACGGATCGCGCAACCCTCAGGCTCCTGTCTCGACGCCGGACTCGACGGAAGCGCCGGGTTAAGCGCGATGGGTTGCCGGGGGCTTAAGAGGGTGCGGATCGCCAGCCATCAAGCCGCTGGGGAACGCAGTGAACAGGCAACATCAGAGAGGCACTCGAGCAGCGCCGCGCCCTGGAAGCGGCGCCCTTACCGCACGCCCGTGGAGCCGAACCCGCCCTGCCCCCGGCCGGTAGGCGAAGAATTAGAAGAAGAATCCGCCACGGCATCCGTCACCGTGAAGTCCGGCCGGGTCACGTGGGTGAAGACGAGCTGCGCGATGCGGTCGCCGGGCAGGATCGTGATCGCGGCCTGCGGCGCACCGGGACTCGGCGGCGGATTGCGGTTCCAGGCCGAGATCATCAACGGCCCCTCGTAATCGGCATCGATCACGCCGACGCCATTGCCCATCACGAGGCCGTCGCGATGGCCGAGGCCGGAGCGCGGATAGATCAGCGCGCACCAGTCGGGATCGTGGATCGCGACGGAAAAACCCGCTGGGATCAGTACGGCCGGCGCTTGCGGCTCCAGGCTGAGCGGCGCGTCGAGGCAGGCATGCAGGTCGAGCCCGGCGGCCGAGGCCGAGCCCCAGCGCGGGAACCCCCAACCGGGCAGGCGCGGATCGAGAAGCCGGAATGCGACCGCGAGTTTCGCGCTCACGCGCTGCGCGCCGCGATGGCGTCGGCCATGGCGAGGATGCGGGCGGCCTCTGCAGCATGCAGCCGCTCGATCATCCGGCCCTCGAACGCGATGGCGCCGCGCCCGGCATTCTCCGGAGCCTGAAACGCCGCGATGATCGCGTGAGCCTCGGCGATGGCCTCCGGCGTGGGGCCGAACACCGCATTGGCGGTGGCGATCTGGTCGGGATGGATCAGCATCTTGCCGTCGAAGCCGCAATCGCGGCCCTGCTCGCACTCCGCCCTAAAGCCGTCGGCATCGCGAAATGCGTTGTAGATCCCATCGATCACGTCGATCTCGTAGGCACGCGCCGCCGCGACCGCGCTCATCAGCCAGGGCATCAGAGCCGGGCGCCCCGGAACTCCGAGGCGGACCCGGCTCGCCTTAGCGAGATCGTTGGGGCCGAGCACGAGGCAGGCGAGCCGAGTGTCGACGTCGCGGGCCGAACTGGCGATGTCGGCGATGTGCAGGAGCGCCATCGGGCTCTCGATCATCGCCCAGACGCGGGTGCGGTCCGGCGCGCCGAGGCGGCGCAGGCGCGAGCCGACGGCCACTAGCGCGTCCGGCCCGGTGACCTTGGGCACCAGGATCGCGTCCGGTCCCGCCGGGGCGATGGCCGCGAGATCGGCCTCGCCCCAAGGCGTGTCGAGGGCGTTGATCCGCACAACGACCTCGCGCCGGCCGAAGGCGCGGGCGGCGACAGCATGGGCCACCGCGTCCCGCGCCATCGCCTTCACCTCCGGCGCCGCCGCATCCTCGAGGTCGATCATCACGGCGTCGGCGGATAGACCCTGCGCCTTCTCCAGCACTCGCGGATTCGATCCGGGCATGGAGAGCAGGCTGCGGCGCGGACGAATCTCGGTCATGGCATCCGTCCCCTCGCAGCCGTCGTCATCGGGTCGGCGATACCGCCCTCGGGAGACGGTTTCAAGACGCCGACCCGACGTGGCGGGATCAGGCGATGCTCCGGACCACGCCGCCATCCACCCGCAGGGCCGCGCCACTCGTGGCGCTCGCCGCCGGGCTGCAGATATAGGCCACCATGTTGGCGACCTCCGACACGGTGGCGAGCCGCCCGATCAGCGACGTCGGGCGGTGTTCGGCGACGAACGCCCGGCCCATCGCGTCGAGATCGGTCTCGCCGGATTGTGCGGCCATCTTGGTCATGAACTCGGCAACGCCCTCCGAGAGGGTCGGGCCGGGCAGCACGCTGTTGACCGTGACACCGGTCCCCGAGACGGTCTCGGCGAGTCCGCGCGAGACCGCGAGCTGCGCCGTCTTGGTCATGCCGTAATGGACCATCTCCACTGGAATGTTGAGGCCGGACTCACTGGAGATGAAAACCACGCGGCCCCAGCCCCGCTCCACCATGCCGGGGGTATAGATCCGCGACAGGCGCACGCCGCTCATGACGTTGGTCTCGAAGAAGCGCTGCCAATCCTCGTCCGGAATTTCGAAGAAGGGTTTCGGCTCGAAGATTCCGGCATTGTTGACGAGGATATCCACGTCCGGCAGCCCGGTGCGGACCCGCTCGGCGCCGGCCGCATGGGCCACGTCGCCGGGCGCCGCGATGAAGGCGCCGGTGCTGGTCTCGCCCTTCAGTTTGGTGATCGCATCGCGGACACGCTCCTGCGTCCGCCCGTTGATCGCCACCGTTGCGCCGAGTGCGGCCAAGGCCTTGGCGATCGCGTAGCCGATGCCGCCGGTGGAGCCGGTGACGAGGGCGCGCCGGCCCGTGAGGTCGATATCCATGGGAACCTCCGTGGTTGTGCCTGTGCCGAACCAACGCCCGAAGGCGCGATCCGACGCAGGCCACGCCGCGCGTTCGACCGAGGGGCTCAGCCCTCCGGCACGCGCCGCATCACGCTCGCCACCGCGCCGAAGGCCGCGAGCCCGGCCGCGCACCACAGGGCCGTGGCCACCGGCCCAGCCGGATCGCTGCCGTGATGAAAACCGAAGATCACCGCCACCAGGGCCGCCCCAAGGGACTGGCCGGTGAGACGGGCAGTGGATTGCATACCGCTCGCCCCGCCGCTGCGCGCGCGCGGCGCGCTCGTCACGATGATGCGGTTGTTGGGTGACTGAAACATTCCGAAGCCGAGGCCGCACAGGGTGAGGCGCCAGCCGATGTCGACGGTGGAGGCGCCGGCCGGCAGTAGTGCGATCGCCACGAGACCCGCCGACAGCACCGCGAGCCCGAAGCCGCTGAGCAATCCCGGCGCGTAGCGGTCCGACAGCCGGCCCGAGAGGGGGGCCGCCAGCGCGATGGCGATGGGCCACGGCGTCATTAGGAAGCCGGTGCGCGTCTCGGAGAAATGCAGCACGTCCTGAAAGTAGAACGGCAGCGCCACGTAGGCCATCATCTGCGCCCCGAACGAGGCGATAGACGTCGCCATCGACAGGGCGAAGGCGGGGATCCGCAGGAGGTCCACCGGCAGGAGCGGCGCAGTCATCCGCAATTGCCGGCGCACGAACACGGTGCCGATGGCGAGCGCCGCCGCGATCTCGGCCAGGGCGATGCCGCGTTGGCCCGGTTCGCCGAGGCCATCGACGCCGATGATGAGCAGCCCGAAGGTCAACGCGTTGAGGAGCGCGCTCACACCGTCGAAGCGGGCCCCGCTCGTCGGCGTCACCGGCAAAGTCCGGGCGGCGACGGTGAGCGCCAGGATTCCCACCGGCAGATTGACGAGGAACAGCCACGGCCACGTCGCCACCGACAGGATGCCCGCCGCTACCGTGGGGCCGGCCGCCGAGGCCATCGCCACGATGAGCGCGACGTTGCCGACGCCCCGCCCGATCAGCCGGTGGGGATAGATGAAGCGCACGAGCGCGATGTTCACGCTCATGATTCCCGCCGCCCCCAGCCCCTGCGCGATACGCGCGGCGACGAGCCAGCTCAACGAGGGCGACAGGGCGCAGGCGAGCGAGGCCGCGGTGAACAGCGCGAGGCCCGCCAGGTAAACCTTGCGGTATCCCAGGATGTCGCCGAGGGACGCCAGCGGCAGCAGAGCCGCAGTCACCGCGATCTGGAAGCTGTTGGTGACGAAGATCGCTGCGGCCGGATCGACGGCCAGGTCCTTGGCCATCACCGGCAGGGCGACGTTGACGATGGCCCCGTCGAGCACCGCCATGGTCATGGCGAGCCCGATTGCCAGGAGTGCCAGCATCCGTTCGCGGATCGGCAGGCCGTCCGTCGGTTGGTCGGAGGTGGCTTGGTCGGGCGTTCCTGCCGCGTTCGTCATCGCCTCGACCCGTTGACGGTCTCCACCGCCTTTCGCAAGTGCCCTATGTCACCTGTCGGTGACGCGTGCGCGCTGTCTTTGCGGTATGCGATCTTCGGAGAAAGCCTTCATGCGTATCGCGGCCCTGTTGTTCGCCACCTGTCTCGCCGTCGCGCCGGCTGTCGCGCGGGCCGACGAGGCGACCCCGATCGGGATCGGTCTGGAGGGCTTCGCCTATCCGTATCCGGTGTACTTCCTCGGCCTGACCCGCGATGGTGAGCGCCAGCGTCTCGCCTACATGGACGTGCCGGCGGCGGGCACGCCCAACGGTCGCACGGCGCTGCTGCTGCATGGACGCAACTTTCCGTCGAGCTATTGGCAGCCGGTGATCCAGGCGCTGACGAAGGCCGGCTACCGCGTCGTCGTCCCGGACCAACTCGGCTTCGGCAAGTCCTCGAAGCCGGTGCGGCCGTTCAGCTTCGACGTGATGGCCGCAGAGACCGTGGCGCTCCTCGACGCGCTGGGGCTGCCCCGCGTCGATGTGGTGGCCCACTCCATGGGTGGAATGCTCGCGGTCCGGATCGCCCGCAATGCGCCCGCCCGCGTCAACAGCCTCGTGCTCGAGGCCCCGATCGGTCTCGAGGATTACCGCTTTTCGGTGCCGCCGGTGTCCGACGAGACCCTGCTGCGTCTGGAGGGCGACGCCACGGCGGATTCCTACCGCAACCAGCTGATGACGAACTATGCCCTGTCGCTGCCAGCCTCCGCCATCGAGCCGTTCGTGTCCCTCCGCGAGCGGGTGAAGGGCTCAGGCGAGTATCCGCGCTGGCTCCAGTCCTTCATCAACTCCTACCAGATCATCTGGGGGCAGCCGGTGGTCCACGAAATCCCGTTGCTGCCAATACCGACCTTGTTCGTGATGGGCGAGAACGATCACAATGCGCCCGGCAAGCCCTTCGCACCGCAGGAGCTCCGCGCCGGCATGGGCCAGAACGCGGCCCATGCACGGGCTCTTGCAGCCCGGATGCCGAATGGCCGGGCCGAGGTGATTCCGGGCGTCGGCCACCTCGTCCACATGGAGGCGACGGATCGCTTCAACGCGACGATGCTCGAGTTCCTGAACGGACATTGAGTGACGGTATTTGCCTGAGCGAGCGAGCAGCAACGGAGTGACCAGCATGGATGTCGGCGTGATCGGACTGGGCCGGATGGGCCGTGGCATGGCGGCGAGCCTCGTGCGGGCCGAGCACCATGTCCGGGTCTGGAACCGCACTCCCGCGGCGGCCGAGGGCCTGGAGGGCGTGCGTCCGGTGGCAACCGCGGCCGAGGCCTTCAGCGGTGACGCGGTGATCACCATGCTGGCCGACGATGCGGCCCTGCGCGCCGTCCTCCTCGAAGGTGGATTACTCGCTCATGCCAGCCCGCCCGGGCTGCACCTGTCGATGAGCACGATCTCGGTGGCGCTCGCGCAGGAGCTCGTCACCCTGCATGCCGATGCTGGCATCCCTTACGTCGCCGCTCCGGTCTTCGGCCGGCCCGAAATGGCCGAGAAGGGCGCACTCAACATCGTCGCGGCGGGTGATCCTGCCGCCATCGCTCGGGCGCAGCCGCTGCTCGACGCGATGGGCACCAAGACCTGGTGCTTCGGCGAGGCACCGCACCGAGCCAACGCGGTGAAACTCGCCGGCAACTTCTTGCTGGTCTCCGCCATCGAGGCCATGGGTGAAGCCGTCGCCCTGGCGCACGGGCATGGAGTGGCGGGCGCCGACCTTCTCGATCTCCTGACCAACACCCTGTTCGCCTCTCCGGTCTACAAAGGCTACGGTGCCTCCATTGCGGCCGAGCGCTACGAGCCGCCGGGCTTCGGCCTCCGGCTCGGCGCCAAGGATATCGGCCTCGCCCTCGCGGCGGCCGGACAGGTCGGGGTGCCGATGCCGTTCGCCAGCGTATTGCGCGACGGCCTCATCGAGGCGATCAGCCATGGCGACGGCGACAAGGACCTGGCGGCGCTCGCCACGGTTTCGCGCCGGAGGAGCGGGCAGGTTTAGGAGTCGGCTTCGAGCACGACGGGCTCTGGCTCGCAAAGCGACGAACGCGAGCCCCTCACAGCACACCCTCGCGGATCGCGCCGGGATCGGCCAGCGCATGCAGCAGCCGGGCTGCGCTGTGGGCAAAACGCAGGGTTACGGCCTTGCGGCGCGCTCCGCTCAAGGAATGGTCGGCGGGGTCGCGCAGGATCGCGGCCCCGAAGGCATCGGCGACGATGAGACCAGCATCCTCCGGCGTCAGCGTGGTCGAGAGCGTCTCGGGGATCGCGAAATAGAAGCGATCGCAGAAATCGCGATAATCCGGCCATTTCCGGTCGGCGCGAAAATCCGCCACGCTCGACTTGATCTCGACGATGGTCAGCCGCCCGGCCGGACACAGGGCGATGACGTCGGCCCGCCGGCCGTTGGCGAGCGAGAATTCCGGGATCGTCACGTGGCCGAGGTCGGAAAACAGCCGCCGGACGCCGCGCTGGACGTGGAGCGCGGTTGGCGACTGGCGCCGGTCGGGGGGCAGGATCGCGTGGGCGAGGGCTGCTGACATGCGTCTCGGTGGTGGCCGTCCCGAATCGGGAACGCCCCATAAGAATCAGCCGCGACGGCGCTTGTCACCTGCGACCGGATCACGCCGACCGCAGCGCCGCCCGGATCGCGTCGAAGCCATCGCCCAAAGCCGCCGGTCCCGGCTGGAGGATCAGCGGCGACTTGATCTCGTAGATCTGGCCCGCAGCGACCGCCGGAATCGCGTCCCAGCCCGGCCGGTCGCGGATACGGGCGATGTTTACCCTCTTGCCGCACCAGGAGGCCAGGATGATGTCGGGCTGCGCCGCGATCACCGCCTCGGAGGTCACGATCCGGTCCCGGGCCGCTGCCTGCCGACCTAAATGCGGAAAGATGTCGTCGCCCCCGGCGAGGCCGATCAGTTCCGAGACCCAGCCGATCCCCGAGATCAGCGGCGCGTCCCATTCCTCGAAATACACCTTTGGCCGTGGGCGCCCGGCATTGTCCCGGTCCGCCGCGTCGAGCCTCTCGGAAAAGCCGCGCGCCAGGGCGTCGGCTCGCGCGGAAACGCCGACGAGGGCACCCACGGTGCGGATCATAGCGAGGCAGCCGGCTACGTCGCGCTGGTTGAAGAGGTGGACCGCGATGCCGGCCCGCGCCAAGTCGGCGGCGATGTCGGCCTGTAGATCCGAGAAGGCGAGGACGAGATCGGGGGTGAGCGCCAGGATCTTGGGCAGGTCGGCGCTGGTGAAGGCCGACACGCGCGGCTTCTCCCGCCGCACGCGGGGCGGGCGGACCGCATAGCCCGACACACCGACGATGCGGGCCTCCTCACCGAGCAGATACAGCGTTTCCACCGTTTCTTCGGTGAGGCAGACGACGCGCTCGGGGGGAAAGACGCGCATCGCCGTCAGGTCTTGAAGTAGGCGAGCAGCCCCGCACCCGGCGCCAGCATGGCAAAAGCCCAGACCAGCGCGGAAAGCACGTTGGCGACCTGGAACGGCAGACGCTTGACCCCGAAGATGCCGGCGATCAGCGGGACCACGGCTCGCGCCGGCCCAAAGAACCGGCCGATGGCGACGCCGCCCGCACCCCATTTCCGGCAGAACGCCTCGCCGCGCGCCACCATGGCCGGATAGCGTTTCATCGGCCACATCGCCTTGGCGCCCTCCTTGTAGTGATGGCCGAACTCGTAGGAAATCCAGTCCCCGAGCGCCGCGCCGAGAGCCGCGGCCAGCATCACGGGCACGAACGGAATGCCCACCGTCCCCATCAAGGCGCCGATGCCGAGCAGCAGCACCGTGGCCGGAACCAGCAGAGACAAGAAGGCCAGGGATTCGCAGAAGGCCAGCACCCCGGCGATCAGCGGCGTCCACCCCTGGTTGGCCTCGACGAATCCGAGCGTGGAGGTGCGGAGGGCTTCAAAGTCCATGGGTCGCCTGTCGTGAGTGTGAGTCCGCTTTGGCGGAGGCGGGCGGTGGGAGCAAGCGCCTCCCCGATCGGGGTGCGAGCATGAAGCAAACCGGATAATGGGGATGCGCGTCGATCCGTTCGCTGCGCGCGGCACGATTCGTCAGGGAAGCTCCGCTTGAACATCCTCTCGATCCAGTCGCACGTCGCCTACGGCCATGTCGGCAATGCGTCCGCAGTGTTCCCGATGCAGCGCCTCGGCGTCGAGGTCTGGGCGATCCACACGGTGCAGTTCTCAAACCATACCGGCTACGGCGCCTGGCGCGGTCGGGTATTCGACGGGCCGGCCATCGAGGACCTGGTGGCGGGCATCGGCGAGCGCGGTGTCCTCGCTCGGTGTGACGGCGTGTTGTCGGGCTACATGGGCTCGGCCGATATCGGCACCGCCATCGTCCGGGCGGTGGCCGCAGTGCGCGCCGCCAACCCCAATGCGCTCTATGCCTGCGACCCGGTGATGGGCGACACCGGCCGTGGCATCTACGTGCGTCCCGGTATCCCCGAATTCATGCGGACCGAAGCGGTGCCGGCGGCCGACATCGTCACGCCGAACCAGTTCGAGTTGAACCATCTCTCCGGATTGCCCACGGGAACGCTGTCGGAGACCAAGGCGGCGGTGGCCGCCGTGCAGGCACTCGGGCCACGGGTGGTGCTCGTCACCTCGCTCATCACCGACGCGACACCGGCCGATTCGATCGACCTGATGGCGGGGGAAGGCGGCCAGTTCTGGCTCATGCGCACGCCGCGGCTCACCCTCGACGTCAACGGGGCGGGCGATGCCATCGCGGCCCTGTTCCTCGTCCATTACGCCCGCACCGGATCGGCGGCGCAGGCGCTCGGCATGGCCGGAGCCTCGATCTACGGGCTGTTGCGGCGCACGGCGGAGGCCGGCTCACGCGAGATTCTCACGGTGGCGGCGCAAGACGAGTTCGTCGCACCGAGCGAGACCTTTCCGGTGGAGCCGGTATAGGGTTGCGCCACCCGCTGCAGGGAAATGCGTGCATGCCTCGTCGCTTCGTGACCCTCGACGTGTTCACCGACACGGTGCTCACCGGCAATCCGCTCGCCGTGGTTCTGGATTGCGACGGGCTCGACGGCGCCGCGATGCAGCGGATCGCCGCCGAGTTCAACCTCTCCGAAACGGTGTTCGTGCTGCCCCCCGCGGCACCCCGCCACCGGGCCGCCTTGCGCATCTTCACCCCGACGCGGGAACTGCCCTTTGCCGGGCACCCGACGATCGGCACCGCCGTGATCCTCGCGCTGCAGGATACCCACGCCGGGGGTACCGATGCGGTGGCTTTCGGGCTTGAGGAGGGAATCGGCACCCTGGCCTGCGTGGTCGAGACGGCTGAGGCACGCGGGTGCGCCCGCTTCAAGATGCCGGTTCTGCCGGAATTTCTCGGGGCCGGCTCCGCACCGGCGGCTCTCTCCGCCGCTCTCAGCCTGGAGCCTGGCCAGATCGGCTTCGGCCGCCACGTCCCGAGCCGGCACGCCTTGGGTCAGGGCTTCGTCTTCGTGCCGGTGGCAAATCTGGACGCCCTCGACCAGGCCAAGCTCGACCCCGCCGCCTTCGGTGCCTTGGGCGAGCCGGCCCCGCTCTACCTCTACGCGCACGAACCAACAGGGCTCGGGCGCCGCTATCAGGCGCGGATGTTCGCACCGCATCTCGGTGTGCCGGAGGACCCGGCCACCGGCTCAGCGGCAGCCGCCTTCGCCGGCGTGATGATGCAGTTCGAGCCGATGGGGGACGGCGAGCACGATATCGTCATCCGCCAGGGCATCGCCATGGGGCGTCCGAGCGAGATCCTCCTGCAGGTCTGCGTCGCCTCCGGTGCACTGCGCTCGGTGGAGGTCGGCGGCGCGGCGATCGTCGTCAGCGAGGGGACCTTGCGTGTCTGACACTTTCACGGTGACGCGCATTACGGCCCTCACTGCGCGTCGCGTGCCCTACGACTGGGCCTGGGCCCGCGACAATGCCGGCTTCGTATCCGAGAACTGGGCCCGCCGCATTGCCGAGCGTCCGGCTTTGTTCGACGGGCGGGTGCTGCTCGCCTGCGCGTGCCGGATCGCGGACGATGCCGGCACGGTCGATCTGTTCGAGGTCGCGTTTTCGCAGTTCCTGGCCTTCCGCGATGCCGGCTCGCCCGATCCCGACGTCGCCAACGTCTTCGCGGCGATCGTGCCGCGTGCGCGCGACGGGGCCGCTCTGCTCGGCGTGATGGGCGGCCACACCGCCAATGCGGGTCAGATCTACTTTCCGTGCGGCACCCCTGACCTTGCCGACCTCCGGGAAGGCGACCGCGTCGACCTTGTCGGCAGCGCCGAACGCGAGCTGTTGGAGGAGACCGGCATCGCCCTGCCGCCGGATGCACCGGACGAGTGGCTGCTTCTCTCGGGAGATGGACAGCGGGCTTTCCTGCGCCCGGTCCACTTTCCCGAGGATGGCGATGCCCTACTGGCCCGGATGGAGCGACACCGCCGCGCGGAGGCGGACGCGGAGCTCGACGGCTTCGTCATCGTGCGCGGAGCGGCGGATATCGATTCGGCCCGGATGCCGGGCTGGGTCCGAACTTACCTCGCCAACGCCTTCGCGCCGATTTACGGGTAACCGTAGCGCGCCTTGGCCGAGGCCAGCAGCCCGAGAGCCTCGCGGTCGTTCCCGGAGCGACAGGCATCGCCGGCGCGGCGCAGGTCCGCACTGAAGCGGTCGCCCACCGCCCTGTTGAGATTTTCGGTGGAGACGTCGCTGTCGACCACCGCCTGGGTCCGGGCAATGGCCGGGCCGCAGCCCGAACCCTGCGGCAGCGGCGCGGCGACGACGGGCGCCACGGCAATCGCGGGCGGCGCCGACGCAGTCGGTTTGCAGGCGGTAACCAGGACGGCGGTGAGGATGGCTGCGAGCGCGAGGCCCACGCGAGTCGATATCACGACGGTTTCCCCTGGACTCATGGCGCTGTCGTTCGAACGGCGCAACTTAAAGGTCGAGGGGTTTTGCCTTTCGCAGGAAGGCCGGTCAATCGTCGTCGCGGGCGTTTATCCCGCGACGACGCGGTGGCTTGGTTTGGCGCCTCTCGGACGCGAAGGCGCCCTTACCCTGGAGGCGCGGTGGCGCCCTTACTTGGACTTGTCGGCGATCGCCTTCAGGCCCGAATCGTAGATCCCGGTGATGGCGTCGGTGGCGACAGCGTCCGGCGCACCCTTCGCCTTGAAGCTTCCCTTCCAGGTGACCGTCGAGCCAGCGCCCTTCGGCATCACCGCAATGGTGGAGCTGTAGTCGGTCACGGGAAGCGGGCCGGAGACGATAGCGTAGGTGTAATCCATCTTCTTGTCGTCACGGGCAGTCTGCGACTCGACGATGGTACCGCCGCCCTTGAGGCTCAGCGTCCGCAGACTCTTGCCGCCATCCATGGACAGCACGCACTTCTCGATGGCGGGGTGCCACTGGCCGATGCCACAGAAATCGCCGATCGTGGCCCAGACCTTGGCCGGCGGCGCGGCGACGTCGACGGACTTCATGACATCGATGGCGAAGCTCGGCACGGTGCCGGCGAGGAGGGCGAGAGCGGGCAGCGCGAGCGTGCGCAGAACGTGACGCGACATGGGATTTCCTTCCGAATATTTCTTGCGTGCAACGGATTAAACCGGTGCCGGCCCTGAGGGTCCATAATGCAAGCTAGGCCGGGAACCGCGTAAGACAATGACCCGCATGCGCTTGCGCGTTTCCCGTCGGGCCCGCCCCTGGAGCCTGTGCGCAGTGCCACGCTCCTTCCAATGCTTGTCAACGCCGACGTCGAGGGCTAGAAAACCAGCATTCGCAATTGGCCGACGCCCGTCTCGGCGCGCCGTTGCTCTTCGGGAGAGACGAGCCTTGGCCAGCGCCGGCTCCACGTGCAGCACCGCCGACGCCGCTTTCGCGGCTGTGCGGCTGTGCGCGCTCGTTCCCGGTCTGCTCCTCCTTAGCAGCCCCTGAGGGCCGTCCGGGCGCCTGCGCCTGGGCTCTCAGGGGATGGTTTTTCCAGAACAGCCACGCTCCGCCCGTCGGCCGGAGCCGATTCCAGGCGCCGCGTCCCCGTATCGACGGGGACAGCACGCCGCGACAGGACAAACCCCATGACCACCCCGAGCATGCCCACGACCAAGGACCGCGTCCTGATCTTCGACACCACCCTGCGTGACGGCGAGCAATGCCCCGGCGCGACGATGACTCTCGACGAGAAGCTGGCGGTGGCCGAATTCCTCGACACGATGGGCGTCGACATCATCGAGGCCGGCTTTCCGATCGCCTCCAACGGCGATTTCGAGGCGGTGTCCGAGATCGCGCGGCGAGCCAAGCGCGCCACCATCGCGGGTCTCGCCCGCGCGATCCCGGCCGATATCGCGCGCGCCGGCGAGGCGGTGCGACAGGCCAGACGCGGGCGCATCCACACCTTCGTTTCGACCTCGCCGATCCATCTCGCGCACCAGATGCGCAAGACCGAAGACGAGGTGGTCGAGATCATCCTGAAGACCGTGGCCCAGGCCCGCGACCTCGTCGAGGATGTGGAGTGGTCTGCCATGGACGCGACCCGCACCCCGATCGACTACCTGTGCCGCTGCGTAGAGGCGGCAATCCGTATGGGCGCCACCACCATCAACCTGCCCGACACGGTGGGCTACGCCACGCCCGACGAGTACCGCGCCATGTTCCGCTCCGTTCGCGAGCGGGTGCCGAATTCCGACAAGGCGATCTTCTCGGTGCATTGCCACGACGATCTCGGCCTCGCCCTTGCCAACTCGCTGGCCGGCATCGAGGGCGGCGCCCGGCAGGTCGAGTGCACGATCAACGGGATCGGTGAGCGCGCCGGCAATGCCGCCCTGGAGGAGATCGTCATGGCGATCCGCACGCGCGGCGACGTCATGCCCTACGAGACCGGCATCGAGACCACGATGCTGACGCGCGCCTCGAAGCTCGTCAGCCACGCGACAAACTTCCCGGTGCAGTACAACAAAGCCATCGTCGGCCGGAACGCCTTCGCCCACGAGAGCGGCATCCACCAGGACGGGATGCTCAAACACACCGAGACCTACGAGATCATGACTCCGGCCTCCGTAGGCGTCGCGAAGACCTCTCTGGTGATGGGCAAGCATTCGGGCCGGGCCGCCTTCCGCTCGAAGCTGGAGGAGATGGGCCTCATCTTGAGCGACAACCAGATCCAGGACGCCTTCGAACGCTTCAAAGCGCTCGCGGACCGCAAGAAGCACGTCTACGACGAGGATATCGAGGCGCTCGTCGATGAGAACCTGGCGACAGCGCATGACCGCATTCGCCTGGTCTCCCTGTCGGTGATCGCCGGTACGCGCGGCCCGCAGCGCGCTACGATGAAGCTCGCCATCGACGACCGCCTGATCACCGAGGAAGCTGATGGCAATGGCCCGGTCGATGCGGTCTTCAACGCGATCAAGGCGCTGGTACCGCATGAAGCCGAACTCGAACTCTACAAGGTCGACGCGGTCACCGAAGGCACCGATGCGCAGGCCGAAGTCTCCGTACGCCTCAAGAGCGGCGAGCGCAGCGTGACGGCCCGCGGCGCCGACCCGGACACCCTGGTGGCCTCGGCCCGCGCTTATCTCTCCGCCCTTAACAAGCTCTCGGCCACGGCCGTGCGCCTGCACGCCCAGCATCCCTCCGGGGTTTAGCCGAGAAAATAACGCCCCGGGGGTGGACACCTCCGGGGGCCTTTGCTATCAGCCCCCTCGTCGCAGCGGACTTGGTGGGCCGCAGCGACCGCCACAAGGCGATGGGTGCATAGCTCAGTTGGTAGAGCAGCTGACTCTTAATCAGCGGGTCCAAGGTTCGAACCCTTGTGCACCCACCAAATACTTTAACGAATTGATCGATGCAGAGAATACCGGCTTGAAACGGTATTTCTGATCGGATTTGTTGAATCTCACCTCCTCAATCGCATTTGGAATGCAAGCTCGCGTCGATCTTTTCGACCGGCGGTTCGGCGAGCCGAAGCGTAGCGCAGGGGGGCCACTTCGCGCCGGTTGTCGAGCACGCGTGTGCCTGCCATGGTTGTTTCATGGCACATTCTGTACCCCCGCGTTATTCCGCAGCCGAACTCATCGAGGAGTTGCGTGAAGCGGCGGAAGAGATTGCCCCGGAACTCAACGGCATCAGAGCCGAAGAGACGCTGGAGGGGGAATCCGCCCAGATGATCGAAGAGATGGTCGACGCTTTGAAGCGGATCGCGAGTGGTGCGCCGCGGCCTCAGGATCTGGCCCGCGCTGCGTTGGACGCCAAAGCGCCGCTCAAGCCGTTCGGCCGTCCGAAAAACACCGTCGTGAAATTGGTCAAGCCGCGCCGATAAGGCCGCTCTCCCTCCGATACGATGGCGTTTGATCGTCTCGGGATCAGACGTCCAACGAGCAGCATATCACACTCCCGGAATCCGAAGCGATCGGTCGGCGACGGGATCACGGGGCGATGCGATTTGCTCATGAGACTCGTGATTCGACGCGATGCCGACCTCTCGCGACCGCCCCGCTGCCGTATCGGCTCAGCGCGAAGTCTTCACTCGCGATATCCGGGGTACGGCCGGAGACGAGATCGGCCAGTACGCGGCCTGAGCCGCAGGCCATCGTCCAGCCCAGCGTGCCGTGACCGGTATTGGTGAAGAGGTTGGACAGGTGGGTCGCCCCGACGATGGGTGTCCCGTCCGGCGTCATCGGGCGCAGGCCCGTCCAGAACTTGGCCTGGGTCAGGTCGCCGCCCTCCGGAAAGAGATCGCCGACCGAGCGGGCCAGCGTCTCGCGGCGCGGGGCCCGCAGGATCTGGCTGAAGCCGGCGAGTTCGGCGGTGCCGCCGACTCGGATTCGATCGCCCAGCCGAGTGATCGCGACTTTGTAGGTCTCGTCCATCACCGTCGAGACCGGCGCGGCCTCGGGGTCCGTCATGGGCAGCGTCAGCGAATAGCCCTTCACCGGATAGACCGGCAGGTCGATGCCGAGGGGACGCAGGAGAGCAGGGGTAAAGCTGCCCATCGCGGCGACATAGGCATCCGCCACGATATGTTCGCCCTGCGCCGCTGCGACGTCGACGATCCGGTCACCCTCCTGCCGCAACCCGGCGATGGCCGTGCCGTAGCGGAAGACGACGCCAAGACCTTCACAGAGCGTGGCGAGCCGCCGCGTGAACAGATGTGCATCGCCGGTTTCGTCGCCCGGCAGCCGGAGTCCGCCGACGAAGGTGCCGGCGACTCGCGCCAGTGCCGGCTCCGCGGCGATGCAGCCGGCCGGATCGAGCACGGAATAGGGCACGCCGTAGAGGTCGAGGACGCGGGTGTCGTCGCCGACGCGATCGAGCTGCTTGGGCGTTCGGAAAATCTGGAGCGTGCCCTGCGCGCGGTGATCGTAGGCGATGCCGGTTTCGATGCGCAGGTCACGCAAGGTGTCGCGGCTGTATTCGGCGAGGCGCACCATGCGACCCTTGTTGCGCTGGTAGGCCTCCTCGGTGCAGTTCGCCAGCATGCGTGCCAACCAGCCGTAGAGGCGCGGCTCGAAGCTCGGCCAGACCACCAGCGGACGGTGGCGCATCATCAGCCACTTCATCGCCTTGATCGGGATGCCGGGCGCGGCCCAGGGCGCCGAATATCCCGGCGAAACCTGCCCCGCATTGGCAAAACTCGTCTCGAGCCCGGCGCCCGGCTGGCGTTCCAGGACGGTGACCCGATGTCCTGACTTGGCGAGGTAGTAGGCCGAGGTGACACCGACGACACCGCCGCCGAGAACGAGAACATGCATGGCAGAGGGACTCCGTGGCGGTCCTACAACTCGCCGGTGAGGAACTGGGCCCGGCCGTGGCCGAACGACCAATCCTCGTCGGTGTTCTCCACCGTCGAGACCATCACGTCGGCGGGCGCGATCCCGCAGGCCGCCTGCAGCTTCTCGGTGAGCAGCCGGTAGAACAGCGCTTTCTTTTCCTTGCCGCGCGGTCGGGTGATCATCTGCACCACGACGACGTCCTTGGTACGCGGGATGTCGAGGCCGGTATCCTCGACGATCATCCGCGACGGCTTATGCTCGGTGACGATCTGGTAGCGGTCGCCCGCCGGAACATTGAACGCCTCCAGCATCGCTTCGTGGGCGGCGTCGAGCAGGCTCTTCAATTCGGAATCCGTCCGGCCTTCCAGGATGTCGAAGCGCATCAACGGCATGGTGTTTGAACCCTCTGGTAAAATCGAAATCGTCACGCGGCCGCGGGTGCGACCGCCTCTCGAAAGAACGTGCCCCGCTGATCAGGCTTCGGCGCGGATCAGGCCGCGCAGCATCTCGATCATGCCCCTGATCTCGTCAGGGGTAGAGATGAAGGGCGGCCCCATCGCGATGGTGTCACCGGTAAAGCGCAGCAGGATGCCCTCGCGCAGGCCGCGTTCGAAGATGCGGAGGGCCCGCGCGCCGGGCTGGCCCGGTGTCGGCTCGAGATCGACCGCCGCGGTGAGACCGAAGTTGCGGATGTCCTTGATGCCCGGCTCGTCGCGCAGGCTGTGGACGGCCTCTTCGAGGACGGGCGCCAGGTCGCGCACCCGGCCGAACAGGTCGCCCTCTTCCATCAGGTCGAGGGTCGCGTGGGCTACCGCCGCCGCCAGCGGATGGCCCGAATAGGTGTAGCCGTGAAACAATTCCACCGCCGCCGCAGGGCCGGTCATGAACGTCTCGTAGATATCCTTGCGGACGATCACGCCACCCATCGGCACGATGCCGTTGGTGATGCCCTTGGCGAAGGTGATCATGTCCGGTGTCACGCCGAAGCGCTGAGCGCCGAAGGCCGCCCCCATCCGGCCGAAGCCGGTGATGACCTCGTCGAAGATCAACAGGATGCCGTGGCGTGTGCAGGTTTCACGCAGGCGCTGGAGGTAGCCGAGCGGTGGTACGATGACACCGGCCGAGCCCTGCAACGGCTCGACGATGACCGCGGCGATGGTCGAGGCGTCATGGAGCGCGACGAGGCGATCGAGGTCGTCGGCAAGGTGCGCGCCCCAGGACGGCTGCCCCTTCGAGAACGCCATCTCGGCATAATCATGGGTGTGGCGCAGGTGGTCGACGCCCTGGATCATCGCCGTGGCGAACATCTTGCGGTTGGCGACCATGCCGCCCACCGACATGCCGCCGAAGCCGACACCGTGATAGCCCTTTTCGCGGCCGATCATCCGGAAGCGGCCGGCCTCGCCGCGCAGGCGGTGGTAGCCGAGCGCGATCTTGAGGGCGGTGTCGACGGATTCGGAGCCGGAATTGGTGAAGAAGACCCGGTCGAGCCCCTCCGGGGCCATATCGGCGATGCGCTCGGCCAGCCGCAGCGTCACCGGGTTGCTCATCTGGAACGCGGTGCAATAGTCGAGTGTCTCGGCCTGATGGCGCAGGGCCTCGACGATCCGCGGCTGGGCGTGGCCCAGCGGGCAGCACCACAGGCCGGACAGGCTGTCGAACAGGTCGCGCCCCTCGGCGGTGCGGTAATAGGCGCCCTTGGCCGAGACGATGATGCGCGGCGTCGGATCGGCCTTCACGTGCCGGTTCGGCGTGAAGGGCATCCAGTACGGATCGACATTGAGCTGCCGGGCGCTGTCGTGGTCGCCGACCGTATGATCCATGTGTCTCTCCGCAGATCCGCGCCGCTGTGGGGAGACTATCGTCGCGTGGCGCGGATCTGCCTATGGACAGTTGCGGGATCGGCACGCGCAGCTGTATCGGTCATTCGATATAGACAGTTTGCGAGGCAGCGCCTTGTGATCGCACGATGGCCCGTTCCGTGGCGGCGGCGGTGGCGTCCATCGGATTGATCGGGAGAGGCTGCCGAGGCTCTTCTCGAAGAAGCGCCGATGCTCCGATCCCTTGTTCTCGCCGCAGCTCCTCAGAAAAAAGCAGAGTCCACTCTTCGGGACGACACACAGGCGTGACGCCCACTTCGCAATCATGGATTGTCTATGATCAGTCTGGACCCGAACAGCACCGCGCCTCTCGTGACGCAACTTGTCGATGCGGTCTCGGACAAGATCCGCAGCGGCAGCGTCACGCGCGGCACACGCCTGCCTTCGGTGCGGAAACTCGCGGCGCAATGCGGTGTCAGCACGCTGACGGTCTCGAACGCCTACAACCGCCTGGTCGCCGACGGTCTGCTCGAAGCGCGCCGGGCGAGCGGATACTTCGTGTCGGCCAGACTGCCCGACCGGACATCGACAACCACGCCGGTGCGGCCGATGGCGATCTCGGTGGATTCCGGCTGGCTGCTGCGGCGGGTCTACGAGGAGGACACGCTCACCATCAAGGCGGGATGTGGCTGGCTTCCCGACAGCCACCTGTTCGCGGAGGGCATCAAACAGGCTTTATCGGCGCTGGCCCGACGGCCCGACCGACTGGTGTCGCGCTACGGCCATCCGCTGGGCTACGCCCCGCTCCGCCGCGCCATCCAGTTGCTCCTCGCTCAGCGCAACATCGATTGCGAGCCGGATCAGATCATCCTCACCCACGGCGCCAGCCAAGCGCTCGACCTGACCATGCGGAGCTTCCTGCAACCGGGCGACGTCGCCCTCGTCGACGACCCCGGCTATTGCAACCTCTATCCGTCCCTCCACGCCATGGGCGTGACGATCGTCGGGGTCGAGCGCACGCTCCAGGGTCCATCCATCGCCGCGCTTCAGACTTTAGCCGAACGCCACAAGCCGAAGCTGTTTTTCACCAATACCAATTTCCACAACCCGACCGGCACCGCGTGCTCGCCGGCCACCGCCTACCAGATCCTGCGGATCGCGGAGAAGCACGACTTCCAGATTGTCGAAGATGATATCTATTCGAGCTTCGTCGAGGAGACGGCGCCGAGCATCGCAAGCCTCGATCAGCTCGGACGCGTCATTCATATCGGCAGCTTCTCGAAGACTATCTCGCCATCGCTCCGCGTCGGTTACCTCGCCTGCAATCCCGACACCGCGCGACGCCTGCTCCACATGAAGATGGCCGCGAGCCTGACCAGTTCAGAACTGTCAGAGAGCCTGGTTCACTCGATCCTGACCGAAGGCCAGTATCGCCTCCACATCGCACGCCTTCGGGAAAAGCTGGCGACGGAACAGAAGACGGTTGCGGACGCCCTCCTGTCGGCCGGCTTGTCTCTGTTCTATCGCCCGACGAACGGATTGTTTCTCTGGGCGGGATTTGGCGGCGATCTCGATCTCGGCGCCCTCGCCCAGCGGGCCGCGGCAGAGGGCATCATGCTGGCACCCGGCCACCTGTTCCGCGCTCATCAGGAACCGACGCCCTGGCTCCGCTTCAACGTCGCTCACACCAACGCGGCACCACTCTTCCGCTTCCTCGAGACGGAAAGACGGGCGCTGGGCGACCGCCAACAATAATCGGCCCAGTGTGGACCATGGGTTTGATCCGGCGGTGTGGCGATACGATCGCGTGCCGTGCTTTGAGGGATGCGCTGTGGTTCAAGTCTTTCACGGAAGCACCACGACGGAGGCGGTCCGTCGCGTGATCCAGTCGCGTGAAGGGTGCTGGCCGGGCACGATGGCGTCGGTCCCACGACGGTGCAGAGCTTGACGCAAGACTGCAACGTTTCCGATGGTTTGTTGCAGGGAGCCCAGGTCAGGCGATCGCCGCGGCACCGAGGCTCGGCCGAATGTTTCGGCGGTGATCGGACGGGTCCGAAAGTTCGTCCCGGAGATACGCGACCATCATCTCGGCGACCGCCCGCGCGGCATAGGCCAGCGGGCTTTCGCCCGATTGGACCGGGAAGGCATCGACGATGCGGCGGCCGGCCAGGATCTGTCGGATCTCGTCGGGCATCAGGCCATCGTCGGTGGCCGTGCTGAAGGCGGCCTGTCCGTAGGTCCGGCGGCGGGACCGCGCGCCTTCGAGGGCGTGGAGCGTGCGATCCGCGATCGCCGCGTCAAAGGTCGTGTCGTGAAATCCCATTGCCCAAGTCCTCCGCTGCCAGATCCTGTGTCCTCGTCCTGCCGTCGCGGTGACGACAGACGAGAGGCGATCCGATGGTCCGTTCGGGGATGCGGTGTACGAAGGTCATGCAGTCTTCTCGCAGTCTTCTTGCAGTTCTCTCGAGGCTCGGTCGGCCGTGCCGGCCCGCTTGTACAAGGACTGAAACGTAGACGATCGCGTCGGAGATGTGCTTCCAAAGATTCGGCGCAATGCAGGGCGGTCGATGCGCGGAAAGCCGCGAACGCGGAAGGTCGGCCTTTTCGAAGGGGTCATCCGCTCCGGCGCGGCGACCGGATTGTCGAACCCATCGTCGCCCGTTCGCCGATGCCCGCGCCTGACGAGATTCGTCGACGGCTCATCCGTAGATCGACATCCGCCATGTGGTCAAGATTTATGATCTCTGACGTACCGATTTCAGCAGAATTCGAACGCGTATTTTCTGTAACGCGCGGAGAACCGAAAATCTTCTAGCCAATGGTTATTTGTCCCATCCGATCAAGCCGGGATCGAAGGCTGTGATTATGAGTCGGGATGGCTGGTTATTTCAGCTGAGCGGGCGCACCGATCGTGTCTAGTTCGCCTGTGTCCAGAGTCCTCCATCAAGGAGACACAGTCATGAAAACTCTGCTGATCGCATCCGTGGCCTTCACCGCCTTGATCGTGACGAGCTTTACAGCCGATGCGCGCGGCTTCCGCGGCGGTGGCGGTGGGTTCCGCGGTGGCGGCGGCGGCTTTCACGGCGCGGGTATCCGCGGCGGCGGCTTCCATGGTGGCCGGGTGGGCGTCTATCGCGGTGGCTACGGCCGGGTCGGGCGCGCCGGCTATGGCCGCTACGGATATCGCGGCCGTGGATATGGCCTGGCCGCGGCCGGTGTCGGCGCCGTCGGCGCCGCAGCGGCGGTGGGCTATTACGGCTCGACCTACGGCGGTTGCGGACCCTACGCGCAATACGATTCCTATGCGGGCGTCTGCCGTCCCTACTGACCGAGAGTCCGCTGACAGAGAGTCCGCTGACAGGACTCCCGCTGCACCGATGACCGCCGGACCCGGCGTGTCCGACAGACGCGCATGAGCCGTTGAGGGCTCATGCGGGCGCCTGCCAACGCGGCTGGCATCCCCTCACGGCGAGGTTCGTACGCCATGATCTTCAGGGTGGTCTCTCCGCTTCTCTTTACCGTGTGTCTGCCGGCGTTGGCGCTCGCCCAGACGGATGGCCCGGTGCGCCCGCCGACGGCGCTCATCCATGGCAATTATTGCGGGATGGGTAACAACGCGCCGCTCCCGCCCATCGATGCGCTCGATGCCGCCTGTGCCCGACACGATTCCTGCGTCCCGAGTGGCCGCCTGCCATCGCGCGGCTGCAACCTTCGGCTCCAATGGGAGGCCGCCCGCATCGCCCGCGACCCCGATCAGCCGGATGACCTGCGGGCGTTGGCGGCGTTCATGGCCACTGGCGCGGCAATGCTGCCGTTCGACCCGAGCGAGCCCGAAATCGTCGTCACGGCGCCTGCGCCAGCGGGATACGGACGAGATCCGCCGAGCCCCTACCGTCGCGCGTATCACGCGTATTGACGCCTCCCTTCAGAAACACACTCGCGCTTTCGATCCGGTTCTACGAACAGAACAGCCGCGATCCCTGAAGTCACCGTGACGTCGTGCGGGAGATTACCCATGAGCGAATGGTTCGTCGGGACGTTGCGGAACTACCCGGAATTGGCGATTTTTCTATCGCTGGCCATTGGCTTCTCCATCGGATCTCGAAAGATCGCGGGTTTCAGCCTCGGAAACGTGACCGCGACGTTGCTGGCCGCCGTCGTCATCGGGCAGCTCGGCATCACGATTTCACCCAACGTCAAGTCGGCGTTCTTCATCCTGTTCATCTTCGCCATCGGGTACGGCGTCGGCCCGCAATTCATGAGCGGACTGACCAAGGAGGGTCCGAAGCAGATCGGCTTCTCCCTCGTCGTGCTCGCCCTGTGCCTGATCGTGCCGATCTTGTGCGCCCGCATCGCGGGGCTCGATCTCGGCTATACGGCCGGGCTCTATGCGGGGTCTCAGACAATATCGGCATCGATCGGCGTCGCTTCCGATCAGATCTCGCGTCTCGGACTGTCTCCGGAGCAGGTCAAGACTTACAACGATCAGATCCCGATCGGCTATGCGGTCACCTACATCTTCGGGACGATCGGCTCGGCGATCATCCTGGCGCAGCTCGGCCCGAAGCTGATCGGTGTCGATCTCGCCAAGGCCTGCAAGGATTACGAGGCGCAGATGGGCGGCGGCGACGGTCTGGAAGCGGGCCTCACCTCCGCCTATCGCCAGATCGAGCTGCGCGCCTACCGGGTCGGCAACGATCCCAGCATCGTCGGGCAGCCGGTCAAGCAGATCTGGCCCGGCCTGCGCGTGTTCGTCGAGCGCCTGCGCCGGGGCGGGGCGATCATCGACGCGGACGCGAGCACCGTGTTGGCGCCCGGCGACATCGTCGCGATATCGGGCCGCCGCGAACACATCGTCGAGACGATCACGCCGATGCTCGAAGAGGTGCAGGACCGGGAACTGCTCGACGTCCCCGCAGAAGCCATCGATATCTTCGTGACTAACCGGAAGGTCGGGGGCCTCACCCTCTTGGAGCTTTCGGAAACCGATTGGGCGCGCGGCGTCTACTTACGCAAGATCACCCGCAACATGGTCGAGATCCCTGCCCTGCCGGGAACGCAGATTCTGCGCGGCGACATCCTGACCCTCGTTGGCGGCCGGCGCCACATGGAACTGGCGATCCAGCATCTCGGCTACGCCGACCGGCCGGTGGAGGCCACCGATATCGCGTTCCTCGGCGCCGGCATCGTGCTCGGCGGCTTTGTCGGCGCCTTGAGCTACACAATCGGTGGCATTCCGATCAGCCTGTCGACGTCGGGCGGTGCGCTGCTGGCGGGCCTGGTGCTCGGCTGGCTCCGAACGATCCGCCCGGTTTTCGGCCGCATCCCGGGGCCCGCCTTGTGGCTGATGAACACCCTCGGGTTGAACGTGTTCATCGCGGTCGTCGGCATCACGGCAGGGCCCGGATTCGTCGCGGGGCTGAAAGCCGTCGGCCTGAGCCTGTTCCTCTGGGGTGCGATCGCGACCGCGGTACCGATGATCCTGTCGGTCTATATCGGTTTCTACGTCTTCAAGTTTCACCCCGCGATCCTGTTCGGAGCCTGTGCGGGTGCGCGGACGACCACCGCAGCCCTCGGCATGATCCAGGAAGCGGCGAAGAGTAAAATCCCCGCGCTCGGTTACGGCATGCCCTACGCGATCGGAAATACAGTCCTGACCATTTATGGAATGGTCATCGTGCTTCTCAATTCATGATCTCTACCCCTCAGGAGCATCGTCATGACCGAATTTCTCCACCTCAAAACCTTTGAATCGCTCAGCCCGTTCGAGATCAAGGACGAGCTCATCAAGCTTGCGAAATCGACGTCGAAGCGCGGCCAGTCGGCATTCCTCAATGCCGGGCGCGGCAATCCCAACTGGATCGCCACGACTGCCCGCGAGGGCTTCTTCCTGCTCGGTCAATTCGGTGTCAGCGAGAGCCGGCGCACGATGAGCCACCCGGCCGGCCTCGGCGGAATGCCCCAGGCCGCCGGGATCGCCGACCGCTTCACCACCTGGCTCGCGGACCACGCCGAGATGCCGGGCGCCGACTTCCTGTCCGCCATGGTCCCGTTCGCGGTGAAGACCTTCACATTCGAGCCGGACGCGTTCGTGCATGAACTCGTCGATTCGATCATCGGCGACAATTACCCGGTCCCGGACCGCATGCTGGTCCATAACGAGCAGATCGTGCACGAATACCTGATGTGGGCGATGTGCGGGAAGAAGAAGCCCGCCGGCAAGTTCGATCTCTACGCGGTGGAGGGCGGAACCGCGGCGATGTGCTACCTGTTCAAGTCGCTCAAGGCCAATCGCCTGCTGCACGCAGGCGACACGATCGCCCTCGGTACGCCGATCTTCACGCCTTATCTGGAGATGACGCATCTCGAGGATTACGACCTGAAGGTCGTCCACATCAAGGCGCCGCAGGAGAACAAGTTTCAGTTCACCGACGACGAGATCGACAAGCTGCTCGACCCGAAGATCAAGGCCTTCTTCGTGGTCAATCCGGGAAACCCCACCGGCATGGCTCTGAGCAAGGAGACCACCGCCAAGATCACCAAACTCGTGAAGACCAAACGCCCCGATTTGATGATCCTCACCGACGACGTATACGGGACCTTCGTCGACGACTTCCAGTCGTTGATGGGCGAGCTGCCGCAGAACACGATCGGGGTGTATTCCTACTCGAAATACTTCGGCTGCACGGGGTGGCGCCTCGGCGTCATCGCCCTTCACGAGGACAATCTCTTCGATAAGAAGATCGCCGAATTGCCGGCCGCCGAAATCGCGGCCCTCGACCGGCGCTACGGTCCGCTCACGCTCGAGCCGAGACAGCTCAAGTTCATCGACCGGATCGTGGCCGACAGCCGCGACGTCGCGCTCAACCACACCGCCGGCCTCTCGCTGCCGCAGCAGGTGATGATGAGCCTGTTCTCGCTGGCCGAGTTGATGGATCACAAGAAGACCTACCAGGCCGCCTGCCGGGAGATCGTCCATCGGCGCGCCCGGTCGATGATCGAGGGCCTGGGTCTCACCCTCACCCCGAACGTCAATTTCGATGCCTATTACGGCCTGATCGATTTCGAATTCTGGGCGCGAAAGAACATCGGCGACGAGGCGGTCGAGTACCTGAAACAGAACGTCCATCCCCTCGACCTCGCCTTCCGGCTGGCCGAGGTCCATGGGATCGTGCTGCTCAACGGCGGCGGCTTCGAAGCGCCGAACTGGTCGCTGCGGGTCTCCCTCGCCAACCTGCCCGACGACGTCTACGACGATATCGGCCGGGGCGTCCGTGCCGTCGCGCGCGGCTACCGGGATGCCTACGAGGCCCAGAAACGGGCAGCGGAAGACACGAAGGTCGTTGAGACCGTGCCGGCCGAGTGAAGGCCGACCAGACGCTCCAGGTCCCCGGTTGAGCAGGCGAGAACGGCGGCCTCCGCGTTCTCGCCTGCCTCTTGCCCGGACGATAAAGCGCGTTTCGGATCGCGGCTCACGAGTCTGGACGATGCTCGACAGGCGCATCGCATCAGTCCCGTAGCAGACGCGCGGCGTGTCCGCGGCGCTTCCCGAGAGCCTGGACGCACCCCTCTCCGACTCAGGTGCATGAACCCGCTGACCGCACAGGGCATCCCGATAAGCGGTCATAGCCGCCTGATACGGTTTCCGGCTGATGACCTGATCAGGCACGGACGCGACAGGCTCCCTCTCCTGTTTGGGAGAGGGTTGGGGTGAGGGGCGTGGACCATCCGGACAGGTCGCACACCTCACCCTGTCCCTCTCCTTCCAGGAGAGGGGACCCGAGCTTGCGAGAGACCGAAACGATCAAACGGAAACGGGTTGATCCCACCGACGCTTGGCTTCGATTGAAGACGCTGGCGCTGCCGATGCTAAGACAATCCAGGCGCGCCGCTTGATCGGACGGGACATTCGGTGAGGCGGATGATGACGCTTCAGCCCATCGCTCTTGTCTTGATGGTGGAAGAACGCCTCAGAGGTTGTGCCGATGGCATGACGCACGACCCATGGTCAACGACCGATAAACCTCCAGCCGTCGACCAGAAGTGCTATTTTTCGTGCCTGATTCTCAATCGACGACGAAGATGTCAAGCTGGCATTTCGCATACGACTGCGAATGATTATTGACATTTTATAACCGTTCTTCGCTACGGTCAGGATTAATCTCTCGCGATTTCTATTCAAATCTGATAGCCGTGATTGCACAGCTTGAGTGATGGAGCGTATGCTCCAAGTCAACAAGGGGGGTAAGGGTTTCCATGTCCTCTTCTGCTGTATCGCGTAGGGGCATACCCTCGAGCTGGCAGAATCCGGCCGAACCCTTCAGCGGCCCTGAGATCCTCTCCCCCATCGGGTTGACCCGTCCGGGCGTCGCGCAGGCGGTCTACATCACCCTCGTCGAACTCGGCGCCAATCCGGACGACCTCATTGCCGAGGTCGGACTCGATCCCCGGCTCTTCGACGGCAGCGCAACGGGCGTGCCCTACGCGTCGCTCGGGCGCCTCATCGCGCTCGGGGCCGACCGGACCGGCTGCCCACATCTCGGGCTTCTCGTCGGGCAGCGCGCCACCCTGGCCTCCCTCGGCCTGCTCGGCTTGCTGATGGGCCACTCGGAGACCATCGGCGATGCCCTGCGGGCGCTCGAGGCGCATTCCGGCGTGCAGAATTGGGGCGCGGTGGTCGGGCTCGGCATCGACCGCGACGTCGCCGTCTTCAGCTATTGCCCGTATGGGCCGGAAGCCGAGGGCGCGGCCCTCCATTCGGACAGGGCGCTCGCCACGACGACCAGTGTCCTGCGAACCCTGTGCGGCGCGAACTGGGCTCTCCTCGAGGTGCTGCTGCCGCGCTCGGCACCACAGAATACGGCACCGTTCGGCGATTTCTTCCGGGCGCCGGTCCGGTTCGACCAGGAAATGGCCGCCTTGGTGTTCCCGGCCAAATTCCTCGAACAGCGCATCGCAGGTGCGAACCCGGCGGTCCGCTTGCGGGCGGAGGGGCGGATCCGCCAGATCGAGGCCAGACACGCGTCCAACCTCACCGATGCGCTGCGGCAGTACCTCCGGGTCCAGGTGACGCGGCAACGCTGCAAGGCGGAACGGTTCGCGCGTCTGCGGCTGCTCAATCGCCGGACCTTGAGCCGCCGCCTGAAAGCCGAGGGGACGACCTTCAAGCATCTCGTCAACGAGACGCAGTACCAGGTGGCCAAGCAGCTCCTCACTGATACCAGCATGAGCATGACCCAAATTTCGGCGGTCCTGGAATTCTCCGAGCCCGCCGCTTTCAGCCACGCGTTCCGGCGCTGGTCCGGCATGACGCCGAGTGCGTGGCGGTGCATGAACCAGACGGTGAAGACGCGCGGTCGGCAGCAAGCCGACGATCCCGACACAACCCGGACGATGCAACCACCCGCCTAGGATTGGCGGAGGAGGTCCCGATGGACGCTGCCCGTTCCGGTGGTGCCGCGGCACTCGGGATCAGCGCGCCGTGACGCCCCTCCTCAAGCTTGCGGCGGTGGTGGGAGTCGTCGTCGCGGGGGCGGTCGCCGGCGCCTACACCCTCGCGCGCTACCCCTCGCTCATCTCGGCCCGATATACGCTGACCCTGGCGACGGGCCCGATCGGAAGCGACGGGCAGAAGGTGCTCGCCGCCTTCATCCGCGATCTCTCCGCCGAGCATCCCCTTGTCCGCCTGGTCCCCGCCCCGACCGACACCTTGTCCGAGAGCGGAAAGGCGCTCGTCGACGGGAAGGTCGATCTCGCCGTGGTGCGGAGCGACGACGCCGCGGCGGCCAGCGGGCGAACGGTCTTCGTGCTTCGGCAAGTGGCCGTGGCGATCATCCTGCCCCCGGACTCCAAGATCGAAAACGTGAGCGCGCTCACAGGCCGGACGCTCGCCGTGGCGAACGGGGCCGATCCGGGTCTGCTCAAGACCTTGACGGCCTTCTACGGCCTGCGCGAAGCCGATCTCGTGGCGATGCCGGCGATGGAATTCGGCCCCGCGCTGAAGGCGAAGCGGGTCGCCGCCGCCATCGTGTCCGGCCCGCTCGGTCCTGGGCCGATCACCGATGCCTTTGCGGGCATCCGCAAGAGCTTCAAGGCGAAACCGTCCTATCTCGACATTGCGGAGGCGGATGCCATCGTCGCCCGCTCGCCGTCCTACCGATCGGTGGAGATCAAGCAGGGGACCTTCGGAGGAACGCCCACCGAACCCGACGAGAGCATTCATACCTTCGCCGTCCGCACCCTGCTCGTCTCACGTGCCTCGCTGCCGGACCGGGTGGCCGGCGAGATCACGCGCCTCCTGTTGACCACGAAGGCGAAGCTCGTCGCCACGCTGCCGGCGGCGGGCGCCATGGAGGCGCCCGAGACCGAGCGCTCCTCGCTGCTCCCGGTGCATCCCGGAACCCTCGCCTATCTCAATGGCGAGCAGGAGAGCCTGCTCGACCAGACGGTCAATTATTACTGGCTGGCCGTCATGGTCTTCGCGATGGTGGCCCCCCTCGCCGGTTGGATCGCCTCCAGACGGCGCCTGCATCGCAGCCGCGAAGACAGACGAAAGCTGCTTCGCGTGGTCGAACTCGTCAGGGTGGCCAAGGCGGGGTCCGCGGCGGAACTCGTCAGTGCCGACGCGGAACTCGACGGCATGCTGGAATGGCTGTTCGAGCGGCTTGCCGCCGGCGAGATCGAGCGCGACCATTTCCAATTTTTCGAGCGGATGATCGCTGGATTGCGCGGGACCATCGAGAAGCGTCTTGCCGATCTGACTGCGATCGAGGCACCGGCGAAATCCAATCTCAGGCATGGTCACGCATGAGCAGGGCCGGATGACTTGTCCGGTGTCCGGGACCGGCGCTGACGAAACCTGAAGCACCTTGCAGCGCTCGATCGCGGTTCGCGCGTGGAAGAGCGGACAGCCCGGTCGGCGTGTCTCTCCGGGCGGTTCGCGTCGTCGCTCCGAGGCCTTTCGTGTGCGCTCCACCTCGTGCGGCATGGGCACGCGCGGCGATTTCTCGTCAGGGCTCCATGCGGATCAGGCTACGCCGCAGGATCTCGAACAGGACGGCCGTCGACCAGCCGAACAGCAGGATACCGTTCATGGCGGCGAACGGTCCGAGGAGACGCCAACGCTCCACCGGCATGATGTCGCCGTAGCCCAGCGTCGTGTAGTTCACGAAGGCAAAGTACAGGAGATCGGATCCGACCGGGGCGACGGCCAATACCTTGTAGGTCAAGGCCCAGACCGTGACTTCCAGGGTATGGGCCGCCATCAGGACGCATAAGGCCGAGGACATGATCCAGGCGAGCAGGACGCTGCTGTACCGGCGGATGCCGGCATGGGACCGGGCGACCCTGAGGACGATCGCCATCATGAAGGAGTGGATCGTGATGCAGCAGACGCTGGCCCCCGCCCCGACCGCCAATTGAACCAACATCGCCACCCTCCGCCCCCAGTGCCGCCTGCGCACCGGCCGGCGACCACTCCCGACGCACGCGGGTCGGAACACCGGCCAGGCGACGTGCTCGAAGCATCGCCCGGCTTTCCGTGTCTCAAAGGGCCGGAATCGTCCGGATGATCTGGCGGGTACCGGTGATGGTCAGGTCGTTGTCGACCTGACGCAGGTGCGGAACCGGGACGCCGATCTCCCCGCCTCCGAGCCAGCGTCGACGGGCGACGATCGCGATCAGCGTGTTGCCGTCCGGTGAAACCCGGACGTCCTGCACGCGGCCCACGACCAGGCGATGATCGGCATAGAGCCAGCGTCCGCGCAGCGTCGGGACGAGGGAGGCCGCGTTGCCATGCATGCGTGAATCCGCCCGGTCCAACAGGTGGGAGCGGGGTTCCTGTGCGCCCGCCGGACCGGCGAGCGTCAGGGCAGTCATGATGGTGGTGCTGATGCAGACCCGGTGGCGCAGATGTCTCGGCATCGCCCGCTCCCTGCCGCTTTCCAACCGACCGTGCCGGGTTCCCCCTGCCCCGGTTCGAAGCAGGCCTCGTCGAGCCCGGTGCGCTCCGGCGTCTACGCCGCGATGGTCTCCATCATCGACCGTCCTCCCGGTGCGCCTCTGGCTCCGATGAGCACTCACTCGGCCGGGAGGTGCCCTGGCGTTCCGGCGGGTCCCGCCGGCTGCGGGGCTGGCCGCCCACCCTTGCCCGCCATGAGCTTCCAGGCCCGCTCGCGCAGGCTCTGGAACAGCACGTAGAGGGGCGGGATCACGAAGATGCCGAGGAACGATGCGGCGATCATGCCGCCGAAGACCGGCGTTCCGACGTTGCGCCGGGCCAGTTGCGAGGCGCCGGTGGCGACCACGAGGGGCAGAAGTCCGAGGATGAACGCGAACGACGTCATCATCACCGGCCGGAAGCGCAGGCGGGCGCCCTCGGTGGCCGCCTCCTGCAGAGGAACGCCCTTGTCCCGCTGCTCCTTGGCGAACTCGACGATGAGGATGCCGTTCTTGGCGGCCAGGCCGATGAGCACGATCATGCCGATCTGCGCGTAGAGATCGAGGGTGAGATTGGCGTACGCCATGGCGGCATAGGCCCCGACGATTCCCACCGTGACCGACAGCAGCACCGGAACCGGGATGGTCCAGCTCTCGTAGAGCCCGACCAGGAACAGGAACGCGAACAGGACCGCGAAACCCAGGATGATGGCCGTCTTGCCCTCCGCCCGTTTCTCCTGGAACGCCGTATCGGTCCATTCGCCGCCAAAGCCCGGCGGCAGGGTGCGGGCGGCGACGGCCTCCATGGCGGCGAGCGCCTGGCCCGACGAGATTCCGGCGGCGGGCGACCCCTGGATCGTGACGGCGCGCAGGTTGTTGTAGCGGATCAGCGAGGGCGGCCCGACGATGATCTTGACCTCCGCCAGCGAGCGCAACGGCACCATCTGGCCGTCCTTGTTGCGCACGTTGATCCGGTAGATGTCCTCGATGTTGGTCCGGTCCGCCGCCTCGGCCTGGACCTGCACCTGCCAGGTGCGGCCGAACAGGTTGATGTCGTTGACGTAGAAACCGCCGAGCGAGGTCTGGAGCGCCTGGAACAGGGCGCTCAGGGACACGCCGAGGACCTGCACCTTGTCGCGGTCGATATCGAGGTAGACCGACGGGTTCGTCGCCGAGAAGGTGCTGAACACCCGGTTGAGCCGCGGGTCCTCGTTGGCCGACACCACCAGGCCGCGCAGGACCTGGGCGAGTTCCTTCGGATCGCCGCCGCGCAGATCCTGCAGCACGTAGCTGAAGCCGCCGCCGGTACCGAGGCCGATGATCGGCGGGGGCGCGAGCGGGACCACGGTCCCGCCGGGCACCTCGCGGAACCGCTGGCCGAGGCGCGCGATGAGGGCGCCGGCCCCATCCGCGGCGGCCTTGCGCTCTTCGAACGGCTTCAGGGTCACCACCAGGAAGGCCGCATTGCCCTGGGAGTAGTTGTCGATGAAGTTGAGACCGATCACCGCGGTGGTGTCGGCGACCGCATGCTCCTCGCGCAGGATGGCCTCGGCGCGGGCCACGACCTCGGAGGTGCGTCCGACCGAGGCGCCTTCGGGCAATTGCACGACGACGAAGAACGCGCCCTGGTCGTCCTCCGGCAGGAAGCCGGTGGGCGTGATCTTCGCGAGTTCGATCGTGCCGTAGGCCGCAGCGCCCGCGAGGACGAGGCCGACTAGCGAGAGGCGCACGATGCGGGCGACAGCGGCACCGTAGCCGTCGCGGACCCGATCGATGGAGCGCATCACGAAGCCCATGATGCCCCGGCGCGGACCATGATGGGGGCGCAGCAGCACCCCGCACAAAGCCGGCGACAGGGTCAGCGCGTTGATCGCCGAGATGAACATCGAGACCGCCACGGTGACGGCGAACTGGCGGAAGAGCTCGCCCGAGATGCCGGGGACGAAGGCCACCGGCACGAAGACCGAGAGCAGCACCAGGGTGATGGCGATGATCGGCGCCGTGATTTCGGCCATCGCCCGCTTGGTGGCCTCCTGGGGCGTTAGTTCCGGGTGCTCCTCCATCACGCGCTCGACGTTCTCGACCACCACGATAGCGTCGTCGACCACGATCCCGATGGCGAGCACCAGGGCGAGCAGCGAGACCGAATTCGCCGAGTAGCCGACGGCCTTGAGGGCGATGAAGGTGCCGATCAGGCTCACCGGTACGGCGAGCGTCGGGATCAACGTGGCGCGCAGGCTGCCGAGGAACAGGAACACGACGATGACCACGAGCACAAAGGCCTCGACCAGGGTCTTCTGGACCTCGTGGACGGTCTCGGTGATGAAGGCGGTGGGATCGTAGGTCACCTTCCAGGCAAGGCCCTCGGGAAAGGTCTTGGCCAGCTCGCCGACCTGTTTCTCCACCGCCTTGAGGGTCGAGAGCGCGTTGGCGCCGGGCGACTGGTAGATCGCGATGACGGTGGCCGGGCTGCCATTGAGCCGGGTCTCGCGGTCGAGATTGGCCGCGCCGAGATCGATCCGGGCGACCTCGCCGAGGCGCAGCACCGACCCGTCGGGGTTGGTGCGCAGGACGATGTTGCGGAACTGCTCGGCGGAGGTGAGGCGCCCCTGGGTTTGGATGCTGAGCTGGAGCTGCTGGTCGTCCGAGATCGGACGGGCGCCGATCCGGCCCACGGGTGCCTGGACGTTCTGGGCCTGGATCGCCGCGATGACGTCGCCCGTGGTCAGGTTGAGGCCGGTCAGCTGGTCGGTGCGCACCCAGGCCCGCATCGCGTAGTCCTGCGGTCCCCACAGGGTCGCGTCGCCGACGCCGGGGGTACTCTTGATCCGGTCGAGCAGATTGATTGTCACGTAGTTCGAGATGAACAGCGGGTCCTGCGTCGCCTTGGGCGAATAGATCGCCAGCACGCCGAGAAGCGCGGAGGACTTCTTCTTGACGGTGACGCCCTGCTTGCGGACATCCTCGGGCAGCTTGGCGAGGGCGATCTGGACGCGGTTGTTGACGTTGACCGCGTTGATGTCGGGATCGGTCCCGAGCTCGAACGAGCCGGTGAGCGTGTAGCTGCCGTCGTTGCCGCTGACGCTCTTCATGTAGATCATCTTGTCGACGCCCACGACCTGCGACTCGATGGGCTGGGCGACGGTGGATTCCACCACGTCGGCGGCGGCTCCGGGATAGGTGGTGGTCACCGAGACCTGGGGCGGCACGATATCGGGGTACTGCGCCACCGGGATTGTGAACAGCGCCAGCGCGCCCGCGATCGAGATGACGATGGCGATGACCACTGCGAGCCGAGGTCGGTCGACGAAGATGGCGGAGAACATCGGCCTAGATCCTGCTCGCCGACGGGCTGACCGGCGTGGCTTGAACCAGGATTCCGGGCCGAACCCGCTGCAATCCGTCGACGATGACGAGTTCGCCGCCCGAGAGCCCCTCCGTGATGACCGCATCCGTGCCGCCACCGCCGGGTCCCGGCTTGACCCGCCGCGTCACCGCACGCCCGTCCTCCACGACGAAAACGTAGACGCCGCCCTGGTCGGCGATGAGGGCCGATTGCGGCACGACGACCTTCTGCTCCGGCTGCCCGGTCTGGAGGTCGACCCGCACGAGCTGCCCGTCGCGCAGCGCGCCCGTCGGGTTCGGCATCGTCGCCCGCACCACCACCGTATCGGTGGCGCGGTCGACGCTGACATTGACGAAGTCGATCTGCCCGAGCTCTCCGTAGGTGGAGCCATCCGAGAAGCGGATCCGCACCGCGATCTTGCTGCGGTCGGGGCGTTCTCCGGTCTGCTCGTAGCGCAGGAACTCGCGTTGGCTCACCGGGAAGGTGAGATACATCGGATCCTGGCTGACGATGGACGTCAGGACGCCGCTATCGGGCCCGACCACGTTACCCTTCGTCACGCTGGTGCGGCCGATCCGGCCGGCGATCGGTGCGAAGATCTGGGTGTAGCCGAGATTGATCCGCGCGGTCTGGAGGCTTGCCTCGTCGCCCGTGACGGCGCCCTTCGCCTGGTCCAGGCCGGCGCGCGCCTGGTCGCGAGCCACGAGCGTTCCGGAATTGCGGTCGACCAGCTCCTGCGCCCGCTGCAATTGGATGACGGCCAGGGTGTAGGCGGCCTTGGTGCGCTCGAGGGCGCCCTCGGCCTGCTTCACCGCCGCTTCGAACAGGTCGCGCTCGATCCGGTAGAGCGGTGCCCCCTCCTTGATCGTCGCGCCCTCCTTGAACAGGACGGCATCGAGGAAGCCGGTGATGCGCGCGCGGACTTCGACGCGACCGACCGCTTCGATGCGGCCGACGAAATCGAGCGTCTGGTCGATGGCTTTGCGCTGGGCGTTGACCGTCCCCACCGGGACCGCCGCGGGCGCGGCCGGCTGGGCCTGAGCGGAGAGGCCGAGCCCGACGACCAGAAATAGGCCACACACCCCAGCAGGACCGCGGACCATGGTCGTCCCTCTCCTCGTCGCGGCCACCGGATACAGCCGCCGCCAGCGCTATCGTGGCAGTTCCGGCACAGGCGGGCTTGATCGGACGGGACGCAGGCGGGCCAAGATCGTGATCAGGGCGTCAGGGTCTCGACGGGTCGATAACCACCCGATCCGACGGTCGGAATCCCGGGTCTACGATGGCGCGGTGGGAAACGCGTGAGTTGGGTCGCCGGAATTCCGACAGTTCCGCGGCTCGGCCGATGGGGATCTCCGGATGCGTCAGGCCGCGCATCGGGGCATGCTGCGCGGCCTATAACGGCCAGCGCCAGCCCGTGCTGAAGGATTGCTCGCCCGAGACGGTCCTGCGCCAGCGGGTCGACGCCGACCCTTCCCTCTCCGAACCCGGCGACAATCCCCCCGAACTCGGCGGCGACCGGCGCATCCGTCGCATGGTCGCAAGAGCCGAGACGGTCTCGCACCCCGGCGCGTCGGGTGCCGGCATCGGTTCGCTCGCGCGCTCGGAGTGGATTCCGCCGGCAGGCTGCGAACCGCTCGCCGGTTTCGAACCAGCCGGGGGCCTCTCTCCGTCCGAACGGTCAGATCCGGCCGTTACGCTGCCGTCGGTGCCGAACTCTGCGCCCAACTCTTCGAGCGCCTGTCGCAACACGATCACGGTCAATTTCTGAACATGACCGCCTTTCTCTGCGCGCCGTACAGTGCTCGCGTTCACCCCCGCCACCGTGCTCAACCGATCAATGGTCAAGCCCAGAAGCATGCGCGCTCGCAGAATCTGATTGTCGGTGGGTGACATGATGATCTGATGCGTGTTCGCGTGGACAATCGGTCTTCCCGTGAGGGAGGCTCCCCCGCATTGGACCAGCTGGAAGAATGGGTCTCATCGCTCTGGATGAGACCCCGTCGCCGTGCCGTCCGGCTACGGCATGTGGTCGATGGTGCTCAGGGTGCGGTGACCCGCACGACCACCGAACGCTGTGAGCATCGCGTCGTGGGCGGCGTCGCGCAGGCTCTCGAGCTCGGAAACCGTGTGGCCTTCCAGGATGTCGATGCGCATCGGCGGCATAGTCTTGTCCTCGTGTGGGGTGACGTCGGCGGATGCGCCGCGTCGTGGTCGATCGATCGACGAAGCCGGGTTCGATCATGCGAGACCGGCGAGGGGACCGTCCTGGCGGCAGCATCCAGGGCGATGGTCTAGGGTCTTGTTTTGCCTCTGGTATTCCTCAGTAATCGAACTCGCTTCCGGGTCTAATCCTCAGCCGGGGTGGCGGGGCGGCACGACGCTTTCGACCGGCTGCGCGGCGGCCGTGACAGTCAGCGGCGCCGTGTGGTGTGCAAGCGCAGGAAACTCTCCGAGTACTCCGGCAAGGACAGCCCCCCGCACGACGCGTCCGGTCTGCGGGATTGCGAAAGCCTGACTGGGGGGGCATCGCCAGATGCATCGCGTCTCGACCTGTCTCGTGGTGTTTGCTGTCGGTTCTGATCCGTTTGTCGGATAAGGCGCGAAAAGCGTTACTTCCAGGAACGAGATTTTTTCTGGCGGCGGCAGATTAAGAACTTCTGGGCTCCGTCACGTGCCGGCGGCGGTGCGGTCCGAGCGGTGGCGGCCAGCCCGTTGGCGGCAGCGAACGCCATCGCGACGTATCCGGCGGAGAGGCCATCGTCCTTTCGGCCATGCGACAGGCGCGACGATCGACCAGGTCAGCCACCGGCCATGAGGCATCCGAGTTCGGCCTTCGCGGCGGCGATGGTGCGCGAACGTTCGGTGTCACACGAGCATCCTGGAGGCCGCGCGAGCCGGCGACGTCGAGGTCGTGCGCGAGCGAATGCGGTCGCACAGGGATGAAGCCTTCGAGTTCGTCCAAAATCTAAAAGGGCGGCTCGACGGGGGCCTACTCCTCGACGCCGAGATGGCGCCGGCGCGGGGAACATCGGTGTGTTAGGCGTTGCCATGCGGAGGAACGCGCGTGCTGTCAGGACTTGCTGGCTTGCCAGCCTGCCACCCGCCCTTCGACGGTTGCGCGATTGATCGCATAACGCTGCTTGAGCACTTTGGCAGGGACGCCCTTTTCGATGGCGTAAGCCATGTCGCGCGCATTCAGTGCGGCGAGCGCCCCCTTGGGGTCGGGATGGAGATCGATGCCGAACTGCGTCGCCCAGAACGCACCTTCGGTTCGCGAGACTTTGGTTTGGGCTTTGACATCGAAACTATGGGAATGAAACACGGCGGCATCGTTGACGTAGGCCTTTTGAAAGCCGAGCCTCAGCATCTCGTCCGCCCAGACCTGATCTTCGCCCCAGTCGATTTCCGGGTAGGGCAAGATCTTCCACGCCTCTCGCGACATCGCCGAGTTGTTGTCCGAGTAGAAATGCATCAGCATTGTCCACGCCTGACCGCCTGGGTAGAGATAGCTCGGGAGCCCGGTCTCGTAGTCGATCACGTTGGGCAGCAGGGCGAGGCTGTCGAACATCTGCGACATGTCGCGATGCGTGAACGGATCATGCATCGGGTAAGCCTCGTGCCGGCCGATCACCCCAGCAACGCGCGGGCCCATCGCGAAACCGCCGATCAAGGCGCTGAGCCACCGCGTGTCGACCGGGCGGGCATCCTGGGTCAACAGCGCGACAAAATCGCCGTCGGACTGCGCGATGCCGAGGTTCCGCGTCCGCCCATGCTGAAAGTCCGCCTGCGAGATCTGCTCGCAGCGCACGCGCCGATCGGCGTATCTCTTCACGAGATCAGGGGTCCCATCGGTCGAGCTGCTGTCGATTACCAGAACGTCATAGGAAAAATCGCAGGCTTGCTGCGTAATGATATCGAGAACGTCCTTGAAATCGCCTCCCGCATTGAAGGTCGGGATGACGATACTCGCCTTGACCTTCGATCCTATCGCGGGTGCCGGCAGATCGGCACTCTGGCGTGCGGTGTATCCGCGCTGATCGAGACGTTCCAGGATAGCGGCTTCCAGGGAGCGCGCGCTGCCCTCCCAGGAGGTCGCCTCGACGAGGGCGCGACCGGCGGCCTTCTGCCTCGCCTGCCGCTCGGGATCAGTCATCAATCCCTCGATGGCATCGGCGATGCCGTACGGGGTCGGATACGCGAAAGTCACCTCGTCATTCGTGAAGACGGCGCGCGTGCTCGGCGCATCGATTTCGACGACGGGAAGATCGCAGGCGATCATCTCGAGCGGAATGAGGGAATAGTTGGTCGTCGAGAAGACCACGCCGAGATCACAGCTTCGGTAGAGATCCGCGAGTTCTTCTGGTGAGAGAACACCGTGCTGAGTGTAGGGGAATTGGAAGTCGAGCTTCAGTTCCGCTTCGCCGAACAGCTCAACATGAAAATCGACGCCTCTTTCGCGGAGCAGTTCGAACGCCGCAAAGCCGAGTCCAACGGCGCGCCGCGGCGTATAGGGACGCGCATAATAGGCAATGCGGACCGGCTGTTTACGCGGGCGCGTCTCGCTGGCGGGATAATAGACGTTGTGATCCGCACAGAGATTCCAGGAGCGCGTCCATGCGCCCCGCTCGCGCATGATTCCATCGAGCCACGGGCCCGCACAGAGGGCAGCGAATCCGAAATCGTAGGTGACATTGGCCGTCAACTGCATCTCACCCACCGGATGAAAGCTCGGCTCAAAATCCTGGATGAAGTAAAATCGCTCCTTGAAGTTCTGAGTCGCTGCAGCAGGAAATGCCGTCCAGCAATCAGACGCAATCAGCACGTCGCCGGAAATCTGTCGGACATCATCCGGCAGATAGCGCAGGTGAACCCGATTGCCGATGGGACGGTACCATTGCTGAATGCGCTTCTTGGCTTCCGCTTGATCGGCGAACTCGACGGCATTCTGCAGCCAGATCGTCTGAAAATGACCGAAGCGTTCCAGGAACTCGACCATCCGGAAGATCGTCATATGGCCGCCGGCGCCTGGGATGAACGACGGGACGATCCAGTGGATGTGGAGGCACGCCGCATTGTAGGTGCCGCTCAAAGGCCTCACCGGCAACGGGGGGTGACGCGCGACCTTCGGCGTATCGCGCGGCCACCGCTCGGCAACCGCCGCGACACTGCTCTCGCGTCCGGGCATCCCCGCGATCGGCTTCAAGGGATGCCGCCGCGGCGTCATGTAGCTGCGAACCAGAAATCCCTGAGCCTGCACGACCAACGGCATCACCCGCTCGAGGGCATGGGCAAAGGTCAGATCGAACTGTCCCTCTTCCTCTTCGAAGCGGTCGAGCACGCCGAATTTCTCGATGAGGTCTCTCATCGTGCTGGTCCGATACCACGCCATGGAACCGGCTGGATAATTCGAGATGTGCGTCCCAGCCATGGAGTAGTTGAGGCTCTTCATGACGGCCTCGACGACTGCCAAATTGGCATCACGAATGGTAAAACGCCTGATCTGAAAGTAATTCCGAGGATAGAGGCAGCCGAGCTCCGGTTCCGAGGCAAAGCGCTCTATGATTTTTGAAATGAGCGCCTTCGATCCCATCGTTTGGTCGAAGAGGTAGTGGCGCCACGAGTCGCCCCATCCCAGATGGGGGCTCGCCTTGGTATGGACGTGAAGGACGATGTCGAAGTCATACCAGATGTCTCGGCAGGCGACGATGAACGGACCCAGATCTCGCCCTCGGTTCGGCACGAGACGGACTTCCCACTCCTGTTGCAGCACGGCGCGCTGCAACAGGTTTTCGGCGAAGCACCGGTCCGCTTCGGACACCACCGTGACAATGATTTTCGCGGCGCTGGGAAAATTCGAAAAGCCGGGAATAAGCTCTGCGAGGAGTTCAGGATAATAGCAATGCGCATGGACACAGGTTTTGAGTGACGCGTTGCTGAAAACCCGATCAGAACTCGATGTATCGATACATATCTCGTGAGGAAGGTGGGTTTCGAGACCGGCCTTCCGCCCGTAGCGAATAAAGTGGTAGATATAATTTGATTCGAGACCATCGCGTTTTTTGATTTTATTGCGATAGAGGCAGGCATCGAACGTAGCGGACGGGTCCCTGTCTTCGTATTGTCCGTACTCAATGAAATGTTCGTATGGATCGACGTCACCCGGAGTCGCATCGGCATAGAACGATCGATAAAAATCTTTGTCGAAGTAGGATTTGAACTCCTCGACCACGTCGCTGGGCAACACGTCGACCCGACGCTGCTCCCCATTCCAATGATACGTGCCATAGCGGCTGATACAGAGCTCAGCCACGTTGTCCGTTTGAAAATCGAATTCGGGATGCTCAAGGCAAAAAGCATTCACATTGAATCCCGGCGTCGGCAATCGCCGTTCCTGCGCTCCCCCCGTCAGGTAATGCACGAGCGGGTTTACATTCGCATCCCGGACGTCAGTATATGTTGCCAAATAAAACTTCGTATCGAAAAAGATTGACGGATTGAATCCGCTCACCCATCCGACAGTACAATAATGCATGGCGGCATTAGTGCTATTTTTCAGGCCGTATTTGTTGGTGTAATATTCTTTATCAAACAACCGGCTCTTGAGGATCAGGTCTCTATGTTGAGCAAGCCGCCTTCGTTTTTTTCCAAAATTCAAGTAGCCCATCATGGAAAATAATACCTAGTTTTATTCGATCAGGAGCGTCTTACAACATCTATAATGATCGACATGACGGTGCTGGCTCTACATAGGCCGCTACGTACCATTCGGTGGCCTGTCGCTTCAAGGCCCACGATCCGTCCACCACGAACACACCTTCGTGGTGGCAAACTTTATGACGACCCCCCTTACCTCAAATTTCTTTCTTTCCGATCAATCGCTTATAAGATGTTCAAGGCAGCCGGGACACAGTTCCGGGATCGCGCAGCGGGTGATGATCCCGTCGAAAAACAGATTGTCCGACCGCTTTTGTGTCTTCGGTCGCAGTCCTAGCAGCAAACGGTACGCCCACCTCAACACGTATTGGCGTCCCGACAAGAAATGCCAACATAAGTTGCAAATTCTATTCTTGCACGCAGCTGGACATAAGCTGCCACACCTCCAAGATTTCAGCCTCGCGGTTGGTGGAATCAGATCGGCTGACGCTGCTGCTCATCGGAAGGCGATAGGCGACAGGGTGTTCACGGCTGCGCCGCGACCACGCGCGCGATCCGCGCAGCCCGACAGCGCTTGAAAGCCCCGCCCCAAGACTGATCTCCCCCGAAGCCCATTCCTCCGCAACGCCTGCCTCTAGAGCGTTTTCGGTCTGTGCTGAGTCGCGCGTTCGGGGTTCACGCGGAGGCTT
>NZ_JAAHTB010000023.1 GCF_010692745.1 Methylobacterium sp. BTF04
GCTTCATCCGGTAGAGCAGCGACAGGATCATGGTGTTGATCGCCACCGACTTGCCCGAGCCGGTGGTGCCCGCCACCAGCAGGTGGGGCATCTTCGCGAGATCCGCGATGATCGGCTCACCGCCGATGTTCTTGCCGAGGCACAAAGCGAGCTTGTGCTTGCTCATGCCGAAATCGGCCGAGGCGAGGAGTTCGCGCAAGTACACGGTCTCGCGGGTCTCGTTGGGCAGTTCGATGCCGATGACGTTGCGACCGGGCACAACGGCGACGCGGGCCGAGACCGCCGACATCGAGCGCGCGATGTCGTCCGACAGCGAGATCACGCGGCTCGACTTGGTACCGGGTGCCGGCTCGAGTTCGTAGAGCGTCACCACAGGTCCTGGGCGCACCGCGAGGATGTCGCCGCGCACGCCGAAATCCTGCACCGTCTGCTGGAGATTGAGCGCGTTCTGTTCGAGCACGTCGGCATCGACCTCCTCGGTGCCGGTGGCGGGCGGCTCGGCCAGGAGTTCGAGGGAGGGGTGCTCGTAATCCGCGTTCTCGATGAGCGATAGGGAGAGATGCCGGCCGGCGGCGATGAGGGTCGGGCGTTCGGGCAGGATGGCGCGCGGCACGGTGTAGGCCGGGGCGGCGAGGGCAATCACGGCAGCCGGCATATCCGGAACCGAAATGTCCGGGGCCGCGATGTCCTGCGCCGCGATGTCCTGCGCCACCGTCTCGGGCTCGGGAACGGGGACGGCCTCGACCACGGCCTCCTCGGGGGCGGCTACGCTTTTCGGGTTGCGCAGCAGGACGGTCCGCGCCGCGATCGCCGTGGGGACGAAGGCCGGTGCGATGGCCGTCGCCTCAACGGCAGGGGAGGGGGCTACGGGCCGGGCCATCCGGATGGCGGCCCGCGCCGCCATGGCGCTCAAGGCGGGCGAACGGGGCTGGAAGCGGGCCGCGTCGGGTTGGGGCGCTTCAGGCGCCGGCAGCAGCAGGATTTCGGCCGGAGCGGCGAACCGCACCGTATTGTCCTGGCCATCGGCGGGCGCCGGCGCACCGGCGCGGTCGAACTGCATCAGGCGCTCGAGGAGGTAGACCGGAGTGGTGGGCAGCGCGCGCAGCAGCGAGATGTCGACCGGCACGGTGGAAAAGCCGTCATCGGTGGCGACCCAGTCCGGCGCAGCCGCGCTCGGCACGGCCATGACGGCAGTGGCCTCGCGGGCGTCGGTCGATTCGGCATGGATCGCCGACCAGGCGTCGAGGGCGGCGGCGTCGCGGCCATCGAACCACGCATGGACTTCCGACCAATCCGGCACGTCCGACCAGTCGCGGTCGTCCGGGATCGCCTCGGAGGTTACCGGGACGGCCGCCACCGTGAGGGTCGCCGGCGGGGCGGCGGGCAGGGGGGCTTGCCGGCGGTCGGGGCTCCGGAAGAAGCGGACGCCGGGCGGCGGCACGTAGGGCCGGCGCCACAGCGGCTCGGGCGGAAGGGCCGCAGCGGCTTCGGCGGCCGCAGCGTCCAACGCGGCCTGACGGGCGATCTCGGCCTCAGCGGCGGCGCTGGCGGAGCGCTCGGCCTCGGCGCGTGCCAGTGCCTGGGCGTCGACGAGGGCCTGGGCCTCGGCCTGGACCGCACGCTCGGCATCGAGCGCGCGTTGGCGCCGCTCGTGCAGAACCGGGTCCGGAGTGCGGGTGTAGCGCACGGCGGGGGCCGGGGCGTCCCGCATCGGGTTCGGGATGGGACGGGGCGCGTCGCCTTCGGGCATGATCGCCGCCGGCCGTCGCGGGGTGCGCAGGAGGACGCGCGGACCGGCGGCATCGGCGTCGAGGTCCAGATCGTCGCGCGAATGGCCCAGGGCCACGGGCCGCATCGGGATCATATCGAGGGTCGCACGGTCGTCGAAGACGTGGTCGGGCCAGCCCTGCACCACCGGCGCGAGCCGATAGTCGGGGTTCCGGCCGACCAGGGTCTGTGGCGGGGTGAGCCAGGTCGGGGCCGGGCGGGTCGCCGCCACGGTGTAGTCCGGCCGCTGCGGCGGTCCGGCGAGACGGCGGGTGAGGGTGGCCCGCAGGTTCATCAACCGGTGCGCGAGGGCGCCGATCGACAGGCCGAGGCGGTCGCCGCCACGGACGGGACGAGAAGGATCACGATGGGAGTAGGGGAGCCGTCCCGATGCGCGCATGATTGGCCGGATGTACTCGAAACTGGTCCGCAGCCAGGAGAGGCGCGGTTCACGCCTGAGTTACGGCCATCGTCGTTAACAGACGCTTGCGCGGTCGTTTCGCAGTGCACAGGTGGAGGGAAGAGCCGGACCGGGGTAGGGTGGCCGCCATCGACCCCGCCGGAGTCCCCTCCCCCTTGGCCCGTTCTCCTTTGGTCCCACCCGCCGACCCCGCCGGACGCTTCCATTCGCTCTACGCCCACGGCTTTGCCCGCGTCGCCGCCTGCACCACGCGCAGTCACCCGGCCGACCCGGACCGCAATGCCGGCGAGATCCTGGATCTCTCCGCACGCGCACATGTGGCGGGGGCGGGCCTCGCGGTGTTTCCCGAACTCGGCGTCTCGGCCTACGCCATCGAGGACCTGCTGCTGCAGGCGACCGTGCTCGACGCCGTGGAGACGGCGCTCGCGCGGATCGTGGCGGCCTCCACCGACCTGATGCCGGTCCTGGTGGTCGGCGCGCCGCTCCGGTTCGGCCACCGGCTCTACAATTGCGCGCTCGCCATCCACCGCGGCACGCTGCTGGGCGTGATCCCGAAAAGCTACCTGCCGAACTACCGGGAATTCTACGAGAAGCGCCACTTCGCTTCCGGCGCGGGCATCACCGGCGAGACGATCCGTGTGGCCGGTCTCACGGCGCCGTTCGGCACCGACCTGCTGTTCACGGCCGACGACGTGGCCGGCTTCGTCCTCGGCGTCGAGGTCTGCGAGGACCTGTGGGTGCCCGCCTCCCCCGGCACCGATGCGGCGCTGGCCGGCGCCACCATCCTGGCCAACCTCTCGGGCAGCCCGATCACGGTGGGCCGGGCGGATTCGCGCGCGCTGCTGTCGCGCGCCGCCTCGATGCGGTGCCTGTGCGCCTACGTCTACGCCGCGGCGGGGCTGGGCGAATCCACCACCGACCTGTCCTGGGACGGGCAGACCAGCATCGACGAGAACGGCGTCAGGCTGGCCGAGGGGGCGCGCTTTTCCTCCGAGCCGGTGCTCACGCTGGCCGACATCGATCTCGGCATGCTGGCCCAGGAGCGGCTCCAGGCCGGCAGCTTCGACGACAATGCGCGGGGGCGGACCCTCGCCTACCGGCGGATCGGTTTCCGACTCGATCCGCCCTCCGCCGATCTCGGCCTGATGCGCCGGGTCGAGCGGTTTCCGTTCGTGCCGGCCGACCCGGCCCGCCTCGCGCAGGATTGCTACGAAGCCTACAACATCCAGGTCGCGGGGCTCGCCCAGCGGCTGGAGGCCACGGGGACGAGAAAAGCGGTCATCGGCGTCTCGGGTGGCCTCGATTCGACCCACGCGTTGATCGTCGTCGCGAAAGCCTTCGACCGGCTCGGTCTCCCGCGCGAAAACATCCTGGCCTACACGCTCCCGGGCTTTGCCACCTCGGACGGCACCAAGGCCAACGCCCATGCGCTGATGGACGCGCTCGGCACCACCGCCCGCGAGATCGACATTCGCGATACCGCCAGCCTGATGCTGAATGAGATGGGCCACCCGTTCGGACGGGGCGAGCCGGTCTACGACGTCACCTTCGAGAACGTGCAGGCGGGGCTGCGTACCGACTACCTGTTCCGGCTCGCCAACCAGAACGGCGCCATCGTCATCGGCACCGGCGACCTGTCGGAACTGGCGCTCGGCTGGTGCACCTACGGGGTCGGCGACCAGATGAGCCATTACGGCGTCAATGCCGGGGTGCCCAAGACCCTGATCCAGCACCTGATCCGTTGGGTGATCGGCTCACGTCAGTTCACGCCGGAGGTGGGGGTCACGCTCGACGCCATCCTGGGCACCGAAATCTCGCCCGAACTGGTGCCGGTTGAAGCCGGCGCGACCCCGCAGAGCACGCAGGCCGTCATCGGCCCCTACGCGCTGCAGGATTTCACCCTGTACTACACGCTGCGGCACGGCTTTCCGCCCTCCAAGATCGCCTTCCTGGCGCTTCGGGCCTGGGGCGATGCGGAGACCGGAGATTGGCCGGCCGATTTCCCGGAGGAGGAACGCCGGGCCTATGCGCTTCCCGAGATCCGAGCCTGGCTCACAGTATTCCTGAAGCGCTTCTTCGGGTTCAGCCAGTTCAAGCGCTCGGCCTTGCCCAACGGCCCGAAAGTCTCGTCGGGGGGCGCCCTGTCCCCGCGCGGCGATTGGCGCGCGCCGTCCGACGGCAATGCCCGCATTTGGCTCGACGAACTGGCCCGCAACGTTCCGGAGACATGAGGAACACAGTGCTGTCCGATTGCCCGGCTAGGCCGTATGGTGAGCGGGGCGAATCGGAGCTTGACCGATGCAGAATTACAACGTCTTCTGCTTGAGAACCATTGCGGGCCTGTGCTGCGCCGTACCGGAGAGCCGGATCGTCCCCCACTTCGTCGGCGGCGGAGCCTGGGCATTCGGGTACAAACTCGACGGCATGGGCAGCGCGCCGCTCGAATTCGACGACCGGGCGGCCGAGACCGCCGTGCGCTTCAATGGGTTCTACCTGTTCCAGACCATGGACAAGGCGTTCCTCGGCTAGGGCCTCGACCCGAGGCGTCGCGTCCGGTTGCCGGCAGAAGCCGCGGCGAAAACGAGAACCGACCCGTTCGTACCGGAATCGTATCCGGTGCGATGCTGTCGATGGCGAGACCTCTAGACCGCTCGAAACCGGAAAGCGCCACGTCCATCGACGCGGCCGCTCACGAATCCGTTGTTCCGGCGATCATTCCTTAACGGGCGGCGTGCAACTCTCCGCATCAGCGCTTGAGGGCGGAGCCGGAGACCGACCGCATGTCGGAAAATCGCAAAGAAACGCGGCAGAGGACGTTCCTCAAGGGCCGGATCCTCTTCAACAAGGGCGCGTCGAGCATGGATTGCCTCGTGCGCGACCTGTCCGGGGCCGGTGCGCGCCTTGCGTTGACCGAGACGTCCACGCTGCCCGATGCGTTCGACCTCTACATCCCGCAGAAGGATAAGACCTATCGCTCGGCCCTGATCTGGCGCCGGGACGACGCCGTCGGGATCACCTTCGTCGACGAGGCGGCACCAGTGCCCATCCCGGTCGCCGCCGCGCTACAGGCCACCCCCGACGATTCCGCCGCGATGCTGATACTGATGCGCCGGGTCAGCGAACTCGAAGCCGAGAATGCGGCGCTGCGCCGGCTCCTCACCAGCCTGCCGGCGGGCGGCGGTTCGGCCAGCCCCGCCTGAACCGGATCAGCCGGCATCCAGCGCCGCGCGAATGCGCGCAGCATGGTCCTTGAGCACGCTCTGATCGGCCATCCCGCCCGTGTGTCGCTGCAGCGCCACGCCGTCGAAACGCGGCAGGATGTGGACGTGGAGATGGAACACCGTCTGCCCGCCCGCCGGCTCGTTGTACTGGAACACCGTCAGACCGTCGGCGGCGAATGCCGTCTTCACCGCGCCCGCCACGCGCTGCACCGTGGCCATCACCGCCGCGAGCGAGGCCGGATCGGCATCGAGCAGTCCCCGTGCCGGGGCCTTGGGGATCACCAGCGTATGCCCGTCGCCCTGGGGCATCACGTCCATGAAGGCCAGGGTGTGTTCATCCTCGTAGACGGTCTGGGCCGGAATCTCCCCGCGCAGGATCTTGGCGAAGACGTTGTCGGGCTCGTAGATCGGCGAATTTTGGGCTGGGGAATCTTGAGCTGAGGAATCTTGGGCTGAAGACATTGCGGCCGGCTCCGGTCGGGGTTCGATCGGCGCGCACGATGCACAGGCGGCAGGCTGGCGTCCACCGGGCGCGAACCACGGCGCGCGCCGTGCGTTGCCGGCGCGACACGCGATCCCCCCGCCAGAGAGACAGCCCACCGCATGGCCCATGACAGCACGCGCGCCATCTACACCGCGGCCGGGGCCAACCTCGCCATCGCGGTCGCGAAGTTCGTCGGCGCCTTCTTCACCGGCTCGTCGGCCATGCTCGCGGAGGGTGTCCACTCGATGGTGGACACCACCAACCAGATCCTGCTGCTGGTGGGCATGAAGCGGGCGCAGCGCCCGGCGGATGCCAAGCATCCGTTCGGCTACGGCCGGGAGATCTACTTCTACGCCTTCATCGTCGCGCTGTTCATCTTCCTCGGCGGCGGCGCCTTCGCGGTCTACGAGGGCATCCACAAGCTGCATTATCCCGAGCCGGTGTCGGACGCGCACCTCTTCGGCCACGTGATCCCCGGCCTCTGGATCAATGTCGGAATCCTCGGCTTCGCGGTGCTGGCGGAGGGCACCTCTTGCGCCGTGGCGCTCAGATCGTTCTGGGCCGAGAAGGGCAGCCGTCCTCCGATCACCGCGATCCGCCGCAGCAAGGATCCGGCCCTGTTCACGGTGCTGATCGAGGACGTCGCCGCCCTGATGGGCCTCGTGGTGGCGCTTGCGGGGGTGATCCTGGGGCATGTCCTCGACAGGCCCGACCTCGACGGCTGGTCCTCCATTGCCATCGGGGCGATCCTGATCGGGATGGCGGCTTTCCTGATGATCGAGACCCACGGCCTGCTCATCGGCGAGGCGGCCGACCCGGACCTGGTCGCCGCGATCCGCGAGGTGGTGCGGACCGAGCCCGGCGTGCACCACGTCAACGCCGTCCTGACCCAGCATATGGGCCCGTCCGACATCCTCGTGAACATCAGCCTCGACATGGACGACACCCTGAGCGCCGGTGCCATCGAGGCGATGGTCGGGCGCCTGGAGGGTAAGCTCAAGGCCCGCAGCCCCGACGTGACACGGGTGTTCATCGAGGTGCAGGCGCGGGCGATCGCAGCGGCGGCGGCCTATTCGGGCGCGGGCGCCTGAGGATCAGGCTTCGCCAGCGCGGCGGCGATCGCGGCCTCCAGATCCGCCGGCTTCGTCTGGGGCGGATAGCGCGCGATCACCCGTCCGTCGCGGCCGACGAGGAACTTCGTGAAATTCTACTTGATCGCCTGCGTACCGAGCAAGCCGGGCTTTTCCCGCTTGAGATGGACGAAGACCGGATCGGCACCGGCCCCGTTGACGGCGACCTTGGCGAGAATCGGAAACGTCACGTCGTAGGTCTGGCTGCAGAACCGGGCGACGTCATCGACATCGCCCGGCTCCTGCGCGCCGAACTGATTGCAGGGAAAGCCGAGCACCACGAAGCCCGCATCGCGATGCGTGCGCCACAATGTCTCGAGGCCCGCATATTGGGGCGTGAATCCGCACTGTGAGGCCGTGTTGACGACGAGCACGACCCGCCCGCGATGGTGCGCCAGCGGATAGGGCACGCCATCGGCAGCCAAGGGCGTGAGGTCGTACAAAACTGTCATTGCGCGGCGGCTCGCTCCGGCTGGCAGAGACCCATCCCATCCGCCCGAACATAACCGCTGGTTGTGCGGCGCGACAGCCCTCGATCCCCGTCTGGACGAGGATTCTGTGCTGTCGCAGCCGATGGGTCAGGCGGCGCTGCGCCGTTCGACGAGGCGAGCGAGGAAGGCGGCGCCCAGGGGCAGGATGGTGTCGTCGAAATCGAAGCTGGCATTGTGCAGGCCGGGGCCGGGGGTCGAGCCGATCCACGCATAGGCACCCGGCACGCGGGCGACCATGTCGGCGAAATCCTCGCTGCCCATCCGGGGCCTGGACTCGGCGTCGACCTGCTCGGGACCGAACAGTTCACGACCGATCTCGGCCGCGGCCGCCGCATGCTCGGGGCTGTTCGTCAGCACCGAGAACACGTCGCGGATATCGACGTCGATGGTGGCGCCGTAGGCGGCCGCGAACCCGGCCGCCAATTCACGGATGCGGGCCGAGATCAGAATGCGCAGATCGGCGTCGAAGGTCCGCACCGTGCCGGTGATGTGGGCGCTCTCCGGAATGACGTTGTAGGCGGCGCCCGCGTGGATCTGCGTCACGGAGAGGACCGCGCTCTTCAACGGATCGGCGTTGCGGGAGACGATGGACTGCATCGCCTGGACCAGGGCGGTGGCGACGATGATCGGGTCGATGCCCTGGTGCGGCTGGGCCGCGTGCGCACCGCGACCGATGACGCGGATGTCGAAGAAGTCGGCCGCCGCCATGGCCGGGCCGGGGCGCAGCTTGATCTGCCCGTGCGGACCGTTGGGCTGGTTGTGGATCGCGAAGATCTCGTCGCAGGGAAATCTTTCGAAGAGCCCGTCGGCGATCATCGCGCGGGCGCCGCCGCGGCCTTCCTCGGCCGGCTGGAAGACGAAGACCGCCGTGCCGTCGAAGTCGCGGGTCTCGGCGAGGTAGCGGGCGGCGCCCAGCAGCATGGTGGTGTGGCCGTCGTGGCCGCAGGCGTGCATCTTGCCGGGACTCGTCGAGCGGTAGGGAAGGTTGGTCTCCTCCTCGATCGGGAGCGCATCCATGTCGGCGCGCAAGCCGATGCGCCGGCCGCCACCGGAGCGCCCCTCCAGGATGCCGACCACGCCGGTGCCGCCGATGCCCCGGTGGGTGGTGATGCCGTAGCGCTCGAGCTGCTCGGCGACGATGCCGGAGGTGCGCACCTCTTCGAAGCCGAGTTCGGGATGGGCATGGAAGTCGCGCCGCAGGGTCACGAGTTCGTCGGCATAGGTCTTGATGTGGTCGATCGGATTCACGCGGGATCCTCGGATGTGGGCTCGGGGCGATCGAGGGCAGGCAAGTCGGGTGCCGCGTTCTCTCCGGAAACCTCGGCCTCGCGCCGGAACGGCGTCAGGGTGCCGAGGACTTCGGCGGCCTCGACCACGTGGCTGCGTTCGCGCTCGAGATAATCGGCCACCGCCCGGCGCAGGGCCGGATCGGCGATATCGTGGGCCGAGTGCATCAGCACCGGCCGGTAACCGCGCGCCAGCTTGTGCTCGCCCTGCGCCCCGGCCTCGACCCGCTTGAGCCCGCGCGCGATCGCGAAATCGATGGCCTGATAGTAGCAGACCTCGAAATGCAGGAACGGGTGGTCCTCGGTACAGCCCCAGTTGCGGCCGTAGAGTGCGACGTCGCCGATGAAGTTGATCGCGCCGGCGATGATGCGGCCCTCGCGCCGCGCCATCACCAGCAGGATGCGCTCGGGCATGCGCTCGCCGATGAGCCCGAAGAACTTGCGGTTGAGGTAGGGCCGGCCCCATTTGCGCGCGCCGGTATCCGAATAGAATTCGTAGAACGCATCCCAATGGGCGGCCGTCAGGTCGGCGCCGGTGAGATGCTCGATGGTGATGCCGTTGGCGAGAGCGTCGCGGCGCTCGCGCCGGATGACCTTGCGCTTGCGCGAGGCCAGCGCCCCGAGAAAGTCTTCGAAGGTCGCGTAGCCGGCATTGTCCCAGTGGAATTGCTGGTCGACCCGCTGGAGGAAGCCCAGGGCTCCGGCCTGATCCCACTCACGCTCCTGCATGAAGGTGACGTGGACCGAGGACGCCTTGGTCTCGGCGCGCAGGGCTCTCAGCCCGGCGACGAGGGCGGAGGCCGCCGCGTTCACGTCCTGCCCCGGCGCGATCAGGAAGCGCGGGCCGGTGACGGGGGTGAACGGCACGCTGACCTGGAGCTTGGGATAGTAGCTGCCCCCGGCGCGTTCGTAGGCGTCGGCCCAGCCATGGTCGAAGACGTACTCGCCCTGGCTGTGCGATTTCAGGTAGCACGGCGCCACCCCGACGAGGCGGCCCTCGCGCTCCACCGCCACGTGCAGCGGCAGCCAGCCGGTCTTGCGCGAGACGCAACCGGAATCCTCCATCGCCGACAGGAAGGCGTAGGAGGTGAACGGGTTGTAGGTCTCGTCGCCCCCCGACAGGGTCTCGGGCGAGGTGGCGCAGGCATCCCAATCGGCCGCCGAAATCTGGCCGAGCCCCGCGACCGCCCGCACCTGCAGTTCCGTCACGATCTCGGCCGGAGCGCCGGGTGTTTGGCCGGATGTATCCATGACGCTCAATCTAGCTCCCGAGGGCAGGGGGGCAAGCACGGCACGACGGCCGACACCGTCGCAGTTGGGTTCGCGGTGGTCGGCGGGCCTGCCCTCGGATCGCTGCGCGCCAGCTCAGATCAAGAGCCGGCGCGGAGCGGACTTCGTCGTCGCCTAGTCCGAGATCAGCTCTGCGGCAGGGTGCCGGGCCGGAGATAGGCGAACATGTGCGGAACGTAATCCGCCTTACCAAGCACGACATGATGGCTGCGCAAGATCGCACAGGCGGTAACGAGGGGAAAATAGAACTGAGCCTGCGCCCAGTCGCGCGCATATTGTTCGCCGGTCATGTCGAAGACCATACCGTTCGGAAGTGCGAGCGGAATCGCCATCTGGCCGCCGGCATCGAGGGCTTCCGGCGCGAGACCACGCAGCCGAGAAAGCGCCTCGTCGATGCGGGCGCGTGCATCCGCCATCGAACCCGGCTGGTCACCACCCTGGAATCCCTCCTTCGCCAGATCGTCCAGGCCGGCCGGCAACGGCTCACACCGGAGGCGAAACGTCGCTTCCTGCACCTGCAGACAGGCAAAACGAATTTGGGACGACAGCGGAAACATGTCGGGAGCCAGTCGCGCCGACATCAGCGCTTCGCACTCGTCGAGAGGCAACTGCTCCTGCGCTTTTTGGAGCCATCCCGACATGGCTATGAGCATCTGGGAATACGCTGGGACGAGAAAATTTGTCAGCACAATCAAGGCTCCTCATCGGGCCCACACCTGACCGGGGTCGAACGCATTTCAGGCTGATCGCCGGGCAGCTCACTCCCTACGAATGACGGTCAGGACCTGAAAACCGTCCCTCATCGACTGCGGTGCCTGCGATCCGAAAGCAGGACAGCCGCCAGCGGTGCCGAGACACGTCCTCAGGGCAAAAACCCCTCGAACACCATCTGGTCGGCCTGCGCCTGCGCCAGCGCCCGCTGGTCGGGTGTGCGCACCGTCCAGGTCATCACCGGCATCCGCCCGAGCAGGCGGCACAGGTAGGGCGGGGCCGATTGCAGGTCGTCCACCCGCCAGGACAGAAAGTCCGGCCGGCTCTCGGAGAGATGGAGCAGGTTGGAAAGCGAGCGGCGCTGGGTTTCGGTCATCAGCGCGTAGCTCGGGTCGTCCTGGCGGGTCTCCCCGACGAGGCCGCGCGGCGTTCCGGGGGCGAGGTCGTGCAGGGCGGCGACGAGGCCCGGATCGAAGGATTTCAGCGCCACCGGGCCGTCATAGGCGGAGACGATCGCGGCGACGCGCCGGGTCAGGGCGAGGTCGCCGGAAAAGCGCGATTTGATCTCGACGATCAGCGGCGTGCGCCCGGCGATCGTCGCGAGGAACGCCGGCAGGGTCGGAATCCGCTCCTGCGTGCCGGCGACCGCGAGCCCGGACAGAGCGGCGGCCGACAGCGCGGAGACCTTGGCCTCCGCCGCGGTCAGGCGCCCGAGCGCCTCGTCGTGAAACACCATCGCCTCGCCATCGGCGCTGATCTGGACGTCGCATTCGATGGCGTAGCCGGCCCGGATCGCGGCCTCCGCCGCCGCCATCGTATTCTCGGGCACGCCGACCGTCCGGTCGTGCAGGCCGCGATGGGCGATCGGCCGGGCGGTGAGCCAGGGGGGCGTGGTCGCGGTGCCGGTCATCGGGGGGCGGTGCCGTCGCTGGGGGCACGCTTGCGCAGCACCATGTCGCCCCGCAACAGAAACTTCTGCGCCCGCTTTCCGGTATCGACCTCGGTGGTGAAGACGCTGCCGTGGGAATCGACCGCGAGGTTGTGGACCCAGTGGAAATCCCCGGCCATGCGGCCGTTGCGGCCGAAGGCGCCCACCGTTTGTCCGGTCTCGCGCAGGAGCGTGCGCACCTCGTTGTTGGCGCCGTCGGCGTTGAGGAGGTAGGTCTGCGCCGCGTCGGGCCAGAGGGCGAGTTCCCAGACCGAGCCGTTGGCGCGGGTGGCCGCCTCGACGAGGAACTCCTTCACGAAGCGGCCGTCCTTGTGGAACACCTGGATGCGATCGTTGGCGCGGTCGCAGACATAGACCAGCCCGTCGCGGGCGATCTTCACGCAATGGACCGGGTTCGAGAACTGACGCGCCGGTGCGGCGGCCGGGTCGTAGGGCGGCAGCTTTTCGTCGGTGGGCGGCTCGCCATAGGCGCCCCAATGGCGCTTGTAGGCACCGGTCTGCATGTCGAAGACGATGATGCGGTGGTTGTAATAGCCGTCGGCGACGTAGACCTCGCGGGCCTCTGCATCGAAGTCGACATTGGCGGGGCGTCCGAGGCGGGTGAGATCGCTCGAATTCGTCTGCGCCCCGGACTTGCCGATCTGCAGGACGAAGCGGCCGTCGGCGGTGAATTTCAGGAGCTGGCCGTCATTGGGACCGTTGCCGGCGATCCAGACGAAGCCCTGCGGATCGATCTGGATGCCGTGCTCGTTCTCGGGCCAGTCGTAGCCGTCGCCAGCCCCGCCCCAGCTCCGCAGCAGCGTCCCGTCCTGGGCGAATTCGAGCACAGGGGGCGCCGGCCGGCAGCATTTGGTGCGCGGCGGGTCGAGGCTCGCCGCCTTCTCGTCGTCGGTGAGGGTACGCGGCCGCTGCAGAACCCAGACGTGGTCCTGCGCATCCACGGCCACGCCGGAGGCCTGGCCCATGATCCAGTCGTTGGGCAGCGGTTTCGGCCAGGATGGATCGACCTGGAAGCGCGGGATCTCGCTGGAGATACCGGGCGGCTTCGGGTCGTCGCCGGCGGCGTGAGCGAGAATCGGGATGCCCAGGACCAGAAGTCCGACGAGAACGGTTCCGCGCATGCATCCTCCCGGTGACGTCTGTCGCGCCTCGGGCAAGGCTACAGGGTTTTTAGGGAAGGCGGACCCGGCGCGGATGCGGAAAACACCGCCATCGCAAACAAAACAGCCGGTTCCGTCGCGACGGAACCGGCTCCCGAATCGGCAGCGGACGCGGCGCGCGCTACTTGACCTCGAACATCGCCTCGACCTCGACCGCCGCGTCGAGGGGCAGTTCGGCGACGCCGACGGTGGAGCGGGCGTGGCGGCCCTTGTCGCCGAGGATCTCGACCATGAAGTCGGAGGCGCCGTTCATGATGCCGGCGAGGCCGGCGAAGCTCGGCACCGCATTGATGAAGCCGCCGAGCCGCACGCATTGCACGACGCCGTGGTCGAGATCGCCCACCGCTGCCTGCATCTGCGCCAGCACGTTGAGGGCGCAGAGACGCGCGGCGGCGATCCCGTCCTCCACCGAGACGTCGGCACCGAGTTTGCCCTTGTGGGCATCGGCCAGCTTGCCATCGAGGCCGAAGCAGATCTGGCCCGAGATCACCACCAAGTTGCCGGTGCGCACGAACGGCACGTAGTTCGCGACAGGAGCGGCCGCCTTCGGCAGGGTGAGGCCCAGGGCTTCGAGGCGTTCCTTGACCGTGCTCATCGGTAGATCCTGTCAAATGCAATCGGCGATGCCGCGGCTCTGAGCACTTCCGCGCGCGGGGCGCAAGGCATTGTCCAGCGGTCCCGGAAAACAGCCTAATCTGAAGGCATGTCAGGGATGTGAACCTGTCCTGTCATTGACAGAATTGGGCTTTTCTCTAGTAATCGCGCCCGTGCCGCCCCCTCCGAGGCGGCACTTTCATTTGGTACGGTCGCGGTCTCGCGTGCCCGTCGAGACACGGAGTCGGGATCGTGACATCCGCCCTTCTGCCGAACTATGCCCGGGCTCCCATCGCCTTCGAGCGCGGTGAGGGCGCATGGCTCGTAGCGCGCGGCGGCGAGCGATACCTCGATTTCGGGGCCGGCATCGCGGTGAATGCGCTGGGTCACGCCCACCCGCACCTGGTGGAAGCCCTGACGACCCAGGCGCAGAAACTCTGGCACACCTCGAACCTGTTCGAGATTCCCGACGGCGAGCGGCTGGGCCGGCGCCTCGTCGACGCGACCTTCGCGGACGTGGCCTTCTTCGCCAATTCGGGGGCCGAGGCCAACGAGGCCGCGATCAAGATGGCGCGGAAATACCATGCGGTGGCCGGGCACCCGGAGCGTTTCCGGATCATCACCTTCGAGGGCGCGTTCCACGGACGCACGCTGGCGACCATCGCGGCCGGCGGCCAGCAGAAGTACATCGAGGGCTTCGGCCCGAAGGTGGACGGATTCGACCAGGTCCCGACCGGCGACTTTCCCGCTCTCGAGGCCGCTATCGGCCCCGAGACCGCGGCGCTGATGATCGAGCCGATCCAGGGCGAGGGCGGCGTGCGGGTGATCCCACACCAGGACCTGCACCGCCTGCGTGCGCTCTGTGACGCGCACGGCCTGCTCCTGATCATGGACGAGGTCCAGACCGGCGTCGGGCGCACGGGCAAGTTCTTCGCGCATGAATGGTCGGGCGTGACGCCCGACATCATGAGCGTGGCCAAGGGCATCGGTGGCGGCTTTCCGCTGGGCGTCTGCCTCGCCACCGCCGAGGCCGCCCGCGGCATGACCGCCGGCACCCACGGCACCACCTTCGGCGGCAACCCGCTCGCCATGGCGGTGGGCAACGCCGTGCTCGACGTGGTGCTGGCCGACGGCTTCCTCGACCACGTGGCGCAGATGGGCCTGCTGCTGAAGCAGCGCCTCGCCGCCGTGATGGACCGCCACCCCGGCATCATCACCGAGATTCGCGGCGATGGGCTGATGCTCGGCCTGAAGCTCGCCGTGCCCAACACCAGCTTCGCGGCCGCGGCACGCGAAGCGCATCTGCTCGTGATCCCGGCCGGCGACAACGTGGTCCGGCTGCTGCCACCCCTCATCGTCACCGCGGCGGACGTGGCCGAGGCCGCCGCACGCCTCGACCAGACGGCGGCCAGCCTCGAGACCCACGCGAGCGGGGCGGCGGCGTGATGGCCGGCCCCGACACGACCGCCTCCAAAACGAACCGTCAGACGAAGAACGGATCCATGACCGCGACGCAGAACGGGACCGGACACGGAACCCGCCATTTCCTCGACCTGAAGGACTTTTCGCCCGAGCAGTTGCGGACGGTTCTCGACGCCGCCGCCGCGATCAAGGCCCACCGCCGCAAGGGCGAACGCGCGGCCGAGCGTCCGCTCGTCGGCAAGACCCTGGCGATGGTGTTCGACCGGCCGTCCACCCGCACCCGGGTCTCGTTCGACGTGGCCATGCGCGAACTCGGGGGCGAGACCCTGATGCTCACCGGCAGCGAGATGCAGCTTGGCCGCGGCGAGACCGTGGCCGACACCGCCCGCGTGCTGTCGCGCTATGTCGACGCGGTGATGATCCGCATCCTCGACCACGATCTGATGCTGGAACTCGCGCATTATGCCGAGGTGCCGGTGATCAATGCGCTCACCAAGGTCTCGCACCCGTGCCAGATCATGGCGGACGTGCTGACGTTCGAGGAGCACCGCGGGCCGATCAAGGGCCGCACCATCGCCTGGTCGGGGGATGCCAACAACGTGCTGGCGTCGTGGGCGCACGCCGCCGCGCGGTTCGACTTCACTCTGAACATCGCCGCGCCGCCGGAATTGGCGACACCGCCGGCCCTGCTCGCCTGGGCCAAGGACCAGGGCGCCACCATCAACGTCACCACCGACCCTTACGAGGCGGTGGATGGTGCCGATGCGGTGGTGACCGATTGCTGGGTCTCCATGGGCGACGAGGACGACACCCACCGCCACAATCTGCTCTCGCCCTATCGGGTCGATGCCAAGCTGATGGCGGCGGCGGACAAGGACGCGATCTTCATGCACTGCCTGCCGGCCCATCGCGGCGAGGAAGTCACCGCCGACGTCATCGACGGCCCGCAATCGGTGATCTTCGACGAGGCCGAGAACCGCCTGCATGCGCAGAAGGGGATTCTGGCGTGGTGCCTCGGGGCGAACGGGCTTTAGCCCCGGTCGCGTGCGCGGCCTCCACGTCCTATATGGGCGGAAGCCGGTCGGGCGGTCGTCCAGAGGCGTGAGTTCATCCCCACGGCGTTGAACTCAGGCCGACACGTCGGGACGATCGTCGAACGCACCGCGATGAAAGACATATCAACCCCGTTGGTCCGGGGGTCCGAAGGCGAGCCCAGCATCCAGGAACACAGGTCGCGACGGCTGCAGCGCGAGGCGTGGTTCCGGATTGCGGGTTCTGCTGCGCGACCTCGGACTGACCTGGAGGGTATCGGAGACGCCATGACCGCTGGACACGACACGCCTTCGCAGATTTCCGCCATCGACGGCGACGACGATGTGGTGCTGCCCTTCGCCGTGGAAGCCCTCGACGTGCGCGGCCGGGTGGTGCGCCTCGGCCCGTCCGTGGACACCATCCTGCGCCGACACGGCTACCCGGACCCGGTGGCGCGGCTGCTCGGGGAGGCGGCGGCGCTCACGGTGCTGCTCGGCTCGTCGTTGAAGTTCGAGGGCCGGTTCCAGCTCCAGACCAAGACCGACGGCCCGGTGGAGATGATCGTCGTCGATTTCGAGGCCCCCGACCGATTGCGCGCCACGGCGCGCTTCGACGCGGATCGCGTCCAGGCGCTGGGAAGCACGCCTCTGAAGAGCCACGACCTGATCGGGCAGGGGCACCTCGCCATGACCATCGACCAGGGGCCGCAGAGCAGCCGCTACCAGGGCGTGGTCGCGCTGGAGGGACAGAGCCTGGAGGAGGCGGCCCACCAGTATTTCCGCCAGTCCGAGCAGATTCCGACGCAGGTCCGCCTCGCGGTGGCGGAGGAATTCGCGAACGGCAGCACCACCTACCGGGCCGGCGGCCTCCTGGTGCAGTTCCTGCCGCAATCCATCGATCGGGCGCGGCTCGCCGACCTGCCGCCCGGCGACATCCCCGAGGGCCACGCCCATTTCGACGCGCAGGGCGTGGCCGAGGACGATGCCTGGGTCGAGGCGCGCAGTCTCGTCTCCACCATCGAGGACCACGAACTCGTGGATCCGGCGGTCTCCTCCGAGCGCCTGCTCTACCGCCTGTTCCACGAGCGCGGGGTGCGGGTGTTCGAGGCCCAGGCGGTGCGCGAGCAATGCCGCTGTTCGCCCGAGCGGGTGATGGCGATGATCGTCTCGTTCTCGCCCCAGGAGCGCAGGGACATGGTCGCCGATGACGGCCGCATCGGCATCACCTGCGAGTTCTGCTCGCGCCGTTACGACCTCGACCCGGCGGCGGTGGAGACGCAGGTGACAGCGCAGGGCTGAGCCTCGGAGTAACCCTCCCCCCTCTGCGGGGGAGGATGGTCGCGCAGTGACCGGGAGAGGGGCAGCACCCCATCCCAAGGAGGACAAAGGGCCGGACGCCTCACGCCTTCAGTACCGGCTCCGCGATCTCGCCGCTGCCGCGCCGGGCGAGATAGGCCGGCTGGAACAGGCACATCCGCACCGCGTCGCGATATTTGCCGTTCACGAAGAACTCGTCCTTGAGGATACCCTCGGGCTGGAAACCGCAGCGCTCGTAGATGCGCACGGCCCGGGCGTTGTCCTTGTCCACATGCAGGTAGAGCTTGTGGATGTTGAGCACGCTGAAGGCGTAATCCATGGCGATGCGGGTGGCGCGCGGAGCGTAGCCCTGGCCCTGGAAGGCCGGATGGATCGCGATCTGGAACTCGCAGCGGCGATGCAGGTGGTTGATCTCCACGAGCTCCACCAGGCCGGCGGGCTCGCCGTCCGAATTGGCGATGATGAAGCGCCGCTCGGTCTGGTTGTGGATGTTGCGCTCGTAGAGCTGTGCCAGTTCGGCGAAGGACTCGTAGGCCTCCTCGAACCAGTAGCGCATGATGCTGTCGTTGTTGTTGAGCTGATGCACGAACATCAGGTCTTCGCGCTCGAGCGGCCGGAGCTTGACCGGGCCGTCGGCGGCGATGGTGCGGGCGGTGACGGTTCTCATGAGGCGACGCACGCGGCGATGAGACGGGCCATGAAGGCTTCACCGGCTTCGAGCGCGGCGAGCGTGATGTACTCGTCCGGTTGGTGGGCCTGGTCGATGGAGCCGGGGCCGCAGACCACGGTGGGGATGCCCGCCGCCTGGAAGCGTCCGGCCTCGGTGGCATACGGAACCGAGATGGTGTGGTTGCGCCCGGCCACCCGCAGCGCCAGCCGCTCGGCCTCCGAGCCCGGCTCCGGCGCGAGGCCGGGGACCGCCACTTCCTCGACGGTCTCGATGCGCCCGTAATCGCCGTAGCGGTTGAGCCGGTCGGTGAGGGTCGTCGCGACCTTGGCCGCGAACAAGGCCGGAATCTCGGCCATGTCGAGGTCGGGCAGGCCGCGGAATTCCCAGTGGAAGGTGCAGACCTTGGGCAGGATGTTGCGGGCGGTGCCGCCGGAAATCGTGCCCACATGCACCGTGGTGGCGGGGGGGTCGAAGCGCCCCGAAGCGTCTCCGCGCGCGATCATCGCGTCGGCGATGCGGTTGAGTTCCGACACGAGGTCGGCCGCCGCCATCACCGCATTGGCCCCCAGCATCGGCTTGGCCGAATGCGCCTCGTGCCCGTGCACGGTGGTGAAGTAGGTGACGATGCTCTTGTGCGCGTCGGCCACTTCGAGGTCGGTGGGCTCGCCGACGATCACGGCGGCCGGGCGCGGCAGGTCGGTGCCGAACCGCGCGATGGTGTCGGCCACCCCGAGGCAGGTGGTCTCCTCGTCATAGGACAGGAGGATGTGGATCGGGCGCGCGAGGTCGGCGGCCAGGAAATCCGGCACGGCGGCGAGCGCCAGGGCGCAGAACCCCTTCATGTCCACGGCGCCGCGTCCATAAGCGCGCCCATCCGCGATCCGCAGGGTGAACGGGTCGGTGGTCCAGGCCTGCCCCGTCACCGGCACCACGTCGGTATGGCCCGACAGGACGATGCCGCCGTCGATCTGCGGACCGATGGTGGCGAAGACCGCCGCCTTGTCGCCCGTCGCGTTCGGGATGCGGACATGCGCCACCCCGAGCGCATCGAGGTAGCCGCAGACGTAATCGATGAGGGCGAGGTTCGGCTTCGAACTCTCGGTGTCGAAGGCCACGAGCCGCGCCAGCAGGTCGAGGGTCGTCGCGCGCGGGCCGGCGGTGGACATGAGCTTCAATCGACCATGGGTCTAATGAACGCTGCGGCGGACATGGGGCGAATCGAGGGAGAAGGCGGGGATCTCGGCCTCGAAGCTCTCGCCGGTATCGGTCGCCATGGTGTAGCTGCCGGCCATCAGTCCGTCCGGCGTGGTGAGCGGGCAGCCGCTCGTGTAGCTGAACGATTCGCCGGGCTCCAGCACCGGCTGCTTGCCGACGACGCCGGCCCCGCGCACCTCCTGGGTCGCACCGCGCCCGTCGACGATCCGCCAGTGGCGCGAACGCAGCTGCACCTGCTCGGAGCCGTTGTTCACGATCTCGACGGTGTAGGCGAAGAAGTAGCGGCTCTCGGCGGGGGAGGATTCCTCCTCGACGAAGCGGGGTTGCACGGTCACGCTGATGCCGCGCGTCTGAGCTTTGTACATCGCCTTCAACGCCTCCGTGGCCGGGCTGACCCGGACGCGACCTCACGATCGCGACAAGCTCAGGGCGCCGTGGTACGGCCCGGCGAAAACCGCGTCAATCGTGACGAATGCGGGGGGTACCCGCGCCAAGCCGAGGTTCCAGCCATCGTGGTCGACGAGACCGTTTCGCGAATCCCCGCCGCGTCTCCCGTCCGCTGGGGCTCGGTCCGCGCCCTCCTCGGACCGGTGGCGATCGCCGGACTGGCGACAGGCTTCGTCTGGGCGGCACCCGAGCGCAACGCCTGGGCGGCGGCGGCTCTGGCGCTCGCCCTCGTCCTCGACGGGGTGGCCCGCGCCGCCGGCGCCCGGGCCGCCCGGCGCGGCCGCCCGGCGCCGCGCCTCGGTGGGCCGCCCTCGGTGGTTTTCGCGATGCGGCCCGGACTGGGCCTGGGCGCAGCCCTGTTCGGGGTGGCGCTTTTCCTCTGGCCGGCCGGGTTCGCGCTCCTGGCGAGCGCACTCGCCGGCCTGATCGCCATGGGGGCGATCGCACGGCTCGCCTTGGTGCGGATCGTGCTGGCGACACCGGACGAGCCGGAAGCTTAACCCGGCTTTAGGCGCCTGACGCGGATACTCGCGCGCGAGACCGCCATCTCCTATCCATCGTGGAGGGGGGCCAAAGGTGCCCGTGCGCGGGCCGAGCGACACGGATACCGTACGCAATGCATGACGTTCCGGGTTCCGGCATCCTGGCCGCACAGGGCATCACCCTGCTCACCACCACCGGCGCGATCTCGGCCGACTCGCCGTATGCCTCCGACCAGATTCAGCCGGCGAGCCTGGACCTGCGCCTCGGCGCCCGGGTGTTTCGCGTGCGCACCAGCTTCCTCCCGGGCGCCCGCAGCGTGGCCGCCTGCATCGCGGCCTTCGTGCTGCACGAAATGGACCTGACCAAGGGCGCGGTGCTGGAGACCGGCTGCGTCTACATCGCCGAATTGCAGGAATCCCTGGCGCTGCCGCCGGATCTCTCCGCGAGCGCCAACCCGAAAAGCTCGACGGGCCGCATCGACGTGTTCACCCGCGTCATCACCGACCGGGGGGCGGCCTTCGATCAGGTGGAGGCCGGCTATCACGGCAAGCTCTACGCCGAGATTTCGCCGCGCACCTTTCCGGTGAAAGTACGCACCGGCTCGCGCCTGTCGCAGATTCGCTTCCGCCGGGGCGAGCCGCGCCTCGGCGACGGGGAACTGGCCGCCCTCCATGCGGCGACCCCCCTCGTCGATGCCCCCAACCCGTCGTTCCAGGGCGGCATCGCCGTCTCCATCGATCTGTCCGGCTTCAACGGGCTGATCGGCTACCGGGCCAAGCGCCACACCGGCCTCGTCGACGTCGATGCACCGGGCGCGCACAAGGCCGCCGACTTCTGGGAACCGCTCCCGGCCGACGGCTCGGGCGCGCTGATTCTCGATCCGGGCCAGTTCTACATCCTGGCCTCGAAGGAATCGGTGCAGGTCCCCCCCGACTTCGCCGCCGAGATGGTGCCGTTCGATCCTCTGGTCGGCGAGTTCCGGGTGCATTACGCCGGGTTCTTCGATCCGGGCTTCGGCTTTGCCGCAGCCGGCGGATCGGGCGCGCGCGCCGTGCTGGAGGTGCGCTCGCGGGACGTACCGTTCCTGCTGGAAGACGGCCAGATCGTCGGCCGCCTCGTCTACGAGCGGATGGCCGAGGTTCCCGCCACCCTCTACGGCGCGGGCGCGGGCTCGAACTATCAGGCGCAAGGGCTGAAGCTGTCGAAGCACTTCGCCTGAGCCACCGCGCCGGGGCCTTCTCCAGCGCGCAGCCGGATCGGCCGCCTACTGCCCCATTACGGCGCGCGCCGGCGCGGTGGCGAGGTCGGCGGTGGACGACATCGCATCGCCGACACCGCGGCCGACGTTCCGAAGGTGTTCGCCGTAGGTCTCGCGCGTCTGCGGGTCGATGAGCGCCACCGGCGCGCTCACCGCCAGAGCCGCCCCGGTCGCCACCGTCGAGGCCGCGCCTGCGGCGGTCTGAACGATGCGGTCGCCGAAACCGATATGGCTGTCGGAGATCACCTGTCCGTCGGCCAGGCGCTTTCCCAGGAGCGCCACCACTTCGCTCGACGCGAACTTGCCGTGGTTGAGCGCGTCGTCGCTTTTCACGGCGGTCAGGTTCAGGACGCCGATATTCTCTCGCTCCAGTTCGGATCGATACGGCTCCGTGCCGGGGTCGATGGCGCCGAGCCGCACGCTGTCACCCCAGACCAGCCGGGAGACGGCGAGCGCCTGATCGTCGCCCGAGACCATCAACGTCAGGCGCGGCCGATCCTTGCCCATGTCGTGAAACGCGACGCGGGCGAGATCCATGTCGACATCGGGCGCGGCCAGGATGACGTTGCGGATCTTCGGCGCGACCCGGCGGTCCCGGATCGCCATCTGGCGCAGGGATTCCAGTGTCAGCCAATTGCCCATGGAATGGGCGAGCACCGTGATCTCGCCGACATTCGGATCCTTGGCGAGGTCGCGCAGCACCGTCTCCAGGCCGTTCCGCGAGAAATTGGTGCTCTCCCGGTCGTACCCATAGGCGAGCACGCTGCCGCGCGAGGGCCAGGTGAACAGCACCGGCACCACGTCCGCCCCGGCATCGTGCACCACCTGGGCAAAGCGGAAGACGGCATCCTCGAAGCGATTGTTGAAGCCATGCACGAAGACGAGCACGTGGCGCTTGCGTGCGGATTTCGGACCGCGGCCGACCCAGGCCGCGACCTGACCTCGCTCGAGCGGAGCCGCCCGCAGGGCGACGAAGTCGGTCGCCGGATTGCCGGGCAGGGATTTGGGCCATTGCACCGTACCGGCTTGGCGGATCGCGTCGGGTGGAATGGAAATCGCGAGATCGGTGTAGGAGACCTCGTTGCCGCGTTCGCCCGAGAACAATTCGCCGGGGTTCAGCGCGCTCTTGCGGGTGGTCGCCACCAGCATCTCGACCCGCGAGGTCCCGGGAGCCGGCGTGGCGTCGGCAATCGGGAGCAGCACCCCGGTGGGTCGGCCCGCACAAGCCGGCAAGCTCAGAACCGCGAGGAGCGCGGTGAGCGCCGCGGAACCGCGTCCCGTCCGCCGAAATCCCGTCCGAACCCGCATGACCGCCCTGTACCTCTCCGGTCCCGAAGCGAGATGGGATATCGGTGAACCATTCCTTAAGATCGCCTGCACGCTTTAGGAGGCGATTGCGGTTGCGGTGTGGGATCAGAGGTTCGGCCCGCCTGCGACTGGTCCGCACAGGTAGCGAGAGCTTCGGAATCGGCACAGTTCGGTGAGGGAATGCGGCGACCGACGACTTCGTCCGAGCGCAGCCGTAGCCGGCACGAGACGGCCTCGATCACGTCGTGATTGCGACCTTTCCGGCCCTCGACCGTTGAGGGGGCACACCCCTCGGCTCGCCCGGTGCGAGCGGGGCCCTGTCCAGACGATACTGAGGACCTGCCATGAAGCCCGTCTTTCTCGCGACCACCCTCCTTCTTTCCACCATCGGCCTGACGGCCACAGCGCACGCCCAGGGTACCGTGCGCGGCGCGGAACGCGGTGTCGACGAGGGCAACCGTGCCGCCGGACCGGTGGGCGGCATCGTCGGCGGCGCGGTGGGCGCTGCGACCGGCACCGTCGGCGGTGTCCTCGGCGTGGATCCCGACCGCCGCGACGAGCGGACCGAGCGCCGCGATGACCGGAACACCGTGCGCGACCGTCGCGACCGCTAACACCAATCGGCGATGAGCTTGGCTCATCGCCGATTGCCCCCGGGCTCGTCGGGCGGCAGAGAAGACTGAGCTTGGATAGCGCGCGCCGGTTCACGATCCTCTCGGGAGGCCGCGCACCCGGTGGTTCGCCGGCCGAGGGCGCTCTGGGGACCCTTCACACCATGCCGCATGTCATCGTGAAACTGTATGCCGGAAAATCTGCAGAGCAGAAGGCCGTGATTGCCGACGCCGTCACCATGGCGATCATGGCGTCCGCCGGGAGCAGCGCGGACGCGGTCTCCGTCGCCATCGAGGACGTCGCGCCGACCGATTGGGTCGACGCGGTCTACAAGCCGGACATCGTCGCCAAGGCCGCGACCCTCTTTAAGAAGCCCGGCTATAATCCCCTCTAAGCCTCGCCCGAATCGACCGCGGCCTGCCGCCGGATCAGGGTCTGGGGCCAGCCGTACCGCGCAGAGGGCGAGCCGGCGGCTTCACGGCCGGGGGCGCCTCTTCGAAGGAGAGATCGCCGCTCTCGTCGTCCAGGACGGGGATCAGCTCCAAGCCGAGCGGCGGCCGGGTTTCGGACGCCTTTGCAGCACGGGCCGGCTCAGGGTTCGGCGCGACCGGGACTTGCCGCACCTCATCGGCCGCCGCGACGAATGTCGCGCTCGGCGGCGCCACCACCACGGGCTCTTCCGCCCACACCTTGGCGGTTCTTGCGGATGGCGGAGTGGTGCTGACATGGCGGGACGGCGCCTTGGCACCGAGCACGAGGAAGAACGGAACTGACAGAGCCGCGACCACGGCAAGTCCGATGAGAGCGCCCGTGCGAATGCCGATGGCGACACTCGCCGTGGACGAATCGGACAGCGGGCTCAGCGGCCCGACGCGATAACGCGCGCCCCAGCGCACCGACATGCGCCGAGCGGGGAGGACGGGCAGCCCCTCGAAATCATCCATGCGTCGAACCGCAAAGACCGGACAGGTCCGGCGATCCACAATATGTTGCGCGTTCTTGCGGCCGACGCAAGCATATCCCCCAATCCATCATGGTCGCCGCAGAGGAGATATGCAGTTTTCGCGTGATCGTGAGCCGACACGATGCTGGCAAAGACGCTCTCGGACGGCCGCGAGGACTCTTGCAAAGGCAAGAGGACTCTCGCGGCTGGATGAAGGCTGTTCGACCGGACCGCGTTCGGCGCTTGGCTCGGATGCCGGATGGATCGTGCGGGGTCGCATGCGGGAACAGCGTAGACCGGACCGAAACGGAAGGACACCGGCACGTTGCTGTGCAGGCCCGTCGGGTTGCATGTGCAGAGGAAGTCCAAGTCTCTACGATCGGCCGGCGATGCAAAATATATCCCGATATGTTTCGTAACATTTCTGTTTGTTGCTTAGAATTATTTGCTGACACAGCAATCCTTAACCATAAAACCTCATCGTCGCGCTCTGACCACCGACAACCGTCGGCCCGAGGCCGGAGACGCCCATGGGATCGCACCATCGCCGCCCATATCGCGTCGCGCTGACGCTCGTGAGCCTCGCCGCGGCCCTGGGCGGCTGCAACACCCTCGACCGGCTCGGGCAGATCGGCGCGACGCCGGCTTTGTCGGCGATCGAGGATCCCACCGCGCAGGCCGGCTACAAGCCGGTCCGAATGCCGATGCCCGAAATCCAGCCGGTGTCCTACGCCCCCAATTCCCTGTGGCGCACGGGCTCGCGCGCCTTCTTCAAGGACCAGCGCGCCGCCCGGCTCGGCGACATCCTGACGGTGAACGTCGCGGTGACCGACCAGGCCAACATCAGCAACGAGACCAAGCGCACGCGCGCGAATGCCGAGGATGCCGGCCTACCCAATGCCTTCGGTCTCGAAAAGGCGGCTGCGGTGGCGGCCGCCGGCATCTCGCCCGACAAACTCCTCAGCGCCACGTCGACCACATCCAACGATGGGGCCGGCTCGGTCCAGCGCAACGAGACCGTGACGACGAGCGTGGCGGCCGTCGTCACGCAGGTGCTGCCCAACGGCAGCCTCGTCATCGAAGGCAAGCAGGAGATCCGGGTCAATTTCGAAGTGCGCGAACTGCTCGTGGCGGGTGTCGTGCGGCCCGAAGACATCGCCGCCGACAACACGATCGATTCGGCCAAGATCGCGCAGGCCCGCATCGCCTATGGCGGACGCGGCCAGATCACCGACGTCCAGCAACCCCGCTACGGCCAGCAGGCGCTCGATATCCTGCTGCCGTTCTGACGAGAGACGAGGACAAATCCCGTGAGCCTGTTCGGCACCCTGTCGACTTCCGTCAGCGGATTGTCGGCCCAGAGCTACGCTCTGAACAACATCTCCGGCAACATCGCCAACGCGTCGACGCCGGGGTTCAAGTCGGTGGAGACGGCGTTCTCGGACATGCTCCCCGACACCGCGCGGGCGCCGTCGCTGACCGGAGGCGTCGCCACCCGTTCGCGCCTGTCCACCGACATGCCCGGCACGATCGCGACCAGCGACGTGCCGACGAACATGGCGATTTCGGGCGACGGCTACTTCGTGGTCAAACAGAATACCGGATCGGCGGCGACGCCGAACTTCACCGGCGACACCCTCTACACACGCCGGGGCGATTTTGCCGCCGATGCCGATGGCTACCTCGTCAATGGGGCCGGCAACTACCTGCTGGCGGGCACCAGCAGCACGCCGCTCAACCTCAGCGCCGTCACCGGAACGAGCCATGGCGCGGTCTCGGACCTCTCGATCTCGTCCACCGGGGCGGTGGCGGGCACCTATGCCGACGGCACCGCCGCCAAGATCGGCCAGGTGACGCTGGCGCATTTCGACGACGAGGCCGGCCTCCAGACCCAGGATGGCGGCGCCTATCTCGCCACCCCGCAATCGGGGACGCCGACCCTGGGGCTCAACGGTTCCACCGTGACGGGGGGGGCCCTGGAACAGTCCAACGCCAACCTGTCGGACCAGTTCTCCAAGATGATCGTCACGCAGCAAGCCTACTCGGCCAACACCAAGGTCCTGACCGCCACCAGCGAGATGATGACCGACGTGATCAGCATGTACGTCTAGAGCGTCGGGTCCGCGTGTTCAGGCGCCGGCAGCCGCCTGGTCGACCAGCCACAGCATCCGGCCGACGCTGGTCGCGCGCCCGGCGGGCAGGTCCTCGCCCCGCGCGAGGCGGGTGAGCGGGTCCTGCTTGCCGGCCCCGGTGACGAGGAACAGGCTCTCGCGCGACGAGGCCAGGGCCGGGAAGGTGAGCGTGATGCGCGGCACGAACGGCGCCAGCCCCGCCTCCGGCACCGGGGCGACCCAGGCGGCCGCGGCGTCCGATGCCGGCTTGCCCGGAAACAGCGAGGCGGTGTGGCCGTCCTCGCCGAGCCCCAGGAGCACGAGGTCGAACAGCGGTCGCGCCGGGTCGAGAATGTCGGCGCCGTAGAAATCCCGCAGCGTCCGCGCATAGGCCGCAGCCCCCGCCTCCGGCGTCCCGGTGGTGGGCATGCCGTGGAGATGCCCTTCGGGAATCGGCGCACCCGTAAAGGCGTCCCGGGCCATGTGGACGTTGCTGGCCGCGTCGTCCCACGCCACCATCCGGTCGTCGCCGAAGAACCAGTGCAGGCGGGCCCAGGGCAGGGCGGGCCCGTAATCCGACCCGGCCAGCAGCGCGTAGAGACGCTTGGGGGTCGAGCCGCCGGACAGGCAGACGGCGATGCGTTCGTTCGGGGCGCTCTCGCACAGGGCGACGAGACGCTCGGCCGCCGCGCGGGCGACCGCATCGGCGTCGGGAAGGATGTCCGAGTTGGTCGGGAGGGGAATCATCGCCAAAGCGTCCTGGGTATCGTCCCGGCCGAAGGCCCTATTTCGGCTCCTGATGGCCGCCGAACCCCTTGCGCATGGCCGAGAGCAGCTTGTCGGCATAGCTCGCATCCTCGCGCGAGCGGAAGCGGGCGTAGAGGGCGGCCGAGAGCACGTTGGCCGGCACGGATTCCTCGATGGCCGCGTTCAGCGTCCAGCGGCCCTCGCCGGAATCGGCGACGAAGCCGGAGAAATCCGTGAGATTCTCGTCGCCGGCGAGCGCCCCGGCCGTGAGGTCGAGGAGCCAGGACGAGACCACGCTGCCGCGCCGCCAGACCTCGGCGATGTCGCCGATGTTGAGGTCGAAGCGCTGGCCCTCCGGCAGATCCGTGGAATTGGCATGCTTGAGGATGTCGAAACCTTCGGCATAGGCCTGCATCAGGCCGTACTCGATGCCGTTATGGACCATCTTGACGAAGTGGCCGGCCCCGCTCGGTCCCGCGTGGATGTAGCCCTCCTCGGCACGGGCATCCCGACCGTCGCGTCCCGCAGTCTTGGGGATGGTGCCGATACCGGGCGCCAGGGTCTTGAAGATCGGATCGAGGCGGGCGAGTGCCGCCTCGTCGCCGCCGATCATCATGCAATAGCCGCGCTCCAGGCCCCAGACGCCGCCGGAGGTGCCGACATCGACGTAGTGGATGCCCTTGGGCTTGAGTTCGGCCGCGCGGCGGATGTCGTCCTTGTAGAACGAATTGCCGCCGTCGATGATCACGTCGTCGGCGGCCATCAGGGTCCCGAGCGTCGCCACCGTCCCCTCGGTGATCGCGCCCGCCGGCAGCATCACCCAGGCGGTGCGCGGCGCGTCGAGCCTGTCCACGAACTCCTCCAGGCTCGCCGCGCCGGTGGCGCCCTCGGCGACCAGGGCCGCCACGGCCTCCGCGCTCTGGTCGAACACCACGGCGGTGTGGCCGTCGCGAAGCAGCCGGCGGACGATGTTGCCCCCCATCCGGCCGAGACCGATCATACCGAGTTGCATGGGTGATCTCCGTGGCTTTCCCCGCCCCATGGCGGGGAGGGGCAGGGGTGGGGGAGGTGAAAGTGGCGCTTACGCCAAGGCCGCCTTGATCGCCGTGGCGATGCGCTTCAACCCGGCTTCGACGTCGCCGCCCTTGATGTGGACGCGCAGGGCCCGGCGTCCGCGCTCGGCGAGCACGGCGAAATCGCCCCGGGCCTGGGCCGCCACCACCGTGCCGAAGCCGAGCGTGCGCCCGGGGATCGACAGGTCCGCGGACGGGTCGGCGGTGATCTGGAGGAACACGCCGCTATCGGGGCCGCCCTTGTAGGCCTGCCCCGTCGAGTGGAGGAAGCGGGGGCCGAATTCGAGGCAGGTGGCGAGCTTGGTCTTGTCGCGAAGCGCCACGCGGGCATCCTGCAGGACGGCGTGATGGCCAGCGTTGCGCGCGACGTAGGCCAGCAGAGCCACGTAATCGCCGGCCTTGGTGCGGCCGAGATGCGCCTTGAGCGCCGCGTCCAGTCCCTCCGCGGCCTGCGGCAGCGCCTCGGCATTCTTGGGATCGGCGTAGAGCGCGATGGTGTCGTCGGCGAATAACGGCGTCTCGGCGGGGAGAGACCCGCTCGCTTCCGCCGCATCGAACAGCTTCTTCGTCTCGATCTTGCTCGCTTCCACGTCGGGCTGATCGAACGGATTGATCCCCAGCATGGCGCCGGCCACCGCCGTGGCGATCTCGAAGCGGAAGAATTCCTGCGGCAGCTGCTCCTCGTTGGCCATGGTGATGTGGATGACGGGGTGCCCCTCGCGCTCCAGGCTACGCACCGCCTCGTCCTGGCGGGCATCGGCGCGATTGTCGAGGCGCAGATACACGAAGAGCCGGTCGAGTCCGTAGACGGCCGGCACACCGACGGGCTCGCCGTCGATGGGGATCAGACCCTTGCCGTCCTTGCCGGTGGATTCGGCGATGAGCTGCTCGGCCCAGGCGCCGAACGTATCAATGCCCGGCGAGGCGATGAACGTGACCTTGTCGCGGCCGGCATGGAGCGCCGCCGCGCCCAGGGCGGTGCCGAGCAGGACGCCGGGGTTCTGCGCCGGCGGCACGGCCGGGCCGCAGGAGCGGACCATGATCCGTGCCGTGTCGAGGAACGTCTTCACGTCGATGCCGCACGCCGCCGCCGGCACGAGGCCGAAGGCGGAGAGCACGGAGTAGCGGCCACCGATCTGCTTCACGCCATAGAAGATCTTTCTGAAGTTGTCGGCCTTGGCCGCCGCCTCCATGGCCGAGCCCGGATCGGTGACGGCGACGAAATGCGCGCCCGCGCGCTCGCCCACCGTGGCCTTCATCCGACCGAGGAAATAATCGCGGAAGACGTTGGGCTCCAGCGTCGAGCCGGATTTCGAGGCGACGATGAACAGCGTGGTCTCGAGGGTGATCGCGCTTTCCGTCTCGCGGACCTGATCCGGGTCGGTGGAATCGAGGATGCGCAGGGTCGGAAAGCCCTCGTGGCTCCCGTAGGTCTCGGCCAACACCTCGGGGCCGAGGCTCGATCCGCCCATGCCGAGCACCACCACGTCGGTGAAGCCGGTCTGGCGCACGTCCTCGGCGAAGCTGGCGTAGTCGGAGACGTGGGCGAGTTCGTCCTCGACGATGCGCAGCCAGCCGAGCCACTTGTCCTCGTCGGCGTTCGACCACACCGTCTTGTCGTGAGCCCAGAGCCGGCGGATCGCGCCGGAGGCGCGCCAGGCCTCGACGGCCTTCTTCGCCGCGGCGGCGATGGGCTCGGGCAGCACCAGGGTCTGGCCGTCGAGCTTGGCTCCGAGGAAGTCGACGCGCTTGCCGGCCACCGCGCCGAGCAGCTTGTCGGCGGCGTCGATGAAGAGCTGCACGCCCTCGTCGACGAGCTGGTCGCCGATCGTTTCGATGTCGATCCCCGCCTTCGCGAGGCCGGCCATCACGGCCTCGGCCGCGCCGAGATCAGCCTCGATCGCGGACTTGACCGTCCCGTGATCGCGAAACGCGTCCATGGTGGCGGGCGGCATGGTGTTGACGGTGTCGGGGCCGATCAGCTCCTCGACGTAGAGCACGTCGGAATAGGCCTTGTTCTTGGTCCCCGTGGACGCCCAGAGCAGCCGCTGCGGCTTGGCGCCCATGGCGGCCAGGGCCTGCCATTTCGGCTCTCCGAAGATATCCTTGTAGCGCTGGTAGGCGCGCTTGGCGTTGGCGATGGCGACCTTGCCCTTGAGGGCTTCCAGGGCCGCCTTCGCGTCGGCGCCCTCGGTCCGGGCGATGGTATCGTCCAGCGCCTTGTCGACGGCGACGTCGATGCGGCTGATGAAGAAGCTGGCGACGCTGGCGACCTTCGCGACGTCGCCGCCCCTGGCGCCGAACGCCGCGAGACCGTCGATGAAGGCGTGGGCGACCGCCGCGTAGGTCTCCACCGAAAACAGCAGGGTGACGTTGATGCTGATGCCGTCCGCCGTCAGCGCCCGGATCGCCGGAATGCCCTCGGCGGTGGCCGGCACCTTCACCATCAGGTTGTCGCGTCCCACCGCCGCATGCAGGCGGCGGGCCTCGGCCAGGGTCTCCTCGGTATCGAGGGCGAGGTAGGGCGAGACTTCGAGGCTGACATAGCCGTCGGCCCCATCGCTGGCCTCGTAGACGGGACGCAGCACGTCGGCCGCGGCCTGGATGTCGGCGATGGCGAGCCCTTCGTAGAGGTCGATGACGCGGGCATCGCCGGCGTCCATCACGGCTTTCAGGGCGGGGTCGTACTCCACCGATCCGCCGATGGCCTTCTCGAAGATCGACGGGTTCGAGGTCACGCCGCGCAGGCCGTCCTCGTCCACCAGCGCCTTGAGCTTGCCCTGCTGGACGAAGCCGCGGGCGACGAAATCGAGCCACACGGCCTGGCCCTGTTCGGGGAAGAGAGCCTTGAGCGGGTTCATGCAAACACTCCTCGTCGTCGGTCGCTTTGGCGCCTTTTGAAGGAGCGGCGCCGCTTAACCCAGTCCCGACCTCATCCCGAGGTACCCGTCGGGCGATCGCGGATCGCCGGCCGGGTCTCGGAGGAGGCCTCCGCTTCGCTCCGGTCCTCAGGGTGAGGTGGTGACAGGAGAACCGTCCTCACCTCACCCTGGGAAACCCCCGAACCCTACTTCTTGTGCCGTGCGATCTGGTCGCGCGCCGCCTGGAGCACCTTGTCGGGGGTGAAGCCGAACTTCGTCTGCAGGTCCTTGATCGGCGCCGAGGAGCCGAAGGTGTGCATGCCGATGATCGCGCCCGCCGAGCCGGCGTAGCGATCCCAGCCGATCACAGAGCCCTGCTCGACGGCCACGCGTGCCAGCACGTCCGGGATGAGGACGCTGTTGCGGTAGGCCTCGTCCTGGCGCTCGAACAGGTCCCAGGACGGCATCGAGACCACGCGCGCCTTCACGCCCTCGGATTTCAGCGCCTCGTAGGCGCCGAGGCAGAGCTGCACCTCGCTGCCCGTTCCGATCAGGATCACCTCCGGCGTGCCGTCGCAATCGGCCAGCACGTAGGCACCCTTCGCGACGCCGGCGGCGCTCGCATAGACCGCGCGGTCGACGGTGGGCAGAGGCTGGCGGGAGAGCGCCAGCACCGCCGGCTGGTTCTTCAGCCCCATGATGACCCGATAGGATTCCGCCACCTCGTTGGCGTCGGCCGGGCGCAGGGTGACGAGTCCGGGGATCGCCCGGAGGGTGAGAAGCTGCTCCACCGGCTGGTGGGTCGGCCCATCCTCGCCGACCCCGATGGAATCGTGCGTGAAGACGTGGAAGACCGGCAGCTCCATCAGCGCCGCGAGGCGGATCGGCGGCCGCATGTAGTCGGCGAAGACCAGGAAGGTCGCGCCGTAGGCCCGCAGGCCCGCGAGCCCGAGGCCGTTGACGATGGAGCCCATGGCGTGTTCGCGCACGCCGAAGTGGATGTTGCGCCCGCCCGGTTCGAACGGCGAGAGCGTGCCGGCACCCTCGAATTCGAGCTTGGTCTTGTTGGAGGGCGCCAGATCCGCCGAGCCGCCGAGCATGTGCGGCACGTTCTTGGCGATCGCGTTCAGCACCTTGCCGGACGATTCACGGGTGGCCATGCCCTTGGCATCGGGCGCGAAGACCGGGATGTCCTTGTCCCAGCCCGCGGGCAGGCGGCCTTCGCCCAAGGCCGCGATCTCCTCGGCCAGAGCCGGATCGGACGCCTTGGCCTCGGCCAGAAACCCTTCCCAGGTCGCGAAAAGCTCGGCGCCGCGCTGGCCGATCCCGTTCTGGAAATTCTCGACCACGCCCTCGGGGACGAGGAACTGCGCGTCCTCGGGCCAGCCATAGGCGCGCTTGGCGCCCCTGGCCTCCTCCTCGCCCAATGCGTCCGAGTGGGCCTTGGAGGTGTTCTGCTTCTTGGGCGCGCCAAAGCCGATGATCGAGTTGACGACGATCAGCGTCGGACGGTCGCTCGACTGGAGGAAGGTCTCCAGTGCGGACGCGATCGCGTGGACGTCGTTGGCGTCGGCCACCCGCAGCACCTGCCAGCCGTAGCCGAGGAAGCGCGTCGCCACCTCTTCCGAGAAGGCGAGTTCGGTGTGGCCCTCAATGGTGATGGTGTTGTTGTCGTAGATCCAGCACAGGTTCGACAGGCGCAGGTGCCCGGCGATCGAAGCCGCCTCGGACGCGACGCCCTCCATCAGGTCGCCGTCCGAGCAGATGGCGTAGACGTTGTAGTCGAACAGCGGCAGGTCGGGCCGGTTGAGGGTCTCGCCGAGGAAGCGGCCACCCATCGCCATGCCGACGGAGTTCGCGACCCCCTGGCCGAGCGGCCCGGTGGTGGTCTCGACGCCGGTGGTGAAGTGGTATTCCGGATGGCCCGGCGTCTTGCTGTCGAGCTGGCGGAAGTTCTTGATGTCCTCGATGGTGATCGCCGGCTCGTTGCCGCCGTCGGTCTGGGCGACGCCGGCCAGGTGCAGCAGCCCGTAGAGCAGCATCGAGGCATGGCCGGCCGAGAGCACGAAGCGGTCGCGGTTGGGCCAATGCGGATGCGCCGGGTCGTAGCGCAGGTAGCGGTTCCACAGGGTGTAGGCCACGGGCGCCAGCGCCATCGGCGCGCCGGCATGGCCGGAATTCGCCTTCTGCACCGCGTCGATCGCCAGCGTGCGCAGCGTGTCGATGCTGAGCTTGTCGATGGCGCTCAAGGCCTCGCTCGGCTTGGTGTCGGCTCCGCTCATTCTCGTCTTCCTCGTCTCGTTCTCGGGGCCGCCCGCATGGTGGCGGGTCCGGCCCTCGTCCTTGCGGGGAGTCACGGCCTGCCGCCGGACCCGCCCGCCTCGAAATCCTGTCTCAGGCGCGCGCGGCCACCGCACGGGCATGGGGCGTCACGGCCGCGGCACCCTTGTCGATCTCTTCCGCGCTTGAACCGCGCTCCTTGGCCGGGCCGAGGGACCGGCTGTAATTCAGGATGGTGTTCACCAGCGTGACATGGCTGAACGCCTGCGGGAAGTTGCCCACGAGGCGTTTGGCCTTCACGTCGTACTCCTCCGACACCAGACCGAGATCGTTGCAGATTCCGATGAGCTTCTCGATCAGCGCATGGGCCTCCTTGCAGCGGCCGAGCCCGATGAGGTTGTCGGCATACCAGAAGCTGCAGGGCAGGAACGCGCCCTCGTTGCCCGGCAGGCCGTCGGTGGTCTGGTTCTCGGTGTCGTAGCGCAGCACGAAGCCGTCGCGCATCAGGCCCTTGCCGATGGCTTCCACCGTGCCGACCACGCGCGGATCGTTCTGGGGCAGGAAGCCTATATGGGCGATGAGCAGCAGGCTCGCATCGAGGGACTTCGACCCGTAGGATTGCACGAAGCTGTTGAGCTCGGCGTTGAAGCCCTTCTCGCAGACCTCGGCATGGATCTGGTCGCGGATCGCGCGCCAGCGCTCCACCGGCGCATCGGTGTTCTCGCCCTCCTCGAAGGAGCGGATCGCGCGATCGAACGCGACCCAGGCCATCACCTTGGAATGGACGAAGTGCCGGCGCCCGCCGCGCACCTCCCAGATGCCCTCGTCGGGCTCGCTCCAGACCTTTTCCAGATGCGTCAGCAGCGCGTGGCCGACGCGCCAGCCATCCGCATCGCCGAGCAGGCCGCGCTGGCGCGCCTGATAGAGCGCATCGAAGATCTCGCCGTAGACGTCGAGCTGGAACTGCTCCACCGCGGCGTTGCCGATGCGCACCGGCTTCGAGCCCTCGTAGCCGGGCAGCCAGTCGAGCTCGATCTCGGGCAGCATGCGCTCGCCGGCGATGCCGTACAGGATATGCGCCTGCTCCGGGTTTCCGGCCACCGCCCGCACCAGCCAGTCGCGCCAGGCGCGGGCCTCGTCGAGGTAGCCGCCATCCATCATCGCGATGAGGGTGAAGGTGGAATCGCGCAGCCAGCAGAACCGGTAGTCCCAGTTGCGCACCCCGCCGAGATCCTCGGGCAGCGAGGTGGTGGGCGCAGCGACGATCCCCCCGGTGGGCTCGTAGATCAGCGCCTTCAGGGTCAGGAGCGAGCGCTGGAGCATCGCGTCCCACGGCGTGCCGCGGGCGCAGCGGCTCGACCAGTCGCGCCAGTGGCGGTCGGTCTCGAACAGCACCTTGCGCGGCTGGATCGGCGGCGGGTCGTCCTCGTGCGACGGGCCGTAGCTCAGGGTGAAGGCGACGCTCTGGCCGGCCTCGACGGTGAAGTCCGAGGCCGTGGTCTGGTCTTCGCCATGCAGCGGCGCCAGGGTGCGCAGCACCACCTTGTGCGGCCCCGAGATCGCCCGCAGGTCGCCGAGCTCGTTGTGCGACACCCACGGCACCGCCAGACCGTAATCGAAGCGCACGGCCAGGTGCATCCGCATGGCAACCTGGCCGGTCAGCCCCTCGACGATGCGCACGAGGTGCGAGCCGTCATTGGCCGGCATGTAGTCGGTCACCCGCGCCGTCCCGGTGGCGGTCTCGTATTCCGTTTCCAGAACGAGGCTGCCGGTCCGATACTGGCGCGATGATTTGGCGTCCACGTCGGCGGGCGCGAGCTTCCAGAACCCGTGGTCGCAGGTGCCCAGCAGAGAGGCGAAGCACGCGGCGGAATCGAAGCGCGGCCAGCACAGCCAGTCGACGCTGCCGTCCCGTCCGATCAGCGCGGCCGTGCGGCCATCGCCGATGAGCGCGTAATCCTCGATCCGTCCCGCCATCCAGGCCCTCGTCTCGACAAGTCCTCGATACGTTGCACCCTTGTGTGCATCGCATCATCGATGGAGACCACCTAGAGCGCTTTCGAGTGAGGTGGACCCGACGGACGTGAAGAAAACGCGGACACCCGAAAAATCGAGAGCCGGTTCCGCCTTCACGGCACCGGCTCTAGTCCTCCGCGGAGGCAGGGTCCAGGGTGATCACGCACGTACGTCGCGGAGAAAAACCGCCTCAGTGCAGCCGGTTGACGATGCCGGCCATCGCTTCGCCGAGGGACGCCGCCTCGGCGCCCACCGCGGCACTCTGGACGCCGACGAAGGTCGCCGCCCGCGTCGCGGCCCGGATGGTCGGAGCGAAGGGCAGGGCGAGGCTGGGCAGAACGCCCTCGTCCGTCTCCGGTCCGGCCGACGCATCGATCGATACGGGCTCCACCGCGGCGGACCCGACCACCGCAGAATCCGCCGGCGCAATCTTCGTCGGAACCGGACGGCGGACCGTGGCGATCCGGGGTCCGGCCGGCCGATGCGGCGGAACCTGAAGCGCGATCTGGCGCGTCGCGCCTTCGGCATGCGCCGCGACGACGATGGGAAACTGGAGCGGGAAGGTGAGGGCGGCCGGCACGAACGGAGTGACCACGGGCGCCTCCGCCGCGGGCGACAGGGTCGCGGCGGACATTCGTACGGCCAATGCGGGGGCGGGTGTAGTCGGATGCGTAGCGGGCACTTCGCAGTAGAACGAGGCTGCGGCCAGGACCACGGCGACGACGAGCGTCGGCAACAGGGGCGGCGTCACACCGGCCGTCGCTTCCGACCGGAGCGCGTCGGCCTCGGCACTACATCGGTTTCGCGCAGCCATATTGGGGAACCCTCGCGAACGGTTGGATCGTGTCTCCCATAAGCCGGGCCGTTTGCGGCGGAACCTGGGCTGTTTCCTTTCACGCTGGTAATTTCGGCCGGGCACGCCCTTTGCCTCGGGCAAACGGACGTCGCCCGTATCCGCTTCGCCATCGCGCCTTGCGGTGCGCCGGAGCGCCGTGCGATCAGCATTCCGCGCCCTCAGCGCCCGCGCTGCCCTTTCGGACACCGATGACCGAGCCGAGCCTCACCGTCGCCGTGATCGACCCGAGCCGGGCGCGCGCGGCGATCCTCGAAGAGGGCCTCACCGCGGCCGGTTTCACCCGCGTCGTCGTCATTCCCGACACCGCCGACCTGCCGGCGCGGGTCGCCGCGCTCAATCCCGACGTGGTCGTGATCCACCTCGAGAGCCCGAGCCGGGACATCCTGGAGCAGATGTCGGGACTGTCCCGCCACGTCGAGCGGCCGGTGGCGATGTTCGTCGATCGCTCGGACGTGCCGATGATGCAGGCAGCAGTGGATGCCGGCATCTCGGCCTACGTGGTCGACGGTCTGCAGCCGCAGCGCATCCGCTCGATCATCGATGTCGCGATCCTGCGGTTCAACGCCTTCGCGCGGTTGCAGCGCGAGCTCGTGGAAGCCCGCGGGGAACTCGCCGACCGCAAGCTGATCGAGCGCGCCAAGGGCATCCTGATGACGGCCAAGGGCCTGCCCGAAGAGGAGGCCTACCGGCTGATGCGGCGCAAAGCCATGAACGAGAAGCGCAGGATCGCCGACATCGCCCGGGCCATCGTCACCGCGGCGGACCTGCTCGGATGAGGCTCGCGCTCGGATACGTGCCGCTCGTCGATGCGGCCGCCCTCATCGTCGCGGTGGAAGGCGGTTTTGCCGCCGCCGAAGGCCTCGCCGTCGATCTCGTACGCGAGCCGTCCTGGGCGACCCTGCGCGACAAGCTCGCGCTCGGCCATCTCGACGGAGCGCACATCCTGGCACCCCTCGCCATCGCCTGCGCCCTCGGGATCAGCGGACCGCAGACCGAACTCGCAGTGCCGATGGCGCTCAACTTGAACGGCAATGCCGTCACCGTGTCGCTGCCGCTCTGGGCGGCGATGGCGCCCGACGGCGACGACGTGGATGCGGTGGCGCGGGCCTTCGCCCGGGTGGCGGTCGAGCGGGCGGCCGCGGGGCGCCCGCTGATCCTGGGGACGGTGCATCCGTTCTCCAGCCACACCTATCAACTCCGCCACTTCGCGCTGCGCGGCGGACTCGATCTCGACCGCACGGTCGAACTCGTGGTGATCCCGCCGCCCCAGATCGCCGAAGCCCTGCGGCGCGAACTGATCGATGGGTTCTGCGTCGGCAGTCCCTGGAACAGCGTCGCGGTGGCGGACGGCTACGGTCGCATCGCCGTCCTCGGTAGCGAACTCGTCCCCGATTGCCCGGAAAAGGTGCTGGCCCTGCCGACCTTCGCGCTGGATGCGAGCGCTGCGCTGGTGCGGGCGCTGCGCCGCGCCGGGCACTGGTGCCACGACCCGGGCAACCGTTCCGAACTCGCGCGCCTGCTGGCCCATCCCGACCATCTCGGCGTCGATCCGGCCGTGGTCTCGCGGGCACTGGAGGGGCGTGTGACCGTCGACCGCGACGGCACGCAGCGCAGCGACCCGCGCTTCGTCGTCTTCGGAGGGGAGGCCGACCGCCCGCTGCCGGACCACGCGGATTGGTTTCTCGGCGAGATGCAGGCGGCCGGCCAGATCCGGGTGACGCCCAACCTCACCGCGCAGGCGCGCGCCCTCTACCGGCCCGATCTGTTCGACGCGGCCGGCACCCGCTGAGTCCGGCGGCCGGGCTGCATACCGCGCCAGCAGGCTGCCTGCCGATTGTGCAGCGCGGGAGAAGCGGCCCGGAAAGCCGCCGGCCGCGATTTTCGCGATGATTGGGTGCCCTGCGAAGGGATAACCCCGCCGATCGGCCGTGGCACGGGACGTGCTTGCCTCCAGTTGTCCGTCAACGACGATGGGCCTTATCCGTCGGCAAAGCCGCTGACCCGAGTCTCCCCCAAGGCACGCATCGTTTTGCGTCCGACGGATGTGCTTGGGCGGCGGTTTTTATTTTGGCGGCTTCAAACGCGTCGTGAGGGCACCGGTTTCGATGAGTGATGGTTTTCGCAGCAGCCGGCGCAACGTCCTGAAGGGGGCTGCCGCGACCCTGTCCCTGGCCGCTCTCGCCCGCACCGCGTTGCCGGGCGGCGCCTTCGCGCAAGGGACCGGCCCGGAGGTGAAGGGAGCCAAGCTCGGCTTCATCGCCCTCACCGATGCGAGTCCGCTATTCGTTGCCAAGGAAAAAGGCTTCTTCGCCAAGTACGGCATGCCCGATGTCGAGGTGCTGAAGCAGGCCTCCTGGGGCACCACCCGCGACAACCTCGTGCTGGGCTCCGAGGGCAACGGCATCGACGGCGCCCACATCCTCACCCCGATGCCCTACCTCATCAGCGCCGGCCGGGTGACGCAGAACAACGTGCCGGTGCCGATGCACATCCTGGCGCGCCTCAACACCAACGGCCAGTGCATCTCGGTGGCCAAGGAATACCTCGACCAGAAAGTCGGTCTCGACGCCAAGGTGTTCAAGGCGGCTATCGACAAGAAGAAAGCCGCCGGCAAGTCGGTGAAGGCCGCGATGACCTTCCCGGGCGGAACCCACGACCTCTGGCTGCGCTATTGGATGGCCGCCGGCGGCATCGACCCCGACAAGGACATCGAGACCATCGTCGTGCCCCCGCCCCAGATGGTGGCGAACATGAAGGTCGGCACGATGGACTGCTTCTGCGTCGGCGAGCCGTGGAACGCGCAGCTCGTGCAGCAGGGGCTGGGCTACACCGCGCTCACCACCGGCGAGCTCTGGAAGGACCACCCCGAGAAGGCCTTCGCCATGCGGGCCTCCTTCACGGAGAAATACCCGAACGCGACCAAAGCCCTGCTGATGGCTGTGCTCGAAGCCCAGCAATGGTGCGACAAGCCCGAGAACAAGGACGAGGTCGCGGCCATCGCGGCCAAGCGCCAGTGGATGAACGTGCCCGTGGCGGATGTCGCCGGGCGCATCAAGGGCACCATCGATTACGGCGACGGCCGCACGGTCGAGAAGAGCCCGCACATCATGAAGTTCTGGGACGACAACGCGTCGTATCCCTACCAGTCCCACGATCTGTGGTTCCTCACCGAGGACATCCGCTGGGGCAAGTTCGATCCGCAGACCGACACCAAGGCGCTCATCGCCAAGGTGAACCGCGAGGATCTGTGGCGCGAGGCCGCCAAGACCCTCGGCGTCACCGCGATCCCCACCGCGACGTCGCGCGGCAAGGAGACCTTCTTCGACGGCAAGGTCTTCGATCCGGCCGATCCCGCCGCCTACCTGTCCAGCCTCGGCATCAAGAGGATCGCATGACAGCCAACACCTCGACCATCGCCGCAGCCACCCCCGTCGTCGCCAGGGTCGAGGCGGCGCGCACGCCCCTCGTCACCCTCGCGACAATCCGCCGGATCGCCGCCAACCTGATCCCGCCCGTGGTCGTCCTGATCGCCTTCCTGGTGATCTGGGAATTGCTGTGCTCGCGTCCCACCGCCGGCCTGCCTCCGCCTTCCCGCGTGGTGACGGAGGCTTGGGACATCATCGCCCACCCGTTCTACGACAACGGCGGCACCGACAAGGGGCTGTTCTGGCACATCTCCGCCAGCATCCAGCGGGTCGCCCTCGGCTTCGCGCTGGCCACCGTGGTCGGCATCCTCGTCGGCACCCTCATCGGGCAGTCGGACTGGGCCATGCGCGGCCTCGACCCGATCTTCCAGGTGCTCCGCACGATTCCGCCGCTCGCCTGGCTGCCGCTTTCGCTCGCCGCCTTCCGCGATGGCCAGCCGTCCGCGATCTTCGTGATCTTCATCACGTCGATCTGGCCGATCATCATCAATACGGCGGTGGGCATCCGCAACATCCCGCAGGATTACCGCAACGTCTCGGCGGTCTTGCGCCTCAACCCGATCGAGTTCTTCACCAAGATCATGCTCCCGTCGGCAGCCCCGTACATCTTCACGGGCCTGCGCATCGGCGTGGGCCTGTCCTGGCTCGCCATCGTGGCGGCGGAGATGCTGATCGGCGGCGTCGGCATCGGGTTCTTCATCTGGGACGCGTGGAACTCCTCGCACATCTCCGAGATCATCGTCGCCCTCGTCTATGTCGGCGTGATCGGCTTCATTCTCGACCGGATCGTCGCCTTCGTCGGCAATCTCGTCACCCGCGGCACCGCGACGGCCTGAGGATCAGTCCATGACCTATCTCAGCATCGAGAATGTCGGCATCAGCTTCACCCGCGGCGGACGCACCAACGAGGTGCTGCGCGACGTCAGCGTGAAGATCGACAAGGGCGAGTTCGTCTCGCTGATCGGGCATTCGGGTTGCGGCAAGTCGACGGTGCTCAACATCGTCGCCGGCCTGCTCAAGGCCTCCTCCGGCGGTGTGTTGCTCGAAGACAAAGAGGTCAACAGCCCCGGCCCGGACCGGGCCGTGGTGTTCCAGAACCACTCCCTGCTGCCGTGGCTGACCGTCCGTGAGAACGTGGCGCTGGCCGTCGACAAGGTCTTCAAGGGCCGGAAGAGCCGCGCCGAGCGCAACGCCTGGATCGACCACAATCTGTCGCTGGTGAACATGACCCATGCGGCCGACCGGCGACCGAGCGAGATTTCCGGTGGCATGAAGCAACGCGTCGGCATCGCCCGGGCGCTGGCGATGGAGCCGAAGGTCCTACTCCTCGACGAGCCGTTCGGCGCACTCGACGCCCTCACCCGCGCGCATCTCCAGGATTCGCTCATGGACATCCATGCGCGGCTCAAGAACGCCGTCATCATGATCACCCACGATGTCGACGAGGCGGTGCTGCTCTCCGACCGCATCGTGATGATGACCAACGGCCCCTCCGCCACCGTCGGCGAAATCCTGAAGGTCGATCTCGCGCGGCCGCGCCGGCGCCTCGATCTCGTCGAGGACCCGACCTACACCCATGCCCGCGCGGCGGTTCTCGAGTTCCTCTATGCCCGGCACGCCAAGCCGGCCATGGCGGCCTGAGGCCGGCCGCGCATGATGAAGGAGCGACTCGTCGTCATCGGTAACGGCATGGCGTCGTTGCGGTTTCTCGAACGCCTCACCGAGCGCGCGCCGGGGGCCTACGACGTCACCGTCGTCGGCGCGGAGCCGAAGGCGGCCTATAATCGCGTGCTGCTCTCGTCGCTGCTCGGCGGCGAGGTGGACGAGGCCGGCTGCGCCTTCCGGGGGCTCGACTGGTACGAGGGCCATGGCATCCGCCTCATCACCGGCGCGCCAGTGACGCAGATCGATCGCGAAAACGGTCTCGTCATGGTCGGGGAGGCCCATGTTCTGCCCTTCGACAAGCTCGTGCTCGCGGTGGGCTCCCTGCCGATCCGGCTGCCGAAGCCCGGCATGGACCTGCCCGGCGTCCTGACGTTTCGCGATCTCGCGGATGTCGCCGCCATCCGCAAGGCCGCGGTGCAGCACGCCAAGGCCATCGTCATCGGTGGCGGCCTACTCGGATTGGAGGCCGCCGTCGGCCTCGCGCGGCTCGGCGTCGACACCACGCTCCTGCACGTCATGGACCGGCTGATGGAGCGCCAGCTCGATCATACCGCCGCCGGCCTCGTGAAGCGCGCCATGGAAGTGCGCGGCGTCAAGGTTCTGCTCAAGGCCGACACCGCCACCGTCGAGGGCGACGGCAAGGTCGAGCGCCTGGTCCTCTCAGACGGTACGGTGCTGCCCGCCGACCTCGTGGTGATGTCGGTGGGGGTCCGCCCCAACGTCGCCCTGGCCCAGGCCGCGGGCGTCGAGGTCGGGCGCGGCATCAAGGTCGACGACCGGATGCAGAGTTCGGACACCCGCATCTTCGCTCTGGGCGAATGCGCCGAGCACCGCGGCATGGTCTACGGCCTGGTCGAGCCCGCCTACGAGCAGGCCGAGACCCTGAGCCGCCACCTCGTCGGCGAGGAGGCGGCCTATACCGGCACGTCGCTGTCGACGAGCCTCAAGGTCTCGGGGCTGCCGGTGTTCTCCGCCGGCCTCATCGAGGCGCCGGAGGGCGCCGAGACCGTGCTGATGAGCGATCCCGGCCTCGGCCTCTACCGCAAGCTGATCATCGGCGAAGGCAAGCTCCTCGGGGCGGTCTTCGTCGGCGATATCGCCGAGCAGGGCTGGTGCAAGACCCTGATCCGCACGGGCGAGCCCATGGCCGCCCATCGCGACGATCTCATGTTCGGGCGCGTCGCCGCCGATCCCCAATCTCTCGCAGCGTGAAGGCGCCTCACATGTCTGACGACTTCAACGCCGAGCAGAAGCGCTACCTCGAAGGCTTCGCCTCGGGTATCGCCGCCGCCCGCATCACCGGCGGCCTCGCCACCGGCCAAGGATCAGGCCCGCCGGCCGAACCGACCGGCCCGGACGCGATCCACATCAAGGCGCAGGAAGCGACGGTGAAAGCCGGCGGCAAGCTCTGCGACCAGGAGAAGTGGAAGCGCGCGGAGAATCCATTCGAGGGTTACAACCGCCTGATCGCGGAGGCCGCCACCGGCAAGGCCCCGAAGCCCGAGGACAATTTCCGCTGGCGCTACCACGGCCTGTTCTGGCTCGCGCCGGCGAGCGGCGACTTCATGTGTCGCCTGCGCATCCCCAACGGCATCCTGCACCATTGGCAGTTCGCCGGGATCGCCGATCTCGCCGACGCCCATGGCGGCGGCTACAGCCATGTCACAACCCGCGCCAACCTCCAGGTCCGCGAGATCACGGCGGAGCACGGCCAGCCCTTCCTCGATGGGCTCATCGACCTCGGTCTCACCGCGCGGGGCTCCGGCGCCGACAACATCCGCAACGTCACCGGCTCGCCCGTGGCCGGAATCGACGCGCAGGAGCTGCTCGATACGCGGCCGCTGGCGAAATCCTGGCACAATTGGATCATCAACGACCGCTCGCTCTACGGCCTTCCGCGCAAGTTCAACGTGGCGTTCGACGGCGGCGGCGTGATGCCGGTGCTCGAGGAGACCAACGACATCGGCTTCCAGGCGATCCGGGTTCTCGACGGGGCCGCCGTCGAAGCCGGCGTGTGGATGCGCCTGGTGCTCGGCGGCATCTCCGGCCACCGGGATCTCGCCCGCGACACCGGCGTCGTCCTGAAGCCGGAAGACTGCAACAAAGTGGCAGATGCGATCCTGCGGGTCTTCATCAAGAACGGCGACCGGACCAACCGCAACAAGAGCCGGATGAAGTACGTTCTCGACGCCTGGGGATTCGACAAGTACCTCGCCGCCGTCGAGGCCGAGCTCGGTTACACCCTCGCCCGGGTCGAGCCCGCCCATGTCGCACCGCGCGGGCCGATGGACCGCTTCTCCCATGTCGGCGTCCACAAGCAGGTGCAGCACGGCCTCAACTGGATCGGCGTCATCCTGCCGGTAGGCAAGATGACCTCGGACCAGATGCGCGAACTCGCCAAGATCTCGTCCGAGTGCGGCGACGGCGCCATCCGCATGACCGTCTGGCAGAACTTTTTGTTTTCGGGCGTGCCCGACGGCAAGATCGCCGAGGTTCAGGCGCGTGTGGCGGCCCTCGGGCTCACCACGGAGGCCTCGAGCATCCGCGCCGGCCTCGTGGCCTGCACCGGCATCAAGGGCTGCAAGTTTGCCGCCTCGGACACCAAGGGCCATGCGCTCATCATCGCCGACTACATCGAGGCCAACCTCACGGAACTCGACGTTCCGGTGAACGTCCACGTCACCGGCTGTCACCATAGCTGCGCCCAGCACTACATCGGCGATATCGGCCTCATCGGCGCCAAGGTCGTCGTGTCGGAGGAGGGCGACACCGTGGAGGGCTACGACATCGTCGTCGGCGGCGGCTTCGGCGACAGCCCCAAGATCGGCACCGAGATCTGGAAGGCGGTCAAGGCCGAGGATTGCCCGGCCCGTATCGAGGCGCTGCTGCGCAGTTACCTCGGCAGCCGCCACAGCAGCGAGGAGAGCTTCCAGGCCTTCACCGCCCGCACCGGCCCCGACTCCCTGCGCGCGAGCGCCGAAGACCAACCCGTTCTCAGAGCAGCCGCATGAGCGAGCACGTCACCCCCCCGCTGGTTCTCATCCCCGAGAACGCCCCATTCAGCACCGATCAGCGCTCCTGGCTGTCGGGCTATTTCGCCGCCCTCCTGGGGCCCGCGGTGGAAGGTGCCACGGCGCTTGCCGCGGGAGACGCTGCCGGCCCCAAGCTCGCCGACAACGACGACGCGCCCTGGCACGACCCGGCGATGGCGCTGCCCGACCGCATGGAAATGGCCAAGGACCGGCCGGAGCCGCAGAAGCTGATGGCCGCCATGGCCCAGCAGGATTGCGGCCAGTGCGGCTACAATTGTGCCGATTACGCCAACGCCATCTTCCTGAAGAGCGAAGAGCGCCTGAACCTGTGCCAGCCCGGCGGCAAGGACACGCTCCGGATGCTGAAGAAGCTGGAGGACGAGTTCGGGTCCGCCGGGGGCGCCGTACCGAAGACGGCCGACGACGCCGCGCCGAAGGCCGCTCCGGAACTCGGCCCCCTCGGCTTCTGCCGCGAGAACCCCGTGGAGGCGACCTTCGTCTCGCGCCTGCGCCTCAACGCGCCGGGCGGCGAGAAGGAGACCTGGCACGTCGAGATCGACCTCACCGACACCCCCATCGACTACGTGGTCGGTGATAGCCTCGGCCTGTTCCCGGCCAACGCCCCGGCCCTGGTCGATGCCGTCATCGCCGAGCTCGGTGCCCGCCCCGAGCGCAAGATCGGCGGCAAGACCCTGCGCGACCGGCTGATGACCGATTACGCCCTCGGTGGTGCGCCGGACAGCCTCTACCAGCTCCTCTCGCTCCTCACCTCGGGCGAGGCCCGCAAGAAGACACAGGCCCTGGCCGCCGGCGAGGATCCGGATGGCGACGCCGCCTATCTCGACGTGCTCGGCGCCCTCCACAAGTTCCCCGGCGCCCGCCCCGATGCGGAGGTCTTCCTCGAGGCGCTCGACGAATTGCAGCCTCGACTCTACTCGATCTCGTCCTCGCCGAAGGCCGATCCGGGCCGGGTCTCGCTCACCGTCGATGCGGTGCGCTACAATCACCGCTCGCGCCTGCGTCTCGGCGTCGCCTCGACCCATCTGGGCGAACGCATCCCCGAGACCGCCAAGGTCAAGGTCTACCTGCAGAAGGCGCACGGCTTCGCGCTACCGGAGGATCTGTCCAAGGACGTGATCATGGTCGGCCCCGGCACCGGCATCGCGCCGTTCCGCGCCTTCCTGCGCGAGCGCGACGCTACCCAGGCGCCGGGCCGCAACTGGCTGTTCTACGGTCACCAGAAGCAGGCGAGCGACTTCTTCTACAAAGACGAGCTGAACGCCCTAAAGGATAAAAAGGTGCTCAACCGCCTGTCGCTGGCCTGGTCGCGCGACGGCACCGAGAAGACCTACGTGCAGGACCGCATGCGCGAGAGCGGGGCGGAACTCTGGAAGTGGCTCGAGGACGGCGCCCATTTCTACGTCTGCGGCGATGCCAAGCGCATGGCCAAAGACGTGGAGCGCGCGATCATCGACGTGGCCGGCGAGCACGGGGGCAAGAACCCCGACGAGGCGGTGGCCTACCTCGCCCATCTCAAGAAGACCGGCCGCTATCAGGCCGACGTGTACTGAGGAAGCAGGACCGTCGGTGATCGAGGGCATACCTCGAGCGGATCGCCGACCCATCGCGCGCCCCCTTTCCGGAAAGGGGGCGCGTCGCGCCTCGTCAGCTCCGGGCGAGAGATCGGCCCAGTTCTTGCGGCTGACACCGCTAAATCCGGCACAGAATACGACGCCGAGGATCACGCCATGAACGCGCACGTCCAGGCACCGACGCCCACGACCGTGAAGACCACCTGCCCGTATTGCGGCGTCGGCTGCGGCGTGCTCGCCACGCCGGACGGGCAGGGCGGGGCGGGGATCGCCGGCGATACCGCGCACCCGGCCAATTTCGGCCGCCTCTGCTCCAAGGGCTCGGCGCTGGGCGAGACGCTCTCCCTCGACAACCGCCTGCTGCACCCGTCCGTTGACGGTGTCCGCGCGAGCTGGGAATCGGCGCTCGGCACCGTCGCGGGCGGCCTGCGCCGGGCCGCCGAACGGCACGGGCCGGACTCGGTGGCCTTCTATCTGTCGGGTCAGCTTCTCACCGAGGATTACTACGTCGCCAACAAGCTTGCGAAGGGCTTCCTCGGCACGCCGCACGTCGACACCAATTCGCGCCTGTGCATGTCGAGTGCGGTGGCCGCCCACCGGCGCGCCTTCGGCTCGGACACGGTGCCGGGCTGCTACGAGGACCTCGACGAGGCCGACGTGATCGTCCTCGTCGGGTCCAATACCGCCTGGTGCCATCCCATCCTGTTCCGGCGGATGATCGACGCTCGCGCCAAGCGCGGCACCAAGCTGGTGGTGGTCGATCCGCGCCGCACCCAGACCGGGGAGGAGGCCGACCTGTTCCTCGGGCTCGCGCCCGGCACCGACACGGCCCTGTTCTCGGGACTCCTGGTGCATCTGGCGGCCACCGGGGCGCTCGATTACCGCTTCGTCCTCGACCACACCACCGGTCTCGACGGTGCCCTGGAGCGGGCGCGTGGCATCGCCCCCAGCGTCGCCGCCACGGCCGCCGCCACCGGATTGGCCGAGGCCGACGTCGCGCGGTTCTTCGACCTGTTCGCCAAGACCAAGCGAGTCGTCACCGCCTTCTCCCAAGGGGTGAACCAGTCGGCGCAAGGCACCGACAAGGGCAACGCGATCATCAACTGCCATCTGGCCACCGGCCGCATCGGCCAACCGGGGGCGGGTCCGTTCTCACTCACCGGCCAGCCCAACGCCATGGGCGGGCGCGAGGTCGGGGGACTGGCCAACATGCTGGCCGCCCACATGCACTTCGCGCCGGAGGAGGTCGACCGCGTCCGCCGATTCTGGAAGGCGCCGCGCATCATCACCGGCGAGGGCATGAAAGCGGTCGCCCTGTTCGAGGCGATCGAGCGCGGCAAGATCAAGGCCCTGTGGGTGATGGGCACAAACCCCATCGTCTCGATGCCGCGCGCCAACGCGATCCGCGAGAGCCTGAAGAAACTCGACCTCTACGTGGTCTCGGAAGCGGTCTCCGACAGCGACACCGCCCGCGCCACCGGAGGCAAGACCGTCCTGCTCCCCGCCCTCGCCTGGGGCGAGAAGGACGGAACGGTGACGAATTCGGAGCGCCGGGTCTCGCGCCAGCGTACCTTCCTGACACCACCGGGCGAGGCGCGGGCTGACTGGGCGATCGTCTGCGACGTCGCCCGGCGGTTGGGCCACGGCGATGCCTTCGCGTTTCCCAACGTCGCGGCGGTCTTCCGCGAGCACGCGGCCCTGTCGGCCTTCGAGAACAACGGCAGCCGCGATTTCGATCTCGGTGGGGTGAGCGAGATCACCGACGCGGCGTACGCCGGCACCGCCCCCCTGCAATGGCCGCTACCCAAGCGCGGCAAGGCGAAGGCGCGGATGTTCGCCGACGGCCAGTTCTACACCTTCGACAAGCGCGCCCGCTTCGTCGCGGTGCAGCCTCCGGCCCTGGCCCAGGCGGTGAGCGCGGAGTTTCCCTTCGTCCTCAATACCGGCCGGGTGCGCGACCACTGGCACACGATGACGCGCACCGGAAAGAGCCAGCGGCTCTCGGCCCACCGCGCGGTGCCCTTCGTCGAGATCCACCCCGACGATGCGGCCGGTCTCGGCGTGGCCGAGGGCGACCTTGCCCGGGTCTCGACCGCACACGGGACGACGGTGCTCGAGGTGATGATCACCGACGGGGTGCGCCACGGCGACCTGTTCGCCGCCTTCCATTGGAGCGATGCCACCGCCTCGGAGGCCCGCGTCGGCGCCCTGGCGCGCGGGATGCCCGATCCGGTCTCGGGACAGCCCGAGCTGAAGGCGACGCCGGCCACGCTGGTGGCCGCCCCCTACCGCAACCGCGGCTTCCTCCTGACGCGCAACGAGCACACCCTGCCGGAGGGCTGGTGGTGGGCCCGCGCCACGATCCAGGGCGGATCGGGCCTGCAATTCGCCACCCAGGAGAGTTCGCGCACCGTTTCGCTGATGGTGCGGGGTCTGTTCCAGGGGCTGGAGCTGGCCGAGTACGCCGACCATGCCCGAGGGTCTTACCGGTGTGCCGCCTATGCGGACGGGCGCCTCGTCGCCTGCTTGGCACTCGGACCCGCGGAGGCCCGCCCCGCCTGGGAAGCGGCCAAGGCGTATTTCGCCGCCGACGCCCTCGAGCCCGCCAGCCGCCGCGCCCTGCTGTCGGGCCGCGCCGAAACGGCGTCCGCCGGCCCGACGATCTGTGCCTGCCACGGCGTCGGGCTCGACGTGATCACCGGCGTGATCGCGGCCGGGGCCGGCACCGTCGAGGCGGTGGGCGCGGCCTGCAAGGCGGGGACGAATTGCGGCTCATGCATCCCTGAGCTTCGCAAGCTGCTGCCCGAGGTGCTTGCGCGCGACGCGGCATAGGCTCATTTTCAACCCGATGAGCACGCCCCGCCAGCCCCGTGAAACCCGCCCCGCCGGCACCGAATCCGCCCGTGGCGCCGGGCCGGTGGGCCTCGAACCACTGGCGGTCCTGCCGGTCTTCGTGCCGTTGCAGGGCAAACGCGCCGTACTCGCCGGGTCGAATGGCGGCGCGCCGTGGAAGGTGAAGCTGCTCGCCGCCGCTGGCGCCAATGTCGATGTCTACGCCCCGGAGCCGAGCGACGAACTGCGTGCGGTGCCGGGCGAGATCGTCGCCGGCTCCGTCACCCTGCATGAACGCCAGTGGCGGGAGGCCGACCTTCAGGGCGCGGCCTTCGTCATCGGCGCCATGGAGGACGAGGCCGATTGCATCGCTTTCGTCGCAGCGGGCCGCCGGGCGGGCGCCATCGTCAACGCCGTCGACCGGCCCCATCTCTGCGACGTGAAATTCGGCGCCATCGTCAACCGCTCGCCGATGGTGGTGGGCATCTCGACGGAGGGGGCCGCCCCGGTCTTCGGCCAGACCGTGCGGGCGCGCATCGAGGGGATGCTGCCGCGCGGGTTCAAGGCCTGGATCGGCGCCGCCCGCGACTGGCGTGAGGAGGTCACCGGCCGCTTCCACGCCTTCTCCGACCGCCGCGCGTTCTGGGAGCGTTTCACCGATCGGGCCTTTGCCGAACCGGACCGGGCGCCCACCCAGACCGACCTCGCGGAACTGCTCGGAGAGACCGAGGCCGCCCCAAAGGGTGGAGCCGTCACCCTCGTGGGGGCCGGGCCTGGGGATGCCGAATTGCTGACCCTGAAGGCGCTGCGGGCTCTGCGCAACGCCGACGTGATCCTCTACGACGACCTCGTCGCGCCGGAGATTCTCGATTATGCGCGCCGCGAGGCCCGCACCATGCTGGTGGGCAAGACCGGGCACGGCCCGTCCTGCCGCCAGGACGACATCAATGCGCTGATGGTGCAGCTCGCCAAATCCGGCAAGCAGGTGGTGCGCCTGAAATCCGGCGATCCCCTGGTGTTCGGTCGGGCCGGCGAAGAGATCGACGCCTGCAGGGCGGCCGGGATTCCAGTGAGCGTGGTGCCGGGCGTCTCGGCGGCGCAGGGGGCGGCGGCCTCGCTGTGCGTCTCCCTCACCAATCGCGACGCCGCGCGGCGCCTGCAATTCGTCACCGGCCATGACCGGCGCGGCGCCCTGCCGGAAGATTTGAACTGGGGCGCGCTCGCCGATCCGAGTGTCACCACCGTGGTCTACATGCCCAAGAAGACCCTGGGCGTCCTGCTGGAGCGGGCTATCGCCGAGGGGCTGGCACCGGAGACGCCGGCGCTTCTCGTCTTCAACGCCACCCGGCGCGACCAGCGCGTGGTCGACGGCACGGCCCACGATCTCGCCACCCGCGTCGAGGCGGCGGGCCTGGAAGGCCCCGCGATTCTCATGGTGGGCGAGGCCCTGCGGCGTATGGGCGCCGAGGCGGCCCTTGCGGCGAGCGCCCCCGACAAGCTTGCGATCTGACGGCGGGGCCAGCCAGCGCGGTTTTTCAACGATTAGCTCAGCGCCTAAGTAACAGGGCCGCGTTCCCCCAACGTCGCGGGCCACCAGAGAGATCATGCAGCGCGTCTTCGAAGCCCTGTCATCCTCCGCGCGCCGGAAGATTCTGGCCTACCTTGCCCATACTGAGTTGAGCGCCGGGGAAATCGCCGGCCGCTTTTCTATCTCGAAGCCCTCGATCTCGCAGCACCTCTCCGTGCTCGAATCGGCCGGGTTGATCGTCGGCGAGAAGCGCGGGCAGTTCGTGTTCTACCGGCAGGTGGAGGGCAACCTCCTCAACACGCTCAACGGCTTCGTGCAGGAGGTGTGTCCGGTCTCGCAGCCGCTCAAGCGCGAGAGTGCCGCCCTGGCGGAGACCCGACCCAAGTCGAAGCCCGGCGCGGACGAACCGCAACGCGGCTGACCCGCCGGGACGGTTTGGCGGATTGCCCGGACGTGGCGCCTGTGGTCTGGAGGCGGCCTCATCCATCGACCGCAAGGTTTCCCATGCGTCGCACGCTCCTGCCGATCCTCGCCTTCGTCGCCGGCCTCGCGGCGCTCAGCATCGCCGCCGTGGTGGTGCTGGTGCCGAAAGCCGGCGAGGTGGCGGTGAGCAGCGTCGGCGGGCCGTTCACCCTCACCGACCAGGATGGCAAGCGCGTCACCGAGCGTGATTTCGCCGGTGCGACGCATCTGGTGTTCTTCGGCTTCACCCATTGCCCGGACGTGTGCCCGACGACGCTCCAGCAGATCGGCGACGTGCTGCAGGCGCTCGGCCCCAAGGGCCGGGACACCAAGGCTCTGTTCATCGCCGTCGACCCCGAGCGCGACACGCCCGCCGCCCTGAAGACCTATCTGGCGAGCTTCGATCCGCGCATCGTCGGTCTCACCGGTTCGCCCGAGGAGGTGAACGCCGCGGTGAAGGCCTATCGCGCCTATGTCCGCAAGGTCCCGACCAAGGGCGACGATTACACCATGGAACACACCGCCCTGGTCTACGTGATGGACGGCCGGAACCGCTTCATCAACGCCCTCAACCTGACACGCCCGCCGGCCGAGGCGGCGGCGGATCTCGCCCGGATGATGTGAGGGTTCCTCCGCGCCGCCCGAGGACGCCGCTGCGGGAGGTGCGCGCGAAGCCGTGCTCGGTCTTGTTCCAGCGATTGGGGGCCAGCATCAGTTCGAACAGGCCGCCCCACGCGCCGAGGCTGACCAGCAGGTAATAAAGCGGGAGCAACGGCACCCAGGCGAGAAGATCCCACCAGCCGCGCCGCACGCAGCCGAGGGCCGCCGGCAGCATCATGGCGAGGAGTCCGGAGACGAACACCGTGATCGCGGTGCCGGTGGGCAGGTTGCGCCAGAATCCATCCGGGGCGCGTGCGCCGATGCCGACTGCCGTGGCGACGTCGATGGCGGCCCAGGCCATCAGGAACGGATAGGCCAAAGCGGAGGCCACGGTGCCCGGCACCAGGGCGAGCGCGCACAGGCTCCCGAAGAAACCCAGGCGCCGCGCGGTCTCGCGGGGCTGCCGACCATGGGTTAGGCTGGTCTGCAGGAATCCCTTCATCCACCGGGTGCGCTGGCGCAGCCACGGCCACAGGGTCCGGGGCGCCTCCTCCAGCGTGTCGCTCTGCAGGGCGCCGACCCGGTAGCCCGCCCGAGCCAGGCGGATCCCGAGATCGGCATCCTCGGTGACGTTCCAGGCATCCCAGCCATGGACCGCGCGCAGCAGGTCGGTGCGGAAATGCGTCGAGGTCCCCCCGAGCGGGATCGGACAGTGCCAGGTGGCCAGGGCGGGGATCAGCACATCGAACAGGGCCGCGTATTCGAGGGCGAACAGGCGCGTCAGCCAGGTGTCGTCGGCATTGTCGATGACGAGGCGGCCCTGGAGACAGGCGGTGTCGGCGGGACTGCGCGCGAATTGGCACGCCGCTGCGCGCAACTGGCCGGGGTCCGGCACGTCCTCGGCATCGTAGACGACGAGGCAAGCGCCGCGGGCCAAAGGCAGGGCGGCGTTGAGGGCGCGCGGCTTGGTGCGCGGCAGGCCCGGCGGCACCGTCACCACCTCGAACCGGGCGGGCAGGGTAGCGGCGGCCAGGGCCGAGGCGGTCTGCGTGTCGCCCGCCTCGATCAGGAACTTGATGTCGAGCTTCGCGGCCGGATAGTCGAGCCGCGCCAGACCGCGCACCAGGCGCGGCACCACCCGGGCCTCGCGGTGGAGGGCGACGAACACCGAATAGACCGGCAGTTCGGCATCCGTCAGCGCGGTATACGTCCCGGTGGGTTCGGTCTCGATGCTCGCAGCGGCGATGCGGACTGTCACCATCGCGAGGAACGCGATCTGTACCAGTGTCCAGGCCGCCACGACGAGGGCGGCCGGAAGTAGGCCGGCGGCGATCAGCCCGGCCCCGCCGATTAGGCCGGCGATGGCGAGGCAGGGCGCGTGGCGGCCGGCCTTCAGCGACCAGTCGGGACGGCGAACCTGGAGTTCGTCGGCCGCATAGGCGGCGATGCCCGCGGGGTTGGCCGAAAAGATCGCGGCGTGCAGAGCCCGCGGCGTGGTGATCGCCGGCAGGCGCCCGGTGAGGCTGCGACCGCGCAGGAGTTCGGCGATAGCGGCACCCCGCGGGGCGAGGACGAATGCTGCCGGAGCGCCCGGCGCCAAGGGTGCCAGCCCGGCGACGAGACTGTCGGGATAACGCGCGCCGGCTCCGAGGGGGATGGCCTCGCCATAGTACGGCGCGCCCAGCGCGGCAGCGAGGCGTCGGTAGTAATCGTCCTCGGCGAAAAGCCCGGCGTGGAGGAGGGCGGTGGCCGCATCGGTTCCGCTCGCGGCCGCAAGGGACGCGGCCTTGGCGAGACGGACCGGATCGACACCCTGCGCCGCGAGAAAACCGATCTCGGGCGGCAACGCCACCGCCTCGTCCTGCGGGATCCTGAAACCGAGGCGCGACACAGGAAAGCGACCTCCCGGCGGCTCCGCAACGTGCTAGGACAGCGGAGTGAGCCAGACCGTTTCCGCACGCAACCAACGCACCATGATTGCAACTTCTCCGTCAAGGCGTCGCCGGGTCTCGTCCGGTGTTTTCGGCCTGGCGGCGGCTGTGTTCCTGTGCTCGGGGATGCCCGCGCCCCGGGCCGAGGGCGTGGCGATCCCGAATTTCTGGAACCCGCGCGCGCGCCAGGAGCGAATCGAGCCGCAGCAGACCGGACGCACGGTCCGCTTCCTCACCGACGACGAGTTCCCGCCGCTCCACTTCGCCGGGCCGGACGGGACGCCGACGGGGTTCGTGGTCGAGATCGCCCGCGCGGTGTGCGAGCGTCTGGCGATGACCTGCACGGTCCAGGCAAGGCGCTTCGACACGCTGCTCGATGCGCTCGCCGACCGGCAGGGCGACGTGGTCGCCGCCGCGATCCCGCTGACCCCGACCCTGCGCGAGCGCTTCCTCGCCACCCGTCCGTATTTCCGCTGGCCCGCTCGGTTCGCCGCCAGCGCCGACAAGGGCCTGCCCGTCCCCTCGGCCGAGGCGCTCGCCGGCCGCAGCGTCGCCGTGGTCGCTGCTAGCGCGCATGCGGCCTATCTCAAGGCGTTCTTCCCCAAGGCGGAGCCGAAGGAGTTCACCGATCTCGCCACGGCCGAGGGCGCGCTCAAGCGCGGCGAGGTGGCGTATCTGTTCGCCGACGGGCTCAACCTCGCCCTCTGGGTCGGCGGCCTGGAAGCGGCGAATTGCTGCGCGCTCACCGGCGGCGACTATCTCGAGAATCGCTACTTCGGCGAAGGCATCGGCCTCGTCACCCGCGCCGACGACGCAGCCCTGTCACGGGCCCTCGACGACGCGCTCCAACGGGTCTGGGACGACGGCCGCTATGCCGAATTGTATTTGCGGTTCTTTCCGGTGAGCCCGTTTTAGGGGCGGGTATTTGATGTTTGGTGCTCCCCTGGCAGTGTCGAATTTCTAATCATGTTGGGCACACCGGAGATCGTCTGGCCTTTTAGAAAGCGATCATTGTCGGCGGCCGTACAACGTCGGCTCGAGGTGGAAAGCGGACGCTCCTTTAGTCCGTTCGAGCCCCTGTCCTTTTAGCACGCGGATCCCGGATGCGTTATTGCAACGGGTTGAAACTGTAGTGCGTGCGGTTTATCGGATTTGCTGGTATGTCAGGTCTCACCCGTACAACTGTGTTGAATGTCGTCCTCGGCACCACGGTCTCGCCAGCTCTTGGGTGCTTCATGATGGCCCCCATGGACCTCCGGGACATCCTCACGGCCGACGTGGTGATCGACGGAACCGTGACACGATATTCGCTTGTCGTAACGGAGTACGACCGGCGCTATCGGGAACGATTGCTCGCATTGATGAAGGACCAGCAGCGGGAGGAGTTCGAGAAGCAACCTCCTGTTAGCTATGCGCTTTTGGATATCTGGGTCGCACGCAGCCTCGTCGGAAGTGTTTCAGGCCAGATCACGGTCACATGGCGCAACTCAACGTTTCAACTCCCTAAGGACATAGACGCTCGCCTCCGAACGTTCGCGCTTCGCGATCCGCGCAAGCGCGCGCCTACTCTTCCTCTTCGCTCTGGAAGTGGCGTCGTGTGGCCGGTGCCGGAGCTGGACAAGCTGACCGTGCTTCAAGCTCCCTGTGCCATGCCGTTCATGTTCGAAGCTAATGAGCCCACAGGGCGCGCAATTAGAGAAATCTTCGATGGGGTTGGCGATCCTGAGGCGAAAGCGGACGCTCTGGCGAACTCGTTTGGGATGACCGGCAACCGCTAAAGCCGTCACTTATGATTAGGGTCGTGAGCAGGCGGGGAGGCAACGTCCGCTTCAATCCACTGTCGCCCGAAAGCAGACCGTCTCAAATTCACCTATCTCAGACGTTCGGGCACTGGCACCATCCGCCAGATGTTGCCCACCAAGCGCGGACACTCACGCCCGGAACCGTTCCGACGCCGCCAGTGATATCGTCGGGAATAGGCCGCCGCGACAGCGGCCTAGCGCCCCGCGCGCCCGCAGCATCGCACCAACCCAGATGCCGCGTCCGACAGGGTTGCTCAGGATCATGGTCACGGCGTCACTGGCGAAGGCCGCAGCACGCGAGATCGCTCGATCCAACGCGTCGGACAGTATCAGCGGCCGTGTCGGCGCCGGGTCAACGATGGGTGCGGCCGTCAGGCGGCCCGCTGCGAGATTTGCATGGAGGCGACGCCCGCGGCAGGATCGTGCGGTCGTAGCCATGCCGCACCAGGGCCGTCAACGCCGTGGCGCCGCGATCCTGTCGGCGATGCTCGGCGGCAGACCGATCGCCCCGTAAGTGCTCTGCATCGAACCCGGACCGGCAACGCTGGCCTTGGTCGCCGACGATCCGCTACCGCCTTCTCCATCCGTGCACCGGCACGGTCGGGCGCTCATGTGGGCCAGCATGCGCCCACCGCTCAAGCCGCGAGCCGGCGCCCACTCACCGCGACGCCGACCAGCGCGAGCGCGACCACCAGGAAGGCCGTCGTCAGGCTGGTGGCGTGGGCGAGAAACCCGATCGCGGCCGGGCCGGCGAGGACGCCGGCATAGCCCAGCGTCGTCACCGCCGGAATCGCGATCCGTTCCGGCATCACACTCTGGCGGGCCGCCGCGGTGAACAGCACCGGGACGATGTTGGCGCAGCCCGCCCCCACCAGCGCGTAGCCGATCAGCGTGGCGGGCCAGGCCGGCACGGCGACCACCAGTACCAGTCCGGCCGCGGCGAATAGGCCGCCGATTCCGACGATGCGGCCCCGGCCGATCCGGTGCACGAGGGCGTCGCCGGTGAGCCGCCCCACGGTCATGGTGAGCGAGAACGCCGCATAGCCGAGGCCGGCGGAGGCGGGGGCCAGCGCCCGCTCCTGCACGAGAAACACACCGCTCCAATCGAGGATCGAGCCCTCGGTGAGGAACACGACGAAGCAGAGCACGCCGATCACCAGCACCGTGCCGCGCGGGACCGCGAAGGCCGGGCCGCGGCTGCCTTCGCCCGGTAGGATCCCCGGCAACGCCGCGAGGAACGCGGCCGCGATGCCGGCGACCACGACGAGAGTCGCCGAAGTCGGCGTCATCCCGGCGCCGAGCAGACCGCTGAAGCCCGCGGCTCCGACGATGCAGCCCAGGCTGTAGAGACCGTGAAACCCGGACATCATCGGCCGGCCGGCGCGGCGCTCCACCGTCACCGCCTGGATGTTCATCAGGCAATCCACGGTGCCGAACCCCGCTCCGAGCAGCACGAGGGCGCCGGCAAGGACGGGGAGGGCGTCCGCCAGGGAGAGCACCGTCAAGGCCGCCGAGAGGGTGGCGACCGCACAGGCCAGGACGGTGCGGGCGCCGAACCGCTGCGCCAGGGCGCCCGCGAACGGCATCGCCGCGAGCGAGCCGATGCCGAGGCACAGGAGGAGGAGACCGAGGCCGCCCTCGTCCAGACCCGCCCGCGCCTTCACGAACGGCACGAGGGGCGCCCAGGCGGCGACGCCGAAGCCGACGATCAGGAACAGCAGGCGCGTGGCACGGATCTCCGGCTGTCCGATGGCGGGCGCGGCGGAAGCGGCAGTCGCGGTCATGAGGCCTTTCGAGAGGGGGCAATCCGGAAGCGGGAGCGGGCGGATTGGATGCGGGGCGCGGTGCGATTTTCGCGTCTGGCTCAGCATCCCCGCGCGACGCGGCAAACGTATGAAGGCGGCCGGAGATGCGTGCCCGCGATGCACGGCGATGGGCCATCGAAGGCGGCCCGCCCACAGCCTGCCGCGTTGACCCCTCGGGGCGGGCTCCCTACGGTGCCGGCCTTCTCAAGTCTTCCGAATTCCCTCGCAGAACTGACCCTGTCGCCATGTCGTCCGCTACGATCTCGTCGTCCATTCCGACCACGCCGCTCTCCCTCGATCCGGCCCTGGTCGAGGCCGCCGCCTCCGCCACCGCGTGGCCGTTCGAGGAGGCGCGCAAGCTGGTGGCGCGGCTGGAGCGCAAGCCGAAATCGGAAGTGCTGTTCGAGACCGGCTACGGTCCTTCGGGCCTGCCGCATATCGGCACCTTCGGCGAGGTCGCCCGCACTTCGATGGTGCGCCATGCCTTCCGGGTGCTCACCAACGACAGCGTGCCCACCCGTCTCATCGCCTTCTCGGACGACATGGACGGCCTGCGCAAGGTGCCGGACAACGTGCCGAACAAGGAGATGCTGATCGGCGCGCTCAACCAGCCGCTGACGCGGGTGCCCGACCCGTTCGGCACCCATGACAGCTTCGGTGCGCACAACAACGCCGAACTGCGCCGCTTCCTCGACGCCTTCGGCTTCGACTACGAGTTCCGTTCGGCCACCGCATGCTACAAGGCCGGCCTGTTCGACACGGCGCTCCTCACCGTGCTCGAGCGCTACGACGCCGTGATGGCGATCATGTTGCCGTCGCTGCGCGCCGAGCGCTCGGCGAGCTACTCGCCGTTCCTGCCGATCCACCCGGTGACCGGGGCGGTGATGCAGGTGGCGATCGACGAGGTCCGGCAGAGCGCCGGCACCCTGGTGTGGCGCGACCCCAAGACCGGGGAGGCCTACGAGACCCCGGTGACGGGCGGACACGCCAAGCTGCAATGGAAGCCCGACTGGGCCATGCGCTGGGTGGCACTCGGCATCGATTACGAGATGGCGGGCAAGGACCTCATCGACTCGGTGAAGCTCTCGGGCGAGATCGCCCGGGCGCTGGGTGCCGAACCGCCGGAGGGGTTCAACTACGAGTTGTTCCTCGACCAGGACGGCAAGAAGATCTCCAAGTCGAAGGGCAACGGGCTCTCGATTGACGATTGGCTGGTCTACGGCACCGCCGATAGCCTAGCTTTGTTCATGTACAACAAGCCGCGCGAGGCCAAGCGCCTGTTCGTCGAGATGATCCCGCGCCAGGTCGACGATTACCTCAGTTTCCTGGAGAAGTTTCCCGGTCAGGCGCCGGCGCAGCAGCTCGGCAACCCGGTCTGGCACCTGCATGCCGGCCATCCCCCGGCCGCCGAGGCGGTGGGCAAGGGCGGCTCGCTCAACTTCGCGATGCTGCTCAACCTCGCCACCGTGGCCAACACCGAGGACCCCGCCGTGCTGTGGGGCTTCATCCGACGCTACGACCCGGAGATCGGCCCGCAGAGCCATCCGGTGCTCGACCGGCTGGTCGGTCACGCGCTCGCCTATTTCCGCGATCTCGTGCGCCCGGCCAAGACCTATCGTCTGCCCACGGAGGTGGAGCGCGCCGCACTCGCCGACCTTTCGGAGACGCTGGCCGCCCATGCAGGCTCCACCGATCCGGAAGGATTGCAGGCGGTGGTCTACGAGGTCGGACGCCGGCACTTCCCCGATCTGTCGGGCAAGGCCAAGAGCCCGGACGGGCGCCCCGGCGTGGCACAGGCGTGGTTCACCACGATCTACAACGTGCTGTTCGGCGAGGCCCGCGGCCCCCGCTTCGGCTCGTTCGTCGCGCTCTACGGGGTCACCGAGACGCGGGCGCTGATCGCCGATGCACTGGCGGGCGGCCTCGTCCCTCCGGCACCGGCCCCGTGATCGCGGCTGGATTGCGCTGAGCCCCACGTGTCGGACGCCGGACCCAGGGATCGGGACAGACGACACGGTGTATTAGGCACGAAATCGCAGGTTTCGGTCCCTGGCGCATGATTGTGCTTGTCCGCGCAGGGGTGGGTGGCTACAACCCTGGCCGCAAGACAGAAAAAAGGCCGCCCCAGTGAAGGAGCGGCCCTGAAGTCTAGGGAGGAAACGCCTAAGAAGGGCAGATTGCGGCGACGCCATCGCTGCAATGCATTTCCATCCAATGCCAGTCCGCACCGCACTGCACAATCCTCCAGATGGGGGAGGTGATATGTGTTCAGCGCATGAAAACGCTTTAAACCGCCATCATGCACCGTGTGGATGACGCGCCGAAGTCGGCAATCCGCCAGAGCCAGGATCCAGCAACCCGTTCGCGGGTCTGAGCGCGCGGGCCATCCCGGAGATCAAGCCCGGCCTTTGTCCGATCCGACAGGCGCTGCGCTCCGGATAAGGCTTTTTTCTCATCCCGTACCGAGCGGCGTAATCCGGGACAGCGGAGCGTTCCCGTCCGGCGCCTTAGGCGGAGAGGCCGAGTTGGCGCGCACTCAACGCCCAGACGCGCTCCTGTGCCTCGTAATCGCTCCCGATGGCCGACGTCGGCACCGCCTGCGACTTGGAGAAATAGCGCCCGCTGACGCCTGCCAATTCCGGTGCGGTGGCGAGATGGAGCGACGTCACGGCCCCGTCCGCCGGCTTGGCGAGGAACGGCCGGATCAAGCTCCAGCCGAATCCGAACCAGCCGCGTGTCCCACCAGCGAACCCGCTCGCGATCACGCCGGGATGGAGAGAATTCGCGGTGACGCCGGTGCCCTCCAGTCGGCGGGCCAGGGCAGCGGTGAACAGCACGTTGCCGAGCTTGGCCTGTGAATAGACCGCAAGCGGCGAGTAGTGGCGCGCATGGCCGATATCGTCGAAGGCGATGCGACCGCGCATGTGCGCCATCGACGCCACATTGACGATACGGGACGGCGCGCTCGCCTTCAGGAGGTCGAGGAGGTCGTGGGTCAGCAGCACGTAAGCGAGGTGATCGAGCGCCCAGGTGCGCTCGATCCCATCCTGCGTGACCTGACGCGTGTCGAAGATCGCGCCGGCATTGTTCACGAGGACGTCGAGGCGCGGATAAAGCGCTCGCACGTCGTCCGCCAACCGGCGGACTTGCGCCTGCACCGACAGATCGGCGACGAACACGTCGACCTGCGCCTCGCGAACAGCGGCGCGGATCCCATCGGCCGCAGCCTTAGTCCGGCCGGCATTGCGGCCGACGACCCCGACCCGGGCCCCGGCTCGGGCGAGGCCGAGCGCCGTCTCGTATCCGATGCCGGACGTGGCCCCGGTGACGAGACCGATCTTGCCGCGCATCGACGCGCCGTACGTCATGATCGTCAGAAGATCGCCTGACCGATGGCGAAGGCGACCACCACGATGACGATGGCGACGACCAGGAACAGGCCGAACAGGATACGGGCGAGCGACCCTGCGCCCGAAGCGATGCCGGTGAAGCCGAGACCACCCGCGAGGAGGGAGATCACGAAACAGATGAGGGCCCATTTCAACAGGGTCATGCGGACTACTCCAACGCGCGGAACCGACCGATAACCGCGCGGGACCGCAAGCGTTCCCGCCAAGCTCGTCCGGAGAGGAGAAGTTTCCGCACCGCTGTGCTCACCGCGGCATTACCACGGGCGCCGGGCGCGCTTCCGCCCGCGCCAGAAGCGTCTCGGCGAGCGCATGATAGAGCCCCTCGCGGCACACCGATTTCGACACCGCGTCGGCGATCAGCGCCGCCACCATCAGGGGGATCATCAGGGCGTGATCCTGGGTCATCTCGGTGACGATGACGAAGGCGGTGATCGGCGCCTGGAGTGCGCCGGTGAGGTAGGCGACCATGCCGATGAGGACGAGGGCGGCCACCGGCACGTCCGAGAACAGCCCCTGCAGCGCGGCCCCGAGTCCCGCTCCGACGCTGAGCGAGGGTGCGAACAGGCCCCCGGGAATGCCGCTGATCGCGGACAGCAGGGTCGCCAGGAACTTCAGGGGCGCGAAATTGCCATGGGACTCGCCCGCGCCATGCAGCAGCGCGCGGGCCTCCTCGTAGCCTGTGCCGTAGACAGCGCCCCCCGAGGCCAAGCCGCACAGGGCGACGCCAGCACCGCAGGACACCGCGAAGGCGACCGGATGCCGGGCGATCAGGGCTCCGACCCGCCCCGGCAGACCGCGGGCGAACAGGATGACGATGCGGGAGAACACGCCCCCCGTCAGCCCGCCGAGCGCGCCGAGCACCGGCACGGCGATCCAGCCGCGACCGAAGGGGAGGGTGGCGCTCGAGGTGCCGAAATAGGTGTAGTTTCCGGTGATCGCCAGCGCGGTCAGGCCGGCGGCGACGATGGCGGCCACGATCAGAGCGCCGTTGCGCGCCTCGTAGGCGCGGCTGAGCTCCTCGATGCCGAACACGATGCCGGCGATGGGGGTGTTGAAGGCCGCCGCCACCCCGGCGGCCCCGCCGGCGAGGATCAGCCCCGGCTGGCGCTCGGGGGTCAGGTGGCCGGCCGCCGCCATGATCGCCGCGCCGACCTGGACCGTGGGTCCCTCACGCCCGGTGGAGGCGCCGAACAGCAGGCCGAGGGTCATCACCACGATCTTGCCGAATGCCGTCCGCAGCGAGACCAGCGCGCGGCGCAAGGCGAGTTGCCCGGTATGGCGCGCCGCGATCACCTGCGGGATGCCCGAGCCCTGCGCGTTCGGAAACACGGTGAGCGCGAGATAAGCGCACAGGCCGAACCCCGCGGGCGTGATCGCCAGAGCCAGCCACGGCGAGAGCCCGAGCCCGCGCTTGAACAGCCCCTGGGCGGCATCGGCCAGCGTCGCCATCAGTACGGCGGCGAGACCGACGCAGACGCCGCCGGCGAGGAACAGCAGTCGGCGGCGCCAGATCGCGAAGGCGTCGACGGCCGCTCCGCGCAGACGCGTCATCGAGGGGCGGACAAGCAGGCGTCGGGGCATGGGAGAGTCCGGAGGGCGCGAGGCCGTGTCGGGCAAACAAGACTCGCGTCAGGCAAGGAGGTCCTGTCAGGCAGGAAGGTCCTGTCAGGCAAGGGGCGTACCCCATTCTCGGGGCGACCTCACGCCTCGGCGCGGCACAGCTTTTCGACGGTCTTGAGATAGGCCTTGGCGTCGAATTTCCTCAACGAGTTCTCGCTCTGGTAGCGCACCGTCCCGAAGATCTTCCGCCGGGCCCAGGGCCGGTCGTGCAAGCCGTAGATCCAGGCGACGTTGGTGAAGGAATTCGCGTCGCGGCCATCGAGGAAGTAGCGGTTGTTGAGCCGGAGCGTGCGCCGAAACCCTTCTTCGGGGGAGGGCGACCATTCGAGGATCTTCTTGCCCCAGTACATGCGCAGGTGATTGTGCATGTAGCCGGTCTCGCGCATCTCGGCCTGGGCGGCGTTCCAATAGATGTCGTGGGTCTCACCCTCGGCGAGCTGGCGTTCGGTATAGGCGTGGGGCCGTGGGTCGTCGGCCTGCTCGGCCAGCGTCTTGCGCGCCCATTCGGGGACCGCGTGAGCGTAGGAATCGTATCCTTTGGTGTAGTGGACGTGGTTCATCGCCAGTTCGCGCCGGACGATCAGCTCTTCGAGGTAGGACGCCTTGTCCGCGTCGCCGCCTTTCTTGGCGGCACGCACCGCGAGCGCGATCTCCACCGGGGAGATCTGCCCGAAATGCAAGTAGGGGCTCATGTGCGAAGCGGCGGCCGCCTCCGGCTTGTTGCGCTCGGCGCCGTAACTGGCGAACGGTCCGGCGAGATAGGCCGCGAGGCGGCGGCGCGCCTCGGTCTCACCGCCGATGAAGCGACGCACCGGGGCGACGTCGCGGTCGAGACTCATGCCCGCCAGCACCGCATCGGGGTCCGAGATGTCGATTTCGCTCGTCGGCAGGCCACGCCCGGCCTTGTGCTTCACCTGGCGCTGCGTCAGCGGCGCGATGTATTCGTCGAGGAGCTTGTGCAGCTTCGGGCGTAGGGTGCGGGCCGCGTATTCGTGCTTGCCCGAGGCGACCGCCACGGGGACCACCACGTCGCCCTCGACCTGAACGATGCGGGTCTTCACGGCGTCGACGATCTGCCCGTACCAGCTTTTCTGGATCGCCAGATAGCCGCGGTCGAGGACGAGGAGAGCGGCGTTCTTGGCCAGATCGATGGCGATGTCGGCGGGGGAGGCTTTGCGCATCACGAAGCCGATGCCGCGCTTATCGAGCCCGGCTTTGGCGTCGGCCAGCCCCTGGAGCAGGAAGGCGTAGTGGCGGGCATTGGCCTCGGGAAAGCCGTTGGCCCCGTCGAGCAGGCCGAAGCAGGCCAGGACCGGAAGACCGAGCCGGTTGGCCTCCTCGACGGCATATTCCAGCGCGGGATTGCCGTGGGCGCGGTTGGCCTGCTGCAGGAGGTAGACGACGTAGGCGCCATCGGCCCGCGGCGCGACGTCGTTGAGGATGTTGAGTCGTCCAGCCTGAATCGCCATCGCGCGAAATCGCTCCCATTGCCGTGAAGAAAAGAATGCGTCACCGGCGCGCCCCGCGAAGGCGCGTCGATCGTTGCCGCCGAATCGGGTGAAACGCCACTGCGGGCAGCGCCTTAGACGTCGGACGTCCGTCGCGCCGCAGGACTGAAACGAGTGCGGCAGGCCGAATCGTCACCTGCGACATTTTGGATACAGAATTGTCTCAACGTGCGCGGCGACACGGAAAGCGACAGTGATCCTGCCCCAACCATCTTGCATTTCCGCGCCAGAGGATCAGATTGTGCATTGCGGGAGCGCGATGGCGTCGCGGTCCTGCTGCCCTTCTTGGGCGTTTCCTCCCTAGACTTCGGGCCGCTCTTCGGAGCGGCCTTTTTTTCTGCCCGCTATCCCTCCAGCCCGTGGCTCAGCCTCTGGCGCGGGCGCGGATCATGAAGTTGTCGTAGGTGTATTCGGCCACCTGGAACCAGAGATATTCCTCGTTCCGGAAGGTCTTCATCGCCTCGTAGACGCGCTTGAAGTCGGGGTTCTTGCCGCCGATCTCGGCATAGACGTCGTTCGCGTTCTTGAGGGCCGCCTCCATCACCTCCTGCGGGAACGGGCGTAACTGCGCACCTGCGGCGACGAGGCGGCGCAGCGCCCGCGGATTGCGTGCGTCGTATTTGGCCTGGACGTCGGCGTGGACCTGGGCGGCGGCCGCCTGCAGGATCGCCCGGTAGGCCTTGGGCAGGCCCTTCCAGGCCTCGGCGTTGAACCACAGGTGGATCAGGGCGCCCCCCTCCCAGAAACCGGGATAATGATAGGTCGGCGCGACCTTCTGCAGACCGAGTTTCTCGTCGTCGTAGGGGCCGATCCACTCGGCCGCGTCGATGGCCTTCGACTCCAGCGCCGCATAGATCTCCGGGCCGGGCGTCGCCTGCGGCACCACGCCGAACTTCGCCAGCACCTGTCCACCGAGGCCGCCGATGCGCAGCTTCAGCCCCTGCAGGTCGGACAGCGCCTTCACCTCGCGACGGAACCAACCACCCATCTGCGCACCGGTATTGCCGGCCGGCAACGCCACCAGCCCGTGCTTGGCGAAGATCTCGCCGAACAGGTCGGCGGCACCGCCCTGGAGCCACCACGCGCTCTGGCCGCGCGCATTGAGGCCGAAGGGCAGGGCGGTGGCGAGTGCGAAGGTCGGATCCTTGGCGGCTCCCAAGGTCGCCGGCCCGTAGCCCATCTCCACCGTGCCGGCCGAGACCGCATCGAGGAGTCCGTCCGCGGGCACCGGCTCGCCGGGACCCGAGACCTGGATCTGGAAGCGCCCGTCGGTGGCCTCGGCCACGGTGCGGGCCAGCAGTTCGGGGGCGCCGTACAGGATGTCGAGGGATTTCGGATAGGACGAGACGAGGCGCCATTTCAGGTCGGGAGCGGCCTCGGCCCGGACGGGGCCCGAAACGGCGACCGCCGCACCGCCGAGGCCGGCGGACAAGAGCGCGCGTCGCGCAAGAGGTGGGGCCATGACGCCTCGCTTGGAAGTCTGGGTCGTCGAAGTCTGGATCGTCGCGGTCTCGATTATCGTGCGCCGTTCGGCGCCGACGGCCTCGGGTGCGTCGAACGGGAACGAGGGTGGCCCCGAATCGATCCCATGATCGGGCATCGACGCCATCGGGTCAGCCCCTGCCTCACCGGACGTCGCTGCCATCACTTGGGGTCACTCAGGGTCACTTGGCGTACGTAAAGGCACCGTCGTTCCAGACATACAGCACATAGCCCTGCGCGGTGACGTCGCCCTTGGCGTCGAACCCCACCGAGCCGAGCACGAGGTCGAACCGCTCGGCGTGAAGGGTCGCGGCGATGCGCCTGGAATCCTGCGTGTGGGCGAAGTTGCCCGCTGCCACAAGGGCTTGGAGCGCGGCATAGCCATAGATCGTCGAGCCTTCGGGCTCGACACCCTCGGCCTTGAAGGCCGCGACCACGGCGGCCGCCTCGGGCTTGCGGCGCGGGTCGAGGTAGAACGTCATCAGCACGCCGTTGCTGGCCGACCCGGCGGTGGTGGCGAATTCCTGGGTGGCGATGGCCGAGGTGCCGAACCATTGCGGCTTGAACCCGCGCTCGGCCGAAATCCGCACGAGACGGCCCATCTCGCGGGCATCGCCGCCATAATACGCCACCGCGATGCCGGCCTCCTTGAGGCGGTCGGCGAGCGCCGCGTCGTCGGCGTCCCCGGCGGAAAACGCCGTGGCGATGGCTTCGTTGATGCCGATGCGGTTGAGGTTTTCCTTGGTCGCGGCGGCGAGGTTGCGCGAGCCCGGCGTCAGATCGTTGAGGATGGCGATCTTCTTGTCGCGAAACCGCTCCGCCAAGACGGTGGCCGACAGCTTGGCCTGATCGTCGTCGCGCCCGCACACGCGGAAGATCGTCGGCAGGCCGCGGTCGGTGAGCTTGGCGGCGACGGAGGCCGCCGTGATCATCACGGTGCCGTTGGCGGCATAGACCTCGGAGGCCGCGAGCGAGGCGTTGGAGCAGACATGGCCGACGACGAGGCGCACATTGCCGGCGGCGTAGTGGTTGGCCACCGCCACCGCCTTGTTGGAATCGCAGGCATCGTCCTGGACGTCGAGGACGATCGTCTCACCGTCGAGACCACCGCGAGCATTGGCGTCGCGGGCGGCCGCCTGGACCCCGCGCAGCACTTGTTCGCCCACGCCGACATAGGCGCCCGAGCGCGGCACCGCGACGCCGATGACGACGTCCGCACAGGCTGGAGCGATGCCGAGCAGGCCGAGGCAACCAGCCACACGACCCGCGAGCCCGAGGCGCCGGACCTCGCGTCTGAACCTCATCTCGCCCCGTCTCACGCCCCGTTCGACCTCACGAAGGTTTAAGCGGATCTCTCATACGAACGTCCGGCGAGCGCCTGGCGACGTGGAGGCCGGCTACGCTCGGGCATTGCGGCCCATGGTTTGAACGACCCGTGCGGGATGCCGCACGAGAAGGCAAGAGGCGGTCTCGCGCCCCGACCGCTCACCCCTACTACCGCGCGACGCCATAGACGCTGGCTGCGGCGGAGACGGGGGCGGTGACGGTGGAGAACACCGACAGGACCTTCTGGACCTCGGTGAAGGGGGCGTTGGAGACGTAGACGAGGTCGCGGTTGCGCATGCGGAAGG
>NZ_JAAHTB010000024.1 GCF_010692745.1 Methylobacterium sp. BTF04
GAGTTCGCCGTCGTCCGCGCCGGCCTGAACTACAAGTTCGGCACGTACTAGGACCCGACCGGCGCCCCATACCGGGCGCCATCGGGCCAGATGTTCGAGACCGCGACACCCAGAGAGCCCGGCCGAAAGGCCGGGCTCTTTCGCGTTCAGAGCACATCCGCGAGGCTTTTATCGTCACCGGCCGACCCCGCGGCTCAAGGGACATGGGGAGGCGAAACGGTCGCCTTGGATGCCGGTGCGGCAAGCCTGGGAATCATGGCCCCGTTGCGAAACGACGCCAGACCGGCCTATCCATCGGGCATGACCGAAAAGCTGACGATCCTCGCCTTGTGCGAATTGAACCTCATCTCCGACGTCGAGGTGAACGCGGCGATCGAAGCCTTCATGGCCGATCCGATGGCGTTGCCGTTCGTCTTCAAGGAGGGCTATCGGCTCAATCTCGGCAAGGCCATCAGGCGACACCCCGGTGCCAATGAGTTCGTCAATCGAAGCGGTGCCGGCCCGCTGCTCAAACGCCCCTTCGTCCGTGCCGCAATCCTGCAGGCGCGACCCGACAGGGGCTGACCGTTCGTGAACCTCTCCGTCCTCGCCCTGATGTGCGCCATCGCCGCCGGCTTCGTCGGCTTGGTCGTCTACGCCATCGCGTATGATCATCCCTGGCTTCTAACGGCGCTGGCGCTCGGCACGACGGTGGCGTTCGCCCCCTGGCATCGCTTGCGGTAGCAGGGCCTCCAATCCCAATCGCATGTCCGTGTATCGGTCGAATGGCGCTGGAGCTTAGCAACGGCATGACAGCCTGTTTTGCCGGAACGGGAGCGCGTCAGAATTCGCGACCCGTGATAGATTTCTCTTGATGATACGGGCCGGCTTTTCCGGGCTCGAAAGCAGGAAAGGTTTCATGATGACCCCGAGGGGTATCTGGTGGACGAGGCGGATCTTCGGTCTGAAGTATTACATCCTGTTCGTGCTCGTCTTCGGTCTTCTCATCGTTGGGTTTCGGTGGCGGGGCTTTGCTATCTGACCGGACTGGATCGAACACAGAGGCAATCGAGGCTCTCGATCATGTGATCGGCGATTCAAATGCCATGGTGACTGTCCCCTACCGAAAATTTCGGCGATTCACGGATGGCCCGCCGTTGGCCGGTCCGCTTCGCGACAGGACCTCTCCCGCGTCCGAGGTTCAAATTCTGAATGGGCGAACTTTCTCCCGCGCTTGTCGCGGCCGTGGGTTCGGAACACAGGGTCATAGCGAGAGCGGACGCCAACAGCATCGCGAACAGTGCCGATAGCGGCTGGCACCGCGAACAAACCGAAGGTGCCCACCCAAGCACCGGTGGCGGGCGTCAGCGCATTCCCAGTCCTGCGCGCGCATCGTTCGGGTCGGTCCATTCATTGCTAAGGTCGATGAACGACACGTTTGAGACGCTTGAGGAGAGTCGACGGATGGGACATCAGCCGGATCGCACCATCCAATGCGGGTCGCACAGCATCGAGGCCGAGATCGTCGAAGCGGATGTGGGAGATCGCACCGTGAAGTGCCCGACCTGCGGGCAGACGGACACCCTGGAATTTGCCACGGCCGAGGCGTCGAAGGCGGAGCTAGGTGACAAGATCGACGGCGCCATCAAGAACAGCGGAGCCTCGTCCGATCGATCGCCGGCTGCATCCGTCGACGCGCCACGCTGGATATTCAGCGAATCGTAGCCGACAGGGACGGGAGCGGGCCTCGTCGTCGCGACGTCTCGGGCCGCCGCGACGCTCGTGCTCGCCGGTTCCGTTCGATGTCCGAATAGACCGCCGGAACTGAGCTACATCCCGCATCGACGTGCCTCGACCGTACAAGTCTGCTGCCGGCACCGCCATGCGCGGCCCGTACTAGGTCGCCTGCTTACGGAAGCATCAACACTCGCGCGCGATGGTGCGGGTGCAAGTGTGTCGGCGTCCCGTCCTCCGGCCCGGTCCGCCGCATGGATTCCAGATGGACAGCCCGGAATGATCGACAGGCGCATAGCGTCCGGTCCGCCACCCGATGCAGGAACCGACGATAGCGAGGACGCTCACGGCGTCGCCGCTTGGCCGTTCGCTACGCAGGCTTGGCCTGCCGATATGCGCCCCGACGCCCTTCCGGACGGCCGTCCCTGGCCGCAGGTTCTGGTGCTGATCGTCCCCGGCGGGGACGACGCCAATCTCTCTACCAGCGCGGCATCGGTGGCAGCCCAGGGATATCCGGAATCGCGATACGCAGCGCTGCCATCTGGGGCGGCTGGTCAGGCGATCCGACAGGAGATCGTCACGACCGTATTGGCCGATCCGACGCTCGATTACCTCATTGTCCTGCGCGCCGGCGACCTCCTGGCGCCGGGCGCACTCGCGGCTCTCTGCCTGGAGGCGGTGATGAGTGGCGCCGATCTCGTGGCCGGGCTGCGCGTGGTGTTCGACCGACACGTGATCGGCCTCGATGCCATCGGGCAGGCGCCCGGAAAGATAGCGGGTTCGGTCCCATCCGGGGGGACATTGGCCCCCTTCACCGGCGGCGAAATCCTGATTGCGCGCACGAGTCTGGTCGACGCCGGCGGCCTCGAAGACCCGGGCGAACACGCGGTCGCGGCGGCTTGGCCGCATCTCGCCGCTACGGGCGCCCGTCTTGCGCGGATCGGACGGCCCGTCCTTCTGCAGAGGGCGCCGGGAGCCGATCCAGGCCCGATCGCGGGCGGCCTCACGGTGGCGGCAGTGACGGACCGGGGCTATGGCGGTGGAGCCGGCATCGCACATCGCCGCCTCGCCGACGCGCTTGCGCTCGCCGGCCACGCGATCACCGATCTGCGTCTGGACGCAGAAGCCATACCGGCAGCGGCCGAATGGACCGATGACTTCCCGCGGACCCGAGACGCGGTTCGCGACGGCGCCTACGGCTTGGTACTGGCGGGGAACATCCACGGGGTCACCCGGCGAACGGAGGTCTTGGCACAGCTCGGCCGCTACGCACCTGTGGCGGCGGTGTTGCACGATTTCTTCCCCGTTACCGGGCGCTGCGCCTTTCCCGCGGAGTGCGCCGTCATCGCCACCGGCTGTGACGCCCGCTGCCCCTCCCCGACGCAGTACCCGCAGCTCGCGCCCAACCGGATCGCCGCCGCCTACACCGCCAAGCAAGCGCTCCTGGCCGGTCCCGGCGCGCCACTGCTGCTGGCCAATTCCGCCTGGACCGCAGACTTCGCGCGACGGCTCGCCCCGCCCGGCACGGCGATCGAGCGGATCGACCTCGCCTTCCCCACGGGCGTGTTTCGCCCAGGTGATAGGGCGGACTTGCGAAATCGCCTCGGATTGCCGGCGCGTGACGTGCTGGTGATGTTCGCTGCGGTGATCGCCGACGCCCCCGGCAAGGGTTTCGCGGATCTGGTAGCGACGCTGAAGCGGGTCGCGCGGCCGGGCATCACCTTCGTCGCCGTCGGTCGCCTCGACGACCCGGCGGCCACCGGGCTGTCGAACCTGATCTGCGCCGGACCGGTGGGTGACGAAGCGACCCTGGCGCAATGGTACGGCGCCTGCGACCTCTACATTACCGCCAGCCGCAACGAGACCCTCGGCCAGACCCCCGTCGAGGCCGGCCTGTGCGGGACGCCGACTGTCGCCTACCGCGCTTCCGGTCTGACCAACGCGGTGATCGACGGTGTGTCGGGCGTTCTCGTTCCCATCGGGCCGGACACTCTGGCCGACGCGCTCGCGGCCCTGATCGCCGATCCGGAGCGTCGGCGCGCCCTCGGAGCCTGGGGCCGGATCGCCCTCGAGAGCCGATTCAGCCACGCGGCGGCGGCGATGCGGATGCAGGACGTGCTCGCCGCACGCGGCCTCGTTCCGGCCCAAGACCGCATCCGGTTCCTCCCGGAGATGCTTGCGCGCTTCGCTTTCGCCAAGGAGCGCCATCCCGGTCGCACCGGCACCGTACCGGCACCGTCGCCGTCCCTGGTGCGGCTGGTGCGGCGCGCCAAGCAGGCTGCGCTCGGACGGGGCCAACCGCTCTGGCTGCGCCGCGTCCTTTACGTGGCGATCCGTATCACCGGGCGCGTGAAGGGGATGCGCCGATGAGCACGCCCCCTCGGACGCCGCGCCGGATCTACGTCGACCATACCCATCTGCGCGGCCACATCACCGGCATCGAGCGGGTCGCTCTCGATCTGTTCGCCCCCGAAGCGTTGCGACCTCATACGGTCCGCCCCCTGCGCAGCAGGAGCGTGCCACACATGATCGCGGCCCAGCATCTCGGGCTGCCCACCCGTGCGCTCGCCGATCCGTCGGCCTTGTTCGTGTTTCCGGGCTTCCCGCCGGGGCCGCTCTCCGTTGCGCTTGGACAGCGGTGCCTCATCTACGTCCACGACACCTTCCTGCTGACGCGGCCGGCGGACCTGAGCTGGAAGAGCCGGCTCTACATGGCTCCGAGCTTCGCCTTCGCCATGCGATTCGGGCAGCGATTCCTCGTCAATTCTCGCACCACCGGCGAGGCCGTCCGGGCCGTCTGCGCGTCGTCCGCGCTAGTTGCGCTCCTGCGCCCTGCGGTGCGCGATGTGTTCGGTCTTGCGGACCTCCCAGAGCCAGCGACCTACATGCCGGGGGAGCCGCTACGGCTGTTGTCCATCGGGACCATCGAGCCGCGCAAGGATTACCCGGCGGCCATCGCCCTCGTGGCAGCGCTCAATGCCGCGGGGGTTCCGGCCGAACTGCACGTGGTCGGCCGGGTCGGCTGGGGTCGGCACGACTTTCTGGCCGCGCCGCCATCCTTCCTGACCCTACACGGCTATGTCGACGATTCCGGCCTGCGCGCTCTGGTCGGCCGCTGCCATCTCCTGTTGTCGACCTCCAAAGCGGAAGGACTCGGCCTGCCTCTCCTCGAGGTGCAGCATGGCGGGCTGCCGGTGGTGGCCCCCATCGGACCGGTCTTCGCGGAGGTGCTGGGGCAATCCGCCCTGTTCATCACGCCCGAGGCGCCCGAGGCGGCGGCAGCGGACCTGATCGCCTTCGTCGGATGCGGGCGGCTCGGACCCGCGTCGCAGGCTTCCCGGGCCAACGTCGCGCGCTGGAATGGCCTCGCGGCACAGGATGCAGCACGCTTCCGCCGCTTCCTCAGCGATGGACCTGCCGCCTATGCGGATGACCCCGAAGCTGTAATCGCTCCTTAGGACCCATTGGACGACGTGGAGCCGGCTCGCCTGCCACGACGGCGGCCAGCGACGCTGCCCCGACTCTAGCGCCGGTTCTGCACAGATATTTTTCGATAGACACCGCAGGAAAGCGTCGGGTCGAAAGTACTCTCTTGCTACGGTACATAGTCGATCGAAAAAGTCGCCTCTATGCTTAAGTATCGATGAAGACTGATGCGTGAGATGGTCGACTTTGGATGGCACGCCGGCTGCAGATGGTCTGCTGTTCGTGACGTCGACGGGGCGAACCGTGCCGGATCGGCACAGGTGCCGTTGCAGAACGGGACGATGACGGGGCGACATCGCCTTGGCGGCAAGTAGGTCTGGGGACGAGACAGATGTTCGACTTCGGGAGCCCGGTCCATGGCGAACCGGTGATGATCGCGGGCCATGCGAAGCCTTCCATGGATGCGGGCATCGTCCTGCGCCGCCTGTGGCGCGGCAGCGCCTTCATCATCCTGGGCGGCTTGATCAGCGTGGGGCTCGCCATCGTCGTGCTCAACCTGCTGAAGCCGACCTACACCTCGAGCATCCAGATCCTCGTCGATCCCGCCGACCTGCCGGTCATCGCCAACGACCTCAGCAACCGCAGCCCACAGGCGGATAGCGGCGTGTCCATCGCCGAGAGCCAGGCGCGCGTTGTGCAATCGGACAGCGTGCTGCGCCGGGTCGTCGAGCGGCTCGACCTCATGCAGGACGACGAATTCGTCCGGCCGCCCTCGACCAATCCGATCATGATCACGCTGAGGAAGACCCTTGGCCTCGAAGCGCCGGGCGGAAACCGCGATCCCGTCAACATCGCCCTCGACGCGTTGCGCATGAAGCTAGGCGTGCGCCGGGCCGAGCGGACCTTCGTGATCGACGTCTACGTTCAGACCGAGGACGCGGAGAAATCGGCGCGCATCGCCAATGCCATCGGGGACGCGTATTTCGCAGAGGAAGCCCGTGCGCGCACCGATGCCGCTCGGCGCGCCTCCGACGCCCTCACCGGTCGCCTCGCCACCCTGCGCCAGGGCGTGGAAGAGGCCGAACGCAAGGTCGTGAATTACCGCGAGACCAACAAGCTCGTCACCACAAGCGGCCGACTCCTCAGCGACCAGCAGCTGAGCGACCTCAACCAGCAACTCGTGACCGCCAACATCCGGACCGCCGAGGCGAAGTCGCGTCTCGAACAGGCCCGGCGGATGCGCCTCGGCGAGGCCGGGACGGCGCTCCCCGAGATGCTGCAATCCCTCGAAATGCAGGGCCTGCGCCAGCAATACGCCACCCTGTCGCGCAACACCGCCGAACTGGCGGCGCGCCTCGGCGAGCGCCACCCGGCCATGGCCGAGCAATATGCCCAGCAGCGCGACCTCCAGCGCCTGATCCAGCGTGAAAAGGAGCGGATCATCGACACCTCGCAGAAGGATTTCGATCGGGCCGCCGCGAGCGAAGCCGCGGTGCGTCGCAGCCTCGATCGGGCCAAGGTCGAGACGGCCGGCAACGATCGCGCCAATGTCGGACTGCGGGAACTCGATCGCGAACTCGAGGCCCGGCGGTCGGTCTACGAGACGTTCCTGCGCCGCTCGCGCGAGACCAGCGAGCAGGAGCGGCTCAACAGCTCCAACGTCCGCGTCATTTCGTCTGCGACCCCGGCCCGGCTGCGCACATGGCCGCCCTCTCCCAAGGTCGTGCTGCCTCTCGCGCTTGCCCTCGGGCTTGCGTTGGGCGCAGGACTTGCCCTGTTGCTCGGGGCAGGCCGCGACCGGCGCAGGAGCTTGTCCGTGACCGGGACCGCCTCCGGTGCGCGCAGCTTCCGAGCCGTCGATGCTTGATCTCCGGAGGAACGCTCGGACGACGGACGATCATTCGGATGAGAGGCAGGATGCCATGACGCAACGTCCTCTACCCATGCCACCCGACCAAGAGGGAGAGCGCCAGCGTTCCATCCCGCGCACCAGCATCCGCCTGTTCGACGTCTCGTTCACGCGGGGAAGTGCCGCCGACATCCTGGCAGCGGCTCGAGCGCATCCCGCCACGGGTCCGCGCCTCGTGGTCACCGCCAACATGGACCACGTCATCACGCTGTCCGAAAATCCGGCGTTCCGGAAAGCCTATGACGGGGCCGCGGCACGCACCCTCGACGGGATGCCGTTGCTCTGGCTCGCATGGCTGCGCGGGGAACGCGGAGCACGGCGCGTCACCGGGCACGATCTTCTGGCCACCGCACTGTGCGAGCCATGGAGCGCGGCGCGCAGGGTCTATTTCATCTGCGCCACCGAGGAGATCGCCGAGGCCCTCACCGCACGGGTCGTCGCCGGCGGGTTTCCGGCCTCGGCCGTCGCCACCACCGTCCCGCCCATCGGCTTTGAGCAAGACGAGGTCTATGGCCGCGCCCTTGCCGCGCAGGTGCGGGCGCACGAGACGACGCTTCTCGTCCTTGGCGTGGGAGCGCCGCGATCGGAAATCTGGGTCGACCGGCTAGGTCCCGCCCTCGGGGCGCCCATCGTCCTGGCCGTCGGCGACGCGGTCAACGTCGCGGCTGGATTGGCACCGCGCGCCCCGGTGCTGATGCAGCGCATCGGATTCGAATGGCTCTTCCGCTTCGCGCACGCACCGCGGCGCCTGTTCCACCGCTACTTCGTCCGGTCGTGGAAGTTCCTTTGGCTCGTGGCGAAGCAATCGCCGCGCGGTACACGGCGCGTCACGCGCGACGTGCACCCGACCATCGAGCGCGTGCAGCAGAAATCCTGATCGGACCCCAGTTACCCCCGGTCGAACAGTTCCGGATGGCGCAGCCGAAGGGCGAAGACCAGGAGCAAGGTCTTCATGTCGGTGAGGTCGCCGCTCTCGCTCGATGCGGCAAGTTCGGCTAGAGGGATCTCGCGCACGGTGATGTCCTCGTGCTCGGCGGCGACACCGCCACCCGGGCCGGATCGATCAGCTTCGGCGTAGGGCGCGAGAAACAGATCCATCTGCTCGGTGGAAATCCCCGGCATGCTCCAGCCACAGGTGACGCGCTCCAGGATACCGAGCTTGACGCCGGTTTCCTCGTAGGCTTCGCGACGCGCGCCCTCCTCCGGATCGGCTTCGTCGAGCAAGCCGGCCGGCGCTTCGAGGAGCGACAAGGCTCCGGCCGCATAGAAGGCCGGCGGCCGGAACTGCTCGACCAGGAGTGCGACCCGGCGCACCGGATCGTAGGGCAGCACCGCGACGGCCCGTCCGTGATCCTCGATCTCGCGCGCGAGACGCGTTCCGTCCGGCATCGTCACCTCGGCGACGAGGAAGCGGCTCCAGCCATCGTGCAGGATTCGGGTGCCGCGAATGATCGGCGCCATACTGTTCTCCCCAGTGGACCGATCCAAGACGACCGGCCGAGACCGGATGCGCCCTAGCAGGGGGGTGGTGCATCAATGAGGCGGACGGATGCGCTCAGCGCAGTCTGGAGCGGCGGATCGTGAAACGCATGGCGGTGCCCGCTCGGTCCTGAGCGACCAGAGCATCACCCTCCTCTCGGACGAGATGTGGGATATCGATGGCCGCAAGCGGATCGGTGCACACCACCACGAGGAGCTCTCCCGGGTCGAGCCTCCGCAAGGCCTTTCGCGTCCGCAGGACCGGCAGCGGGCATTTCAGGCCGGTTAGGTCGAGTTCGACGGGTTTTTCGGCTGCATCCAAAAGTGATGTCCCTCTCGAAGCCGGCCCGTTCACAAAAAAATCCCGCGCATGGCACGTGGCCATAGGCGGGATTTCTTTCAAATTGCCGGGTGCTCCCAGTGAGCACCCGCGTGTTACGTCCGCTCAGTAGCCGTAGGCCGGGTAGCCGTAACCGTAGGCCGGCGCGTAGCCATATGCCGGAGCGGCGTAACCGTAGGACGGGGCGTACCCATAGGCGCCATATCCGGCGCCGGCATAGCCGCGATCATAGTAGCCGTAGCGCGGAGCTTGGCTGGCGGCGATGGCACCTCCGATGATGCCGAGGGCCGCACCAGCGGCAAGCGCACCACCGACACCCGGGCCGCGGCGGTAACCGCCGTAATAGCCGCGGCCGTAGCCGCCGCCATATCGACGGTAGCCGTAGCCACCCCCGTAGCCGCCGCGATACCGGACGTTCTCCACGGCAGCATGTCCGCCGCCGACCTGCACAGCGTTGAGGGCCGGCATCGGCGCGGCTTGCGCGGCCGTGAACGAACCGGCCGTCAGGCCGATGGCGGTGGTGCCGGCAAGGGCGAGAGTCAGGATGCGCGACATGCGAGCGTTCTCCATCAAGAAGGGCGTAGACCCTTAGGAACGGCAAAGTTGGCGAACCGTTCCGAGAACGCAACAGTCAAGCACGGAGGCCAAGTGCGCTCAAGCACGGCTGTGCGATCTTGCGTAATCCTCCACCCGCCTCAGAAGACGCACCGTGAGAAGGCGGGCTCCACCGAACGCTGCCAGGCTCCCTCGTAATCGGCGAGACGGTCCTCGGCATGCGATCGGCCAGCGGCGACGATGGCCTCCAAGGGCTGGAGATACTGGGTCTCGTCGCGCCCGTGCCCATCCCGGCGCCCACGCGCCGCAAGACCGGCCCGCGACACGGCGAGCGCCTCGGCTGCCACCGCGCCGAGAGGACGCCCGGCGATACGCGCGGCGAGCCCGAGACGAGGAACCGTGGCGCGCAGGGCCTCTCGGTCGCAGGCGTTCCAAGCCTTGGCGATGTCCCAGGCAGCGGCGAGCGACGCGTCGTCATAGAGCAGGCCGACCCAGAACGCGGCTTGTGCCGCGATCATTGCCGGGCCGCCGACATCGGCGCCGCGCATTTCGAGGAAGCGCTTGAGCCGTACTTCCGGAAAGGCGGTGGAGGCGTGGTTGACCCAATCCGACACCGTGGCGCGCTCGCCCGGCAACGCCGCGAGTCTGCCGTCCATGAGGTCGCGGAACGAGGCACCGGAGACGTCGTGATAGGTCTCGCCGCGCTTGACGAAATACATCGGCATATCAAGGAGCCAGTCGACGTAAGATTCGTAGCCAAAGCCCGGTTCGAACGCGCGCGGCAGCATGCCGGTACGGTCGGGATCGGTGTCGCGCCAGATCTCGGAACGGCGCGACAGGAAACCATTGGGGCGTCCGTCGGTGAAGGGCGAGTTGGCGAAGAGGGCGGTGGCGACTGGCTGCAGCGCCAGGGCGACGCGCATCTTGGCCACCATGTCGGCCTCGGACGAGAAGTCGAGGTTCACCTGGACGGTGGCGGTGCGCAGCATCATGTCAAGGCCCAGCGTCCCGACCTTCGGCATGTAACCGGCCATGATCTTGTAGCGGCTCTTCGGCATCACGGGTGTCTCTTCCCGCGTCCATTTCGGACTCATGCCGAGATCGAGGAAGCCGATACCGAGGGGATCGGCGGCCCGGGCCGTCGCCGCGAGATGGGTTTTCAACTCGGCGGCGGTCCCATGCACGTCGGCGAGCGGCGCGCCCGACAGCTCGAACTGTCCACCGGGCTCCAGCGAAATCGCCCCGCCCTCGGCGCCAGCGAGCCCGATGAGATGACCGGCATCCTCGATCGCTTCCCAGCCCGTCTCGCGGGCGAGACCCTCGAGCAGGGCGCGGATACCGGCCTCACCCACATAGGGGACCGGACGGTTGCCGTCCCGGTAGAACGGCACCTTCTCGTGTTCGGTGCCGATCGCGAAGCGCGAACGCGGTTTCTCGCCCTCCGCGAACCACGCGATGAGCTCGTCCCGCGTCGTGAGCGGCGTCGTGTCGGACGTATCGCGCGCCATGCGCTGGCCTCGTCGTGAAAGTCGTTCGGATGAGAGGCGCACCGGACCGCGATGGTGGAGCCCCTGTCGGGAAGTCGCCTCCTTAAGCCAGCAGGCAAGGGCGAACAACGGACGTGGCGCCTCGCCTCAGCGTGCGTCGCCGAGCACCGCCTGGACCAAAGTGAGCACCGCGACGGCGGCGGTGTCGGCCCGCAGGATGCGCGGACCGAGCGACAGGGCCACCGTGTTCGGCCTCGCCGCGATCATCGCCCGCTCCTCCGCAGAGAACCCGCCCTCCGGTCCCACGAGCACAGCGAGCGGCGGCGGAGTGGCCGGATCGGCCGCCCCGCGCAGGGCCGCGACAGGGTCGGACACGGCAGCATCCTCGTCGCAGAAGACGAGCAGGCGCAAAGGGTTGAGATCGGCGAGCGCCGCCGGCAGACGTGTGGCTTCGGGCGTCTCGGGGATGGTAAGGATGCCGCATTGCTCGGCCGCCTCGATGGCATTGGCGCGCAGGCGATCCGCGTTGATGCGATCGCCCTGGGTGTACCGCGTGAAGACCGGACGGAGGGTGCCGGCGCCCATCTCCACGGCCTTCTGCGCCATGTAGTCGAGCCGCGCACTCTTCAATGGCGCGAACAGGTAATGCAGGTCGGAGCGCAGCGGCTGCGGTCGTGTGCGCTCGCGCACAACGAGGTCGGCGCTCTTGCGGCCGCTCTGTACGATCTCGGCCCGCCACTCGCCGTCGCGTCCGTTGAACACCAGGACTGGGTCGGCTGGCCCACGCCGCAGCACGTTGAGCAGATAGTTCGCCTGCGCCCGATCGAGGGGCAGCGTCCCGCCGGCAGACAGGTCGGGTTCGACGAAGAGACGGGGAGCGATGAAATCGTAGGCGGCCATGCGCGGTGGTCGCGTGGCCTCGAAATCCTGTCAACCGTCGCCGCCCGGCCAGTGTTGCTAGCGTGCAACGGCCACCGACATTGGACAGATTACCCACTTGCGATCGGCCAGAACGGTTTGCGGCTCGAAAGACGCCACATTCCTATGGCGAAACCTGCCCGAGCAACGTTTCGCGCAGTTCGGTAGCGGCGAGGGTCGTCGGTCACGGGTCACCCTGCGACCGAATCGGCCGGCCAGCCGACGACGCTGGGTCGGCGCGGTCCCCGGAGCGGGGCCGGGGAAAGGGAGTCTCAAGGCATGTCGTTCAAGACCATCGCAGCGGCGGCCGTCGCCTTCGCCGGCGCCACCCTCGTGGCGGCTCCGGCCTTTGCCCAGAGCGCCGAGTGCGGCGAGATCCAGAAGACCCTGCAATCGCGCAAGGACCTCGTGGCCAAGGCGAACTCGGCCTCGAACTCCAAGAAGAAGATGACTCCGCAGGAAGCCTGCGCGCTGTTCGGTAAGCTCCAGAGCAACGGCGTCGAGGGCATCAAGTGGATCACCGCCAACAAGGAATGGTGCTCGATCCCCGATTCGTTCGCCGAAGGCTTCAAGGCCGATCACAACAAGGTCTCGGGCATCCGCACCAAGATCTGCGGGATCGCCGCCCAGGCCTCGAAGATGGAAGCCCAGGCCAAGTCCCAGGCGCAGAACGGCGGCGGTGGCGGTGGCCTGCTCGGCGGCCCCGGCCTCACCGGCAGCCTCAAGATGCCCCAGGGCGCGCTCTGATCTCTTGCGACTCGGTGGCTTGAGACTCACGACGATCATCCGCGTTCCGTGCCGGGCGTGAGCACGCCCGCACCCGAGGATCGCCGCGTCGCCGATGCGGTGGCCGGGCATTGGGTCGACACCCTCGCGCCCCGATGGGCGCGACCCTACCTGCGCCTCGCGCGGATCGATCGCCCGATCGGATGGTGGCTGCTGCTGCTGCCGTGCTGGTGGTCGGCGGCGCTCGCGGCCATCGCCACCGATGCGGCGTTCCCCAACCCGCTTCACCTGGTGCTGTTCCTGATCGGCGCGGTGGCGATGCGCGGTGCCGGCTCGACCTACAACGATATCGCCGACCGCGACCTCGACGCGCAGGTGGAGCGCACGCGCTCCCGTCCCCTGCCTTCGGGGCAGGTGCGCGCGCGGCACGCCGCGCTGTTCCTGCTGGCGCAGACCGGCGTCGGCCTCTGCGTGCTGCTGCAATTCAACGGAACCGCCATCCTGGTCGGTATCGCCTCGCTGGTGCCGGTGGCGATCTACCCGTTCATGAAGCGAATCATGCCGATGCCGCAGGCGGTGCTCGGCCTCGCCTTCGCCTGGGGCGCCTTGATGGGGTGGGTCGCGGTGTTCGGACGGCTCGATGCGCCGGCCTACCTGCTCTATGCGGGCACCATCGCCTGGGTGGTCGGCTACGACACGATCTACGCGGTGCAGGATATCGAGGACGACGAAATCGCCGGCATTCGCTCGTCGGCACGAACCTTCGGACGTGGCCTCAAGGCCGCCGTCGGGCTCTGCTACGCGGCATCGGCGATCCTGGTGGCGCTTGCCGCCTGGAAGGCAGGGGCTGGCGTGGTGGGGGCCTTCGGCGTGGCGCTCTTTGCCGGCCATCTCGGGCGGCAGGTTGTCCGGCTGGAGACGCGGGACGGGCGCGGGGCGCTGGGCCTGTTCCGGTCGAACCGGGATGCGGGTCTGATCCTGTTTGCGGGTCTGACGCTTGACGCAAGCGTGCAACATTTCCTGCGTTAATGACGGCTCAGCACACGCCGCCGCAGGCGATCTCGTTCTCGCCGCGATGGATCAGCGGACGCACCGGCAGGGTGCCGGTCTTGCGACGCACGAGGAAGCGTGGCCGGCGGCCGCTCAGGAGGCCGTGACGGCGGCGGGTGCGGGTGAGGCCCAGGGCCACCGGACCCAACTGGCGCGACACCGGGGCGAGCACGCCGTCCTCCTTGACGATCATCCGCGGCAGGCCGGACTTGGCGGAGACGTCCCGCCACAGAGCGACGACCTCGTCTTCGCAGAACGGACCGAGACGGGTGATCACCGCACCGTCGGCATCCACCAGGAGGAGATCGAACCGGTCCTCGCCGCTTCGGTCGGAATCGTCTTCCGAGAACGACAGCGCGATCCCGGCCGGCGGAACGGCAGCGGAGCGACCGATGACGGGCAGGCGGGCGGCGACGAAGCGCGGTGCGGCCGCCTCATCGTGAAGACCATTCATGTTTGCGAAAGTGTTCATCGCCTGGGCACCCTGTGGGAGGCAACGGCCTCTGTCGGACCGTCCGTCTATGACAAGCAGAATTGCGTCTAATCTCCTCAAGCGACCTTAAGAGTGAGCGTTAAGCAAATATGGACGCGGGGTAAGCCTGCGGAATGCTCAACACTTCCTTGCGGCGATCCTCGACATTCCCGCGTATCGACCTCTGCGTAGCGAATCCTTGTGATGGTCAGGTCGGCACCCTACAACGGACAGGCCATCGCATCGTCGCCTCGCCGCGCCCTGCCCCCAGGCCTTTCCTACCCCCGAAGGCCTTTCCTGCCCCCAGGCCTTTCACGCACACACACCGCCAGATCCGCTTGGAGACGCATGTCCGACACGATGTCACCGGAAGCCGCACACGCCCTCGTTCCCGCCCTGCGCGAGGCGATTCGCGAGGCCGCCTCCCTCGCCTTGCCGTTGTTTCGTGCGGGCGAGCCGACAAAGGCGCGGATCTGGTCGAAGGCCGGCGGATCGCCCGTGACGGAAGCCGACGTCGCCGTGGACACCTTCCTGAAGATCCGCCTCAGCGCCCTGCTGCCGGCCGCCGCCTGGCTTTCTGAAGAGACGAGCGACGACGCGGTGCGGCTCGGGGCCGATCTGGTCTGGATCGTCGATCCCATCGACGGCACGCGGGCGTTCCTCTCGGGTCATCCCGACTGGTCGATCGCGGTGGCGCTGCTGTGGCGCGATCAGCCGTTGATCGGCTTCGTCTACGCGCCGGTGAGCGGGCATTTCTACGAGGCTGTGGCGGGCTTCGGCGCCACCCGCGACGGGCAGGCGATCACGGTCTCGGCGCAGGCCGGCCTGGACGGGGCGCGGGTGACCGGCCCCAAGCCGATGATGGACACGCTCGCCCGTGGGGGAGCGCGCGACCGCGTGCAGCCGGGCTTCGTCGCCGTCCCGCGCGTACCATCGCTGGCCCTACGGGTCGCCCGCGTGGCGGATGGCACGATCGATGTCGGGCTGGTGTCGTCGGATGCGCGGGACTGGGATCTCGCCGGCGCCGACCTGATCCTGCGCGAAGCCGGAGGCTCGGTGAGCGATCCGTCGGGACAGCCCACGACCTACAACCGCCCGGACCCCGTCCACGGCGCGCTGATCGCGATGTCGAACGGGCTCAGGACTGAGGTGGTGGACGCACTGGCGCGCGGCTGATTTTTGGAAGCTTTGATCGGGTTTCAGAATCGCGCCCTGCTCCCTCTCCATAAAGAAGAGGGAGCCTTCGCTTACAAAAACTCGAAGAGATCAGGCGAAGACGGGATCATACGGATTCCGGTTGATGACCTCGATTGGCCCAGGCGCCACAGCCTCCCTCTCCCGTTTGGGAGAGGGTTGGGGTGAGGGTCGTGAATTCTCCGAAGAGGTCACACACCTCTCCCTATCCCTCTCCTTCCAGGAGAGGGGACCCGTGGTTGCCAATGACCGAAGGAATCGAGCGGAGACGGGATCATACGCTTTGCGCCCGATCGGGTCGAAATGCGCCGGATACCTCCACCTCGTCCTGAGGTGTTGGATGGGACCGTTTCGATCTGATCAAGAAGGATCGAGCCCGCTCCGGGCCTCAGCGCCGGCCATCGTCATGGCGACGCGGCCTCAAGCCTTCGATCAGGCGTGCTCGCGCAGGTCCACGGCGGACAGGGCCACACCGAAACGGTCGGCCAGATGCCAGCGGAGTTCGCGGGGCGAGTGATAATTGTAGGAGGTGTCGATGAGATGGCTGAGGTCGACGGTCTTGTCGCCGCGCGTCGCGGCCTTCTTGAGACGGTCCACCTTGAAGGTCGTCGCGTCAGTGACGGGCGACCGGACGCCGCGGCGCCGGGTGTATTCGAACAACATATTTTTCTTTTAAGCTTTCGATGTCTTGGATGTGCGGGACCCTGTGGGTCCGGTATCGTCGATATGTGTTGCAGGAGTGTGATTGTACGCGGTCCATTCCTCCCGGAAGGACGTCGTTCGATCACGTTGGACGGTCAGACGACCGTTTGGTGACGCCAGCCCGGAGGCTGGCGCCGGGAGCATCAGGCCGCCTGGAGGTTACCAGCCGAGTCCTTGCCGCTGCGCTTGTCGGTCTGGATCTCGTAAGAGACCTTCTGACCTTCGATGAGATTGCGCATGCCAGCGCGCTCGACCGCGGAGATGTGGACGAACACGTCCTTGCCGCCGTCGTCAGGCTGGATGAAGCCGTAGCCCTTGGTCTCGTTGAACCACTTAACAGTGCCGGTATTCACGAAATAGATCCTCGTATCGTTCGTCGATCAACAACTTACATCTTCACGATGCAGGCAGCGGATCCTCTTCGGTGGGCCTGACGGAATCAGCGGTACGTGAGGCGCTCGTTCAAACAAGCTCTCGTCTTACCGATACCCGCTGACTGTCATGTAGCGTCATCATGCGGCGGCAACAAGGCGTTGGGGCCGAACGACGCGGTGGCGCCCGTCTCCCGAATGCCGAACGCCCCTGTGTTCAACCTGCTCAGCCTTCCATATAAGGGTTCGGTTCCAGGCAGTTAGGCGATTCATGGCGGGCATCTCGGTTTCCCTCGAAGGCGCGAATATTCAACTCTCGTTCCAGAAGGACGACCAGGCGACGGCGGTCGTGATGGACGCGCGCGCCGCCCGCGCTCTGGTGCGCGCCGTCGGGCAATTGCTCACCGCCATCGACGAACCCGACGACCCCGACCTCCCGGAAGACATCGGCGCCGAGGACATCGCGATGCTCGACGTCACGTCCTCGGCAATCGAGGTCGGGACCGACGAGCAGGGGCAGGCGGTGGTCGCGCTCCAGGCGGGCGCGCTGCCGCCGTTCCAGTTGCGCCTGACGGACGAAGAGGCCCGCCACGTGGTGACGAGCCTCTCCGAAATCCTGGGGGCGCCCCGTGATATCCGCGCGTCGCACGGCGATCACTGAGCCGGATTCACATCCGGACGCCCGGATCGGTGGGACCACCGGGCAGATAGTCCGGCTCGGAGCCGGGACCGGCGGGTTCGCCGATACCGGGGTCGTTCACCGGATAGGGCGTGCGCGGACCGGTCGGACCGATATCCGGGGATTCGTCGGGCGGCGGCGGCATCGGCAGATCGCCCGGGATTCCGCCGGGCAATGGTTCAGGGATCGGTAGGCCGGGACTGGCCATTCTGACTCTCCGTCATGGCGGGATATGTCGACCCAACCCGCACGCCACCGGAGGAGTTCCGGGACGGCTGCGGGTGTCCCGCCTCGGCGTGCGCCGTCAGGCGGTGACTTCCAGGACGAGATCGGACTGCAGCGGGCGCCCGTATTCGTCCTGCACCTCCACGCTGATCCGGTGCGTGCCGGCGCCGATGGTCCGGCTCAGGCGCGCGGTCCAGATGTGGCTCGACGGCTCGGCCTTGACCCAGGGCTTCTTCGTCTCCGGATAGCGCAGGAACAGTTCGGCGACGAAGGGATCGGTGCGGCGCGTCCGCGTCATCGCGACCGCGTCGCCGCCATCGATCCGATACCGCACGCGCGTCCTCGGTCCGCCATCGAACACGTTCACCACGAGGTCGGTGGCGCCGATGCTGTCCTGAGGGACCGGTGACCGCAGCGTCTGCATCGGCCGGACCTCGCGCAGAACCTCGCCGGCGCCGCCGCGGAACTGGCTCTCCAGCATGATCCGCATGCCCTCGTCCGGCTCGCCTTGCGCCGAGCGATACCGGGTCGTGTAGCGGTCACCGTCGATGGACAGGACGTGGAAGCCGTTGGGCGTCCCGTCGCGGCTGTCGGCGCTCGGGATCCCGGTGCGGACGCCCGGCCCGCTCCACCACGAGCCCGACACGGCGGTCAGCACGTGATGATGGTGGCGCTCTTCACCCTCGCCTTCGCCTGAACCCGCGCCGCGCAGGTAATGGTGCTCGGTGGTGTGGGTGTGCCCGGCCAGACTCAGGACGCGGCGGCCGTCGAGGAGGGCGATCAGCGCGTCGCGGTCGGTGGTGTTCTGGCGCGGATCGTTGGAATCGATGTCGGTGACGAGCGGGATGTGCATCGCCACGACCACGAGCCGGTCGCGCGGGGTCTGCGCCAGCACCGCCTTCACGAAGTCGAGCTGGCGCGGGCCGATGCGGCCTTCGTAGCGGCCGATGCCGCCCGTGCCCGAGGCGGCACCGAGATAGTGGACGTTGTCGAGCATCAGGAACAGGGCGCGTCCATGATGGAAGGCATAGTACGGCGCGCCGTAGATCCGCTTGAAGGTCTCGCGGCTGTAGCGCGCGTCGGGTCCCTCGAAATTGAGATCGTGGTTGCCGCCGAGATGGAACCACGGCACCCCGACCCGGCCGATGATGCGGTTGTAGCGGCCGTAGAACGACAGGTCGTCGAACAGGATGTCGCCGGTGGTCATCCCGAAGGCGGCGCCGGTGCCCAGAACCCGCGTGACGGCGGTGTCGCGGACATGGCCGAGCTCGACCGGGCTCTCCGGCTGGGTGTCGGTGAACAGGATCACGTCGAAGGCGTCGGGTTCCGGCGCCGCAATCAGGTGGAAATCGAGGGAGGCCGGCAATGTGCCGGTGGGATCGAGGCCGCGATAGCGCAGCCCGAGTTCCGGCGGCGTGCCGTTCGGCTGGTGGATGTAGGAGAAACGCGGGATGTTGTCGGCGTCGCGCGGCAGGGCATAGCCAGTCGGTTTGATCACGAAGACGGCGTCGCCGTCGGCCACCGGCAGGCCGTAGCGCCCTTGGGCGTCGGTGCGCGCCACCTCGCGGCCGTTCGAGACCAGGATGTCGGGAATGCCGCGCCGCGCGCCCGCATCCGTCGTCTCGTAGACGAGGCCGACGGCCTGCTCGGCGGCGGCGGGTTGCGCCGAGGCCGGCGACCCCGCCAGGGCGAGGGCGGCGGCGCCGGCGAGGGTCTCACGGCGATTCAGGATCGGTTGGTCGGTCATGGCCGGTTCTCCGGTGGTCGGTCGTTGCGACCGAACCAGAAGCCGGCGACCAACCCATGACAATGGACTCTCGGGCTGTCTCCGCGATCGAAGACCTCAGCGCTTGGCGACCGCCTTCTGGACCTTCGGCTTCTCGGGGACGGCGCCGGCCATCAGCTCCGACAACCGGCGCTGGTCGAGGCCGCGGGTGACGTCTTCGACGGCGAGGCTCGGCTTGCGCGGCTCGATCGACCCCGTGGTGACGGGATCGGAATGCGTGGCTGCGACGCGTTCCAGGGTGGACGGCTCGCGCTGGACGCGCATCGCCCAATGGGCAGCGGTGGAGAGTGCGGCGATGGCGAGGATCGCCTTGATCCCGCCCGTGAGAAGGCGTCGCATGATGGTCAGGCCCGAGACTATGCGCTGGAACGCGACCGGTTCCCCGGCCTCGTGGCATCCTCGGCCAATGTCCTTAACGAAGCGAAACGGGACGCCCCGAAGCTGCGTCCCGGAACGACGCGGCGCGCGGCCGAACCGCGCGCGGCCTCGGGGCGATCCTATTCAAGTGGGCCTTGCGCCACGGCGACGGTTCCTGTTCCCCGCGCGCGTGACACACCTGTCGCGACCCGGCCCACTAGGCCTCACAGGACCGGCGCAGAGAACTGGTCCGCACCGTCCCGTCACGACAGACCCCATCGCCATGCAAAGCCCGAGCGGGTTCGCGAAACCATCGAACGCATCGGCGCCGGGGACCGCCGATGTAGGCGCCCGCGCGTGAGCCGGCAACGGGCTTGGGCCGCGTCATCGCCGCAGCGACGCGCCGCTCGCAGTGGCGAAGGCCCGCAAGGCGGCGATCTCGTCCGCACCACCGTCCGACGCGAGACGGGCGAAAAGGTCGGCGGCCCCGGCAAAAACCTGCCGACCGGCCGCGTCGTCGCCGAGGAAGCCGGCGATCTCCCCCATCTCGGCGACCCAGCGATAGGCCTTCGGCACCATATCGGGCAGAACCCGGCCGAAGCGTGCCAAAAGTTCGGGCTCCTTCTCCGCGAGTTCCGCCAGCAGGGCGGGGCCGGCCCCGGCCCGGTCGGCGGCCAGCACCATCAGGGCGGCCAGCGCGGTGAGCCCCTTGTTGATCCCCGCATAGGACATCTTGAGCGCGGAGGCGGCACCGATGCCGCCCGTCATGGTGCGGATGTCGAGGCCGAGATCGCGCAGCGGCAGCATCGCCTCCGGGGCATCGCCCGAGACGTGGAGATGCGGGCCGGCGGCACCGGACTTGGGCGGCGGGCCGATGATCGCGGCGTCGAGGAAGGCCGCGCCCGTCGGGGCGATCAGGGCCGCGATCTCCCGCACGGTCTCGACGTTGACCGCATTGCAATCGACATAGACCGGCTTGCGCATGGCCGCCGTCAGGGCCGGGGCCAGGCGCCGGGCCAAATCCGCGGCATCGGCCGGCGGAACGATGGAGAGGATGAGGTCGGCATGCGCAACGGCCGCGTCGTCCGCGTCCTCCATGCCGGCCGCGACGGCGCGGGCACGGGTCGCCGGGCTGCGGCCCTCCAGTGTGGTGAGAACCCGTGCGCCGTGTTCGGTGAGGCGCGCCGCGATGGCGCTGCCCATGGCGCCGGCGGCAAGGATGGCGATCGTCGTCACGGGACCTGCTCCCTCTCGAAACCAGAACGACCGCGCCGCGGCTTCGGGAGGCCGGCGACGCGGTCGTCATGATGCAATGGGGCGAGGCGAGTGGCGAGAGGCAAAGTGGCGAGCCTGTCGGGCTCGCCGGCTGGGTCTCAGGTCAGCGAGCCGCAGAAGCGCTGGATGCGGTTGCAGGCCTCCTCGAGGGCGGTGTTCGAGGTGGCGTAGGAGATGCGCAGGTTCGGACCGAGGCCGAAGGCCGACCCGTGGACGGCGGCGACGCCTTCCGCCTGCAGCAGTTCCAGCACGAAATCCTCGTCGGTCTCGATGACCTTGCCGGTGGGAGTCTTGCGCCCGATGGTCTCGGCGCAGGACGGATAGACGTAGAACGCGCCCTCGGGGGTCGGGCACTTGAGGCCCTTGGTCTGGTTCAGCATCGAGACCACGAGGTCGCGGCGCTCGTGGAACGCCGTGCGGAACTGGGCCAGATGCGCCTGCGTCCCCTCGAGGGCGGCCACCGCCGCCCATTGCGAGATCGTCGAAGCGCCGGAGGTCTGCTGCCCCTGGACGAAGTCCATCGCCTTGATGAGGTGCTCCGGGCCGGCGGCGTAGCCGATGCGCCAGCCGGTCATGGCGTAGGCCTTGGAGACGCCGTTCATGGTGAGCGTGCGCTCGTAGAGGCCGGGCTCGATCTGGGCCGGGGTCACGAACTCGAAGTCGCCGTAGCAGAGGTGCTCGTACATGTCGTCGGTGAGCACCCAGACATGCGGATGGCGCATCAGCACGTCGGTGATCTTCTTGAGCTCATCCCGCGCATAGGCCGCCCCCGACGGGTTCGAGGGCGAGTTCAGGATGATCCACTTGGTCTTGGGCGTGATGACGCGCTCCAGCTCCTCCGGCTGCAGCTTGAAATCGTGCTCCATGTCGGTCTCGCAGAAGACCGGCGTGCCGCCGCACAGGATCACCATCTCGGGGTAGGAGACCCAGTAGGGACGCGGGATCACGACCTCGTCGCCGGGGTTCAGGGTGGCGAGCAGGGCGTTGTAGATCACCTGCTTGCCGCCGGTGCCGACGATGGTCTGGCTCGGCTTGTAGTCGAGGCCGTTCTCGCGCTTGAACTTCTTCGCGATGGCCTCGCGCAGGGGAACGATGCCGGAGACGGGCGGATACTTGGTCTCGCCGCGGGCGATCGCCTCGACGGCGGCCTGCTTGATGTGATCGGGCGTATCGAAATCGGGCTCTCCGACGGAGAGGCTGATGACGTCCATTCCCTGCGCTTTGAGCTCGCGCGCCTTCTGCGTCATCGCGATGGTCGCGGACGGCTTCACGCGGGACAGGGCGTCGGACAGAAAGCCCATTTCGAATACTCCGTTGCTTGGTATTTCTTGAGACGGCGCGGACCGTAGTCGCGGTGCGGGACCCGGGCAAGAGACCGCCTCAGTCCTTGCGCAGGATCGCGAGGGATTGCCCCAGCGGCTCGCCAGACGTCCACGGGGCGAGGTGGCCATCGATGAAGTCGACGCCCGTGTAACCGAGGCGCTCGGCCCAGACGACGATCTGGTTGCGTTCGATGAACTGGTTGAGGTGGGGAACCGTGCTGGCGCGCTGGGTCGCCACGGTCTGTTCGAAGACGCGCCAATGCTGCGGCATCGCGAATTCGAGGAACGACATCACCACCCGGCCGCCGGGCCGCAGGCAGCGATGCGCCTCCTCGAGATAGAGGTAGGTCTCGGCGTGCAGCAGGTGGGTGAAGACGCTGAATGCGCACAGCACATCCACCGACCGCGCCTCGAGGGGCAGCGACAGGGAGCGATTGAGCACGAACTTGTAGGATTTCGGCGCCTTGGTGCGGGCGTAGTCGAGGAGCGCCGGCACCACGTCGAGGCCGAGATAGGACACGTCGAGGTCCCGTGCCAGCGCGACGGCGAGGCGTCCGCTGCCGCAGCCGAGATCGACCACCGCCTGCCCGGGCATCAAGCCGGCATGGCGCAAGATCGCACATTCGATCGCCCCGACGGCGTCGTAGGAGCCGCCGACCGCGAGGCTCATGGCGGTGTCGATGGGATGGTCGCGGATCAGGTCGGCGACGTAGCGCTCGTAATCCTCGACGAAGTGAAATTTCGCCATGGCGTCGACATCACCCCTTCTGCGCCGAATACGACGGGCCGCCCGGCATGCGGCCCGATCGCGCTGCGGGCGCCTGATGACACGGCGGACCGGGCAGCGTCACCACCCCGCGTAAAAACGCCGCCGCTCCCGTGAGAGTGCGGCGGCGTGGATCGATGAGAAGGTCGGTGCCGGACTTCAGCCGCCGAAGAGGCGCTTCAGCCCCGAGAGCAGGCCGGCCTTGGGCAGCTCGGAATCGGCAGGTGCCGCGACGGTCGGCTCCGGTGTGGCCTGGACCGCCTGGACGAGGCCCAACGCCGCCGTGTCGGTGGTCTCGCGGTCGATCAGGATAAAGCCACCCGTATCGCGGTTGGCGATGTAGGCATCCACCGGCACCGCCCGGTCGAGGGTCAGCACCACGTCGCCGATGTCGTTGGCCACGAGCCGTTCCACCGGCTCGGCCTTGCCGGTCTCCGGATCGATCCGGGTGCGGATGGCGCTCACCACCGCGTTGACGGTGACGGTGCCGATCTTGGCGAGCAGCGTCGTGCCCTGAGCCAGCTCGGTCTCGGCGGCCCAGAACAGGCGGGCGTCGAGGGTGTCGGTGACCCGCATCGGCGCATCGGCCGCCGCGATCACCGACCCGCGCGAGGCATCGACCTCGTCGGCGAGTACCAGGGTGACCGATTGACCCTCCACCGCGTGGGGCAGGTCGCCGTCGGCGGTGTAGATCCGGGCGATGGTCGAGGTGCGGCCGGAGGGAGCGACGACGACGGCATCGCCGGGGGCGACCCGGCCACTGGCGATGAGGCCGGAAAAGCCGCGGAATTCGGAATTGGGCCGGTTGACCCATTGCACGGCCATGCGGAACGGAGCGGCCTGCTCCTCGACGCGCACCGGCACCTCTTCGAGGTACTGAAGCAGCGGCGTGCCGTCGTACCAGGGCACCGCCGCGCCGGGCAGCACGACGTTGTCGCCGTTCTTGGCCGAGAGCGGGATCGCACGGACCTCGGCGAAGCCGAGCGGCGCGGCGAAGGCGTGGAAATCGCGCGTGATCGCCTCGAACTTCGTCTGCGACCAGCCCACCAGATCCATCTTGTTGATGGCGAGCGCGACGCGCTTGATGCCGAGCAGCGACACCAGGAGCGCATGGCGGCGGGTCTGACGGGTCAGCCCCTGACGGGCATCCACCAGGATCACGGCGACGTCGGCGGTGGAGGCGCCGGTCGCCATGTTGCGGGTGTATTGCTCGTGGCCGGGCGTGTCGGCGACGATGAACGAGCGCTTGTCGGTGGAGAAGAACCGGTAGGCGACATCGATGGTGATGCCCTGCTCGCGCTCGGCCTGGAGGCCGTCGACGAGGAGCGCGAGGTCGATCTCCGCCCCTTGCGTCCCGTGCTTGCGCGAATCGCGCTGCAGGGCAGTGACCTGATCGTCGAAGATCTGCTTGGTGTCGTGCAGTAGCCGGCCGATGAGCGTCGACTTGCCGTCGTCGACGGAGCCGCAGGTGATGAAGCGCAAGACTTCCTTGCGCTGATGCGCCGCCAGGAAGGTGTCGTAGCCGAAAGCCTCGGGCGATTGGTGGATGGTCATCTTAGAAATAGCCCTCCTGCTTCTTGCGCTCCATGGCGCCGGCGCCGTCCTTGTCGATCACCCGGCCCTGCCGCTCCGAGGTGCGGGCTGCCAGCGTCTCGCCGATGATCTCGGGCAGGGTCGCAGCACCGCTCTCCACCGCGCCGGTGAGCGGATAGTCGCCCAGCGTCCGGAATCGCACCGACAGGGTCTGGGGAATCTCGCCGGGATTCAGGGGCAGGCGCGCGTCGTCCACCAGGATCAGTTGGCCTTCGCGTTCGACCACGGGCCGGGGCTTGGCGAAGTAGAGCGGCACGATCGGAATCTGCTCCTGCTCGATGTAGAGCCAGATATCGAGTTCGGTCCAATTCGAGAGCGGGAACACCCGCAGGGATTCGCCGCGCTTCTTCTTCATGTTGTAGACGTGCCAGGGCTCGGCGCGCTGGCGCTTGGGGTCCCAGCGATGCTGGGCGGTGCGAAGCGACACGATGCGCTCCTTGGCGCGGGACGCCTCCTCGTCGCGACGCGCGCCGCCGAAGGCCGCATCGAACTTATGCTTGTCGAGCGCCTGCCGCAGACCTTGCGTCTTCATCACGTCGGTATGGACTTCCGACCCATGCGTGACCGGGCCGATGCCGCGGGCAAGACCGTCCTGGTTGATGTGGACGATGAGGTCGAGGCCGAGCTCCTTGGCGCGCTGATCGCGAAACGCGATCATCTCCTTGAACTTCCAGGTCGTGTCGATGTGCATCAGCGGGAACGGCAGACGCCCCGGGGCGAACGCCTTCAGCGCCAGATGCAGAAGCACCGACGAATCCTTGCCGATGGAATAGAGCATCACCGGGTTCTCGGCCTCGGCGACCGTCTCCCGCATGATGTGGATGCTCTCGGCCTCCAGACGCTGCAGATGGGTGAGGCGCTCGAGCCGGTGTGCCGCGATCGCGGCGGCGGGGGAGGCGCTCATCGGGCCATCTCCGGAGAAGTGTTGCGGGTGGGTGTCTCGAACGCGGCCGGCTCCCGACCGGGGGCGACGTCCGCCTCCGGCCGATGGATATGTAGACCACATTCCTTCTTGGATTCTTGCTCCCACCACCAGCGGCCGGCGCGCTCGCTCTCACCCACCCGGATGGCGCGGGTGCAGGGCGCGCAACCGATGGAGGGGAAGCCGCGATCATGCAGGACGTTGTAGGGAATATAATTGTCGGACACGAACCGATCGACGTCGGCCCGGGTCCAGTCGGCGAGCGGATTGATCTTCACCAGGCCGCGGGCCGGGTCGGCTTCGGCGAGCGGCGTATCGGCCCGGTTGGCCGATTGCCCGGCACGCAGGCCGGTGAGCCATCCGGCGGCGCCGTCGAGCGCCCGCCCGAGCGGCTCGACCTTGCGAAAGCCGCAGCAGGCCTGCCGCGCGGCTACCGAATGGCGAAACCCGTTGATGCCCTCGCTCCGCACGAAGTCCTCCTCGGCCTCCCGCTCGGGCGCGTAGGCCCCGATCCGGATGCCATAGGCCGATTCGGTCTCCGCCCAGGTGTCGTAGGTCTCGGGGTAGAGCCGGCCGGTATCGAGGGTGACGATCTCGGTGCGCCCCTTGGCCATGGCGAGCGCATGGGTGAGCGCCTGATCCTCGATGCCGAGGCTGGTGGTGAAGACCAGCCGGCCGGGGATCGAGGCTTCGATCAGGCGGATGCGGCCCGTCAGGTCGAGCCCGGCCATGCCGCGGCTGAGATCCTGTGCCGCCTGTTCCAGTTGAAAGGTCATGACCGACTTCGCGATGCCTGCTTGTCTGACGCCTGAAATGTTCGCTATAACGAACGCTGTCAAGGCATGGCGGCCATCACAACAGGGCATTGCCGTGCTGCGATCACTGCGGTCCGGCAACGGTCAGCTTCCCGGATCGGTTGCCTGACTGGGAAAGATCCTTCTCAACAGCACCGGCAGGCCGTGCGCTCACGCACACCATGCCACCGCCCGCAAACCCCGTGAGGCCGCCTTGGATTCGATTGACCTGAAGATCCTCGGGCTCCTGCAGAACGATGCGACGCTCTCGATCGCCACCATCGGCGAGCGGGTCGGGCTGTCGCAGACGCCGTGCTGGAAGCGCATCCAGCGCCTGGAGGCGGACGGGGTGATCGACCGGAGGGTCGCCGTGCTCGATCCGGTGAAGCTTGGCCTCGGCCTGACGGTCTTCGTCTCGATCGAGACGGCCGATCACTCCCGGGAATGGCTCGAACGCTTCGCCGAAACGGTCTCGGCGATGCCGGAAGTGCTCGAATTCTACCGCATGGCCGGGGACGTGGACTATATGCTGCGCGTCGTCGTGGCCGATATGCGCGCTTACGATACCTTCTATAAGCACCTCATCGCGACGTTGCCGTTGAAGAACGTCACGTCGCGCTTCGCGATGGAAAAAGTGAAGTCGACCACCGCCCTGCCCCTTCCGTCGGCGCCACCGAACGGGCGGTTCACGCCGACGCTCTCGGTGGTGGCCGGGGAATAGGCGAAGAGAATAAAATTCTGTTTTGCACCGCAACCGCAAACAGCTCCTTCTACCCCGACGTCGTTCTGTAAAACGGACAACTCCGTTGACAGCCCGGCCGCTCAGCACGACATGGCTTCGGATATGGCACGACACGCAATCCTCCCCCGTACGGCGCCCTTCGGTGAGTCCGAGCGCGCCAGCCTCGACGCGGTGCTCGGCCCGGCGACGCCGGTCCAGCGCGCCTGGCTCGCGGGCTTCCTCGCCGGCCTCGACGCCGCCGGCGGCCAGACGGCTGCGGTGCCGGCGGCCCCGCCCAAGGCGGCCGAGCCGCTGCTGATCCTCTATGCGAGCGAATCGGGGAATTGCGAGACGCTCGCCAACACCATGGCCAAGCTCGCCCGCAAGAACGGCTTCAAGCCGAAGGTGGTGGACTTCTTCGATCTCGACGTGGCGAGCCTGGCGCAGGAGAAGCGCATCGTCGCCATTGCGGCCACCTGGGGAGAAGGCGAGCCCCCGGCCCGCGCCATGCGGGCCTATGGCGAGCTGATGGGCGACGGCGCCCCGCGCCTCGACGGCGTGGAGTTCGGTGTCCTGGCGCTCGGCGACACCTCCTATGCGGAGTTCTGCGCCACCGGGAAGGCGCTCGACGCGCGGTTCGAGGCGCTCGGCGCCACGCGCGCCCAGGCCCGCGCCGACCTCGACCTCGATTTCGAGACACCGGCCGCCGCCTGGATCAAGGATACGCTGAAGGCGCTGACCCCGCCGCCGAGCGCCGACAACGTCGTCGCCGTCGATTTCGCCGCCCGCGCGGTCGAGGACGACGAAGATGTCGAGCCGAGCCGCGAGCCCAAGGTGGTCGAGGTCGTCGACCACGTGAACCTCAACTCCTCGCGCTCCGACAAGGAGACGATCCACCTCGCCCTCGAATTCGAGGACGGTGCGCCGGCCTACGAGCCGGGCGATTCTTTGGAGATCTACCCCGAGAACGATCCCCAGCTCGTGGACGAGATCCTGACAGCCACGAACCTCTCGGGCGACGAGGCCTTGCGCCGGATGCTGCTGTCCGAGCGGGACATCACCACCCTGTCGGCCACCACGGTTGAGCGCTTCGCCAAGGCGACGGGCCATGCGGACGCGCAGAAGCTCATCGACAGCGGCGAGGCCAAGGCCTGGATCGAAGGCCGCCATCTCATCGACCTGATCGAGACGTTCCCGGCCGCGATCACCGCCGAGCATCTCGGGACCATCACCCGCCCGCTGCCGCCGCGCGCCTATTCGATCGCGTCATCGCGAAAGGAAGTCGGCGACGAGGTCCATCTCGTGATCGCGGCGGTGCGCTACGCCACCCACGGCCGGGCGCGCTCCGGCGTCGCCTCGACGCATGTGGCCGACCGGATGAAGAACGGCGCCAAGCTCCGGGTGAAGCTGAAGCCCAACCGGCATTTCCGCCTGCCGCAGGACCCGGCCACCGACATCATCATGGTCGGCCCCGGCACCGGCGTCGCGCCGTTCCGCGCCTTCGTGCAGGAGCGCCGCGCCGTCGCGGCGCCCGGCCGCTCCTGGCTGTTCTTCGGTGACCGGCAGTTCACCCACGACTTCCTCTACCAGCTCGAATGGCAGGAGGCTCTGGAGGACGGCTCGCTCACCAAGATCGACGTCGCCTTCTCGCGCGATCAGCCGGAGAAGGTCTACGTGCAGGACCGGATCGACCAGCACGCCAGGGAACTGGTGGAATGGCTCGACGGCGGTGCCAGCCTCTACGTCTGCGGCGACGCGACCAAAATGGCCAAGGACGTGCGCAACGCCGTCGTGCGCGCCTACGCCACGGTGAAATCCCTCGGCGCGGCGGAGGCTGAAGCGGCGGTTGCGGCGCTGGAGCGCGCCCACCGCTACCAGCAAGACGTCTATTAGGACGTGAGCCAAAACCCCTCCCCCCGCTGCGGGGGAGGGTGGTCGCGGAGCGACCGGGAGAGGGGGAGACCTCTCCGGATCGCGTGCTCCCCTCTCGCGCAAGGCGAGACGGGCACGCACCGACGGCACCAGACAAACTCGAACGACCGGAATCCCGCCATGGCCGATCAGACCCCTCCCCGCACCTACGAGACCCCGCCGGCCGAGCGCCCGATCACCGAGGCGGAAGCCGCCCGGTCCGCCGGGCTCGCCCATAACGAGCACATCAAGATCGCCAGCGGCTACCTGCGCGGCACCCTCGCCGACGGACTTCTGGCGCATGCCACCGGGGCGATCTCCGAGGATGACGGCCAGCTCGTGAAGTTCCACGGGATGTACCTGCAGGACGATCGCGACATCCGCGCCGAGCGCACCAAGAAGAAGCTCGAAAAGGCCTTCAGCTTCATGATCCGCCTGCGCATCGCCGGCGGCGTCGTCACCCCGAAGCAATGGCTGGCGCTCGACGACATCGCCACGACCTATGCGGGCTCGGCCCTGCGCGCGACCACGCGCCAGACCTTCCAGTACCACGGCGTCATCAAGTCGAACCTGAAGCGCACGATGGCCGCCATCGACGCGACCCTGCTCGACACCATCGCCGCCTGCGGCGACGTCAACCGCAACGTCATGGCGGCCACCAACCCGGCCCAGAGCGGCGCCCACAAGGTCGCCTACGAGCTCGCCAAGGACATCTCGGATTCGCTCCTGCCGAAGACCAACGCCTGGCGCGAGATCTGGCTCGACGGCGAGCGCGTGGTCGGCGGCGAGGACGCGGCCGAGATCGAGCCGGTCTATGGCCGGACCTACCTGCCGCGGAAGTTCAAGACCGTGATCGCGGTGCCGCCCTCCAACGAGGTCGACATTTTCGCGCACGATCTCGGCTTCATCGCCATCCTGGACGCGGCGGGCCAAGTCACCGGCTGGAACGTAACGGTGGGCGGCGGCATGGGCATGACCCATGGCGAGACCGACACCTTCCCGCGCACCGCCGACGTGATGCTGTTCTGCGAGCCCGAGGAGGCGATCAAGGTCGCCGAGGCCGTGATGACGGTCCAGCGCGACTGGGGCAACCGCAAGGTCCGCAAGAACGCGCGCCTGAAATACACCATCGAGCGCTACGGCCTGGCCGCCTTCCGGGCCGAGGTCGAGACGCGCGTCGGCCACGCCTTCCCCGACCCCAAGCCCTTCAGCTTCACCGGCAACGGCGACCGCTACGGCTGGACCGAAGGCGATGACGGCCGCCACCACCTGACGCTCTACGTCGCCTCGGGCCGGATCAAGGATTATCCGGATGGTGGCGCGCAGCTCCTCACCGGCCTGCGCCGCATCGCCGAGATCCACGAGGGCGATTTCCGCCTCACCGGCAACCAGAACGTCATCATCGCCAACGTGCCCTCCGAGAAGCGGGCCGAGATCGAGGCGCTGGTCGACCAGTACGGGATGACCAAGGGCGCCAGCGCGCTCCGCCGCAACTCCATGGCCTGCGTCGCGCTGCCGACCTGCGGCCTCGCTCTGGCCGAGAGCGAGCGCTACCTGCCCGACCTGATGACCGAGCTCGAAGCCAGCCTCGCCTCTCATGGCCTGCAGGACGACGAGATCACCATCCGGATGACCGGCTGCCCCAATGGCTGCGCCCGGCCCTACATCGCCGAGATCGGCTTCGTCGGCCGCGGCCCCGAGCGCTACCACCTCTATCTCGGCGCCGCCTTCGACGGCTCGCGCCTCGGCAAGCTCTACGCCGAGGACGTGAACGCCTCCGAGATCAAGACGCTCCTCGACCCGCTCTTCGCGGCCTACGCCAAGGGCAAGACACCGGGCGAGCGCTTCGGCGACTACCTGATCCGCGACGGCTACGTGACGAAGACCATCAACGGCCCGGATTTCCACGAGAAGACCGGGGCGCTCAAGAGCGCGGCGTAACGGCGGCCCAAATGCATCGACGGAGGGTTCGGGGAGCGCGCTGCGCCCACCGAACCCTCCATTGACGCCGTCGTCTCAGTCTCTCGCGGTGGAGATTGCGGTAGAGCCGATTCGATCCGGCGGGTGCCTCCCGCTGCAGACCGCGCAATGCAGCGCAGAAAAACCGTTTGCAGCGCACAGTATCGCCGGCGTTACGGCCACGCTTGTATTGCCTTTGCAAAAAGGAGGACTGGCGGTGAACCGTTGAGGCCTACGCCCGTTGTCTGGTCAGACGGCGGGGGACGCATCCATGGCCAAGCACGAAATCCTGAACTTCTTCGAGCATCGGCGCGATGGTGCGTGGATCTGCGTGAAGCCCTTCACCCTGACCACGAAGAGAAGCAGCGTCGATATCCGCCAGGGCATGCGCTTCGATTACGGAAAGCGCATCGGCGGCGTCGATCTCGCCGAATATCTGGAGCAGCTCGGCTCGCAATTCGGCTCCTAGACTGGCCCCGGCCCCGCGTATCGTGTTTTGACGCCGGGATGCCGGCCGCTTAGTTTCGCGCCATGAACATCGCAGCGGCACCAGTCCGCGACATCATCGACGACATCGCCCCCACCACCCGGTGCCGCATCCTCGCGACGGCGGAGCAGGCGTTTCGGGAGGTCGGCTACCAAAAGACGACGGTCGCCGATATCGCCAAGATTCTGCGGATGAGCCCAGCCAACGTGTACCGCTTCTTCGAGTCGAAGAAAGCCATCCACGAGGCCGTGCTCAAGCGCCTGATGGACGAGACAGAACAGCGCGTCGCCCTGGCGGCCATCGCCCCCGGCCGGACGGCATCGGACCGGATCACCAGCGTGATCACGCTGCTGCATGAGACGTGCGTCGAGCGCTGCAATGCCAATCCGCGCATGCACGAAATGATCGAAGCGGCGATCACCGAGAGTTGGGATGTCTGCCGTCGGCACATCGACCGGGTCGGATCGGTATTCGCCACGATGGTGACCGAGGGCGTCGAAAGCGGCGAGTTCACCGTCGCCAATCCGATCCTGGCGGCGGCGTGCATCCACACCGCGATTCTGCGCTATTGCCATCCGGCGCTGGTGAGCCATTACCCCGATGCCGGGGCACCTCCGGTGGCGGCGATGATCGACTTTCTGATCAGTGGGCTGCGCTCGCGGTCGTGAACTTTCTTCCCGATCGCTCCACGTATCCTGAGGCTCCGCTGCGCGGCGATGGCCTCAAAGGAGAGATCCAGGGATCGCGGAGCGTACTGGAGACCTCCTTCGAGGCCGCTGACGCGGCGCCTCAGGATGAGGTGGAGGGTGGGATCGCCCTCGGCCCCATCGCCCTTCACTGCAAGGTGACGGGTGGGATCACCCTCCTCCCAGCCTCCCCTCATCCTGAGGCGCCGCAGCGCAGCGGAGGCCTCGAAGGAGAGACCCAGGGATTGCTGTGAGCACTGGAGCCCTCCTTCGAGGCCGCTGACGCGGCGCCTCAGGATGAGGTGGAGGGTGGGATCGCCCTCGGCCCCATCGCCCTTTATTGCAAGGTGACGGCTGGGATCACCCTCCTCCCAGCCTCTCCCTCATCCTGAGGCGCCGCAGCGCAGCGGAGGCCTCGAAGGAGGGCTTCAGAGATCGCGGAGCGTACTGGAGCCCGCCTTCGAAGTCCCTGACGCGACGCTTCGGGATGAGATGGTGAGTGCAAACGCTCCGATCTGACCGAGTGCAGACCACCGCAAACCGGACCGATCAGCGCATTTCGGCGACGATAGCCTGCGCCATGGCGCGCGGATCGGCGGCCTGGAGGATCGGGCGGCCGACCACGACGTGGTCGATGCCGGCGGCCATGGCCTCTCCCGGTGTCATCACCCGCTTCTGGTCGCCCGCCGCACTTCCCGCAGGGCGGATGCCCGGCGTGACGATGAGGCGATCGGACCCGATCGCCCGACGCACGCCGGCCGCCTCGGCGGCGCTGCAGACGATTCCGTCGATGCCGATCTCCGCCGCCTGGGCGGCACGCCGGGCCACGAGCTCGGCCACCGGCAGGGCGTAGCCGGCCTCCGCCGCATCGGCATCGTCGTAGGAGGTGAGCACCGTCACCGCGAGGATCTTCGGCCCCGTGGTGCCGCGCGCCCGCACGGCGGCCCGCATGGTCTGGGGGTAGGCATGAACCGTGATCAGGGCGGGCCCGAGATCGGCGAGCGCCCGCACACCGTCCTCCACGGTGTTGCCGATATCGTGCAGCTTGAGGTCGAGGAAGACCTTGAGCCCGGCGGCGGCGAGGCGCGGCACCAGAGCGAGACCGCCCTCATAGGCCAGCCGGTAGCCGATCTTGTAGAAGGTCGCCGCGTCGCCGATCCGGTCAACCAGCGCTTCGGCCTCGGCCACGGTGTGGACGTCGAGGGCGACGATCAGGCGGTCGCGCGGGTCGGGGCTGGCGGGCATCGGCATCTCCATGGTCAGTGCCGAAACCGATCACGCGGGGCGCCGCCGCTGTCAACGTGGGGCCATGGTCCGGGCGACCTCGAGCTTGAGGACGGGAAGCAATTCGGCCTCGAACCAGGGGTTCGCCTTGAGCCAGCCGCTGTTGCGCCAGGACGGATGCGGTAGGGGCAGCACCCGCGGTCGCCGTGGCGTCTCGAGGATCGCGCGCCAGCGCCGCACCGTGCCGGTGAGGCCGCCCTCGGCGCGGCCGAGATGCCAGCCCTGGGCGTATTGGCCGATGACCAGGATGAGGTCGAGCTTCGGCAATCCGGCGAACAGTTCCTCCCGCCAGCGCTCGGCACATTCACGCCGGGGCGGCTTGTCGCCGCCCTTCGCATCGTAGCCGGGAAAGCAGGCGCCCATGGGGATGATGGCGAGGCGCGACGCATCGTAGAAGGCCGCCATGTCCAGGCCGAGCCAGTCGCGCAGGCGTATTCCCGACGGGTCCATGAACGGGATGCCGCTCTTGTCGGCCTTGTTGCCCGGCGCCTGACTGGCTACGCACAGCCGCGCCGTCGCCAGGCCCTGGATAATCGGGCGCGGCTCCTGCGGCAGGGGGGCGCCGTAGGCCGGGGCATCGCGGCAGATGCGGCAGGCCCGCACCGCTGCGGCGGTGGCGTCGAAATCGGTCTGGAGCGGCATGATGCAGGCGCAGATAGGCCGCGCCATCGCCGGTGGCGAGGGTCGCGCGGGAACGCAGGCGCGCTTGCGACCTTAAGGTCTCGGAGACGCGACCACGCGCCCTCCCCACCCTGCTTCCCCGCCCTGACCGGAGTACCCCATGCCCTTCATCGAGACCCGGGATGGCACGCGGCTGTTCTACAAGGATTGGGGCAGCGGCAGCCCGGTGGTGTTCCTCCATGGCTGGCCGCTCGATGCCGACATGTGGGAGTACCAGATGCCGGCGGTGACCGAGGCGGGCTTTCGCACCATCGCATACGACCGACGCGGCTTCGGCCGCTCGGACCAGCCGTGGAGCGGCTACGAATACGACACCTTCGCCGACGATCTACAGGCGGTGCTCGACCAGCTCGACCTACACGGTGTCACCCTGGTCGGCTTCTCGATGGGCGGCGGCGAGATCGCCCGCTATCTGTCGCGCCATGGGTCCGACCGGATCGCCAAGGCGGTCCTCGTCTCGGCGGTGACGCCGATGATGCTCAAGACGCCGGACCATCCCGACGGCGTCGATGCCCACGTGTTCGAAGGGATGATCGACGGCCTCAAGGCCGACCGGCCGCACTTCCTGGCGAATTTCGCAAAAACCTTCTTCGGCGCCGGGGTGTTCTCCTCGCCGGCCTCCACCGAACTCATGCACTGGACCTGCGACCTCGCTTTGCGCGGTTCGCCCAAGGCCAGTGTCGAGTGCGTGCGCGCCTTCGGGGCCACCGATTTCCGCCGCGACATGGCGCATTTCACGATACCGACCCTGATCATTCACGGCGATGCCGACCAGACCGCGCCCATCGCCGTCACCGGTCGCGCCAGCGCCGCCGCGATCCCCGATGCGCTCTTCACCGAATACGAAGGCGCCCCGCACGCGATCCCGTTCACCCATGCGGCGGAGCTGACCGGCGACCTGATCGCGTTCCTGCGCGGCTAAAACCGAAGGGCATCGAGCCGATCGCGACCCGGGCCGATGCTCCCCTATGGTTTCCCGCTCGACTGGATCGAACAGGTCCCACCCGTGACCTCATCCTGAGGCGCCGCGTCAGCGGCCTCGAAGGAGACCTCCAGTGCGCTCCGTGATCCCTGGAGCCCTCCTTCGAGGCCTCCGCTTCGCTGCGGCGCCTCAGGATGAGGCGGTGGGCGGGGCTCGGCGTTCCAACCAAGCGCCAGCCCGAGTCAGGCGCCCTTCAGCCCGCTCAGATCCAGCGGCAGCGAGCGCAGGCGCTGGCCGGTGGCGGCGAAGATGGCGTTGGAGATCGCCGGGGCGATCACCGGCACGCCGGGCTCGCCGATGCCGGTGGGCGCGGCCGACGAGGCCACGATGTGGACTTCCACCACCGGCATCTCGCTCATCCGGGTCGGCTCGTAGGTGTCGAAGTTCTTTTCCTGCACGACGCCGTCCTTGAGCGTGATCCGGTTGCGCAAGACCGAGGACAGGGCGAAGCCCACCGCACCCTCGACCTGGGCACGGATGATGTCGGGATTCACCGCGATACCGACATCCACCGCCGCGACGATGCGGTTGACCTTCACCTTGGCATCCTCCGCCGTCACGTCGGCCACCATGGCGACGTACGATCCGAAGGATTCGTGCGCCGCGACGCCGAGGCCGCGGTTCTTGTCCGACGCGCCCTTGCCCCAGCCGGCCTTCTCGGCGGCGAGCTTGAGCACACCCGACAGGCGCGGGGCGGCGGTCAGCATGCCGAGGCGGTAGGCCACCGGATCGGCGCCGGCCGCATGGGCCAGCTCGTCGACGAACACCTCCATCGCCTGGGCGGTGTGGGTGTGGCCGACCGAGCGCCACCACAGCACCGGCACGCCTTCGCGGGCGTTGTGGACCTCGAAGCGGTAGGCCGGCAGCGCGTACGGCGTATCGGAGGCGCCCTCCACCGAGGTCGAGTCGATGCCGTCCTTCACCAGCATGGTCTCGAAGGCGGTGCCGATCATGATCGACTTGCCGATCATCCGGTGTTCCCACCCGGTGATCGCCCCCTTGGCATCGAGGCCGGCCCGAAGCTTGTGGACCACCATCGGCCGGTAGAACCCGCCGGCCATGTCGTCCTCGCGGGTCCACACCAGATGGACCGGCGCCTTGCCGCCCGTCGCCTTCACGATGGAGGCCGTCTCGGCGAAATAGTCGGCACCCGGGGTCGCGCGGCGGCCGAACGAGCCGCCGGCCCATTGCGTGTGCAGGCGGACCTTGTCGGTGGTCACCCCCAGGGTCGCAGCCACCACCGCCTGCTCGATGGTCTGGATCTGGCAGCCGGCGAAGACGTCGTAGGTGCCGTCCGAGGCCCGCTCGATGGTAGCGTTGAGGGGCTCCATCGCCGCATGGGCGAGGTACGGGAAGGTGAACTCGGCCTCCAGCACCTTGGCCGAGCCGGCGATGGCGGCGGCGGCATCGCCGGCCTTCGAGGCCACGAGGCCGGGCGTCTTCACCCGCTCGCGGTACTCGGCGAGGATCGCATCGGACGAGCGCATCTCGGCGGCGCTGTCGTCCCACGTCACGCTCAGGGCCTCGCGGCCCTTCATCGCCGACCAGGTGTCGGTGGCGATGACCGCGACGCCGGTGGGGATCGTCACCACGTCGAGGACGCCCTTCACGGCGCGGGCCGCCTTGTCGTCGACGCGCTTCACCACGCCGCCGAAGCGCGGGGCATGGGCGACCATCGCGGTGACCTGGCCGGGCCGGCGAATGTCCATCGAATAGATCGCGCTGCCGTCGGTCTTCGCGTTGGAATCGAGCCGCTTGCCGGGCTTGCCGATCAGGCGCCACTGGCTCGGGTCCTTCAGGCGCGGCTCCTGCGGCACCGGCAGGGCGGCCGCCGCCTCGGCGAGTTCGCCGAAGCGCGCCTGCCGGTTCGAGGCGGCATGGCGGACGACGCCCTCCGCCACCGTGATCTCGGAGGCCGGGACCTTCCAGCGCTCGGCGGCGGCGGTCACCAGCATGGCGCGGGCGGCGGCTCCCGCCTTGCGCAGCTGATACCAGGAATTGGCGATGGCGGTGGAGCCACCGGTGCCCTGCACCGGTCCCATCAGCAGGTTGTTGTAGAGCGCGGCATCGGCCGGGGCGAAGGCGGTCCGCACGGTGGCCCAGTCGGCGTCGAGCTCATCGGCCAGGATGGTGGCGAGCCCCGTGGTGTTGCCCTGGCCCATGTCGAGGTGCTTGATCATCACCGTGACGGTGTCGTCGGCGGCGATGCGCACGAAGGCATTGGGTTGGGCCGCCCCGCCCGACAGGTCGGGGCCGGCGGCGCGGGCCTGGCGCGCCGGCGCCAGCGTGAACCCGATCACGATCGCGCCCGAGGCTATTGCGGCGCCTCCCAGGAAGGCGCGGCGGGAGGGGGCGGCGTCCGGGGTCCGAGCGACCTTCAGCATGGGGTGCTCCAGTTCAGGCGTGACGAGGCGGGAAGGGGAATCGGGGCTCGCACGCGCGCTCAGGCGAGGGTGCGGGCCGCCTCGTGGATCGCCGCCCGGATGCGCTGATAGGTGCCGCAGCGGCAGACGTTGCCGTCCATGGCGCCGTCGATGTCGGCATCCGTGGGCTTGGGAGTGCCGGACAGGAGCCCGATCGCCGACATCATCTGGCCGGACTGGCAATAGCCGCACTGGACCACGTCGAGGCCGCGCCACGCGGTGCGCACCGCGTCCGCCACACGGCCCGAGACACCCGCGATGGTGGTGATCTGGGCGGTGCCGATATCGCCGATCCGGGTCTGGCAGGCGCGCACCGGCTGTCCGTCGAGATGGACCGTGCAGGCGCCGCACTGGGCGATACCGCAACCATACTTGGTGCCGGTCTGGTCGAGACGGTCGCGCAGGACCCAGAGCAGCGGCATGTCGGGGTCGGCATCGACCTCGTGGGCAACGCCGTCGACGGTCAGTTTCAGCATCCCATGCCTCCCGGGTCGCATTCTGGAACGATGCTAATCGTCCGACGCCAGTCCCACGCGTGCGCCAACGCACCCTGCCGCTCCTGGCACTCCCGCGTGAGCGTCGATCACCGCATCACATTCCGACCCGGCCGGATGCCGATTCGTCGCCGAATCAAGGGCCTATCGCCAGCGTCCGACCCGGCGCAGGCGGGCACGTCGCCAGCGGAACGCGGCGCATTCGACCGATTCCGGCAGGCGGTTCTTAACATATCGCCGGCATTCTCCGGCCTGTCGTGTTCCGACACGTTCGCGGTCCGCTCGGCCGTCCGCGACGCCCTTTCGCGTAATCCTCAAGACGGTGATGCCCGATCTGACTGCGGAGATGATTCAGCGCGGGCGCGGCCCCTCCTCGCAGGAGGTGGCGCGGCGTCGCGAGGTGGCGCGGGACATGCGCTCGGCTCGCGAGCGGCTCACCTCGACGAGCGGGCTCGAGCGCGCCTTCGATTACGAGCTGATCCGCGTCTACGCCCAGTACCGCGACGGCGCGATCATCCCGCTGGCGCTCCTCGGGCTCGCGGTGGCCGGCATCGCCGCCCTGTGGGTGCTGCCGCCCATCGCCGTGGCCTGGGGCCTGTGCCTGCTCGCCTCCGTCTGCCTGTCGAAGCTGCTGACCCGGCGCTTCCTGCGGCAGGCACCCGAAGACGTGTCGGTGAAGGCGTGGCGCCGCGCCTTCATGGCCACCGAGATCATCCAGAGCACCGCCTGGGCCCTGATGATCCCGGTCGGCGCCGCCGGCGCGCGCACCTTCGTGTTGTTCGGGCTGGTGATCGTCGCGGCGGTGGCGACGATGCTGGCCGCGACCCTGCCGGCGGCGGCCCTGGCCGCCCTGCTGCCGCTCATGGTGGCGGCGCTCTCGCTGCTGGCGTTCTCGCACGACATGGACACGATCATGCTCGTGACCATGGTGGTGGGCGCGCAGGTCTTCTTCATGGGGCTGGCCCGGCGCGTCTACGCCTCCACCGTCGGCGCCCTGCAATCGCAGGCCGAGAAGGATGCGATCTTCGGCGAGCTCGAACAGGCCAAGGCCAATTCCGACGAGGCCCGTCGCCGCGCGGAGGAGGCCAACCTCGCCAAGTCGCGGTTCCTGGCCACCATGAGCCACGAATTGCGCACCCCGCTCAACGCCATCCTGGGCTTCTCCGAGGTGATGAAGAACGAGGTGTTCGGCGCCCACATCGCGCCGTCCTACAAGGAATACGCCGCCGACATCCACGACAGCGGCCTGCACCTCCTCAATCTCATCAACGAGATCCTCGATCTCTCGCGGATCGAGGCGGGACGCTACGAGCTCAACGAAGAGGCGATCCAGCTCGGCCACGCCGTCGACGAGTGCCGGCACATGGTCGGCCTGCGGGCGCGGAGCAAAAGCCAGACCTTCCACGAGTTCGTGGACGAGACCCTGCCCCGGCTCTGGGCCGACGAGCGGGCTCTGCGCCAGATCGTGCTCAACCTGCTGTCGAACGCGGTCAAGTTCACCCCGCCGGGCGGCGAGATCACGATCAAGGTCGGCTGGACCTCGTCCGGCGGGCAATATGTCAGCGTCAAGGATAGCGGGCCGGGCATCCCGGAGGACGAACTCGGCACGGTGATGTCGTCGTTCGGGCGCGGGTCGCTAGCGATCAAGACCGCCGAGCAGGGCTCAGGCCTGGGCCTGCCCATCGTCAAGGGCCTCGTCGACCTCCACGGCGGCAACTTCCAGCTGAAGTCGAAGCCGCGCGAGGGCACCGAGGTCATCGTCACCTTCCCGGCGAGCCGCGTGATGGACACCCTGCCGGCCCTCGACCTGCCGGGCGAGGCCCTGGAGACGACAGCCTACGACAAGCGCGGGCGGCCCGCCCGGGCGGCCTGAGCGGGCTACGGCTTACGCAGCAGATAGACCTGCCAGGTCAGCATCATGCTCGACGCCATCAGGGCGGCGTGCAGCAGGTGAAGGGGAAGCGTCCCGTCGGACATCGGCGCGATCCTGCGGACATGGCAGTGCCAGGGACATGGCAGTGCTAGGAGAGCGACGGGTCAAGCAACAACCGGGCCGAGCGGCGACACGGCGCCCTGGACGATCGCCCTCCCCTATCGGGTGCCGATGCCTTTCGCCGGAGGCTTTGGACGGGCCGATTCCGAGACAGCCGATGACCCGGAGCGGCACTCCACCCACTTGCGCAGGGTCTGTCTGGGCCGAAATCCCACCGCCGGGCCGCTTATGGCGCGTCCGGGACGGGCGGTGCGAACGCCTTGGCCAGGAGTAGCCGGGTCAGTGTCGCGAGCAGGTCGGTCTGGGTGACGATCCCGAGAACGCGCCGGTCCCCATCCGTGACCACGACCGCATGGGTATGGCCGTCGGTGAGGCAAGCGGACAACGCGACCACCGGTTGGTCCGGCCTCGCCGTGCTGGCCTCCACCATCGCTTGCGCGAGACCGAACGCGCCGCGCAGCGTCAGCTCGCGCAGGCCGAGCGTGCCCGCAAGCCGCCCGGCTTCGTCCACCACGGGCAGCGTCCGGATGTTGTGCGCGAGCAGAAGCTCCCGTGCCCGCGCGACGCTGCCGTCCAGCCCGATGGTGACCACGTCGCGCGACATGACCTCGCCGCAGGTGAGCTTGCCCTGCAGCCGCACGAGGGCGTGGCGTTCGACCTGCCGCAGCAGCCGGTCGAGATCGGCGCGGTCGATGTCCAGCGTCTCATGGAGCGCCAAAAGCGCGGCGTCGACGTCGTCGGGCGTAAAGCCGACCCGGATCGACGCAGGCAGATCTGTGGTGCCATGCGGGTTGGCCGGCATCGCAACGGCGACATGCGGATAGCTGCGGCGTGAGATCTTGTGGAACGCGATGCCGAGCGCGACCAGGATCACCGAGTTGACGCAGACGGGAAACAACGGAAACAGGAAGCCCGCCGAGGTCACGGACGGGCCGCCGATGAGCGCCGTCAACGCCGCTGCGCCGCCGGGCGGATGGAGACAGCGCGCCAGCGACATCGCCGCGATGGCCAGCGACACGCCGACCCCGATCGCCAGAACCGGATCCGGGATGAAATGGGCAGCCAGAACGCCCATGAACGCCGAGATCGTGTTGCCGCCGATGATCGACCAGGGTTGGGCGAGCGGGCTCGCGGGCACGGCGAACAGCAGAACCGCCGAGGCGCCCATCGGCGCGATGATGAGCGGGATGTGCGGTCCCTGACCGAAGAACCAGCCGCAGATCAGGCCGGTGAGCGTGATGCCGGCCAGCGCGCCGAGGCACCCGATCAGCCGCTCGCGCAGGGTGGCCCCGGCCAGGATCGGCCTGAACGGCCGAAATCCGAATCGGTTGCGCGCGTGCCGTTCCGGGCCGACGGTGTCGGACATCGCCTCGCGCCCCTCGCTCGCTCGATCCAGCGCCAAAGCCGCCGACCGCGCAGGGCGTCTGCCCTGATTTCCGGCGCGCCGCCCTGGTATACCAGGGACAGGTTACGGATTACCGGCGGAATTGCAACATGCATAGGCAGGTTGCCTGCGCAGTGGGCAAAGCGCAATTCGGGGGCGCGACAGGGCTGTCGCCGCTTTGGAACCTGTCAGCGAGCGGGCCGGAGATGCGGAGGCGGGTCTCTCGGACCGTGCGCTTGATCGCTTGGGTCCCTTGCGCTCGAGCTCGCTCGCCCGAACGGGAGAGGGAGTCTGTTGCGCCCAGAAACCTACCTGCCCGAGCGTTCCGACACCCCGGCCTGGGCGAAAGTCGCCATGTCACGGTGGCAGGCGAGCGCGCCCTTGAGGAGGCCGAGCGCCAGCCCCGCCCCCGATGCCTCGCCGAGGCGCATGCCGAGGGCGAGGAGCGGCACGAGCCCGAGGCGTTCGAGCACGTCCGCATGGGCGCCTTCCGCCGAGACGTGGCCGGCCAGGCAATGGTCGAGGAGCGCCGGATCGAGGGCGTGGAGGATGGCGGCCGCAGCGGTCGCCACGTAGCCGTCGAGGACCACCGGCACCCGCTGCAGGCGGGCGGCCAGGATCGCGCCGGCGATGGCGGCGATCTCGCGGCCGCCGAGCCGGGCGAGGATTTCCAGCGGATTGTCGAGATGGCCGGCATGGAAGGCGAGCGCCGCCTCCACCGCCGCGACCTTGCGGGCGAGACCCGCCGCATCGACGCCCGTGCCGCGCCCGACCCAATGGGCCGGGTCGCCGCCATAGAGCGCGGCATAGAGCGCCGCCGCGATGGTGGTGTTGCCGATGCCCATCTCGCCCAGCGCGACGCAATCGGTCCCAGCGGCCACCGCCTCCATCCCGAAGGCCATGGTGGCCACGCACGCTTTCTCGTCGAAGGCCGGACCGGAGCAGATGTCGCCGGTGGGCAGGTCGATGGCGAGATCGAACACCTTGAAGCCGAGACCGTAGGCGGCGCAGATCTGGTTGATCGCCCCGCCGCCGGCGGCAAAATTGTCGAGCATCTGGCGGTTCACCGCATCCGGAAACGCCGAGACCCCGCGGGCGGTGACCCCGTGGCTGCCGGCAAAGACGCAGACGAGGGGCCGGTCCAGCGTCGGCTGGCCCTTGCCCTGCCAGGCGGCGAGCCAGCTCACGAGGTGCTCGAGGCGGCCGAGCGAACCCGCCGGTTTCGTCAGGGCGGCGTCGCGCTCGGCCACCATGGCGACGGCGTCCCGGTCCGGTCCCGGCAGGGACGCGATCAGGCGGCGGATGTCGTCGAACGGGCGGTCTCCGGCGGCGCTGGCTCCGGCGGCACTGTCTCCGTTGGGGCTGGTGTCGGTCATCGCGCGAAATCCGTGGGCGGCCCCGCGCCGGGATGGCGGGCCGCTCGCTGCGGGAGCTATAACGGGAGCGGCGATGGTGGTGAAGGCGGAGCTGTCCATGGAGCGCGATGGGCGCCGCGATCCCGAGCCGGCCTTCCCCGGCGCGGGCCTCGCCTACGATCTGGCGGCCTGCCTGCGCTTCTATTCGCGCCTGCCGGTGCCGGCGCTGCCCGGCGAGGGCGATCCGCATGCCGTGCCGGACTTCCGCGCCGTGCCGCGGATGCTGCCGTTGGCTGGGCTGATTCTCGCCGTGCCGGGGGCCCTGGTGCTGCTCGTCGCCTGGGGCCTCGGGCTCGGCCCCTTCCTGGCCGCCACCCTCGCCATCGCCATCGGCGTCGCGATCACCGGCGCCCTACACGAGGACGGCCTCGCCGACGTCGCCGACGGGTTCGGCGGCGGCACCACGCCCGAGCGACGCCTGGAGATCATGCGCGACAGCCGGATCGGCGCCTATGGCGGCGTCGCCCTGGTGCTGTCGCTGGCGCTCCGCATCGGCGCCTTCGCCACCCTGCTCGACCGCACCGGGGCGGACGCCGCCCTGGCGCTGATCCTCGCCGCGATCCTGTCGCGCACCGCGGCCCTGGCGCCGATGGTCCTGCTGGCACCGGCCCGGCCCGGCGGCGCCGGTGCCGCCGTCGGCCGGCCGGAGCGTCCGGCGCTGCTGGTCGCCACCGGCCTCGCCGTCCTCCTCGCCCTGGTCTGCGTCGCCGCCGGCCTGCCATTCGGCGGGGCCGCGCTGATGCTCGGCATGGCCACCGCTGCCGCCCTGGCGATGACGGCGCTCGCCCGTGCCAGCATCGGCGGCCAGACCGGCGACGTGATCGGCGCCTGCCAGCAGGTAGCGGAGATCGCCGCCCTGCTCGGACTCGTCGCGGCGATTCCCGCCTGACGGCGTCGGCCGATCGGACTTGGTTGATCGATCGGACTTGATCGAAGCGGTTCCGCCCTGGCATGGACCGGCGCATGAGTCTGCTTGCCCCGAAACCGTCGAGCCCCTGCACCAAGGTCTGCGTCCTCGATGCCGTCACCGGCCTATGCGAGGGCTGCGGCCGCACGCGCGACGAGATCGCCCTGTGGGGCTCGATGCCGGAATCCCTGCGTCAGGCCGTGATGGGCACGCTCCAGGACCGCCTGCGCGCCGCCTATCCGGACCGGACACGGCCGTGATCGTCGTCGCCCTCCTGTTCCTGGCGGGTGTGCTCGCGGTGCTGCTGCTCTCGGGCGGAACCCAGCCGATCGCCGGGCTGGAGCCCGACCAGTTCGCGCAGTTGGCCATGAGCGCGAGCCTGCTCGCCCTGATCGCGGCTGGGTTCTGGCACCAGTTCCGCGGACGGATCGGCGAAAACCTGAAGGCCCTGGCGGTCTGGGGTACGCTCCGGGGCGGCTTTGGTCGCGGGCTACGCCTTTCGCAACGAGGCCCGCGAGGTCGGGGCCCGCATGATGGGCGCGATCGTACCGGGCAGCGCCGTCACCGGTGCCGACGGCACCGTGGCGATCACGCGCCGGGCCGGCGGCGATTTCGCCGTGCGCGCCACGGTGAACGGGCGCGCCCTGGGGTTCCAGTTCGATACCGGAGCGAGCGCGGTGGTGCTCACCGCCGAGGACGCCGCCGCCCTCGGTATCCGGCCGGCGGAGACGGAATTCGGCGTCCGGGTCGCCACCGCCAATGGCTCGACCCTGGCCGCGCCGATCCTGCTCGACACGCTGCAGGTCGGCAGCATCGTCGAGCGTCGCGTGCCCGCCCTGGTGAGTCGGCCCGGGGCGCTGCGCGAAAACCTGCTCGGAATGAGCTTCCTCGACCGCCTCGCGAGTTTCGAGGTCCGCGGCGACCGGCTGACCTTACGCGGACGCTGAGCCAGGCTTCAGGCGGCGCGGCTCTCGACGGTCGGCATCTCGCGCGAGACCAGGGCGACCGCCTCGCGCAGGGTGTGCACGCCGGCCTCCTCCCGGAGGGCGAAGGTCGAGAGGTGGCGCCGGTAGGCGCGGGCGCCGGGCCGGCCGTTGAACAAACCGAGCATGTGCCGGGTCACCGCGTGGAGGCGCACGCCGTCCTGCAGGAATCCCGCGAGAACGGGCTCGAACGCCTCCAACGCCGCGAACGGATCGGCAACGGCGGCCGCCTCGCCGAACAGCCGCGCATCGACGTCGATGAGGAGGGCCGGATCGCTGTAGGCGGCCCGGCCGATCATCACCCCGTCGACATGGGCGAGCTGGGCCTCGGCCTCCGCGAGGGTGCCGATTCCGCCGTTGATCGCGATGGGCAGGTCGGGATGCGCGGATTTGAGCTGCGCCACCCGCGCGTAATCGAGGGGTGGCACGTCGCGGTTCTCCTTGGGCGACAGGCCCTGGAGCCAGGCCTTGCGCGCATGCACCACGAGGCCGTCGACACCCGCGGCGATGACCGCTCCGGCGAGCGCATCGAGGGCGATCTCGGTGTCCTGGTCGTCGACGCCGATGCGGCACTTCACCGTGACGGGCACGCGAACGGCCGCCTTTATCGCCGCGACGCAGTCGGCGACCACGGCCGGCTCACGCATCAGGCAGGCGCCGAAGCGGCCGTCCTGCACCCGGTCGGACGGGCAGCCGACATTGAGGTTGACCTCGTCGTAGCCGTAGCCCTCGGCGATCCGCGCGGCCTCGGCCAGGTCGGCCGGGTTCGACCCACCGAGCTGCACCGCCACGGGATGCTCCCTCGCATCGAACCCGAGCAGCCGCTCGCGCGGGCCATGGATGACCGCCCCGGTGGTGACCATCTCGGTATAGAGCCGCGCGCGGCGCGACAGGGTGCGGTGGAACGCCCGGCAATACCGATCGGTCCAATCCATCATCGGTGCGACCGACAGGGTCCACCCGCTGAGATCGCTGGATTTCTGAACCTCTGCGGCCACTTCGTTCTCCGTCCCGTCCTGTACCGATCTCCGCCCTCAGCCCGAGAGCTTCTCCATCAGCGCGTCCGACAGGGCGAAGTTGACGAAGACGTTCTGGACGTCGTCCTGGTCCTCGATGACCTCGACGAGGCGCAGCAGCTTCTCGCCGGTCTCATCGTCGACCTCGATGGTGTCGCGGGCCTTCCAGAGGAGGCCGGTGCGGCGCGGATCGCCGAAGCGTGCCTCCAGCGCCTTCGAAACCTCGCCATAGGCCTCCTGGGCGCAGGTGACCTCGTGGCCGTCGGCATCCGAGCGGACGTCGTCGGCGCCGGCCTCGATGGCGGCCTCCAGCATGGTGTCGGCATCCGCCACCTCGGACGCGAAGGCGATGATGCCGACATGGTCGAACATGAAGGCCACGGCCCCGGTCTCGGCGAGGTTCCCGCCGGCCTTGGTGAAGGCCGAGCGCACGTCCGAGGCGGTGCGGTTGCGGTTGTCGGTCTGCGCCTCGACGATGAGCGCGGCGCCGCCGGGGCCGTAGCCCTCGTAGCGGATCTCGTCGTAGCTCTCGGCATCGGCGCCCGACGCCTTCTTGACGGCGCGCTCGATGTTGTCCTTGGGCACGTTCTCGGCGCGGGCCGCGATGATGGCGGCGCGCAGGCGCGCATTCATCGCCGGGTCGGGCAGCCCGAGCTTGGCCGCCACCGTGATCTCGCGGGCGAGCTTGCCGAACAGCTTCGAGCGGACCGCGTCGACGCGGCCCTTGCGGTGCATGATGTTCTTGAACTGGGAATGGCCGGCCATGGCGTGACCTTGAGACGAGACCGCGACGCGAGAAGCCGGCGGCCAGGGGGGCTCGTCCACGGCGCCGGCAGGATGGGGGTTGCCGGCTTATAGGCCGGCGGCGCGCGCGATGACAACGGACAGGAGCGGGCCTGAGGTGGAGAGTGGCCCCCGGCGGGACCGTTCCGGCCCGCGCCGCGTTTCCCTTCGCGACGTCCCGTCTCCCAACCGATGCAGTGGTCCCATGACCGACCGATCCATCGCTCCCCATGCGGGCCTGCCGTACCGGCGGCGGTCGTCCGCCGAACCAGTGGCTGGTCCGCGCTGGCTCAGGCTCGGCCTCGCAGCGGTTCTCGGAACGGTGGCCGGCACGATGCTGTTTTCCACCCGCGCCGAGGGCGAGGCGGCCGCGGATCGGCGCCCGCGCCGTTAGGTCTGGCCGCGGGTCGCTGTGGTGTGCCAGTCGCGCAGGGCCGCCAGGGTGACGACACCGCCGGGCCAGACATGGCCCGACAGGTGCCCGTGCGGGGCGCCCGGCTCGCCGAGATCGGACACCGCCGAGAACGCGCCCTCCAGCCGGTGACTCTCGGTGTAGAGGCTGCGGGTGGCGAGCACCGGCAGCCCGGCATCGAGCGCCGAGCGGATGCCGGCCACGGAATCCTCGAATGCGATGGCCTCGGACGGGGCAACCCCGAGGCGCGCCAGGGCGAGGTCGAACACGTCCGGCGCCGGCTTCTTCCGCGCGGCCTCGTCGCCCGACGCGATCACGTCGAAGGGCGCGTCGCCCTTGGGAAAGTTCACCGCGATCAACCGGTCGACATTGGGCCGGCTCGTGGTGGTGGCCACCGCGAGCGTGAGCCCCGCCGCACGCGCCTCGGCGATGAGGCGGCCGATGCCGGGACGCAGGCTGAGTCTGCCGCTCTCCACGAGTTCGCCGTAGAGCCGGGTCTTGCGGTCGTGGATCTCCACCATGCGGGGGCGCAGGGCGGCGGCCTCCTCGGCGTGGAAGGTCTCGATGTAATGGGCGAGGCGCTCCTTGCCGCCCATCACGCGCAGCAGGTCCGAGTAGAAGGCCGGGGTCCAGATCCACGGCAGGCCGAGATCGGCGAAGGCCCCGTTGAAGGCCTGCCGGTGCAGGTCCTCGGTCTCGGCCAGCGTCCCGTCGACGTCGAAGATCAGCGCCTTCAGCATGACACCGCGCCGCCGGCTCCGGACCCCATCGCCCCGTGTTGGATCGCGCCTTGCCGGATCGCCGCGATGCGCTCGGCGTAGCCGGCCGGACCGCCCTTGAACACGGCGTTGCCGGCCACGAAGGCGTTGGCGCCGGCGCGGGCCGCGAGCCCCACCGTCTCGGTGGTGATGCCGCCATCGACCTCGATGTCGATGCCCCGGCCCTTCGTCAGAGTGGCGATGCGGGCGATGGTCTCGAGGGTCGAGGGGATGAAGCTCTGCCCGCCGAAGCCCGGATTCACCGTCATCACCAGCACGAGGTCGACCATGTCGAGCAGCGGCTCGATGGCGCTGGCCGGCGTGCCGGGGTTGAGCGCGATGCCGGCCCGCTTGCCGAGGGAGCGGATGGTCTGGAGCGAGCGATGGATGTGCGGCCCGGCCTCGACATGGACCGAGATCGTGTCGGCGCCGGCCTCGGCGAAGGCGGCCAGATATGCATCGGCCGGCGCGATCATCAGGTGGACGTCGAAGTGCTTGGCGGTGTGCGGCCGCAGCGCCTTCACCACGGCGGGGCCGAAGGTGATGTTGGGCACGAAATGCCCGTCCATCACGTCGAGATGGATCCAGTCGGCCCCCGCCTCGGAGACGGCGCGGACCTCTTCGCCCAACGCCGCGAAATCCGCCGAGAGGATCGAGGGCGAGATGATCGGGCCGGTCATGGTGAAGTCCTTGAGGGAAGCGGTCGCGGCGATGGCCCGGCGCTCACGCCATCCGGCGCTTGCGTTCGACGAGTTGCATGATGATCGGCGTCAGGATGAGCTGCATTGCGAGATCGAGCTTGCCGCCGGGGATCACGATGGAATTGGCCCGGCTCATGAACGAGCCCTGGATCATCGAGATCAGGTAGGAGAAGTCGATGCCCTTGGGGTCCTTGAACCGGATCACCACCATCGATTCGTCCGCCGTCGGAATCCAGCGCGAGATGAACGGGTTCGAGGTGTCCACCGTCGGCACCCGCTGGAAGTTGATGTCGGTCCAGGTGAATTGCGGGCAGATGGTCTGCACGTAGTCGGGCATCCGGCGCAGGATCACGTCGGTGACGGCCTCGGTGGAATAGCCACGATACGAGCGGTCCCGGTGCAGCTTCTGGATCCATTCGAGGTTGATCACCGGCACGACGCCGATCTTGAGATCGGCGTAGCGGGCCATGTCGACGCTGTCGTCGACGACGCAGCCGTGCAGGCCCTCGTAGAACAGCAGGTCGGACCCGGGCGGAAAATCCTCCCACGGGGTGAAGGTGCCCGGCCGGGTGCCGAAGCGCTCGGCCTCGGCGGCGTCGTGGACGTAGTGCCGGGTCCGCCCGCCGCCCGACTCGCCATAGGTGCGGAACACCTCCTCCAGCTCGGTGAGCAGGTTGGCGCGCGGCGCGAAGTGGCTCAGAGTCGGCTCGGCCGCCATCGCCTTGCGCATGGCGATGCGATCGAGCGCGTGAAAGGCGTCGCCCTCGATATAGACCGCGCTCACATCCTCCCGGCGAAAGATCTGCTCGAAGGTGTTGCGGACGGAGGTCGTCCCGGCGCCCGAGGAGCCGGTGACCGAGATGATGGGATGACGCGCCGACATGTGCTGTGACCGACCGGCTCCAGTCCGCTTTTCCCGAGAGCGTCCTGCCGGATACGGTATCCGGCCCGAGGCTCTCATGTCCTGTTTCGACGCCGCCTCGTCTCGAGAGGCGGCGTCGGCTTTCCGGGGCGAGGCTCTAGCCGCGCATCAGGCCGCGCTGGCCGAACAGCGGCGAACGGCCGGCGGCGGCGTTGCGGCCGCCATAATACTTGGCGACGCAGGCCACGTCGTCCATCGAGCCGAAGATCAGCGGCACGCGCTCGTGAATGCCGGTGGCACCGATATCGAGAATGCGGCGTTCGCCGTCGATGGCGCCGGCTCCCGCCTGCTCCATCAGCATGGCGATGGGGGCGGCCTCGTAGAGCAGGCGCAAGCGACCTTGGGCGTAGCCCTTGCGGTTGTCGCCCGGATACAGGAACACGCCGCCGCGCAGGAGCACGCGCTGGGCATCGGCCACCAGCGAGCCGAGCCAGCGCATGTTGAAGTCCTTGTCCAAAGGACCTTCCGCGCCGCGTAGGCAATCCTCGATGAACGCCTTCACGGGGGTGTCCCAGTGGCGGGCGTTCGAGGCGTTGATGGCGTATTCCTTGGCCGCCGCGACCACCTCGATACGCGGATGGGTGAGGCGGAAGCTGCGCTGCTCCCGGTCGAGGGTGTAGATCTGGGTGCCGTCCCCCAGCGTCAGGACGAAGGAGGTCGCCGGGCCATAGGTGACGAAGCCGGCGGCGAGTTGGAGCGTACCCGGACCGGTGAACGAGCCGAGCGGGTTCTCCGGGCTCGACGCGGTCGGGCGGATACCGAAGATCGTGCCCACCGCCATGTTGACGCCGATGTTCGACGAGCCGTCGAGGGGATCGATCGCCACGGCCAGCGGCGCGCCGGCATTGAGCAGCATCACGCCCTCGGCCTCCTCCGAGGCCACCTCGGCGACGGGAGCGCCGCGCAGGGCCTCGGTGAAGCGCTCGTGCGCCAGCACGTCGAGGAATTTCTGGACGTCGCCGTCGCTGTTCTGCTCGCCCTGCGCCGCGAGATCGCCGGCCAGGGCCCCGCGCCCGATCACCTCGCTCACCGCGATGGCGGCGGCGGCGCAGGCCGCGATCACCTTGGCGACGTCCGCCAGCGTACCGTCGGCGGCCACCGCCTGCGCGAGGCACGCATCGAGGCTCGACCCGATCTCCAGAGACGCGCTCGACATGGATGTCCGTCCTTCTGCTTCAACCCCGGCCGAACCGGGCTCGGCCTGTCCCGGTACCGGGCGACACCCCGGAATTCTGCGTGCCGCAAACCTTCAGGCTCATTGGCACGATACGGCCCCGTTGGGCCAGTGTCCCGAGGCGCGCCGGCATCCCGGCAAAAGAATTCTGAAAAAACTTGCGGGCACTTCCAAAAAAACTAAAAAAGCCGGATGCGCAACCTCTCCTTGAAGCAACTCCAGGCCGTCGCCGCCGTCGCCCGCCTGGGCACCATGACGCGCGCGGCCCAGGAGCTCAACGTCACCTCGGCGGCCCTCTATGCCCGCATCCGCCAGTTGGAGGAGGAGGCCGGGCTGCTGTTGTTCGACCGGACCCCCACCGGCCTGAAACCCACGGATGCGGGACGCGAAATGCTGTGGGCGATCGACAGCATCAACACCGTGCTGGAGACCTGCGCCGATCGCCTCGAAATCCTCAAGGGCGGCAGCGGCGGCCGGGTGGCGATGGGCGTGGTCTCCACGGCCAAGTACTTCGCCCCCGGAATCATTTCGGGCTTCCTCGCGGGGCATCCGGCGGTGGAGATCAACCTCGCGGTGGGCAACCGGAGCCACATGGTCGAGACCTTGCGCAACTACGAGATCGATTTCGCCATCATGGGCCGGCCCCCGCGCGATTTCGCCATCGAGGCCGAGCTGTTCGGGCCGCATCCGATCGTGCTCATCGCAGCCCCCAGCCACCCCTTCGCCGGGCGCAGCGGCCTGACGCGGGCGGATCTCGCCCAGGAATCCTTCCTGGTGCGCGAGGAGGGCTCGGGCACCCGCACGGTGTTCGAGGAATTCATGAACGGCATCATGATCAAGCGGGCCCGGCTCGGGATCGATGCCGGCTCGAACGAAACCATCAAGCAGGCGGTGATGGCGGGCCTCGGCATCGCGCTCATCTCGGCCCACACCGTGGCGGCCGAACTCGCAAGCGCCCGCCTCGTCCTGCTCGACGTCCAGGGCCTGCCGATCCGGCGCGACTGGTACGCGGTGCGCCGGGCCGACAAGGTGCTCGGGCCGGCAGCGGCGGCGTTCTGGGACTACGTTGTCAAGGATGGCGGCCGCTGGCTGCCCCAATCCGCCCTGGCCCCTTGCGTGTCGCCGGTCACGGCGGAGTTCGAGGCATGAGCCCGACAGGCGGTGTTTCCCACGGCGTGAGCCCGCAGGGCGGTACTATCGAGACTGTCAGCCCGGCGGGCGAAAGTGCCGGAATCGTCATCGTCGGTGCCGGGCAGGCGGGGTTCCAGGTCGCGGCGTCGTTGCGCGAGGCGGGATTTTCGCAGGCCATCACCCTCGTCGGTGACGAGGCGGAACTGCCCTATCAGCGCCCGCCCCTGTCGAAGGCGTACCTGACCGGCAAGACCGATGCGGCGGGCCTCGCCCTCCGCCCGGCGAGCTATCTCGCCGAGCATCGTCTCGTCCACCGGACCTCGTCGCGCGCCACGGCCATCGACCGGGCGGCGAAGCGCCTCCATCTCGCCGGCGGCGAAACCCTGGCCTACGACCACCTCGTTCTCGCCACCGGCGCGCGCAACCGGGCGCTGCCGGTGCCGGGGGCGGACCTGCCCGGGGTCTACCAGCTCCGCTCGCTCGCCGACGCGGACGCGCTCAAGGCCGCGCTCGGCACGGCCAGCCGCGTGGCCATCGTCGGCGCGGGCTTCATCGGGCTCGAATTCGCCGGCATCTGCGCGGCGGCGGGCCGCGACGTCACGGTGATCGAGGCGGCCGACCGGCCGATGGCGCGCGCGGTCTCACCCGAGGTCGCGGCCTTCTTCTCCGAGGCCCATCGCCAAGCCGGCGTGCGCTTCGTCTTCGGCAGCGGCGTTTCGGCCATCGAGAACGGGGCGGGGCGCGCAGGGGCGGTCTGGCTCGGCGACGGCACCCGCCTCGCCGCCGATCTCGTCCTCGTCGGCATCGGCGTGGTGCCGAACCAGGACTTGGCGGCCGAGGCCGGCCTCGCGGTCGGGGACGGGATTCTTACCGACGCGTTCCTGCGCACCGACGATCCGGCGATCTCGGCGCTCGGCGATGCCGCGCGGGTGCCGAGCCGCTTTGCCGGCGGCGCACCCACCCGCATCGAATCGGTGCAGAACGCGGTGGATCAGGCCCGTTGCCTCGCCGCGCGGCTGATGGGGCATCCGGCGGCCTACGACGCGGTCCCATGGTTCTGGAGCGACCAGGGCCGGCACAAGCTTCAGATCGCCGGCCTGACGGTGCCGGACGATGCGCGGGTGGTCCGGCCCACGGAATCCGGGCTCTCGGTCTTCCGCTTTCGCGACGGACACCTTAGCGGCGTCGAGACCGTGGACAGGCCGGGCGACCACATGGCCTCCCGCCGTATCCTCGCGCTGGGGCTGCCCCTGCGCCCGGAGGAGGCTGCCGATCCGGGCTACGATCTCAAGGCCCTGGCGACCGGACGGGCATGACGACACGGCGCGCAGGCGGCGTTACCGGCGCACCGCCCCGTACCGGCCACAGCACAGCGGCGTTTACCCCCTATTCGGCATGATCCCGAAGAGGTACGCGGCCGTATTGGCGTTTTTACCTCTCCGCCCCGAGAGTGATCGCACAGGGTCGAGCGGGAGCTTCAGGACGATGGCGGCGGGAGCGCAGACGGCGAAGATCGCAGTGGGAAGCCCTGAGGACGCGGTGCGGCTGGCCTGGGTCGACGTCGCCAAGGGCCTCTGCATCATCCTCGTGGTCATGATGCACTCCACCCTCGGGACCGGCATCGCCATGGAGGGGGAGGGCTTCCTCCACACCGTCGTCACCTTCGCGCGGCCGTTCCGCATCCCGGACTTCTTCCTGCTGTCCGGCCTGTTCCTCGGCCGGGTGATCGATCGGGACTGGCGCCTGTTCGCCGACCGGCGCGTGGTGCACTTCGTCTACTTCTACGTCCTCTGGGTTCTGATCCAGTCGGCCTCCAAATACGGGCAGATCGTCGACGGTGCGGGACCCGGCGCCTTCGTGGCGCACCTCGCCGAGGCCGTCATCGAGCCCTATTCGACCCTGTGGTTCATCTATCTGCTGGCGGTCTTCTCGGTGACGACCAAGCTTCTGCGCCGGGTGCCGGCGTTCTGGCTGCTGGCGGGAGCGGCGGTCCTGCAGATCCTGCCGATCCACACCGGCGCCGAACTGGTGGACGAGTTCTGCGACCGCTACGTCTGGTTCCTCGTCGGCTACCTCTTCGCCGAGCGGATCTTCGGCTTCGCCGGACTGGTCCAGCGCCACGCCCGCACCGCCCTGATCGGCCTCGCCCTCTGGGCCGTGATCGAGGCGGTAATGGTGTTCACGCCGACCGGCATCGCCGCGATCCCGACGCCGTCGCACATCCCGGTGCTGAGCTTGATCCTTAGCGGCGCCGGCGCGCTCGCCATCGTGGCCATCGGCGCCCTCTTGTCCCGGGCCGGTGGACCGGTGACGGCGGCTCTGCGCGCCTGCGGCCAGCGCTCCATCGTGATCTATCTCGGGTTCTTCCTGCCGATGGCCCTCACCCGCACCCTCATCGTGAAGAGCGGGGCGATCACCGATATCGGCGTGGCGAGCCTGATCGTGACGATCGTGGCGATCCTCGTGCCGCTCGCTTTCGAGCGGATGATCCGCCACACCCCCCTCGCCTTCCTGTTCAAGCGGCCGAAGGCGTTCCACATCGTGCCCGAGCGCACGGCCCCGGCCGGCGGCACGTTCAAGGCCGCCTGACCCGTTCGCGCGGAGTGGTGTTAGGGAGGGCCGGCGCGTCACCGCGTTCGCCCGAGGTCCGTCGATGAAGCCAACGCCCGAGAGTCCCGTCGCCACCAGCGTCATGCCCTCGCCCAACCACGGCGAGCGCAAGGGCGGGCCGCCCGACCTGCTGATCCTGCATTACACCGGCATGGACAGCGCCGCCGCGGCGCTCCAGCGTCTCGCCAACCCGGTGGCCGAAGTGTCGGCCCATTACGTGGTGCTGGAGGATGGCCGGGTGGTCCAGATGGTGCCGGAAGGGCGGCGCGCCTGGCATGCCGGGGCCGCGACCTGGGCGGGGATCGGCGACGTCAATTCCCGTTCGCTCGGGGTCGAGATCGTCAATGCCGGCCATGCCGGCGGCCTGCCGCCGTATCCCGACGCCCAGATCGCCGCGGTGATCGCCCTCGGCCGCGATCTCGTGGCGCGCTGGGGCATCGTCCCCCACCGGGTGCTCGCCCATTCCGACATCGCGCCGGAGCGCAAGGAAGACCCCGGCGAACGCTTCCCGTGGGATCGGCTCGCCCGCGAAGGCCTCGGCCACCACGTCGCGCCGGCCCCGATCCGAGATGGGCGGTTCTTCGCGGAGGGCGATGCCGGCCAGCCGATCGAGGCGCTGCAGGCGATGTTCACGCTCTACGGCTACGACCTGCCGGTGACCGGCCGCTTCGACGCCCGGATGCGCGCGGTGGTCACCGCGTTCCAGCGGCATTTCCGGCAGGCTCGCGTCGACGGCATCGCCGATGCCTCTACCATCACCACCTTGCGCGACCTGATCGCGGCGATACCGGGACGCTGACGGAGATGACGATCATGACCCTTCCTCGGTCCCGGACGATCCGCGCCGTTCCAGTCCTGCTCGCGCTCCTGGTGTCATCGCGCGCACCTGCTGCAGAGGGTGAGTGCGCGGAGACCATGGACCTCGCGACCCCGGTTACCCTCGGCCGCGTGGTCGGCGCGCAGCGCGTGCCCTTCCTGAAATCCGCAGAGCAGGCCAAGGGCTGCCCCTCGCGCGATGCCGCATGCCGGGACGCCGCCTATCTGGTCGAGGGCAACACCGTCGTGGTGGCCGGGACGCTCCGCGACTTTGCCTGCGTGACGTATGTCGGCGCCAAGGGGGCGACACGGACGGGATGGATCGCGAGCGACGCCCTTGCGGACGTTCCGGCGGAACCACCGACCCTCGAGGCCTGGGTCGGGACATGGTCCGCGGGGCCCGAGCAGGACATCACGATCCTGCGCAAGGGCGACACACTCCAGGTCTCCGGCGAGGCCACCTACGGCGCGCGTGATCCCGCACGGGTGGCCCGCGGAGCCGTGAATTCGGGCTCGTTCTCCGCGACGGTGCGGCCAAACGGGGCGAGCCTCGGCTTCACCGACGACGCCGACGCGACCAAACCCTATGCGGCCGGCGATGACACCACCTGCCGGGTCCGGATGCAGGTTCTGCCGCCGCTCCTGGTTGCGGAGAGCAACGCGGCCTGCGGCGGCATGAACGTGACCTTCACCGGATTCTACCGGCGCAAGGGCTGAGCGTCCGCCGGCACCGCCTCGGCGGAGACGCCGCGGGTCCGCCACAGGCTGTAGGCGATGCCGCCGGCCAGCAGCACCACGGTGACGGCGAGCGACACCCACGGCGGGACGTGGATGAGGTCGAACGTGTCGGCGACCACGATCTTCGTGCCGATGAAGATCAGGATGAAGGCCAGCGCTGTCTTGAGATAAGCGAAGCGATCCACCATCGCGGCGAGGGCGAAGTACAGGGCGCGCAGACCGAGAATCGCGAAAATGTTGGAGGTGTAGACCACGAAGGTGTCGGTGGTGATCGCGAAGATGGCCGGCACGCTGTCGACGGCGAAGATCACGTCGGCGCCGTTCACCAGGATGAGCGCCAGGGCCAGCGGGGTCAGCCAAAGGGCCGTCTTACCGGTCTTCGGATCGGTTTTGCGCACCATGAAGTGCTGGCCGTGCAGCTCGGGGGTGATGCGCAGCGCCTTCTGGAGAAAGCGGACCGCTGCGTTCTCGCGGATGTCGCCCGGCTCCTCGTCCTTGGAGAGCAGCATCTTGAGACCGGCGAAGATCAGGAAGGCGGCAAAGATCGACAGCACCCAGGCGGCCTGGTGCACCAGGGCGGCGCCGAGGCCGATCATCAGCCCGCGCAGCAGCACCGCGGCGAGGATGCCCCAGACCAGCACCCGGTGCTGGGCCGCGCGCGGAATGCCGAGCGCCGTGAGGATGACCGCGATGACGAAGACGTTGTCCATCGACAGCGACTTCTCGACCACCAAGCCGGCCACGTATTCCTGTCCGGCCTGCGGCCCGAGATACCACCAGACCCAGCCGCCGAAGATCATGCCCAGGGTGAAATAGAAGGCGGTGAGGAGGAGACTCTCCTTCACGCCGATCTCGTGGTCCTTGTCCCGGTGCAGCAATCCGAGATCGAAGGCGAGCAGCCCGGCGACGAGGGCGTGGAACCCGAGCCACATCCACACGGGCTTGCCGAGCCACTCGTGATACAGAAAGTCGACCATGGCGCTGGACCGTCGATGCTTCTTGAAAATGAGAAAGCATCGGCTCCGACATCACGGAATGCATCACGCAGCATCCCGCCAGAGGGGCCCGCAGCCGATGGCCCGGACTTGGGGGGTGGCGCAGGGCGAATCAAGTGCGGGGTTCCGGTGCGGGGTTCCGGTGCTTGACAGGTGGCACCTTCCGACGGCCTCCCAGCGGGCATGACGAGTTGCAACGACGATGGCCCCGCGGTGATCGGCGGCGGCCCTGCCGGGCTCGCGGCCGCGGAGAGACTGGCCGAGGCCGGCCATGCCGTGACGCTCTACGACCGGATGCCGAGCGTTGGCCGCAAGTTCCTGATCGCCGGGCGCGGCGGCCTCAACCTGACCCATTCGGAGCCGCTGCCCGCCTTCCTCGGGCGCTACTATCCCGAGGGCGGCCCGCTCGACGCGGCGATCCGGGCGTTTCCCCCCGACGCCCTGCGCGACTGGTGCGCCGGGCTCGGCCAGCCCACCTTCGTCGGCTCGAGCGGGCGGGTGTTTCCGGAGAGCTTCAAGGCCTCGCCGCTGCTCCGGGCCTGGCTGGCCCGCCTCGACGGGCTCGGGCTCCGCATCCGCACCCGCCACCGTTTCGTCGGCTGGTCGCAGGCCGGCGGCCCGACCTTCGAGACCCCCGATGGCCCGGTCGAGACGCGGCATCGCGGCGTGCTGCTGGCGCTCGGCGGGGCGAGCTGGCCGCGGCTCGGCTCGGACGGGGCCTGGGTGCCGATCCTGCACGGCGAGGGGATAGCCGTGACGCCGCTACGACCCGCCAATGGCGGGTTCACGGCAGCGTGGTCGCCGCTGTTTTCCGAACGCTTCGCCGGTACGCCGCTCAAGCGGATCGCCGTGGCGATCGACGGGCACAGCGTCCGCGGCGAGGCGATGATCACCGCCGACGGGATCGAAGGCGGCGCGATCTACGCCCTGTCGCGTCACATCCGGACGGCGATCGAGACCGGTGCCGGGGCCACCCTCACCCTCGACCTGCGCCCCGACCTGACGGAGGCCGCGCTCGTTCGGGCCCTGAGCCATCCGAAGCCCGGCCAGTCCCTCGCCAACCACCTGCGCAAGGGCGCCGGACTCGAACCGGTGGCGGCCGGCCTGCTGCGCGAGGCCAGGCATCCGCTACCTGTCGCGGCGGACGCGCTCGCCGCGCTGATCAAGGCCGTGCCGGTGCGCCTCGACGCGGCGCGCCCGATCGCGCGGGCGATTTCCACGGCGGGCGGAGTCGCGTTCGCGGCGCTCGACGCCCGCTCGATGCTGAAAGCCCGGCCCGGCACCTTCGTGGCCGGAGAGATGCTCGATTGGGAGGCGCCGACCGGCGGTTATCTGCTCCAGGGCGCCTTCGCCTCGGGCCGGGCGGCGGCGGCGGGCCTGCTCGCCTGGATGGCCGAGGACGCGCGATAGGCTCGGAAACTGAAAAGGGCTCCCTCTCCCGATGGAAGAGGAAGCCCCGTGATCCGTCTCGCCGGGCGGTCCTGCGACCGCCCGTGAAGAAACCTCAGCGGCAGTACACGTCGCCGTAGGCGTCGCGGTAGGTGCCGTAGGGGCAGCGCGGGGCGGTGGACGCACCGATGATGGCGCCGCCGGCGCCGCCGATGGCCGCACCCGCGAGGGCGCCGCCGGCCCGGCCAGTCGCCGCTCCGCCGATGGCCGCACCGGCCAGGGCACCGAGGCCGGCGCCGCCGAGGGCGCGGTCTTCGGGGGTGTTGCAGGCGCCGAGCGAAAGCGCGAGCGCGCCGGCGAGGGTGGCGGCAATGAGCTTCTTCATGGTTGCGAGACTCCCTTGTGCGTCGTGTGGCCCGGCGTTCCGCCGTGGTGGTCGTGCAGGATCGAGCTTAGCTATTCCGATCGAGGAATGCACCTCACACGGCTAAGGTTCCGGCGGCGCTTTCCGTTCGCGTCGAAAATTGTCTAGTGGTGCACGCACGCCATCGGATCGCACGGCCTCAGCCGCGATCCACCAGACGCTCGTCGAGGACTTCATGCTGCGCGCCACCACCATCGTCCGCAAAGCCGCCATCCGTGCCGATGCGGTCGTCGACAGCGTCACCCTCGACCATGCCGCCCGGCAGGCGCTTCCCGAGACCTTGACGGGGGACGGCGGCCTGAGCTTCGCACCCGCCCTCGACAAGGCGGCGTCCCTGGAGGACGGCGATGCGCTGCGCCTCGAGGATGGCCGCCTCGTCGCCGTCCGCGCGGCGGGAGAGGCCCTGCTGGAAGTACGCGCCGGTAACCCGGCCCGGCTCCTGCGTCTCGCCTGGCAGCTCGGCGGCAGCCACGTCCCGGCCGAGATCGGCGCCGACGTGCTGTACGTGCCCCGGAGCGCAGCCGAACTCGTGCGCGGCCAGGGCTGCAGCGCCAGCCCGGTGACCCGGGCGTTCAAGCCGGAGCGCGCGGCGCATGACCACAGCCAGTGCGGCCACGACCATCACGATCATGGCGCCCACAGCCACGATCACGCGGATCACGATCACGGTCATCAGGCCCAGGAACATGGCCATGACCACGGGCATGATCACGGGCATGAACAGGGGCATGAACACGCGACGTCCGCGCATGCCCCGCACGTGCACGGACCGGACTGCAAGCACGATCATTGAGCGGGAAGGACGCGAGCGCACGGCTTTTCGGACAGCCCGAACTGCCGACACGTCACTGGGTGGCTGGAGCTTCCGCGGTTCACGCCACCGAGCCGGCCGGTCCCGACGTTGTGCGCCCTGCGTTGGCATAACTCGTCGTTCACGATATGTCCTTAGCGCTCAAGGCCCACGTCCCGCGCATCGGATCGACGACGACAATGAGCGACACCGTCCGTATCCTCGGCATCGATCCGGGCCTGCGCCGCACCGGCTGGGGGCTGATCGCGGTGGTCGGGACCAAACTGTCCTATGTCGATTGCGGCGTGGTGACTTCGGATGGGGATCTGCCGCTGGCCCTGCGGCTGCGTGAGCTCCACGAGGGCATCACCCGCGTGGTGCACGGCTTCTCACCGGACGAGGTCGCGGTGGAGGAGACCTTCGTCAACAAGGATGCGCAGGCGACGCTGAAGCTCGGACATGCGCGGGCCATCGCCCTGCTGGTTCCGGCGCTGGCCGGGCTGCCGGTTTCGGAATACGCGGCCAACCTCGTGAAGAAGACCGTGTGCGGCTCCGGCCATGCCGAGAAGGCACAGATTCAGGCGATGGTGAAGTTCCTGATGCCGACCGCGACGTTCAAGACCGCGGATGCCGCCGACGCCCTCGCCATCGCCGTCACCCACGCCAACCATCGCGGCGCCCACGCCCTGCGGCGCCTGCATGCCCCGGTGCCGGGTACCAGTGCGCTGGCCGCGGCCCGCATCGCGGCGGCGCTGGCCAAGGCCTAGACCGGGCCGGTGGCCGGCGCGGACACCGGTGATCCGCGTGGGCCGCATGGGCTTCCGGGAGGTCAGGATCTGCATCTCATCAGATGCAGACAATTTTTCCTAACTCGCGTTCACGATCGAAAGATTCCCGGTCCTACAAAGTCGTGTTGCGGAACGGCATGGGAACGACGATGGAGCGGCGCGCTACAGGACGCTACAAGGTCATCCTTCCGGCCCTGTGCTGGGGCCGCGGGCGGGGCGATTTCTACGCAGTGACCGACAACGTCTCGTCCGAGGGCATTCGCTTCCGCTCCGCCACTGCGCCCTCGGTCGACGAGGAATTGACCTGCAACATCCGGCATATCGGAAACCTCGAAGGCCGCGTGATCCAGTCCGCCGATCGGACCTTCGTGATCCGCGTCGTGGCCAAGAAACACGTCATCGACGACGTCGCCCGGGAATTGCTGCTGCTGTCGGAGCAACAGGTGCCGCTCGTCACCCGCGTGCATCCGCGCATCACGCCCGACGCCACGGAGGTCGAGGTCGCCCTGTTCGACGGGCGCATACTGCCGGGCAAGCTCCTCAACGTCTCGGCCTCCGGCGCCGCGTTCACGGTGGATGCGCCCCTGGAGATCGGGACGCCGATCGTGATCGGCCGCACGCCGGCACGGATCGCGCGCCGGTTCGAGACCGGACTCGGGGCGATCTTCATGACGCCGTTCGACCCGAGCGTGATCGACGCCCGCATCCGGTTGTGATGCAGGCGGGTCCGGACCCGCCTCAGGGAGCGGCCTTGAACTCGCCCTCCAGACGCAGGGAGACCTCGTCGCCCACGAGCGGCAGATAGGCGTTGATCCCGAAATCGGAGCGCTTGATCACGGCGCGCCCGTCGAACCCCACGGTGTAGCGCTTGTCGACCGGGTGGAGCCCGGCCTGGTTGAAGGTGGCATCGAACGAGACCGGCTTCTCGACACCCTTGAGGGTCAGGAGCCCGTTGATCCGGGCCGTGGTCGGGCTCGTCGGCTCCACCGAGGTGCTGACGAAGGCGGCACTGGGAAATTTCGCCGCGTCGAAGAAATCCGGGCTCTTGAGCTGCGCGTCGAGGGCCGGATTGAGACCGGTGATGCTGGCCACACCCAGGGTCACGCGGATGCGGCTCTGGGCCGGCGCCTTCGGGTCGAGATCGGCCTGCGCCGCCACGTCGGTGATCTGGCCGTAATAGGTCGAGTAGCCGAGGTGATTCACCGACCAGGTGATCTTGCCGTGGGCGGCATCGAGAACGTAGGCCCCGGGGCGAACCTGGTTCGGGTCGGTGGTCGGGCCGGCATCCTGCGCATGGACGGGCGCGAAGCCGAGCAGCGTCGCAGCCAGAACGGTGCTAGGGCGCAAGGCGGCTCGGGTGATGACGGGTCTACGCTTCATGACGCCCCTCGGCTCTCGGCGCGCCCGGCCGGGCGGCCGGACGCATCCCTCCTGATAAGAGACTTCTGATGATCGGCAAGCTGAAGGGCGTGGTGGATTCCTACGGAGAGGACTTCGTGATCCTCGACGTGCAGGGGGTCGGCTATGTGGTGCATTGCTCTGCCCGCACCCTCCAGCGCCTGCCGGCCATCGGCGAGGCCGCGAGTCTGGCCATCGAGACACATGTCCGCGAGGACATGATCCGGCTCTACGGTTTCCGCTCCGACCCGGAGCGCGAGTGGTTCCGCCTGCTCCAGACCGTGCAGGGCGTCGGCTCCAAGGTCGCGCTCGGTTTGCTCTCGGTGCTGGAGCCCGACGCCCTCGCCACCGCCATCGCCATGGGCGACAAGATCTCGGTGGCCCGCGCGCCCGGCGTCGGCCCGCGGCTCGCCGCCCGGCTCGTGGCCGAACTCAAGGACAAGGCGCCGGCCTTCGCTCCGCTCGACCCGTCCGTCATCGCCCTCAACGGTGCGGTTCAGGACCGCTCGGCACCCCAGCCGGTGGCGGATGCGGTCTCGGCCCTGGTCAATCTCGGCTACGCCCCGGTCCAGGCCTCGGCCGCCATTGCGGCGGCACTGGCGAGCGCACCGGAGGGCGCCGAGGCCAAGACCCTGATCCGATTGGGCTTGCGCGAACTCGCCCGCTGATCCCCCACGTGCCGATGCTTCGTGCGCGAGGCAATTGCGCACTTGACGCGCGCCGCGGCCGTTGCCAGATTTGCCCCGAGACGCTAAGGTCCTGATAACAAAGCAGTTTCTAATAATTCCAATGTAGCGTCCAACGCAGTGGCCGGGTTGGTGTTTTCAGCACGAACCCGTTCCACCGCCCCGATTTCGACGAAGCGGCCGGGTCGAGTCCCGCCCGGTAGCTTCAGCCCCGCGGCACGATGCACAGCGTGAGTCACGGTCCCGCATGATCGTCTGTTCCTGCAACGTCCTGTCCGACAACGCCGTGCGTGCGTGTCTCCATCGCGGTCCGGATTGTCCGCGGACGCCGGCCCAGGTCCATGCCTGCCTCGGCTGCAGCCCGAAATGCGGGCGCTGCGCGCGCACCATCCGCTCGATCATGGAGAATGCGCTTCAGGGGGCCCTGGAAGAGGCCGGCCATGCGTGCTCGGCGACTTGCGCGAGCAGCTGTAGTTTGGTCAAGGTCCAACCTGCGGAGGAAGGGATCGCCGCCTGAGCACCTGTCCGAGGTGCAACGCTCCCTTCCGGCAACGGTCAGCGTCAAGGGAGATTGGGCGGATGAAGGGTGATGCGAAGGTCGTCGAGTACCTCAACCGGGGACTGCGCAGCGAACTGACGGCGGTGAGCCAGTACTGGCTCCATTTCCGCATGCTCAACGATTGGGGATACATCGAGCTCGCCAAGTTCTGGCGCAAGGAATCGATCGAGGAGATGAACCACGCGGATCGCTTCGTCGACCGAATTCTGTTCCTCGACGGCTTCCCCAACTTGCAGGAACTCGATCCGCTGCGGATCGGCCAGAACATTCAAGAGATCATCGACTGCGATCTCGCCGCCGAGACCGAGGCGCGGGCGCTCTATCTCGAAGCCGCGCAGTATTGTGATTCGATCAACGACCGGGTGTCGAAGAGCCTGTTCGAGGCGCTGGCCGCCGACGAGGAGGGTCATATCGACTTCCTCGAGACCCAGTTGAACCTGATCCAGCAGATCGGCCTGCCCCTCTACGCGCAGAAGCATATCGGCGGCCTGGAAGCGATCGCGCCGGAAGCCGACTGACCTGACAGCGTCCCGCGGCGTGCCGATCGCCGCGGGTTTTTCAGGGTGTGATGACCCGCTGATCAATTGCCCGCAGGGTCAGAGTGGCCTGTAGTGCGAATCAGTCCAGAGTAGCGTCGAGCACGCGAAATCCGCTCCGGATGCCGTCGATCCGACCCTCATCCGAACGACGCGACGCGGCCACCGATCGACTGCCAGCGCGCACTGCACGGTGTGTGTGCGAAAAACTCCTCGAAATCGTCGAAGGCCATCGTCTCGAAGCCAGCGGGGGCGTCGCCCATCCTGAACTCCCGCGGCGGCCTGATGCCACCGGCGGGAATGTAGCGCGATCGGTGCCGTTGTGCGACATCGGGCGCGAGCCCCCCCCTTTTCGCCGGAGCAGGCCCCGCGCCGGGTCCCCACCGAGAGCCCGCTTGAGCAAGCCCCCCTCCCCGAAACCCGTTCCGATCCCGGCCTCGATCCTGACCCCCGAGCGGCGGCAAGACGACCTGGAGACCTCGATCCGCCCGTTGAGTCTGTCCGAGTTCATCGGGCAGCGGGCGGCGCGGGCCAACATGAGCATCTTCATCGAATCGGCGCGGAAGACCGGTTCGGCGCTCGACCACGTTCTGTTCGTCGGGCCGCCGGGGCTCGGCAAGACCACGCTGGCGCAGATCGTGGCCCGCGAACTCGGGGTGAACTTCCGCTCGACCTCCGGCCCGGTCATCGCCAAGGCGGGCGATCTCGCTGCCCAGCTCACGAATCTCGAGGAGCGCGACGTGCTCTTCATCGATGAGATCCACCGGCTCAATCCGGCGGTGGAGGAAATCCTCTATCCGGCGATGGAGGATTACCAGCTCGACCTGATCATCGGCGAGGGGCCGGCGGCGCGCTCGGTGAAGATCGAGCTGCCGAAATTCACCCTCGTCGGTGCCACCACCCGCGCGGGCCTGCTCACCACACCGCTGCGCGACCGGTTCGGCATCCCGATCCGGCTCGAATTCTACGATGTCGACGAACTCGAACTCATCGTCAGCCGCGGCGCCAGGGTGCTCGGCCTCGGCATGTCGGCGGAGGGCGCCAACGAGATCGCCAAGCGCGCGCGCGGCACCCCGCGCATCGCCGGGCGGCTGCTGCGCCGGGTGCGCGACTTCGCCATCGTCGCCGATGCGCCGACCGTGACGCGGGCGATCGCCGACCGGGCGTTGGCGCTGCTCGACGTGGATCCGGCCGGCCTCGACGTCATGGACCGCAAATACCTGACGATGATCGCCAAATCCTTCAACGGCGGCCCCGTCGGCATCGAGACCATCGCCGCCGCCCTGTCCGAGCCGCGCGACGCCATCGAGGACATCATCGAGCCGTTCCTGATCCAGAAGGGCTTCGTCCAGCGCACCCCGCGCGGACGCATGCTCACGCCTCATGCCTTCCGCCACATGGGCTTCGCGGAGCCCCGCCGCGAGCCGGGCTCGCAGTTCGGATTGTTCGGCGGAGGCGATCCGGATGCGTGACGCCGAGTGGCGTCTCCGGTCATCGGCCCATGCGTTTCAGGGGGCCGTCGACGCGACAGCACAGTCCGTCAGTCTCTGCCGTCGCCGCTCGATCTCGTTGGTCTCTTGCGAGCCTTCGGTCACTTCCAACGTTGGGTGCCATCTTCGGTAAGGAGAGGGACCTCGGTGCGCCCGGGCCCACCGAGGTCATCGACCGGAATTCCCATGACACCTGGGTAGCCACCGCTCGATCGCGAGCGAGCGATGGTCAGGATCTGGGATAAGCGGCGTCCATCGGCCTAATATCTTGAAGTTTCCACGTGGTGATTCCCTCCGAGCGCCGAATCTGCGCATGTCTGCCACCCGGCATCCGCGAGTCGCGGCGGTGAAAGCGATGACGAGCATTATCAGCGGTCATCATCTGACAGGTGGATGTGCTTGCGGCGCGCAGTTTGTCAGGAAATTTCCACCCGATCGATTTGAAATCGAGCATACGAAATGTGGATAATGACATCCGACCGGGAAAAATGGTAATTGCTCAGGTCCTTGGGCGTGGTGGTTGGACGTGGGCTGCGGGACGGAGG
>NZ_JAAHTB010000025.1 GCF_010692745.1 Methylobacterium sp. BTF04
ACCAAAGGCCGACACAAACACACCCAAGTGACACAAACGCCGACCCACCCAGCCAGAAGCCGGATCAGCCAACGCTAAATCGCCGAATGTGAAACCGGCGCCAGCCCCGAAACCCGAAGGTCCCGCTCGCCGCCGCCGATGAACAGGCTTTTAGAGAGGGCCAGAGCACCCGTCAACCACAAAATCGACCACTCTATCGTTGCCCCTCATCGAGACCGTGGTCGGGCCTTCCTCGTTGAGGGCCTGCCTCGGTACAGCTCTTTCGCGATTCAGATCTCGGGGCTTCGCGAGCCGACCCAGGGGTCCGGGTGCGGCCATCCCTCTCGCGATCGGCAGCGGGCGCTGCCCGTAGCGCTTGGAGGTCTCGCCCTTCCGGCCCCCTCCCCTCACGACCGCACGTCACCCTCAGGATCAAGCAGTCGGCAACGCGCAACAGGGGCTGTCACAGCCAACAGCCGGACCAATACCGGTGTCGCGTGTACCTGCAGTCAATTCGCGACGGAACAGCGGACTTCCGCTGCAGCGCATCCTTTAAAATAACGCGCACGCTGGCCGATGGGGCGTGAGCAGCAGCACGAGCGTCTCTACACCATCAAAACTGGAATGAATAAAATATTGGCCGGCGCGGGATCGGATCGTTAATCCACGAAACTTTATAGCGAGCGATCGCTATCTCGATTATTCCGATGAATTTCAGTGATGGACACTTGAGTATTTTTTCAGTCGGTGCTTCATTTCAAAACTGAGCAATAAGACGACAAAATTGCAGATGTCTGTCGAACGGACACTTACGGAGGAATGCCATGATCGATCCAGGGTATGATACCTCTACAGACGTACTGCATTGCGACATCGGTCTCGATCACGATATCTTTCTCCGAACACTCATCCGGGAGTTGAGCGGCACGCTTCAGGATGTCGTCGGCCTCGATGAGGCGGCCGGCTTCATCAGCATCGTCGGGCGGGCGGTGGGGGAGCAGATCGAGCGCGATTACCTGGATGGCTTGCAGACGGACCGGCTGGCGCCCGGACAGGTGACGGGCGTGCTCCTGGATCTCAAGCGCCGCATTCACGGGGACTTCCACGTGGTCGCGGAAACCAAGGAGATGATCGTCCTCGAGAATCACATCTGTCCCTTCGGACGGTCCGTGGACGGTCGCCCGTCGCTCTGCATGATGACCTCGAACGTGTTCGGCCACATCGCTGCGCAAGCCTACGGCTACGTCAGGGTCGAGCTTCAGGAGACCATCGCCGAGGGCGACGCCCGTTGCTGCGTGAGACTTCACCTGGCCCCCGACGCCGATGACGTCGGAGCCGGGATCGAATATTTTCGTCGCGACGTGAACTGATGGCCGAATCGTGCACGCGCTCGCCGCCATAGATGCCATCGACGTCCCGATCTTCCTGCTCAGGAGCGACGGTACGGTCGATCATCGCAATCGTGCCGCCGCGATCCGCCTGCCTCTGGCGATCCCGGGCGCCAGTCTCATGCCGTGCGCGGATGACAAGGCCCGGCAGTTTGCCGCGTATCTCGATCGCTGCATGGCCTCGAACCGGGCGATTCCGGGCGCTTTGGACATTGCCGACAGTCTTGGTGACATTCATGGCGACACTCTTGGCGACGACAGGCCGCTCGTTCGGTTCCGCTGCCATGGGGCGGTTCTCAGGGATGAGGCGCAGGGGGCGGCCCAGCGCGTCCTGCTGCGGCTCTCCGAGGGGGACGATCGCCGGTTTCGCGCCTTGAACGACATTCTGGGGGAGCTTCGCAGCGAACTTCGCCGCAGCAAGCGCTTCTATGACGGCCTGTGCGCGCATGCGGCCGCGCGCGACCAGGCCGAGCAGGAGCGCGACGTCGTCCTGATGCGGCTCTACCGCGCGAATCACGACGAGCGTCTACGCCTCGCGCGGGATCTGCACGACAATACCGGGCAACACATCGCGGGGCTCGGCCTCGGCTTGCGGCAATTGGAGCGGCACGTCAGCACGACGGAAGGCCATGCCCAGATCGACCGGCTTCGCGGCCAGTTGGACCATGTCTCGCAGGAACTGCGCCGGATCGCGTTCGCGCTGCGGCCCGCCGCTCTCGACGATTTCGGCCTGACCATCGCGGTCCGGACCCTGGTGGAGGAATGGTCGGAGACCTGTGGCATCCTCACCGACTTCCAGTCCGCGGGACGCAAGCCGCCCCTGGCCTCGGAGGTGGAGATCACCCTGTTCCGCGTCTGTCAGGAGGCGCTGACGAACATCGTCAAGCACGCGCCCGACGCCACCCGGGTCAGCGTGACGGTCCAGTATCGCGAAACCGCGATCTCGCTCACCATCGAGGACAACGGACCGGGGTGTTCCGAGGACACCATGACGACGGCGCGGCTTCTCGCCGTGAAGAAGTTCGGCATCGTCGGGATGCGCGAGCGCATCGCCATGATCGGCGGCACCTTCGAGGTGGAGACGTCGGAGGGCGGCGGCACGACGCTCTACGCCCGCATCGGAAGCACGGAGCTGGCAGCATGATGGCCGACGCACTTGCCCCCATCCGCGTGGTCCTGGCGGACGACCACCCGATCTTCCTTGCCGGGATCGCGGGCCTGATCCGGGATACCGCCAATATCGACGTGGTCGGCAGCGCCGCCACCGGCGGGCAGGCGCTCAAGCTCATCGCCGAGTTGACTCCGGACATCGCCGTGCTCGACATCGCCATGCCCGAACGGAGCGGGATCGAGGTTCTGCGCCGGCTCCGGGACGAGGGCAGGCCCGTGCGCGCCATCATCCTGAGCACCTACGAAGAACGCGCCTATGTCCAGCAGGCCTTGGCGGCCGGCGCGCGCGGCTATGTCGTCAAGCGCGCGGGCGCCGATCACCTCCTGCATGCCATCACGGCGGTGCATGGCGGCGGCATGTATCTCGATCCGGTCATCGCCGGCAGCCACCTTCGCGTCGTCGACAATGGGGCGACCGCCGCCAACGGCCAGACCTTCGTCGACAACGGTGTCCTGTCGGAACGCGAAGAGCAGATCCTCAAGCTCATCGCCTTCGGCCACACGATCAAGGAGATCGCCGGGCGGCTCGCGATTTCCTCCAAGTCCATCGAAACCTACAAGATGCGCGCCACCGAAAAGCTCGGTCTGCGCAGCCGGGCCGGGATCGTCGAATACGCCATCCTGCGCGGCTGGCTGGTGACGGTGGCGAGCTAGACGGCGAGCGCCGCGTCGTCGGCTCCATCGGGCCGCCGAATCGTCGCGCCCGCCACCGAGGCCCGGAGCTGGGGCAGGAACGTCCACAGATCGCGGTTGAGACGCTTGAGTTGCCGGTTGGCCTCGATGATCTCGCGAATCCGTTCGTCGTTCATCTCGCGCAAGGCCCCGAGCGTCAGAACGCCCTTGTCCTCGTGCGGACGCATCAGATGCGTATGGGTGATCTCGCCCTGCGCATTGAGCTTGTACATGCAGTGATTGAACTCGTTGCGGAGCCGCGTGCCGGCCTCGAAGCGCTTGATCAGCCGCTTCAAAGTCGCCGCGACCGCCTCGTCGCGAATCTTGACGGTGGCGAGGCGGCGCACGACGTCGAGGCGCGCCCGGGTCGTGTTCAGGGTCGAGAAGATGATCGCGGCCTCGACCTCCTGGATCTCGAGCAGAACCATCAGCACATAGATGAACATGCTCTCGTTGTTGGACCAATTGAGGCCAAGGTTTCCGATCAGCATCAGAACGTATTGCTGACGTTCCGCGAAGTCGGGAGCGGCCCGCTCGACGGCGTTGAAGTCCGGGACACTCGGAAGCCGGGCGGACGGCATGATGACACCCGATGATGGAAGAATCGCCCGGTGACGCCACCGGACATTGCTGGCATCCTAACAGAAGGTCGGACTGGCAGGGACCGGCTCATCGTCGTCAGCGGACGGAGATCGGACGTGGCCGGGCCTCTCACCCTTCGCGATCTTTGGCGCAGCCGTCGCGCGTCGGTGACGGCGCACGCGGCACTTCATCCGTTCTTGCCGGCACTGGGGATCACGGACCTCGCGCGCCCGGTCCGAGCCGCGACGGACGATTGGTCGGACGCCTATCTCATCGGCTTTCTCACCGCGTCGATCTCGCTGATTGCGCGAAACACCGCGCCGCGCCTCAGCAGCGACGGGCTCGGGCACGTCCAGTGCAAGGTCTACAGCGCGTTGACGGGGGTGCCGGGCGATCTCGTCGCCGAGCGGATCATTCGCTTCAGCCTCGGGCGGGATCTGGTGTTCATGACCGGCTGCGCCGACGCGCTGACGTTCACCTCCGCCCTCGCGGCGGAAGCGGCGCAGGCGGACATTGCCGATGCCGGCCTGCGGAGCGAGTCGATCTCGCTCTGGCAGCTTTATGTCGGAGGACGCCTGGCCGATCTGCAGCCGGGATCATGACGTTTCGACCCTCCAGCAAACACTCCGATGGTCTCGCGCGTGTTCTGGAGCCTTCGAAAAGACTTCGCGCCTGTGTCGGGCACGGATGAACAGGTTTCTTTCCAGCAGAGACTTCACCGATTCCTGACAAACGTTAACGGTTTTTTAACCCTGACGTTGAGCTCGGCCGATGCAATCGTCCGCTTGTCCACGAAGACCAGCCGCTTCCGACACCGGAGCCAAGGCCACTTCCGGACACGTCCGAACCCGGACCGACACACGGCTCAACGACGTAGAAGATCGACGAGCCGCCGGTCGGAAGGGATGGACCTCACCCGAAACAGGAGGAACCACCATGTCGAACGATCGCCGGAACGACCACAACTCCACCCCCGCCGCACTCTCGCAGCTGGAAGCACAGCTCCAGGGCCAGGGCCAGGGTGAGCTTCAGGGCCAGGGACAGGGCCAGGGCGAGGCCCAGGGCCAAGGCCAGGGCGAGCTCCAGGGTCAGGGACAGGGTGAGCTTCAGGGCCAGGGACAGGGCCAGGACCAGAATCAGACGGCGACGCAGAACGCGTCGAACGACGCCACCAACTCCGCTGAGAACTTCAGCGGCAACGGGAACCTGAATGGAAACGGGAACCTGAACGGCAATCTCAACGGCAACGCCAACGAGAACTCGCTCGACAACGGTGTCACCAACCACGTCGACAATGCCGTCTCCAACGCCGTCCACACCGACGTGACGACCACCGTCAGCGTCGCCGTCTCCGGTGAATTCACCCCGTCGGGCGAGACGAACGTCATCCACCTCGATGACCTCACCATCCATCATCTCGATGGCGCCATGCTGGTGATGCCCGACTTCTCGTCGCAGACGTTGAATGGCAACGGCAACATCTTCAACCTCGATCAGGTGAACACCCTGGTCGACAACGACTCCCTCAACGGTGCCAGCGTCAGCCTCAGCCTCGGCGGCAGCAGCGGCGGCGAATGGGATGCCTTCGGCCGCGACGGGGGTCATCCCGGATCGGGCTCGGCGCCGGGCTTCTCGTTCGTGCAGAACGCGACCGGGACCGGCGGTGCCACGTCGTTCGACGGCAACATCGACGGTCATGGGACCACCGGGGCGATCTCCTCGGCCAACGCCGTCACTGCCGAGGCCTTCACGCAGCACATCGTGATGGGCGCCAACATCCAGTACAACTCGATGCCGATCTCCGTCGTCGGCGGGGATTCGATCTCCGACGCCACCGTCGACCACCACTGACGCGCACGACCCTCTCCGGGTCCTAGTCGCTCCCGGCCCGCGCTCAGGCGCGGGCCATCCCGACGACCAGAGCCATCGCTCCCACGGGCAAAGCCCGGGGTCCGCCGTCGTCCCAGGGGGTTGTCATGCAGGCCGGCGGCGTCTCCGATATCATCGCGCATTTCGCCGGGCACCTCCACATTCCCGCAGACGAAATCCGCCTCCGCGAGGCGTTGGAGGATCCGGCCCGCCTGCCCCGGATTCAGCCGTGGATGCCGGGACCGTCACCCGAGGCGAACCCCGACCGGCCGCTCGACGAGCTTCCGAGCCAGCCCTACCGGGCGCCCTCCCCATCCGCGGACGACACGTTTCCGCATTTCGGTAAGCTGCCGCATCCCGATATCCCCGCTCCGGCGCCGCATCTGCCCCAGCAGCCCCAGGCGCCCCTTCCGCCCCCGCTGCCGACCTATGGTGGTGGGGGCGGCGGCGCGGGCCATGCAGCCCACGATTTCTCCATCGAGGTCTCTCCGGATCAGGGCCTGGTTCAGGTCCTGCAGCTCAACGAGCTTCACGACGACGACGTCCTGCTGATGGTGCCGGGCACGCATCCCGAGGCCCTGCACACGATCGACGCCGCCTCGACCCTCGATGCGATGATGCGGCTCGCCGCAGGGGGGACCCCGGCCGACCTCGCGCTGTACGGACGGAGTACGCAGAATGCGGTCGATCTGGTCGATGCCCATGCGGCGTCGATTCGGGCCAGCCCCGACGCGGCCAGCCCGGACAGCGGCACGCTCGGGCTCGGCACCTATGTCGACGGACTCCACCAAGCGGACGGCACCAAGGTCGACTTCACGGTCCCGACGCTGCAGGCGCCGGACGAGGCATCACATGACGGTCTGGTCGATCAGGGCCTCGCGGCGCGGACCGGGGGCAATCTCAGCATCAACATCGCCACGATCTTCGACGACCACACCGAGCACGGCGCACTCCTGGTCCAGGGCAACGCCTATTCCACCGACCTGATCTCCCAGACCAACGTCCTGGTGAGCCAGTCGGTGATCGAGGCCGCCGGCGATGCGCTGACGCGCAGCATCGTCACCGATGGCAACACGACCCACAACGCAGCGAGCATCGCCGAACACCCGACCGGGACCGCCATCGTGCAGCACCTGTCGTTGGGGACGCACGTGGCGGTCGACCGCATCGACGGTGATTTCTACGATGTCCGGATGCTGACGCAGGCCAACCTGCTCAGCGACCACGACGTCACCGTCCAGGCCAGTTTCGGCGCCTATTACGTGGTCGGCACCGGCGACAACACCCAGATCAACGAATTGCCGGTCTCGGCCCTGAACGGGCGCTACGACCTCATCGTCGTGCAGGGCGACCACCACACCGCGAACCTCATCTTCCAGACCAACGTCCTGCTCAACGACACCGTCGTCGACGCCTACACGGCACGGTCCGATACGGCCTCGCAATCGATCGTCACCGGCGACAACGCGCTCTCCAATGCCGCCGCGATCAACCATTACGGGACGAAGGACTTTCAGGAGATCGGCACCACCCTCGGCAGCGCCGTCGACCACCTGGCACAGGGCCACGTCGATCCCGCGCTCGCGGCGCTCCTGCCGCCCGCCTACGGGGACACCCTCAACGTCCTGTTCATCACCGGCGACTTCTACAACATCAACGCCATCTCGCAGACCAACATCGTCTCGAACGTCGATACCGTCATCCAGTATTCGCCCAATCCGGGAACGCAGCTCGCCGCCACCGGAGCGCACACGACCTCGACGCAATCGGTGAATTCCGGCGACAACCAGCTGTCCAATCTCGCGGCGATCACCACGGTCGGCACGACCTCGACGGCACAGTTCGTCGGCGGGACCCATTACGACGATGCGATGCTCTTCCAGACGAATATCGTCAGCGACAGCAGCCGGGTCACGATCGGCGACACGCAAACCCTCGCCCATGAGGTCGTCGCGTTCACCGGGCTCGCCGCACCGGCGATCGCCGTGGATCATCCGAGCCCGCCCGCGGTGACGGTCGACACCGCGTTCCACCAGGATCTGTTTCACGGAATGCTCTCGTGAGCGCCGGCAAGACCGCGGAGACACACACGATGATCCGGCATCCAGGCGGCGGAGCGGCGCGATCCGTGACACAGGCCGCCCCACGGGAACCGACGCCGGAACCGGTCCAGTCGCTGTCCTCCCGAATGCGCGTCCTCGACAGAGCCTATCGGACCACCGCCGGCGCCCGGTACATCGCGCCGGCGATCGGCGAAACGTCCGGCGACGATGCCATTCCGGCCCTCCTGCGGGAGGTGGAGCCCGCGACGGCAGCGATCCCCGTCAAGGATCCGATCGCGGAGCGGGTCGAAGGCGAGGCCCGTCCGCCGCTTCGGGTCGTGGCGCGTGCGGAACACCCCGCCATCCGCACCACCGAGCCGGACGCCACCACCGCCGAAGCCCCGTCGCGGGTGGACGGTCCGGTCACGCCGATGCCTCCGGCCAAAACGCCCGACGCGCCGCCTTCGGACAAGACGCCGCCTCCGGGCGGAGGTGGACCGGGAGGAGGCCGCGGCGGCGGCGGGGGTGGGCCGGTTCCGCCGTTGCAGAAGCGCTTCGGCGACCGCAACTTTCGCGACACCCTGACGACCGGGCTGTCGGCCTGCCGGCGCAAGCTCGTGGTGATCGCGGTGTTCTCGTTCTTCGTGAACATGCTCGTGCTGGGCGTGCCGATCTATCTGTTCAACATCTCGGACCGGGTGCTCACCAGCCGCAGCCTCGACACCCTGGTGATGCTGACCATCGTCATCGCCGGGGCGATCTTCGGCCACGTCGTCCTCGACGTGGTCCGGCGCTTCATGCTGATGCGGGTCGCCGTCGAGGTCGAGAGCCGGCTCGGACCACCGGTCCTGGCGGCGGCGGCCAAGGCGTCCCAGGCCGGATCGAGCCGGGACTTCCAGACGCTGGCCGACCTGCAGCAGCTGCGCAACTTCATCACCGGGCCGGTGCTGCTGGTGATGTTCGACGCGCCCGTCGCGCCGATCTACCTGCTCGCCATCTTCCTGATCCACCCCGACCTCGGCTGGATCGTCTGCGCGACCGGTGCCGTCCTCCTGCTGATGGCGCTCATCAACCAGCGCATCACCGCAATCCCCTTCGCGCAGGCCAGCGCCTACGCGACGCGCGCCAACCTCCAGGCCGACGCCATGGCGCGCAACAGCCAGGTCATCAACGCCATGGGCATGATCCCCGAGAGCGTGATGATCTGGGGACGCGAGACCGGTGAATCTCTCAAAGCCCAGGTGGTGGCGCAGGACCGGAACATCATCATCGCCGGTATCTCGAAGTTCGTGCGGCTCTCGACGCAGATCCTGATGCTCGGCTGGGGCGCTTCCCTCGCCCTGGACGGAAAGCTGACCGGCGGCATGATGATCGCGGCCTCCATCGTCGGCGGGCGCGCGCTGGCACCGATCGAGGGCGTCATCGACGGCTGGCGCAGCTACGTCCAGGCCCGGATGGCCTATGTCCGGGTCAAGGCGCTGCTGCAATCCTCGCCGCTCAACATGGAGCGCCTGCGGCTGCCCCGCCCCGCCGGCCGGCTCACCGTCGAACGCGTGCTCTACGTGCCGCCGCCCAGCAAGAAGGTGATCCTCAACGGGATCAGCTTCCAGCTCGAGCCCGGCGAGTCGCTCGCCATCGTCGGTGCCTCCGGCACCGGCAAATCCACCCTCGGCCGCATGCTGGTCGGCTCGATCATGCCGACGGCCGGGGCCGTGCGCCTCGACATGATGGACCTGCGCAACTGGGATCCGCGCCAGTTCGGCCAGAGCGTCGGCTACCTGCCGCAGGACGTCCAGCTGTTCCCGGCCTCGATCAAGGCCAACATCGCCCGCATGCAGGAGGACGCCTCCGACGCCGCCGTCTTCGATGCGGCCGAGATCGCCGATGTGCACGAGCTCATCGCCGGCTTCGCGCAGGGCTACGAAACCCTCGTCGGCATGGATGGCAGCCCGCTGTCGGGCGGCCAGCGGCAACGCATCGGCCTCGCCCGCGCGTTCTACGGCGAGCCGCGCCTCGTCGTCCTCGACGAGCCGAACTCGAACCTCGATACGCCCGGCGAGATGGCCCTGTCGCGCGCCCTGCTGCGGGCGAAGGAGCGCGGCACCACCGTCGTCGCCATCACGCAACGGCCCTCGCTGCTCAACAGCGTCGATCGCATCATGATCCTGAAGGACGGGGCGATCCAGGCGCTCGGTCCGCGCCAGGACATGATCCCGCTCATCGTCGGACGCGGTCCGACGGCGGCGTAAGCGCGATGAGGGCCCCTTGTCGCGCATTCCCGCCCCGCCAGCGCGGGGCGGCCATCGTCCACCGGGCCTCCTGGGTTCCGACCCACGAGACCGCGGTGCGACCCTGCATTTTGGAGGAGCAGCGTCATGGCCACAGCACTGGACGGCCCGGGTCGCGGGGCAGGCCCCGCCCTCGATGAGCGGCCGGCGCAGGTCTGGGCGGTAGGTGTCTCGCATGACACCCGATGGCTCACCACCTTCGGCTTCTCCTTCCTGGGAGTGATGATCGTCGGCTTCGGCGTGTGGGCGGGCTCCGCCCCCCTCGCCGGTGCCATCGTGACCAGCGGCAGCTTCGTCACGACGGGCCAGAACAAGACGCTCCAGCATCTCGAAGGCGGCGTCATCCGGGAAATCCTGGTGAAGGAAGGGGACGTCGTCGAACCGGGTCAGGTGCTGCTAGTCCTCGACGACACCACGCCGAAGGTCGAGCTGCGCCGGCTGACGCTGCGGCACGACCGCCTGAGCGCCGTGGAGACGCGCCTGCGGGCGGAGGGCCTGGAGGCGTCCGAGATCACCTTCCCGCCGGAGTTGCTGGCCAAGGCCTCGGACCCGGACGTCTCCAGCGTCATCGCGCACCAGACCCTGACGTTCCAGGCCCGACGCAAGAGCCTCGACAGCGACGTCGCCATCCTGCGGGACGGGATCACCGCCCTCGACCAGAAGATCAAGGGCACGCGGGTGCAGCGGGACGCGATGACGCGCCAGATCAAGCTCTTCGAGCAGGAACTCGAGGGCAAGATGGCGCTGCTGAATGCCGGGCTGGTGCGTCGCTCCGAGGTGCTGGCGCTGCAGCGGGCCCATGCCAACGCGCTTGGCGAGATCGGTCGCCTCGACGGCGACATCGGCGACGCACAGGAGCGCATCACGCGCATTCGCGAGCAGATCCAGGGTGCGCGCAACACCGCCGTGAAGACGGTCACCGAACAACTGCACGAAACCCTCGCCGAGCAGAACGACGTGCGCGAGCGCATCCGTTCGGCCCAGGGCGTGCTCGGCCGCATCGCCGTGACCGCGCCGGTGGCCGGCATCGTGGTCAAGCTTCGCTATCACACCGCGGGCGGCGTGGTGGAAGCCGGCAAGAGCATCATGGAGATCGTGCCCTCGCAAGGCGACCTCGTCATCGAGGCCCATGTCAGGCCGCAGGACATCGACCATGTGCGGCGTGGACAATCCGCCGGCGTGCGCCTGACCGCACTGAGCCAGCGGATCACGCCGATGGTGGGGGGACAGGTCATCTACGTCTCGGCCGACGCGCTGCCGGACGACCGCCGCGGGTCCGCGGGAAGCGGCGACACCTACATCGCCCGCATCCGCCTCGATCCGATCGAGGCCGCGTCGCTCCGGCACTTCTCGCCGACCCCCGGCATGCCGGCGGAGGTCTACATCAAGACCACCGAGCGGACGTTTCTCGAGTATCTGATCAAGCCGCTCAAGGACAGCATGACCCGCGCGTTTCGCGAACTCTGAGGGCTGCCGCCGATCGATTGGATCAGGCTTGTCCAATCGATCGATTTTAGCAGCGATATTGTCTGATACCGACCCCTCCGCTCGATCCCTCTCCTGGAAGGAGAGGAGGCAAGAGGCCCTACGATCGACAAGCCGACGTCATGCGGTGGAACGGAACCCCGCACGTCAGCGGGACGAGCCACCCTTCTGCGCCGCGAGGTAGAGCCACAAGGCGGCGGTGGTGACGATGGTCTGATGGACGGTATATTCCTGATGCATCACCATTCCGGGATGCTCGATGAAGTATTCGAAATAGGGCTGTGAGAAGCGGGTCGGGTCGATGCGGCGGGTCGCGGCCGCGCCATCCTCCGGGAAGATCGCCCAGGTGGGGCCAAACAGCCATTCCGGATTGAACTGCGCCTGCGGCCCGAACCCGTAGACCGTGATGCCCCCCGGAACGGCGACGCCCATGGCGCGGTGATCCTCGTGCAGCGGATGCCGGATCTGGCGCGTACCGAGGCCGGTGGTGAAGCTCACCCCGAGCTGATTGGCGCCGAGCAGGCCCTCTGCGGTCATCTGCATCAGCTTGAGCAATTCGGTGTTGCCGCTGAGCCGGTGGGCGTGGATGAACAGGCGGATCATGCTGTTGCTCGGCGCCGTCCCCTGCCCCCAGCCCACCGGCGCGTAGGGGTGCTTCATGCTCGGATAGGCGGCGGCGCGCTGGACGGAGGCGAACAGCGTGGCGTCGCGCACCATCGCGGTCTCGATCTGCGCCTTGATACCCGCCTCCGCGCCTTCGCTTTGCGCGTAGTCCCACGCCATGTCGGCCCGCTGATCGGCGATGCCGAAACCGCCCGCCCACGCCTCCTCGAAGATACGCCCGAACGCCCTCCCCGCCCCCAGGCGAAACAGCGACGCGGCGGCCGCGACCCTGAACTCCCCCGTGATCCGCTGGATCGTCGATCGCCGCGCCTCCCAGCCCACGGCCCCGAACAGGTTCGTCCGGCGCCCGACCGACAGCGCATCCGCGTAAGCCCCATCCGGATCGGCGAAGCCGGCTTCCGCCGATCGCCAGGCCCGTGCCGCGCTGTCCCGGAACAGCCCGGCGAGTTCGGCCCGCCCGAGCCCGTCAAGCACCCGGGCGAGGTGCGCCGCGGCGCCGGCATACCGGTACGAGGCGATCGGATCGGGGGCGTAGGCGAAGACCGCCTGATGCTCGAGGAAACTCGGCTCGCCGAGGAGCGGGGGACCGGCGCTGTCGATTCCGCCGCTCACGCCGCCGTCGGCCGCCTGCAGGCGCCGGAAGAAATCGAGAAGCCAGATCGGCTCGTGCAACAGGTTGGGGATCGCATCGGCGGACGCGTAGATCGGGTCGTCCAGCACCGCGCTCGATTTCGGCAGTCCGAAATCGGCCTCTCGCAGGGATTCCGGCAGGCCCTCGAAGAGGTCGAGCAGCAAGGTCGCCACCTCGACATGCTGGATTCGCCGGTCCCAATCGCCGGCATCCATGTAGCCGCCCCAGAAGCTCGAAGGCGCGTCGCGACCGCTCAGCCATTGTGGCTCCGCTCCAGCGGTGAACGGCACGAAGCCCTCCAGCCCCTCGATCGACCACGCGAGCGGCAGCCGGCTCATGCGCACCGGAGCCTCCGGCGTCGGACGGAACGCCGCCGGCCGGCGAAAGCCGAAGCGTCCATCGAGCGCGATGCCGCTGCGGTGATTGTAGAGGCCGCCAATGGCGGTCCGCGCGGCGGTGAGCCAGACGTCGGTATCCACGGTGAACGGGTCGGACATGCCGAGGCCCGGAACGTGGAGCCGATAGGTGCCGGCCTTGCGCGGGCGCCAGTCGGAGTAATCCAACGCGAACACGAACGTGCCGGCCCGGTTCGCGAGATGGGCCGGCGCCACCGTGCCGCCGCTGCAATCGGATTCGGGCAGCGGCCGGTCGGCCCCCGTCACCACGAACGAATTCGGCGTGGCGTTCGAGACCGTGGCGAAGATCGGCTGGGTATCCTGGATGCCGGTCATCTGCGCGAGGGCGACGCGGTCGCCATCGCGAAAGCCGTGGCCGCGCGCCGACACCCGCCGGTCGCGCGCACCATAAGCCGTGACGTGGCGGCGGGGGGAGGCCGCATCCACCGTATCGGGCAGGGGCTTTGGCAAACTATTGCCGGGCTCGGGATCGTCCGGCGCCTTACGCAGGCGGATGTCGGCAGTGAATACCGCCTCCCCGGTCTCGTCCACGACGGCGAAGCGCTTGAGCCCGTAGGGGCGGAAATCGACGGCGCCCGCGGCGGGACCGCCCGGCAGCCACAGGGCCAGGTAGGCGACCTTGGCGATGTCGCCGGGCGCGTGCCCGAGTTGGGTGGCCCGGAGGGCGATCGCCCGGGTGACGCGGTCGTCGTAGGTGAAGGGCGTCAGCGCCAGAAGCCCGCCCGGCCAGACAATGGTGGAAGCGCCCCGCGGCACCGGACCGTCGAGCTTCAGGTAGATTTGATGTCGAAAGCTCGCCCCCGTCAGCGTCCGGCCGTCATCATCGCGATAGATGCCGGAATCGTAGGGCGTGGATTTGCGGTACACCGCCACCACGCGACGATCGCCGATCCGTCCATATCCCGCAGCCGCGTCGATGGCGGTCCGGTCGAGATGGCTGGCGGGCGGCCGATCGCTGACGCGGACATGGTCGCGCAGCGGCCCGATCACCTCCGCCCACTGGCCCTCGTGCCAAATCCAGCTTCCCTGCGGCTCCGTGCGCGGCGCATCGAGGGTGAGGATGCGACCGGGCACGAAGGGCGGATCACGCAGTTCCACCGCGACGATGTCGGGCGCCGCCACGGTGACCTCCTGGACGATCACGGCCTCTGCGGATGCGGCGGTTGCGCGGACGATCAGGCAAGCCAACGCCAGGACGCGTAGGAATGGCCGCCGCGCGCGCGGCCGAACGCCGTGGCCCAAGGCTGCCGGCCTCCATCGGGAGACCGTGGTCCCGGCACTGCACCGCGATACGCGCACGATCGATCTCCTGCAGTGTCTCGCGGATTTCGCGCATCGCCCGCGCGGAAGCGGAGGGCGTGGCGGTGTCGATCAATAGGGACAGGGCTTCTCGGATCGGCGTCCGGTCACCCAATCGTAGACGTCGCGCATGGCGTTCGCCTTGGCCGACCATGTCAGGCGGCTCATCGCCCAGGCACGCGCCGCCCTGCCGACGGCGCCGACACGGTCCGGCGCGGCGGCCAGATCCCACAGGATCTCGCTCAAACCCGCGACGATCGCTTCGCGCGAGGCCAGCGGCACCGCGAACCCGCGCTCGTCCGACAGCAATTCGCCCGGACCGCCATAATCCACCACGACGGGCGCGAGACCGAGCGCCATGGCTTCGAGCACGGCACCACCCCCGAACTCACGCACACTCGGAAACACGAAGACGCTGCTGCGGCAGGCGACATTCTGCACCGCCCCATGCGCAACCCAGCCATGGAAGGTCACGGCCTCTCCCACACCCTCGCGGGCGACGAGGCCGACCAGATCCGCCCGCATCGGGCCGTCCCCGATGATGTCGAGATGCGCACGGCCGGCCCGCAGCAGCGGCAGCGCCGCCATGATCGCCATATCGGGCCCCTTGTAGGGCACGAGGCGACCGATGAAGCACATGCGCAGGAGTGTGGTGGCGGGCGGCGCGGGGGGTTGGGCGAAGCGCTCGGGATCGATGCCGTTCTCCGGCATGTAGATCAGCTTGCCGTCGAAGTCGGCCGGGATCTCGCGCGCGGTATGGCGCGAGCCCGCCAGGATCGCGCTCGCCGCCGACAAGGTCGCGATCCGGCGCGGCATGAGCTTGTACAGGCTCCTGACATAGGACAGCCATTCCTTCTCCTGCCGGCGCTCCGCGGAGAACTGCTTCGGCCACGGCAATCCACCGTTGAGGGGGCCGAGAACGAACGGCACACCGGCCCGCGCGCAGCGGGCCGCGAGGGAGCTGCCCGTGGTCGGGGTCAGCGGGGTGATGCGGTGGACCACGTCGTAGCGATGCGCCGAGATCGCGGCACCGAACTGCCGCCAGACCGCTCGCTCGAAATACGGATAGGTCAGCGAGGCGATGGCCGCCAGCGTGGTCCAGCCCTTGCCCTCGCCGCCGCGCAACAGGCCGGCCAGAGCATAGGCGGGCCGCGCCACGGCCTCGGTGTCGAGGGCGGTGAAATCGCGCCCCTCCACGAGCCCGGCCCGGACGAACGCATCCCGGTTGCGGATCTGCGTGACGATGTGGACATCGGCGACCGCGCGCAGCGCGCTGGCCATCGACCAGCCGATCAGCGGAACGCTGACCCATTCGGGGTTGGCCGCTTCGGCGATCACCAGCACCTTGTGTCTCGCCGTCATCGTGAGCGTCCATCCGTGCGACCGATGGCAGTCGGGAGCGTCGCCCTCATCGCGGCGCCGGAACGAGGGGCCAGGGCAGGAGCGGGTCGAGGTCGACTGCCTCGGACGCGACTCGAACCTGGCGCACGGCGCCGAGGACCAGACCGATCGTGATCGCGAGGAGATACTGGCTCTCGCGAATGAGCAGGATGTATTCGAGCGTCGAGTGCAGGCAGACCATCAGGAGACCGACGGCGAGCCCCATCAGGAGATCCGTCTCCGGTCCGGCCCCTGTCCGCCAGCCGAACCGGAAGGCGGCGACGAGCGGGTAGGCCAGCAGCAGGACGAACGCGGTCAGCCCGAACCAGCCGGTCTCGGCCGCCGTCAGCAGATAGGCGTTGTGGACGAGGTTGTTGCGGTTCTCCTCGTTGGCGAGGACACCGGCCCGGTCCGAATAGCCGAAGTTCTTGGCGACATAGACATAGTGATTCGCGCCCACCCCGAGGGGGAAGTCGAGGAGAATGCCGGTCGCGGCCCGCTCGAACGCCGCCCGCTCGTTGTATTCCTGCTCGCGCAGAGGATCGACCTCGAAGCGCTTGGCGAAGGAATTGATCGCCAACGGGGCGAAGCTGAGGATCAGGAGGCAGCCGACGATGCCGAGCAGGCCCTTGCGCAAGGTCATGTGCCGCAGGATCGACAGGCCGTAGATCACCAGAAAGCCGAGGCCGGCATAGAGCAGCGCGGCGCGCGACGTCGTCAGGATCACGATCGCCATACCGGCCAGGGGGACCAGGACCGTGGTCCAGCTGCGGTGCCCCGCGAGCAGGAGCGCGACCTGCGGAAAGATCGCGAAATGCAGCACGAGGCCGAGCGTGTTCTGGTGCGCGAAGGTTCCGGGGGTCTGGATAGCGCCGAGCGCGAAGCGCTGCCAGACCGTCACGGCGAGTTCGAGCAGGACGCCGAGGGCGATGCCCTCGATGAGGTTGGTCCTGACCACCGGGTCGGTGCTGGCCCGTGCGACGATGATCAGCAGGAGGGCGACGCGGCAGACCTGCCAGAAATAGAAGACCGCCGCAGTGGGCTCGTCCGCCTGAAAGATCGAGAGCAGCACCGCGAGGAGATACAGCGCGAGGACGATGGAGAACCGCGAGTGCAAGCGCGGCCGCGCGAGGCCGACCCAGATCGTGACGCAGAGCAGGTCGAGGGCCGTCACCTCGAGGCCGCTGACCAATCCGGGCCAGCCGGTTCCCCAACTGATGAGCGCGAAGTCCAGCGGCGGAAGTGCTGGCTGCAGGAACGGCAACAGGCCGATGAGCGTCCAGAGCCGCTTGCCGAAGACGGCGCCGCCCCGAGCCCAGAAGGCGAAGGGAACGAGGGTGCCGACACCGGCGATGAGGAGCAGCACGGAGAGCAAGGTCGGTCGTCCCCACGGCGTCTGGCGTCTGCGGTTTTCCCGGACGGTCGCCGGAGGTCACGACCCTAGCAGTGGGGCCACACGGCTCACCTTCGCCATTGGGGAGCCCACGTCCCGCCGGAGGAGGTAGCCCGTACGCCTTTCGCCGCTTTGCCCGCCGGCCCATCACGCGAAGAGGTGCGTTATCGGCGACCGGGCCGCCACCTAGGCTGATGGCCTCGTCGGCATGCGGTGCGCGCGTTCCGAAGCCCCGGCCGACCTGTGCGGCGCGGCGGATGACAGGTTTCGCGCGCCGCCAAATGCTCACGACGAACCAAAAGCTCGCGGCGATCGGACCGGGCCCGTCGGGTCACGCCCAGGTCGCATGGCGCCTGAAGAGCGGGGCAGAATCGTGCTGAGTCGTAAGTCCTCGATGGGGCGCCGAGCATCGGCCCCGAATGCCGGCCGCGCCTTGCGTTCCCGCCGTCTCGACGCCGGTTCGCGCCGATGAGCACCCTGACCATCCCGCGGGGGGTGATCCTCAGCGGAAGCGCCTGGACCATCGGCACCTACGCGGCGACGGTGATCCTGCGGTTCGGATCGAACGTCGTGCTGTCGCGGCTCATCGCCCCCGACATCTTCGGAATGGTCGTGGTCATCTCGGCGATTCGCACCGGGGCCGACCTTTTGTCCGACATCGGAATCGGCCAGAACATCGTCAACAATCCCAACGGGGATCGGCCGGAATTCTACAACACGGCCTGGACCATGCAGTTTCTGAGAGGGCTGGTGCTGTTCGGGCTGTGCCTCCTCGTCGCCGGCCCGCTCGCGCGCCTCTACCACGTCCCGGAATCGGCGATTCAGTTCGGCGCGCTCACGCTGGCCCTGCTCGGCGCCACGTCGACCTCGATCTTCCTGCTGCAGAAGCAGCTGCGCCTCGCGACCCTGAACATGTTCGACTTCGTTCAGGACGTGATCGGCACCGCGGCGATGCTGTTGTTCGTGATCTGGAGCCCGACGATCTGGTCGATCCTCCTCGGCAACACCGTCGGAGCGCTGGTGCGGGTCATCGGCAGCTTCCTGCTGCCGCAGGGCGGCAACCGGATGATTCTCGACCGGCGCTACATTGGCGAGATCTTCTCGTTCGGAAAGTGGATCTTCCTCTGGTCGCTGCTCGGCTTCCTGAGCATCAACTTCGACCGGCTGTATCTCGGCAGCGTCGCATCGCTCGGTCTGCTCGGCGTCTACGGGATCGCGCGGACGATGGCCGACCTTCCCGCGGCGCTGGCGGGGCGGCTCGGCCATTCTCTGGTGTTTCCCCTCGTTTCGGCGGCGGGCCAGATTTCGCACGAGCGGCTTCGCAAGGAGATCGGCCCGCTGCGTCTCGGGTTCCTGCTCGCGGCGGCGATCGGCATCGGCTGTGCCGCCGCGGGTGGCGACTTCGTCATCCGGGCGATCTACGATTCGCGCTACGCCCAAGCCGCATCGATGCTGCCGCTTCTGTTGCTCGGTGCCTGGGCGACCATTCTCTGCACCACCAACGAATACGTCCTGATCGGCCGGGGCAAACCGCAATACGGAACCGCTGCGAGCAGTTTCAAGCTCGCCTACCTGGTGATCGGCCTGCCGCTGGCGTTTCAGTCCGGCGGCATGCTGGGGGCGATCCTGCTCCTCGTGACCGCCGATGTCGTGCGGTACGCCGTCCTGCTGTTCGTCCAGTTGCGGGCGGGGGTCAGCTTCGGCAGGCAGGATCTGCTCGCCACGCTGGCGCTGTTCGCGACGCTCCTGGCCCTGACGGCCCTGCGGGACGCGCTCTCCCTGGGGACGCCCTTCGACGGGCTATGGCACCTATGACGACGGACGGCGCCGTATCGGCCCTCGCCCAGTCGGTCTCCCCCGGAATCGTCGTCATTGGCCGCAACGAGGGCGAACGGCTGCGAACCTGCCTGAATGCGGTGTTCCCGTCGGCGGACAGGATCGTCTACGTCGATTCGGGCTCGACCGATGACAGTGTCGCCATCGCGACGCGCCTCGGCGTGTCGGTGCTCCATCTCGACATGGCGCAGCCCTTCAGCGCCGCACGGGCCAGAAACGAAGGCTTCGCCGCGTTGTGCCGCCTCGCGCCAGGTCTCACCCACGTGCAATTCCTGGATGGCGATTGCGAACTCGCCGTCGGCTGGCTCGCCACCGCGGTGGCGTTCCTCGCCGATGCGCCGACCGTCGCACTGGTCTGTGGCCGGCGGCGCGAACGGTTTCCCGACCGCTCGATCTTCAACCGGCTGTGCGATCTCGAATGGGACAGCGCGCCCGGCGAAACCCTGGAATGCGGCGGCGACTTCCTCGTCCGCGCCGATGCCTTCGCGGGGGTGGGCGGATTCGATGGCGGCCTCATCGCCGGCGAGGAGCCGGAACTGTGCGTGCGCCTGCGTGCGCGCGGCTGGACGATCTGGCGCATCGCGGACGAGATGGCGCTCCACGATGCGGCGATGACCCGCTTCTCCCAATGGTGGCGCCGCATGATGCGCGGCGGACACGCCTTCGCGCAGGTCTCGCGATTTCATCGCCGGTCGGAATACGGGATCTGGCGGACCGCGATCCCGCGCGCGCTGTTCTGGGGCGCGGGCCTGCCGATGCTGGTACTGGCTGGCACTTTCCTGCATCCAGGCGCCGCGCTTCTCGCGCTGCTCTACCCGGCCCAGATCTGCCGGATCGCCCTGCGGCGTGGCGTCCGGCGGCCCGGTTCCTGGTCCTATGCCTGCTTCACCGTCATGGGAAAGGTGCCGGAACTCTGCGGCATGGCGATGTTCTACGGAAACTGGCTGCGGGGCCGATCCACCGGCCTGATCGAGTACAAGTGATCCGAGCCGTGGCGCCGCCCCGACTTTCGACCTGTGGCGCGAAGCCTATTCGGATAATTTTCAGCCTCGCATCTGTTGGCGCTATACTACATTCGATCGAATTGTCCCGAAGGACCAACCGACCGAACGTCGGCCTTTGCAAGAGCTTTGCTGTCGAGGTCGGTCATGAGTGGCGAGGTCATCGGACCGACGCGGAACGTCCCGGCGCGCCGGCGGCCTTGGGTGATTTCCTATGAATATCTCGGCACGCTCCTGGTCGTCCTCGACATGCTGGCGCTGTTCGCGGCCGCTCTGGTCAGCCTGACGAGCTCGACCCTGTTCACGGTGGCGGGCGTCGACGAACCCGGCGGATTCGCCGCCATCGCGGCGATCCCGATCGCACTGGCGATCCCGCTGCTGTCTCTCGCCGGCGCCTATCATCCCGACGCGGCGGCCAGGCCGGGCAGCGTCGGCCGCCACCTCGTCCCGATCTGGACCGGGGCGCTGATCTTTCTCTGGATTCTCGTCCATGGGCTCAAGATCGCGCACACGCTCGATTTGAGAGGGCTCGCGCTCTTCGCCGTGGCGGGACCGGGCCTCCTTCTGCTCCAGCGCTATGCCTGTTCCCGCGCGGCGCGGCGCGCGCTCGACATCGGACAAATCCGGTTTCGTCGCGTCTTCACCATCACCGAATCCCAGGACAGCGGCGGCGAGGCGGGCCTCTTCGAGCAGCCGGATGCGGCGAGCGTCTGCTGGCTCAATCCCCTCGATGCGGGGAGCCGCGATCGCCTGATCGCGCGGATCCGCGCCTCGGGGGCGGAGGAAATCCGCCTCGTCTGCCGCGGACGCTCTCTCGGCGAGTGCCGCGAGCTTCTCGACGCCCTGCGCAAGGTGCCGCTTCCCGTGCGTCTGGTCGCCGACCCGATCCAGGCTGAGTTGCTGAAATGCCCGATCACGCGGAGCGGCGGTTCCTTCGCGTTCGAGATCCAGCGGCCCCCGCTCAACGCCGCGGAACGGGCTCTGAAGCGCTGCTTCGATTGCGTGATGGCGGTGATCATCGGGTTTCTACTCTTCCCGTTGCTGGCTTTCGTCGCAATCCTGATCCGGTTCACCTCACCGGGACCGGTCCTGTTCCGGCAGACCCGGAACGGCTTCAACGGGCACCCGTTCGAGATCTACAAATTCCGCACGATGACGGTGCAGGAGGATGGCGCCGCCGTGGTCCAGGCGCGACCGGGTGATTCGCGGATCACGCCGCTCGGGCGCTTCCTGCGGCGCAGCAGCATCGACGAGCTGCCGCAGCTGATCAACGTCCTGAAGGGCGAGATGTCGTTGATCGGCCCCCGGCCCCACGCGATGATCCACGACCGGGATTTCTCGCTCCAGATCGCCGATTACGCCATGCGCCACCACGTCAAACCCGGCATCACCGGGTGGGCGCAGGTGAACGGGTTCCGCGGGGAGACGCGGACGGAAGAGGCGATCGCCCGCCGCGTCGAGTTCGATCTGCGCTACATCGAACGCTGGAGCTTCTGGCTCGACCTCTGGATCATGGTGCAGACCGTCCGCGCCCTGATCGTCGCGAAGAACGCCTACTGATACCGGCTCACTTCGCGCCAAGCATGGCCAACGCCGGCCGGCCGCGCGACGGCACGATTCCGATCACACCGCGCACATGAGGGATGCCGCCATGGTGACACCGGCCGAATTGCGGAAAGCCTGCGCGGCCTTCGGGACCGGGGTGACCGTCGTGACCACCCGCGAGGCCGATCGCGACTACGGCATGACCGTCAATGCCTTCCTGTCGCTCTCCCTCGATCCTCCGTTGATCGGCATCTGCATCGGGCTGCGCGCCCGGATGCTCACGCGGATTCAGGCGACGGGGCGCTTCGCCGTCAGCGTTCTATCGGACGACATGGCCGATCTGGCGTGGCACTTCGCCGGCCGCGGCAGCGGTGCCACCGTGCCGGCCTTCGATGACGTCGCCGGCTTGCCCATCGTTCGCGGAGCGCAGGCCCATTTCGTCACCCGCCTGCACGCGACAATCCCGGTCGGCGATCACCTCCTGTTCGTCGGCGCCGTCGAGACCGCGAGCCGGACTGCCGACAATCGCCCGCTGATGTTCCACAATGCGGCGTTCGGCGCGCTCATCGCACCCGATGCGAAAGAAGGCGCCGCACCACTCCGCGCAGTCGGATAGCGGCGACGGGACGCCGGCTTCCGACACCGGGAGGCTGGGTCCGTCCTCGACATGTGGGATTACAGCGTTGGGCGGACATCCGGCGCGAGAGGCGTCGCGCTTCAGCGATGTCGTGTCGATAGCACCATAACATGATCGGCCGGGTGCCGTTATAGGCACCCCGCCGAGGCCGAAATCATACATAGCGGTCGGATAGATTTCGGATCGATACTAGTCATTGATAAAGTACTTGTTGGTCAAATAGGCGACTTCGGTCCGGTTTTTTGCCTTGAGCTTCTTCATGATGTTGCGGACATGAACCTTGACCGTGCTTTCGCACATGTTGAGTTCATAGGCGATGATCTTGTTCGGAGTTCCCCGCCGGAGCGCGCGTGCGACGCTCAACTGCCGGGGCGAGAAGATATCGTCGTCCCCCTTGGCGACCTGCGGTTCGCTCGGAAGGGTGGTGAGGGCGCTCAGCATGCAGGCCGCGGGCACGTAGACGCCGCCAGCCCGGACCAGACGAATGGCCTGGACCGCAACGTCGAGCGAACTGCTCGTCGGGATGTACCCCTTCACGCCGAGCTGGAGAATCTTGACGACGTAAGCAGCGGTCTCGTTGTCCGACATCACGATGATCGGAAGATCGTAGTTCCAGCTGCGGACCTCGTCCAATTCGCGGCTCAAGGCCGCCACCTCCGCATCGGCAGTCCACCCGCCGGGTGTGCAGAGCAGGAGGAGACCGGCGGACTTTCGCGCGGCCTTGTGCTTCCACTCGTGGAGGCTCGCATACATCTCGAATGCCGAGCCTTCGTCGGCGATGCGGAGCGACGACAGCAAGCATCGCCCGATCAGCGGGCGGCTATCGATGAGAAAAATTGCCCCCCCGGAGCTGGGAAGGACGATGGCGTCCTCGGCGCTCGGCAAGCTCGGCTTTTGGCCGTTCGACGTCCTGCAATCGATCGAGTAATCGAGCGGCGATTGGCTCGGATCGTCGTACTGATGGCGGACATCTACGTTATTCATGGGAGCATACTCTGCTGAATGCGAAGTAAAATCCGTCAACCCGAGTTTATGCATGAGTTTTTATGATTGCACTGGAGCGAAACATGCTCAAATGCAGGCGCCGCCCACGACGTCTTGAAACTTGATTAACAGAAAATTAATCATCTTGTAAACTGCAATTTTTACCGCCTTTGGGGTATCCGCAGTATTCGGTGAAATTCAATTCTCTGTCGATTTTGTTGCTGCGGCGAGAGAGTCGCAACGAACATTTGATGTTTTTGCAAGCTGAGCCGATACCGGCGTTCAACCTTGCGAACAGAGAATAAAAACTTATCGAACATCTATGCAGACGCTCGATCGTCTATGCCAAGCTTCGAAATGGTGATGCGTGAATGTCCTTCGGGCTGTGGCCGAAGCCTCGTCCGGATCGGCTCAAAGCGGTGTCGCCCGCATCCCTCCGACGCCGACCATCGCGGGAAAACTGCCTTGCCGCCGCCGCTGCATGTCGGTTCTGATCTACTCCTTTTTGGTATGACCGAAGACTAGAATTTACCGGTCGGCGCTCCGCGTCGCGCCAATACAGTGATCGCCGTCGCCACGGGGATCGGAGGGCAGCGATGCTGGAGCGTTTCGGAAGCGTCGTCGTCGTCAACCTGCGTGATCGCACCGACCGCCGCCGCGAGACGCAGCGCGAGCTGACCCGCATCGGGCATGCGCACACCGCGACGTTCTTCGACGCGATTCGGCCCTCGATTCCGGCGGGGTTCGGCTCCCCGGGCGAGTATGGATGCTATCTCAGCCACCTCGCGGTATGGCGAGCCGCGGTCGACACGGGCTCGGTCCTCGTTCTCGAGGACGATATCGCCTTCGCACCGGATTTCACGGAACGCTCCGGCCTGATCGACGCGCTGCCGCCCGATTGGGACGTGTTCTATGCCGGCCACATGCAGCTCCCGGAGTTGAAGCGGACCTGGAGCGACACCGGGCTCGTGCGGATCGATTCGTCCGTGGAGTTCATCGGTCTGCATTGCTACGGAATCAGCGCCCGGGCGCTTCCCGCGCTCGTAGCCGCCGCCGAGGAGTTCCTGTCCCGGCCGCACGGGCACCCCGCGGGCGGACGCATGCCGGTCGACGGCGCGCTGAACATCGCGCGGCGGCAACTCGGGCTCACGACCTATGCGGCCATGCCGCCGCTCGCCCACCAGCGCGCCTCCCGCACCGATATCGGGCGGCTTAAATGGTTCGACCGCGCTGCGGCTTTCACCGGCCCGATCGGCACCGCACGCCGCCTGAAGAACGAGCTTCGCCGGACGGGCCGCGCGATACGCCATGCCTTGGATCACGTGCGGGGCTGACGACCACTGACGAGAGGGGGTTCCGTTGTCCGAAGCCGCGTATCCACGCCCCGTTTTCGACGGCGAAGTCCACTCCCTCCAGTTCCTGAGATTCGCGGCCGCCCTGATGGTGGTGGTATTCCATGCCGGCTTTGCGGCACGGCAATACGGTTTCCTCGGTCCCGCCTACGACGGCGTGTTGAACGCCTCCGAGATCGGGAAGAGTGGTGTGCACATCTTCTTCGTCATCAGCGGCTTCATCATGGTCTACGCGACGCGACGGTCGGAGCGCGACTGGCGAGCGGCCGGAACGTTTTTCTACCGCCGCTTTGCCCGGATCTATCCGATCTACTGGATCTATTGCGGGCTCTATGCGGTCTTCCATGCTTCGGTGCTGCGCCCCTACGACCTCGATGCCGGGAAGGTGATGGAGGCGGTCCTCCTGATCCCCGGCTCATCGTCGGCGATCATCGGTCCGGGCTGGACCCTGTCGTACGAAGTCTATTTCTACGTCTGCTTCGCGGCCTGCATTCCACTTGGCGCCCGCGCCTCGCTCAAAGTGCTGACCGTATCGATGCTGGCGGCAATGCTCCTCGGCGGCCTGATCGAAGGCGAAGGACCGGTCTCCCAGGTGCTCACCAGCACGCTGCTGATCGAGTTTCTGGCGGGCGTCTGGATCGCGGTCTTCGTGGCGACCGATCGCCCGTTTCCCGCGCTGCTTCCGCCTGTGGCACTCACGGCCGGGATCGTGGGCCTGGTGGCACCGGCCATCGTCGACGTCGCGCAGATCCCGACGGTGATCCTCTGGGGCGTGCCCAGCGCTCTGCTCGTCCTCGGCTTGGCAGTCCAGGAACGCCAGCAGCGCACCCCAGGGTTCGTGCGGCGGCTATCGTCCCTCGGCAACGCCTCGTACTCCCTGTACCTGCTCCACAATTTGATCCTCGACGGGGTCTTCGTCGCCCTCGTCGCGGCGGGCACCCCGCACCGGTTCGGCTGGGCCTGGACCGTGCTGGCCGTGGCCTGCTGCTGCGCCGTATCGGGCTACGCCTACCGTTGGATCGAGCACCCGCTGCATGGCGCGCTGATCCAATCCCGGCGCCTGCCCACCCGCGTCACGGCCATCTGAGCGGCACGGCTGCGACGCGGCCGTTGCCGCATTCTGCGCGTCAAAGCGCCAAACGCTTCCGCAGGACGCCGCTGTTACTACGCACGACGAACTCCCAGCCCGCGCTCATTCCCTCCAGCTCACCGCCCCGGCGCATTGCCTCGATTTCGACGGCGGCCTGCACCACCGCCTGATCGATGTCGTCCGCCACGACGCCTTCCTCGTCGCGGATCATCTCCAAGCCGTTCTGAAGATCGAAAAAATAGCGCGCTGGCACGTTGGCCTCCAGGCTTTGACGCCATTCCTGATGAGTCCCGATATTTCTGCGTATTCGCCAATCCGCACGCCAGCAAGATCAGTCTCTGGACTTAATCCGAGAGTATGGCGGCGTCGATGACGCGCGATCCGCAGACCCGGGCCGGCAACCTGCGCACATCCAATATCGATTCGGGATTACCAGCCGATCTTAATCCGTATCTTTTGAGGGTCATCTCCAAAAGGACAGCCCCTTATCAAGCTCAACTTCGCAAATTATCAAATAATAAAAAACAGAAAATAATATAAACCCGATCGCCAGCGCCGTTCGACCACCTCATCGCCAGCGTTCCGAATCGATCGGACGGCGCGCAAACCACGCCACGATGGCCAACCCCGATCCATGACGGTGGAGATCGCGTCGCGCGCACCATTGAGCACGGCTCGGGCTTGTAGCTGAGACTCACCACGCCCGGAATCGGCTTGCTTTGAACCAGCCGGAGAAGCGGGCCTGCGGCCCAACGCGCGGCGCAATCCGCACCGTGCCCGGAACGGCCGGCCTTCGCCTACCGGATCGGGTCGGATACGTCGGGGTCAGCCGCGCGCGCCGGCGCGCCCGGTCGCCCGCCACAGGAAGGCTCCCGTCGGCGAGCCGGTTCGGCGCAGGGCCTGGACGTCGACCTTGTTCAGCACCGCCCCGAAAATCTTGTCCCGGACGATGCCGGCCGACAGGACGCCGACGCGCAGGTGTTCCGCCTCGACCTGCCTCCACCCGACGACCAGAAGGATTCCGCCGAGGTAGCGCGCCGCCGCGCGGACTTCGGCGACGGACGAGAGCGGAGCGAGATCGCAAACGACGTAGTCGTAGGAATCCGCCGCCGCCTTCAGAAGGCCCTGCATCGCCTCCGTCCAGATCGGCGGCACCGTCCCGCGCTTGGAGGTGTGGCCGATGGGAAGGAAGTGCATCCCGTCCGCGGGATCGACCTGGACATGGTCCTGCAGCGCATCCGGGCCGGCCGCTAGGCAGGCGATCAGGCCCTCGCGAGGCCGGCGCAGCAGCGTGGACGAGAGCGAACCGTCCACCCTGTTGCCATCGATGAGCAGGACGCGCTCGCCCCGCGCCGCGATGACGTGGGCGAGGTTGGCCGCGATCGTCGAGCTGCCTTCGCCCGCGAAGGTGGCGGTGACGCCGATCAGGCGCGGCGTCTGGCTGCCGAGAACGCCATCGATGACGACCTTCGCATGGTTCAGGGTCTGGCCCACCGTGGAGAGCGGATGGGTGGACGCGTAGGCGGTGATCGGCGGCGTCCGCAGCACCGTGGCGCCGTCGCGCCGGAGAGGCATGCGCCATTGCTTGAACCGCCAGCCCCGAAGCAGGGGAACGACGCCGAGAAACTCGACCCCGGTCGCCTTCACCACCAGTTCCGGGCTCTGGACCGTCAGATCGAGCATCTGCCTGAGGAGCGCAAACGAGATACCGAAGCCGCACCCGGCGAAGGCCGCGATGGCGATGATGAGGAGACCGCGCGGATTGCTCTTCTCCGACGGGGAGGCCGCCTGCGCAATGATGCGGGTCTTGGGCCCGACGTCGCGCAGGCGCTCGCGCATCCAGATGCTGGCCGATTGCGCCGCCTCGATGCGCGCCGCGACCTGATCGTCGACATAGGCGCGGGCCATCTCGTTGGCGACCTGTGCCGCCTGCTCCGGGTCCGCCGCCGTGTAGCGGACCATGACGATGTTGCTCATGCCGACGCGCTCGATACTGGTATCGGATTGCAGGCGCCGCATGGCGTCGCGGCGCGCCTCGCCCTCACCCTGCTCGGCGGCGGCCATGGCTGGCGTGAGATAGCCCGCCACACTTCTGAGGATGTCGGTGAGGGGACCGGATTCCTCGCCCTCCCGCGCCGTCTCGCGGGACAGGAGCGAGGTCACCTGGGCGACGGCCGTGGCGCGCAGGCGCTGGAGAACCCCCTCGGAATCGGGCTGTTCGGCTTCGTTCAGCCGAAGGCGATCGACCACCGAAAGCGCGATCTTCTCCGAGCGCATGATCTGCATCTGCGTCTCGAGGAAGGATGGGTCCGGCAGGGATTCGGCGAACAACGCGTCGTCGCGGCTGAAGGTCAGCTTCAGGTTCGTCAGGAGCAGATGGGTGTGGGCCGTGTAGACCGCCGGGCGCAGGACCACATAGACGGCGGCGAGCCCGGCGCAGACGAGAGTCAGCTTGATGATCGTCCCGAGCCGGCGGCGGATCGCGCTCATCATCCAGCGCCAATCGATCAACTCGGGCTCGGCACCGAGAAGGAGCGGATTGCCCACGAAGCTGGCCGGGGACCCTTTGACATGCAACATCGGCGTTCACCTCCGGTCCCTGCCGTCTTTCGTCCGCCGGCCCCGACGCCCCTTCGCGGTGGGTTCGGGGGACCAGGTTTGGCTTCATGGGGTCCGCGAAGCGGCGGTCCCGGTCGCGGATCGCGCGGCGTCAGCGGTCCCGGTCGCCGGAGATCATCGCCTTGGCCTCGTTGGTGAGGCGCGGCAGCGACGATTTCATCTGGGCGAGATGGGCCGGTGCTTCGTCACGGCGCTGCAGGTGGACCTTGAGGATGTCCCCGGGCTGTACCGGCGTCGTCTCGAACGCCTCGAACTCACGGGTCTCGCTGGCCTCGACCCGCACGATCGCGAAGGCGAACCGGACGGGCGGATCGGATGCGCCGCCACTGCCCTCGCCGCTATAGGCCGCGCTTTCCTGAATGATCCGCTCTGCGCTGGCGAGCTTCCCGTTGGTCTCCTGGATCAGCGTCTGGACCTCCAGCAGGTCGCGGATCACCACGATGGTGCGGTCGTCGTGCACGCTGGCGATGGTCCGTTCCGCCGTGTTGATCTGCTGGCGCGCGCGCAGAACCTGGGTGTCGAGTTCCTTCTGCTCGCGCTCGATCTGGGCGACGGTGCGCTCCAGCGGCAGCACCCGGTTGGTCGGGGCGAGGCCACGGGCGACGTTGTCGCGGACCTCCCCGAGTTCGCGCTGGACGGCGATGCGCTGCTTGTCGGCGGCATCGCGCTGGGCCTTGAGCGACAGGATCTCGTCCTCGTGCAGGGTGATCGCCTGCTGCAGCGCGCGAACCTCGTTCTGCTGGTGCTCGCGCTGGGCGAGGAACAGGGACTTCTCGCCGCCGGAAACGCTCAACCCCTCGGGAAGCGGCCCGGCGATCTGGACGGGGCGCTTGCCCAATTGGTCGATCTCGGCCTTGAGGCGGGTCTCCTTGGCCAGGAGATCCTTCTTCTTGAGGCCGAGCACCTGCAACTCGCCCTCGGTCTTGATCCGCTCCTGGATCGAGGCCCAGTTCATCATGTCCGGCCGCCGGTAGGCGCCGCCTGCGATGCTGACGGCGTTCAGGACCAGCATGCCCGGGCGATACGCGTACTCGCCGGACTTCTCGACGCTGCCGATGATGTAATACGGGCGATACTGGGTGACGGCGACGGCGGCATTGGGCAGTTCCGTCAGCGTCGCCCGCGACTTCAGGCGGATCGAGATCTCCTGGGCCAGTTCCGAAGGCTGGAGCCCGATCACCGGAATGTCGCCGATCAGCGGAAGCGCAATGAGCCCTTCGGCGCCCACGGTGAATTCGCCGGTGAGCGCAGGCCACTCGTAGACATGGATCCGAAGCCGATCCTGCGCCCCGAGCTTGTATTGCATCTCCGCGGCGGAGAGGGGGGCCGGCCCCAGCAGGGACACCGCCAGGAGGGACAGCCTCGCGCAGCGGACAGCCTGTGTCCGACAAATGCCGAGGAGGCCAACCCAGTCCGTCACTGAACTCATCACAACCATCGCGTCGATCCCGTGTGCTGAGGAACCATAGGTCCGGCCAAGGTCGCGGCTCGAATCCGCCATTCGGGGCTTCTTCCGCGAACGGGGCATCGAACGGGGTGGGAGCGCACCCCCAAAATCATCGGCCGCCTACCGCCTGGGAGGTAGCCGCCGTAACCGTCGGTGGGCCGCTCAGCCCGCGCCGCGGACCTCGCGCACCGGATTGCCGCGCGCCCGCATGGCGTTCCGGCGCAGGGCGGCGCGGTCCGAGACGCCCGCGAGGTCCGCATTGGCGCCGCTCGCCGCGGAGAGGTGGCGGGCGAGCGCGCGAACGGTGGGGAAGCGGAACAGGTCGGTGATGCCGAGCTGGGGCGCGATGCCGGCCTTCAGCGTGCGATGCGCCTGGACGGCGAGCAGCGAGTGGCCGCCCAGGTTGAAGAAGTTGTCGCCCGCCCCGACGTGATCGATCCCCAGCACGGTACGAAAAACCGCGGCGATCGCCGACTCGACGCCGCCATCGGGCTCGGCCACTGCGGACGGAGCCGTGGCCGGGACGGTTCCGGGCGGCGGCAGTGCGTTACGGTCGATCTTGGCGTTGGGCGTGAGCGGCATCCGGTCGAGGGTGAGCACGTGGGCCGGCACCATGAAGTCCGGCAGCGTCCGAGCGAGTTCGGCACGCACCTCCTCGGCGGACGGCGCGGTCCCGTCGGCGACCACGTAGGCGACGATGCGCTGGTCGCCCGGATGGTCCTCCCGGATGGTGACGACCGCCTCGCGGATGCGCGGGCAGGCCCGCAGGGCGGCCTCGATCTCGCCGAGCGCGATCCGGTAGCCGCGCACCTTCACCTGATGGTCGATGCGCCCGAGGAAATGCAGGGTGCCGTCCGCATCGAACTGCGCCAGGTCGCCAGTCCGGTAGATCCGCCCGCCCGGTACGAACGGGTTGTCGCGGAATCGCTCCGCCGTCAGTTCTGGACGGTGGAGGTATCCGCGCGCCACCCCGGCGCCGCCGATGTAGAGTTCGCCGGGGCAATGCGGCGGCACCGGCCGCAGGCCGGCATCGAGCACATAGAGTTGCGTATTGGCGATCGGGCGCCCGAGCGGCACGACGCCCGGCCCCGGCACGGCGACCTGCGTCGACGACCAGATCGTCGTCTCGGTGGGGCCGTACATGTTGGTGACCTGCCCGATTCCGGCCTCCAGCAACGCCGCGAGCAGGTGCCCCGGCAGAGCCTCGCCACCGACATAGAGGTGGCGCAGCCCCGCGAGCCCGGCCCGCTCTTCCGGGTTCATCAGCATCATGGTCGCCATCGACGGCGTACATTGGAGATGCGTCACCCCATGCCGGCGGATCTGCGCCCCGAGCCCCTCATCGGCCTCCGCAGCCGGGCAGTTGCAGGACGCCACCACGCTGGCGAGCGGGGGCAGCGCGCCGAGGACCGTCGCGGTCGGCAGGCCGAAATCGATCAGGCAGGCGATCTCGTCGACACCGATGGCCCGCAACTGCGCGACCCGCGCCACGGCGTCGTCGGGGGTGCCGAACAGCCCGCTCTCCTCGAAGTAGCGTTCGAAGGCGAAGTCGAGGATCGCGTCCATCTCCTCCGGGTCGATGGTCCGCAGGTCGATGGCCATCGGCTGGGTGATCCCGGCGGGCCGCTTGAACGCCGGGAAGGCCCAGGCGTATTGCTTGATCAGCCCGGCGGCGCTGCGCAGGTACGCCCGCATCGGTTCCCGCGCCTGGGTGCGCACCGTCTCGCGATCCGTACCCAGCAGGGTGTGGAGCATCAGCGTCACCGCGTGATCCGCCGGGTCGCGCCCGGCCTCCACCAGCGCCTCGCGATAGGCCGCTATCTTGGCCGCCAGCTCTTCGATGGTCTGCCCGAGGAGATGCGTGAGCACGTTCGCCCCGAGGCGGGCGGCCTCCCGGAAGGTCTCGGGGTTGCCGGCGGTGGTGATCCAGACCGGCAGTTCCGCCTGGACCGGACGCGGCTGCGTCGTCACGTCGACGGTGAGGCCACCGGGCGCGGCGAACGGCACGGCCTCGCCGCGCCACAGGCGGCGCACGGTCTCGACGTCGCGCAGCAAGGCGTCCTTGTTGTGCGGCGGCGCGTTCTCGGGCCGCAGGAGAAAATCCTCGGGCATCCACCCCGATGCGAAGGCGATCGCAACGCGGCCACCGCTGAGATTGTCCACCACCGCCCATTCCTCGGCCACGCGGGCGGGATGGTGCAGCGGCAGGACGCAGCTGCCCGCCCGAATTCCGACATTGCGGGTCACGGCCGCCACCGCCGCCCCGGTCACCGCCGGATTCGGATAAGGCGCACCGAAATCGTTGAAGTGGCGCTCCGGCGTCCACACGGCGGTGAAGCCGTGCGTGTCGGCAAAGCGCGAACTCTCGAGCAGCAGATGGTACATCTGCGCATCGGCCCGGTCGGCCTGGCCCCAGTGGAACAGGCTGAACGCCATCGGCCCGGCCGCCGCCACGCCCGCGCCGATAGGCGGCGCCGCGACGACCACCTTGAACCCACGCGACAGCGTCCAGAACAGCTCCAATACCGAGATGTCGAAGGACAGGCTGGTCACCGCGAGCCAGACCGGATTCGGATCTTCGTGCCGCGCCACCCGCTCGTCCATCCCGGCAAAGAAGTTCGCGACGTTGCGATGTTCGATGACGACGCCCTTCGGCCGACCGGTCGAGCCCGAGGTGTAGATGACGTAGGCCGCATGCGCGGCGGTGACCCCCGAGACCACCCGTGTCCGCGGCGCCTCCGGCGTGGCGGCATCCTCGATGCACAGGAGGGTGGCCGGATCGCCGGGGACGGCGCCGGCGAGGGCGCGCTGCGTCAGGACCACCGACAGGCCGCTATCGGCGATCATGAGGGCGAGACGGTCCGTCGGGTAGTTCGGATCGAGGGGAAGGTAGGCTCCGCCCGCCTTCTGGATCGCGAGGGCGCCGACCACGAGGTCGAGCCCGCGGGCGACGTAGAGCCCCACCGGCTGGTCCGGCCCGACGCCGCGCGCGCGCAGGGCATGCGCCACCCGGTTCGCCCGCTCGTCGAGTTCGCGAAAGCTCAAGGTCCGATGGCCGCAGACCAGGGCGGTCGCCTCCGGCGTCCGGTCGGCCTGACGTTCGATCAGGGTGTGGATGCAGGCGGTTTCGTCGTACGCGACCGCAGTGCTGTTCCACGTCACCAGCATCCGCTCCCGCATGGCGGCGGACATCAGCGGCAGGTCCATCAGAAGCCGGTCGGACTCTCCGGGGAACGCAGCCAGGAAGACCGCCATGCGATCGGCGAGGGCTTCGGCCTCGTCTTCGGGCAGTCGCTCGGACGCGTAGACCATCAGGAGGTCCGGTCCGTCCGCCGGGACCACCAGCGTCAGGGGGCAGCCGGCGATCGCGTGAGCGCGCGACGGCGCGGCGGCCTGCACCAGCCCGACGCCGTAGCGCGGCGCGGTGAGGCCGGGCCAGCGCAACGGCAGGTCGCAGAGGTGGCTCCCGACCACGCGAAGTTCGGCGAGCGCGGCGGTGACGGAGCGCTCCAGCGTCCCCACTGTCACATCTGTCCCCACAGTGGAATCCTGGGCCAGAATGCGCAGCGGCAGGGCCGGCGCGAACACGCCCGGATAGTCTCGCGCGCAGGCCCCCACGGTCGCATCCGCATAGGCGACGTCGAAACGGGACTCGGTGGCGACGCGGGCAAGATAAGCCGCGAGCGCCGCGATCCGGCGATCTCCCGACAGCCCGGCAGGCAGGGCGACCGAGCGGGTGCGCAGGGCGCCTTCGACGGCTGCGGCAGGCCGGATCGCCGGCAGGACCAGCGGCGACAGATCGGCGAAACGCGCCCGCGCCCAGGTCTCGTGCCGAACCACAGCCTCCGTCACGGCGGAGAGGCGGTCGATCTCCTCCGGGCCGAGCACCGGCAGGCAATCCCCGGCGCCGACGAGGTCGGAGGGCGATACCGGCATCCCGTCCGCGTCGCGAAGCCCTTCGACCCGCACGGCCCGGTCGAGTGCCGCGATGGTCAAACCGGTGGTATCGACATCCAGCACCGTGCCGGGTTGGGAGACGGTGAGGACTTCGGACACCACCAAGGTGGCGACATTGTAGGTGGAGGCACCGATCCGGATCTTGGGGGTCAGGAGCGGATTGGCGTAGCCGGGCCCGAAATCGAGCGCGCGGGCGAGCCGGTCGAGGCTCGGCGCCGGCTGGTCGAAGCGGAGCAGGCCGGCACCGTCGGGGCGGCGGTTGCGACCGAAGAGGGCCAGGCTGCCGGCATCCTGCGGCCGGCTCTGGAGCCGCCCTTCTGCGATCGCGTCGATCAGTTCGGAGAAGCCCGCGATCCCGGCTTCGAAGCAGCGGGTGTTGAGGGTGAAGGTGGTTTCGTCGGGGGCGAGATCGAAGGTGCGCGCGATGTGGACCGCGCCCGCATCGACGGCGTCGGTCATCGCATGCCAGGTGATCCCGTACGACGTCTCGCCGTTGAGGATCGCCCAGGCCGGCGTATTGAGGCCGGCGTAACGCGGCAGCGGCCCATCGTGGAAATTGGCGGCCCCCTCGGTGGCCCGGCCCCAGACCGCGCGCGGCACGATGCGCAGGTTGGCGATGCTGAAGAACCAATCGTAGGTGCGGTCCGCGAGGCGGCCCGCATAATCGCCGGCGGAGGCCGCCACCGGTAGTCCGAGGCCGGTCGCCCAGGCCGCGACCGCCGGGTTGTCGGTCACCACCATGTCCACGCGGTGCCCGCGGGCCAGCGCGATCTGACCGCACTGCACCAGCAGCGACTGGTCGCCCATGAGCACGCATCGAAACTCGGGAGAAGCCCTCATCGCATCGGTTCCTGATCGAAGCGTGCAGACCGCGTCGGCGGTCCTCGGCCCACGGGACGGCTCCCGGGACGCGCGTCGGTGGAGACGCGGATTCAGGTCTAGGAGCGGCCGAGCTCGCGCTTCCACACACTCAATCGGCCGAGGACTAAGCCTTATGGATACGGCGCCCCTCCGCATTGGCTGAGGCTGCCTGCCTTTTTGGGTCGGATGGCCCGCCAGGATGCTCTCGATACTGTCCGGCATCACCTTGCCGGCGGTTTCGTCCGCCGCTGGGGCGCGGCGCGGTTGACCCCCTCCCGGGACGGCGCCCGCAGGGACATGACCAACCCGGAGCGCGTACGCCCCAATGGCCGAATCCGCCCACGATCTGCCGGAGCCCCATCTGCCGGAGCCGGATGCGTCCGAGACCGACATCGCCATCATCGGCATGGCGCTGCGTGTGCCCGGCGCGTCCAACCCGCGCGACTTCTGGGACAACCTGAGACGCGGCGTCGCCTCGTTCCGCACGCTTTCCACGGAGGAACTCGATGCGGCGGGTGAATCGCCGGCGCGCTACGGTTTGCCGAACTACGTCCCGTCCTGCGCCGAACTGCCCGACATGGAGATGTTCGACGCCGAATTCTTCGGAATGAGCCCGAAGGACGCGGCGATCATGGACCCGCAGCACCGCCATTTCCTCGAATGCGCCTGGGAGGCCATGGAGAGCGCCGCCCGGCCGCCCGAGCGCGAGCCCGGCCCCATCGGGGTGTTCGCGGGCTGCGGAATGGGCAGCTACTTCTACAACAACGTCTGCAGCCACCGCGATCTCGTGGAGCAGACCGGGCTGTTCCTGCTGCGGCACACCGGCAACGACAAGGACTTCCTGACCACGCGCGCCTCGTTCCTGTTCGACCTGAAGGGTCCGAGCGTGAACGTGCAGACCGCATGCTCGACCTCCCTCGTCGCCGTCCACGCCGCCTGTCAGAGCCTGCTCGCCCGCGAATGCGACATGGCTCTGGCCGGCGGCGTCACCATCGAGCTGCCGCACCGGCGCGGCTACCTGTACCAGGAGGGCGAAATTCTGGCGCCCGACGGGGTCTGCCGCGCCTTCGACCACCGGGCCGCCGGCACGGTGTTCGGCAGCGGCGTCGGCGTAGTGGTCCTGCGCCGGCTCTCGGACGCCGTGCGCGACGGCGACCCGATCCAGGGCGTGATCAAGGCCACGGCCATCAACAACGACGGGGCCGCCAAGGCCGGATATCTCGCCCCGAGCATCGATGGCCAGGCGCGGGCGATCGTGGAGGCGCAGGGGCTGGCCGACATCCCGGCCGACTCGATCGGCTACGTCGAATGCCACGGCACCGGCACCTATCTCGGCGATCCCATCGAGATCGCCGCCCTGACGCAGGCCTTCCGGCAGAGCACCGGGGCCACCGGCTTCTGCCGGGTCGGGTCGGTCAAGACCAATATCGGGCATCTCGATACCGCCGCCGGCGTGGTCGGGCTGATCAAGACGGCGCTCGCCCTGCAGCATGCGGAGATTCCCGCGAGCCTCGGCTTCGAGAAGCCGAACCCGTCGATCGATTTCGCCGGGAGCCCCTTCGTCGTCGCCGACCGGCTCACCCCGTGGCCGCGCCGCGCGGGTCCGCGCCGCGCGGCGGTGAATGCGCTGGGCGTCGGCGGCACCAACGCGCATGCCATCCTGGAAGAGGTGCCCGCCCAAGGGGCACGCTCACGCTCGGCGGCGAGTGCCGGACCGGAACTGATCCTGCTGTCGGCCAAGAGCCGCACGGCCCTCGACGCGGCCGCCCGCTCGCTCGCGGGCGAACTCGCGCGCAACCCCGACCTGCCCCTGTCCGATGTCGCCTACACGCTCTATTCCGGCCGGCGGCATTTCGAGCACCGCCGGGTGCTGGCGGTGGCGGATCGGGCCGAAGCCTGCGTGCTCCTCGATGCGTCGGAGAACCGGAGCGTCCACACCCATGCGGTGGTGCCGGACGCCTCGGGTGCGGTCTTCCTGTTCCCCGGTGGCGGCGCGCAGCATCCCGGGATGGCGCGCGCGCTCTATGACGGAGAGCCGGGTTTCCGGGCCTCCGTCGACGAGGGCCTGGGCTATCTGGCCGGTCCGGTGGCGGCGGAGATCAAGGCGCATTGGCTCGGGGCCGAGTCGCACGGGCCGGAGGCCGCGGCGTGGCTGTTGCGCCCCTCGCGCCAGCTGCCCGCCATCCTCATCGTCGAGGTGGCCCTGGCGCGGCTGTGGCAGAGCCGCGGCCTCGCGCCGAAGGCCCTCATCGGGCATTCCATGGGCGAGAACGCCGCCGCCTGCGTCGCCGGAATCATGACGTTCCGCGAGGCGGTCGGCCTGGTGCGCCTACGCGGCGAATTGTTCGACACGGTGACGGGCGGCGGCATGCTCAGCGTCGCGCTCGACGCCGATGCTCTCCGCGCCCGGCTTCCGCACGACCTCGACCTCGCCTCGATCAACGCGCCGGGACTCTGCGTCGTCTCCGGCCCTGCCGCGGCGATCGCGGCGTTCCGCGCAAGCCTCGCCGCCGACGGCATCGATGCGGTGCCGGTCGCCATCGACATCGCGGCTCATTCCCGGATGCTCGATCCGATCCTGCCGGCCTTCGAGGCCTATCTCAGGACCGTGCGGCTGCGGCCTCCGGCGATCCCCATCGTGTCGAATCTCACGGGGGAGTGGCTCAGCGACGCGCAGGCCTGCGATCCGCTCTACTGGGTCCGTCACCTGCGCTCGCCGGTCCGCTTCGCCGACGGACTCGCTCGGCTGACCGCCGATCGTACGCGAATCTACGTGGAGGCCGGGCCGGGCCGGGCCCTGTCGTCCCTCGCCAGGGCGCAGGGGTCGATCGCCGCGAACGCGATCCTCAACACCCTCCCCCATGCCGACGAGGCGATCGACGCCGCAGTGTCGTTCCTCACCGCCTTCGGCCGCGCCTGGGCCACCGGCCTGCCGGTGGATCCGGGCAGCCTGTGGACGGGGCGGCACTGCCGGCGCGTGGTGCTGCCGACCTACGCCTTCCAGCACAAGCGCTACTTCCTCGATGCGGTCGCCCGGACCGTCACCGACCCGTCGGAGGCCGTCCCGGCCAAGCACGCCGACATCGCGGCCTGGGGATACCAGCCGGTCTGGCGCCAATCCGTCGCGCCCATCGAGGCGGAGACCGAGAGCGTGCGGCGGACCTGGCTGGTCTTCCTCGACGAGACCGGCATCGGGTACGGCCTCGTCGCCCGGCTGCGAACGGCCGGGCACCGGGTCACCGAGGTGGTGCCAGGCGACCAGTTCGGTCGGCGGGGTCCGGACACCTACACCCTCTGCGCGGAGGAAGGCCGGACCGGCTACGAGGCCCTGGTGCGCTCCCTCACGGCGGAGGGCCGGCTGCCGGACCGCGTCCTGCATCTCTGGCTGCTGACGCGGGAAGAGCGCTTCCGCCCCGGATCGAGCGCCTTCCACCAGACCCTGGAGCGTGGCTTCCACTGCCTCCTGTGGCTGATGCAGGCGCTCGGCGATGCCACCCCGCTACACGCCACGATCGTGACGAACGGGATGCAGCGCATTGCCGACCGGGCGCCGACGGCGCCGGGCAAGGCCACGATCCTCGGCCCCGCCCAGGTGATCCCGAAGGAGATGGCGGGCGTCACCATCCGCACCATCGACATCGCCTTGCCCGAGCCGTCGCAGGTGTCGCGGCTCGGCCAGGTGCGGCGCCATCTCAGCGTGGTGCCGACCGGCCCGGTCGCACCGGGCGGCGACCTCGATCGGCTGTGGGACGATCTCCTCGCCGATCCGGGCAACGAGGTGGTCGCCTATCATCGCGCGCGGCGCTGGTCGCAGGGATTTGCGCCGCTGTCCCTCGCGGCAGCCGAGGCGGGCGGCGCCCGCTTCAGGGACCGCGGCGTCTACCTCGTCACCGGCGGCTTCGGCGATCTCGCCGGACTGGTCTGCGAAGACCTCGCGCGACGCTTCCGGGCTCGCCTCATCCTCGTCGGCCGCACGCTGCTGCCGGAGCGCCGGGTCTGGGACGATCACCTGCGGGTCCACGGGACGTCCGAGCGGATCGGCCACGCGATCGACCTCATCCGGCGCCTCGAAGGCCTCGGCGCCGAAGTCTTCCAGGGCTACGCCGACGTCAGCAACCCGGAGGAGATCGGTGGAATCATCCGCGCGGCGCGCGCCGCGTTCGGGCCGATCAACGGCGTGATCCACGCCGCGGGCCTCGTCCGCGACAGCCTGATCGCGATGAAGTCCGAGGCGGACATCGAGGCGGTCTTCGCTCCGAAGATCCAGGGCACCCTCAACCTGCACACGCTGCTGCGCGACGATCCCCTCGATCTGTTCGTGCTGTTCTCCTCGACCAGCACCGACACCGCCCCGGCCGGACAGGTCGACTACGTGGCGGCCAACGCCTACCTGAATGCCTTCGCGGAGACGCAAAGCGGCCGTACCGGCTGCCTGACCATCGCGATCCACTGGGGCATCTGGAATCAGATCGGGCTCGCGGCGCGCGCCGTGGCGCATCCGCGCGCCGTGCCGCAGCGGCCGGCGCCGCGCGGGCCGCTCTTCGCGGCCTGGGTCGACGACGGTGCGGGCGGCCATTGCCTGGAAGGCCACTGGAATGCCGCGAGCCAGTGGATTCTCGACGAGCACCGCATGCGCTCGGGCGAGGCGATCTGGCCCGGCACCGGCTACCTCGAGATCGCCGCGCAGGCCCTTCGGGCGCACGGCCTGGAGGGCGGCTTCGAGATCGAGGATCTCGTCTTCCTACGGCCCCTGCACGTGCCGGATGGCGAGACCTGCCGGGTGCAGGTCCGCCTCGAACCGGGACCCGGTGGCTTCCGCCTCGACATCCGCAGCCTCGTGGCAACGGGCGGCAAGACCGGGTTCCGGCGTCACGCCCAGGGTCTGATTCGCCTGCTCGGCCCGGCGGCCCTGCCGTCCTCCCCTCTTGCCGTGCCGGACGCGGCGACGCCGATCCCCCCTGCCCGGCCCTCGGTTCAGGAGGCGCATCTCCGGTTCGGCCCACGCTGGCGCGTCCTGCGCGCCATGACAATCGCCGACGGAGAGGCCACGGCGACCCTCGCCCTCGATCCCGCCTTCCACCCGGATCTCGACGCCGGCTACCAGCTTCACCCGGCCCTCGTCGACATCGCGACGGGCTGTGCCATGGAGCTCGTGCCCGGCTACGCGCCGGGGGCGGCGCTCTGGGTGCCGGTCTCCTACGGACGCGTCCGGGTCCACCGCCCGCTACCGGCGGCCGTGCTGAGCCGGGTCAGGCTGAGCCCGACCGACGAGGGCGAGGGTTTTGCGAGCTTCGACATCACCATCACGGACCCGGCCGGCATCGCAGTGCTGGAGGTCGAGCACTTCACGGTGAAGCGTCTCGATGACCGCGCCGGCCTGGGGGGCGCCGCAGGCCTTGGAGGCATCGCAGAAGCGGGGATCGAGATGGCGGCTCCCCACGCCGAGGCGGCCCCGGCGGCCTCCGCGGCGGCGGTCCAGAATCTCGCCGCCATCGTCCGCCAGGGCATCCTGCCGGCCGAGGGCGTCGACGCCCTGTTCCGGGCGATCGGAACCGGTCGGTCCCAGGTCATCGTCAGTTCGATGGATCTGGACGCCCTGCGCGTGCGCGCCGCCGCACCGGCACCACGGCCGGCCGGCAGGACCGACCTGTTCGAGCGGGCCGAGACCGAGACCGACTTCGTCGCGCCGCGAACCGAGATCGAACGCGCCCTCGCGGGTTTCTGGACGGACCTCCTCGGGATCGCGCGGGTCAGTGTCGACGACAATTTCTTCGATGTCGGCGGCCACTCGCTGATCGCGGTGCGCCTCTTCCGCAAGATCCGGGAGCGGTTCTCCACGGATCTGCCGATCTCGGTCCTGTTCGAGGCGCCGACGATCGCCGCTTTCGCCGCATTGCTCGGCGACGACGGGACGGACGGCCTTGGACAGGAGGGCGCCGCGGCGGAGCCTGGCGTCATGGCCCCACCCACACCCCGGCGCCTGCACCTCGTCCCGATGCAGGTCCGGACCGATGCCGGCCGGACGCCGTTCTTCCTGTGTGCGGGCATGTTCGGCAACGTGCTCAACCTGCGCCACCTCGCCCTGCATCTCGGGACCGAGCGGCCGGTCTACGGCCTCCAGGCGCGGGGACTCTATGGCGAGCACGCGCCGCATGAGACCTTCGAGGAGATGGGACAGGATTACTGCGCCGAGATTCGCAGCGTTCAGCCGCGGGGGCCCTATCTCCTCGGCGGCTTCTCGGGCGGTGGCCTCGCCGCCTACGCGATGGCGCAGCGGCTTCAGGCCGAGGGCGAGGACGTCCCGGTTCTCGTTCTCCTCGACACACCGGTGCCCCAGCGCATGACGCTGTCCGTCTCCGACCGCCTCGCGATGAAGATGCAGGATCTGCAGGCGCAGCGCAGCGCGTTCCTGGGCAATTGGGTGAAGCGGCGCGCCACCTGGGAGGCGAACCGGCTGCGCGACCGGATGGGGCCGCAAGCCGCGCCCACCGGCGAGGAATTCCACAATGATGCGATCGAGGCGGCGTTCCGCCGTGCGCTCGACCACCTCGCGATGCGCCCCTATTCCGGTCGCATCGTCCTCTTCCGGCCGGAGGTGCAGGTGGCGCACCGTCTCTCGGGCGGCCGCCGACTCGACGCGAACCGGTCGCTCATCCTGGAGGATAACGGCTGGTCGCCCTACGCGCCGAACCTCGATATCGTCGGCGTGTCGGGTGACCATGACAGCATGGTGCTCGAGCCGAACGTCCGGGTGCTCGCGGCAAGGCTTCAACGCCAGCTCTCGGAGGCGGAGGCAGCACCGCTCGCTCCCACCCGCCACCCATCCCTGGTGGCCTTCGCCTGAGGCAGACTGACGGCGATCGCCGCGAGATCGGCCGGGATCGGCCGAACGGTCAGGCTGTGCCCGGAAAGGAAGAGCGCTCGCGGCGGCGGCATGACCTCCCCGGTGTCCCGCTCCTGCGCGAACCCCGCCCTGACCGGGGTCACGCCGATGAAGCCGATCAGGAGCCGGCGACGGGAACGGTCACTGCGTCTCACCGCGATCGGTCCGGATCCAGCTCAGGGGCGCACGGGACATCAGGCGCGGGTAGAGCGCGACGTTGTCGCCTAGGTAGGACGCGAAGGCCGAGACCTGGCTCGGCGCGTGCCCCCCTTTCTTGGCCATCCACCAGGCCGCCGCGATGGCGCCTGACAGACTCGCGCTGCTCGCCATCGCAATCAGGACCGGGAGGATCGAGGCCCCCGCCAGCGCCGCCACGGCACCGACCAGCCCCAGGGCCGCGTTCGCCATGAGAAGCAGGGTCAGGGGTGGCACCAGCATGTCGAGCACTTGCATCATAAGGGGCAGATCGCCCCGGCGCAGGCCGATCGTGAACGGTCCCAGCGCACTGCGGATCTGGTGCAGATGCCCTCTCTGCCAGCGTTCGCGCTGACTGTCGGCACCTTGGCGCGATGTCGGAAACTCCGTCGTGACCACGGCGGCGTCGCACAGGACCGGCGGGTGGCCGGCAAGGGCACAATCGAGCCCGAGTTTCAGGTCTTCGACGATCTCGCCGCTGGCGAGCTGGGCCGCAGCGATGATCGGCCAGGGGAAGGCCATGCCGCTGCCGGTCAACTGACACGGAAGCCCGAGTGCGGTGAGGCCGCGCGGCCGGATCTCGTTCTTCAGGACATGGGCGAACTCGGCGACCTTGAGCGCGTGGCGGGCACCGTGGGGGGCAAGACAGAGGAACCGGGCCTGGGCCGGACGCTGGCGGGCGAGCGCGGTGACGGCCAGCGCGTCGAGGGCGCGATCGCCGAGTTGGCAATCCGCGTCGACGAACACCACCAGCGCCGGCGGTGCCGCGCGCAGGTACGAGACCGCCGCGTCCATGGCGTAGCCCTTGCCGCGTGCCATCGGATTGACGCGGACGATCACCTCGGCACCCGCCCGCTCTGCGATCTCCGCCGTCCGGTCCGTGCAATTGTCCGCCACGACGATGAGGCGATCGCCCGGCTGCAATTGCGACAGCACGCTCCGCAGGGTCGCGCCGAGCTGGCGCTCCTCGTCGTGAGCCGGCACGACGACGGCGAGCTGTGGCCGAACCGCCGAAGCGCCGATCCGCCCCTGGGGCTTGCGAGGCGGTTGTCCCCGCACCCAGAGCGCGGCGGCGGCCTCGAGGCAGAACATCGCAACCGGAACCGCCAGGACGAAGGCGACGACGCAGAGAAGCGCGGACAGCGGCAAGAGGAGGAGTGACGACATCGGGTCAACGAGCCTTTGTGCGCTTCGTCGAGCGGAGCCGTCGTACGCCGACGTCGCTCCCGCGCAGGCTTCCGCCGAACAGGCGGGCAAACAATGCGGAACGCCGTCTCCAAAGGTTTGCGGGCTTACCGATATTGCCTGAGGGGCGTGGGACATCGACCTCGATGCCGGCGCGCCGAGCAAACTTTCGTAGGTCCCTCTATCCGGACTGAGTAGTCGAACCTCGAATATTTTTTAAAATGGGGCGGCTCCACTCCAGATCGGACAATTCGACGATCGACCACATGATCGATAGCGACAGCGGCGATCAAGATTAGAAATCGATCGGCATATTGGGAGCTGTATTTCAGGAGCCGCACGATGTCGGTCGGATTGATCAGTGCCGTCACTGTCCGTGAGCATTTCCTCAACGCACCCTTCGACAGCGTCGGACGGTCGACCGCCCTCGCGTTGCTGGCCCAGCGAACGGGCCCGACGCAATTCCGCTACATCGTCACGCCCAATGTCGACCATGTCGTCCGCCTCAGCGAGGACCCGTCGCTGGTCCCCTGCTACGAAGGCGCCTGGCTCTCGCTGTGCGACAGCAAACCCATCGTCGCCTTGTCGCGCCTCCTGCGGGGCGGCGAGCTCCTGCATCTGCCCGGATCGACCCTCACGGAGATTCTGTTCCGCGACCTGATCAGACCGGGCGACCGCATCGCGCTGGTCGTCGGCGACGCGGAGATCGCCGCGACCATGCAGGCTACCTTCCCCGGCATCGACTTCCAGGCCTTCGTGGCGCCTCCGAACGTGGATCGCGATCCGTCGGCCCTGTCGGCCTGTGCCGCCTTCGTCGCCGGAAGCACGGCCCGCTTCACCTTCATCGCGATCGGCTCTCCGCGCTCCGAGCGGATCGCCTTCCAGGCCTCGCTCGATCCCGAAGCCAAGGGCATCGGCCTCTGCGTCGGCGCCTCCCTCGAATTTCTGCTCGGCCGCAAGCGCCGTGCGCCGATCTGGATGCAGCGCGCCGGCCTCGAATGGCTGCATCGCCTCGGCTCCGAGCCTCGGCGGCTGTGGCGCCGCTACCTCCTGCGGATCCTCCCGCTCGGGCGGCTCGTCCTGATCGAATTCGCCACCCTCGGGGCGTTGCGTCGGGCGGGGCCGGGGCGCCCGATCAAGTCCTGAGCGGGCCCGGAATCGGCCGGGGCCGTGACCGTTTTCCACGTCATCGCGGATCGTGTTTCGAAGGATATGCGTCGATGAAGCTTGCGTATCTGATGAATACATACCCGATGACCAGCGCGACCTTCATCCGTCGGGAAATCGAGGCGATCGAGGCGCTGGGTCAACCGATTCAGCGCTACGCCGTCCGGGTGTGGGACCAGGATCTGGTGGATCCGCGCGACCGCGCCGAGCGGGAGGTGACGCACTATCTGCTGACCGGCAACCTCCGGGGGCTCCTGCGCGCCTGCATCCGCGAACTCGCCGGCAATCCATTCGGGGTCGCCCGCTGTCTCGGACCCTGGTTCGGACTGAGCTGGAACGCCCGCAACGGGCTGGTCCGGCCCATAGCCTACCTGATGCAGGCGGCCTACCTCCGCCAACGCGCGGACGCCGATGGCATCACCCACATCCACGTGCACTTCGCCACCAACGCCGCGGCGGTCGCCCTGTTGGCGCATCTGATGGGGGGGCCGACCTACAGTTTCACCGCCCATGGCCCGGACGAGTTCTCGGCGCCCGAGCGGCTGAGCTTCCGGGCCAAGATCGCGCATGCGCGCTTCTGCGTTGCAATCTCGCGTTATTGCCAAACCCGGCTCGTCGGCCTCGCGCGCCCGGAGGATCACGACAAAATCCGCATCGCGCGATGCGGCATCGCCCTCGAGGAGTTCGAGGCTAAGCCCCGACCCAACCTAGGGAATCAGCTCCTGGTCTGCGTCGGACGCCTATGCGCCGCCAAGGGTCAGGCTCTGATCCCGGCCGCCGTCGCCGCCCTGCGCGGCCGTTTTCCGGATATCAAGGTAATCCTCGTGGGCGACGGCGAGAGTCGCGCCGAGATCGAGGCCGCCTGTCGGGCGCACGCGGTCAGCGACCGGGTCGTCCTACAGGGTTGGGCCTCGAACGCCGAGGTCCGCGCCCTGGTGGCATCGAGCCGCGCGCTGCTGCTCCCGAGCTTCGCCGAGGGGCTTCCCATCGTGATCATGGAGGCCTTCGCGCTGGGCCGCCCGGTGATATCGACACGCATCGCCGGAATCCCAGAACTCCTCGACGACACCTGTGGTTGGCTGATCCCGCCTGGAGATGGCCAAGCGCTGGAGCGGGCGATGGAGGCGGCCCTCGTCGCCTCTCCCGAGCAACTCGACGCCAAGGGTGCGGTGGGCCGGGCCAAGGTGGAAGACCTGCACGACCGGCGCATGCTGGCGCGAACCCTGCTGCAGCTTTTCGGCGCGGCGGTCGCGGCATCCCACGCGTTGGAGGCCGCCTCCGGCGCCCTCGGAACGGGACGCGCTGCCCGGCCTGCACTGGGCTTCGGGCTCATGGGCCTGATGCGGAAAAGCCGCGCCCTGCTCGCCGACAGCATCGTGCGAAAAACAGCGCGATGACGCACTGCGGAGTGGCCGGTGCAGCCACGCCAGGCGTCAGGCCGAAGCCGATTCGTCTCCACCCGTCGCCAGGGTCGACCGGCGAAGGCCTTCGGCGATCGTGACGCACGCGATCCCACGACGCGCGGCCGCGGCCAGCACTGCGGTCAGAAGTCCCGGCGTACATCCATAAGGGCTAGGATCGTCCGATACGTCGTGCCCGAAGAAGATCAACCAGCCGCGCCGCGCCAATGCCCGTTGCATCAGTCGCTCGAGGGTCGCCGGGTCGAGCCGGGCGTCCACCAGGGGGTTGGCGTGCAGCATATGCGGGTCTGTGAAGCCCGCGTTGAGACCGGGCACCACGCTGCGGCTCGACGCGAAGGTCCGGCCCGCGATGCGCTTGGCCGCCAGAGAGGTGTAGCCGAACGGATAGGCGAAACTGGAGCGGGGAGCCCCCGGCACGATGGCCTCCAGCCTGCTTCGGTTTTCCTCGATGTCGGCTCGGATGCTATGTGCGGACAGGCTGGTCAGGATCGGGTGGGAATGGGTGTGACAGCCGATCTCGTGCCCATCTGCGAAAAGCGCCGCGATCCGTGCGCGGTCGGCGTTCCGCCAGTACCGCGTGCGCAGGCCCATCAGTCCGGTGGCGACGAAGTAGGTCGCCTTGACGCCGAAGCCATCGAGGATGTCCGCCCCGATGGTGCAGGCACTGTCGGGCACGTCGTCGAAGGAGAGGCTGACGAAGGGCTCCGACGGCCTGATGCGGGTGGCGGCCAGGGGAACATGGCGGCCGAGGCGATGCGCGATGCGCTCCCGCAGGGTGACGCTTTTCGAGGCATCGTCATCGACGTGCATGGGCGTCCCCGTCCCGGCATGGGTTTCCTGCCATGGGCAAGCGACCGGCACGGCCACCGGGAGGATTACGATACCCTCGGGGTCGCCGCCTCTTCCCAATTTGTCTGTTTCGGCACCCTCGAAGGATGGGGTTGAACCGCAACGGATGGCCGCTGCGGTCACGCGTCAGGCGAGCAAAGCCATCGATCGATGGCCTCGCGTGCTCCGACTGCGAGCCGGTCAGGTCCGCAGGCCGGGCGCCTCCTGCCCGGTGCGCGCCACGTATTCGGTGTAGCCGCCGCCATATTGGTGAATGCCGTCGGGGGTGAGCTCGAGCACGCGGTTGGACAGGGCGGCCAGGAAGTGCCGGTCGTGGCTGACGAACAACATGGTGCCCTCGTAGTTCGACAGCGCCGTGATCAGCATCTCCTTCGTGCCCATGTCGAGGTGGTTGGTCGGCTCGTCGAGCACCAGGAAGTTGGGCGGGTCGAACAGCATCCTGGCCATCACCAGACGGGCCTTCTCGCCGCCCGACAGCACCCGGCAGCGCTTTTCCACGTCGTCGCCTGAAAACCCGAAGCAGCCGGCCAGCGCCCGCAGCGAACCCTGCCCGGCCTGGGGGAAGGAATCCTCCAGGGACTGGAACACGGTGCGCTCGCCGTCGAGCAGGTCCATGGCGTGCTGCGCGAAATAGCCTAGCTTCACGCTGCCGCCGATCGCCACTGTGCCGTCATCGGGCTTCGCCGATCCGGTCACGAGCTTCAGCAGCGTCGACTTGCCGGCGCCGTTGATGCCCATCACGCACCAGCGCTCCTTGCGCCGCACCGAGAAATCGAGCCCCTCGTAGATGCTGCGGCTGCCGAAGCGCTTGTGCACGTTCTTCAGCATGACGACGTCGTCGCCCGAACGGGGTGCGGGCTGGAACTCGAACGTGACCGATTGCCGGCGCTTGGGCGGCTCCACCCGCTCGATCTTGTCGAGCTTCTTCACCCGGCTCTGCACCTGGGCGGCGTGGCTCGCGCGCGCTTTGAAGCGCTCGATGAACTTGATCTCCTTGGCGAGCATCGCCTGCTGGCGCTCGAACTGGGCCTGTTGCTGCGTCTCGTTCAGCGCGCGCTGCTGCTCGTAGAAGCCGTAATCGCCCGAGAAAGTCGTCAGCTGGCCGCCGTCGATCTCAACCACCTTGGTGACGATCCGGTTCATGAACTCGCGGTCGTGCGAGGTCATCAGGAGCGCACCCTCGTAGCCCTTGAGGAAGGCTTCCAGCCAGATCAGGCTTTCGAGATCGAGGTGGTTGCTCGGCTCGTCGAGCAGCATTACGTCCGGGTTCATCAGGAGAATGCGGGCGAGTGCAACGCGCATCTTCCAGCCCCCCGACAGCTTGCCGACGTCGCCGTCCATCATCTCCTGGCTGAAGCTGAGGCCAGCGAGAACCTCGTAGGCCCGGCCTTCGAGGGCGTAGCCGTCGAGTTCCTCGAAGCGGGCCTGCACCTCGCCGTAGCGCTCGATCAGCGCCTCCATCTCGTCCGCCCGGTCGGGATCGGCGAGGCCCAATTCCAGCTGCTTCAGTTCCGCGCCCACCGTACTCACGGGGCCGGCCCCGTCCATCACCGCGGAGACGACGCTGCAGCCTGCCATCTCGCCGACATCCTGGCTGAAATAGCCGATGGTGATGCCCCGATCGGAGGCGACCTGACCTTCGTCCGGCTCCTCCTCGCCGGTGATCATCCGGAACAGGGTGGTCTTGCCGGCGCCGTTGGGGCCCACGAGCCCGACCTTCTCCCCCTTCTGGAGAGCGGCGGACGCCTCGATGAAGACGATCTGCCGGCCGTTCTGCTTGCCGATCTTTTCGAGGCGAATCATGCGTCCACGGGAGCTGGAAAACGGGGGCCGGGAAAGGCCCTGCGCCCTTACGTCATGCGGCGCACCAGCGGAAGGGCAGTCCCGCTGTCGATCCTCGGCGCCGGCCCCTCACGTCCGGCGGCATCGCGCCTTCGGAGCTACGGCCGTCGCTCCCCCGATGCTTTTCGCGGCCCGACGCTGCACAAGCGACGTCGAGCGACTATCCCGCGTCTTCGGCCGATGAGCATTGATTCGACAACGATCCGCAATTCAGGATGACCGGAAACCGTGTCATAAATCTCCATGAATATTGACACATTCTTTGACCGGACATCCTACTATGCCGACAGTCGCTGATCTCCGGAGGCGCCCATGAACCCTCAGGTCCTCGTCTGCGGTGCAGGCCCGGTGGGTCTGACGATGGCGGCAGAACTGGCGCGCTACGGCGTCGGCATCCGAATCATCGATCGGGCGGCGCAGCGGACGGACAAATCGAAGGCGCTGGTCCTCTGGAGCCGCACCCTCGAACTGCTCGATCGCTCCGGCTGCAGCGGCGCTTTCGTCGCGGCCGGGCATCGGGTCGAGGCCGCCAACCTGATCGCGGGGGACCGGCGCGTCGGGCATGTCAGCCTGGCGGCCATCGATAGCCCGTACCCGTACGCGCTCATGCTGCCGCAATCGGAAACCGAGCGCCTGCTCGAAGCGCATCTCGCCAGCCTCGGAATCCGCGTGGAACGAGAGGTCGAACTGGCCGGCTTCACCGACAACGGCGAAGGCGTCACGGCGAACCTGACTCGGGCGGACGAATCGGCCGAGACCCTGACCGTCGATTGGCTGATCGGCTGCGACGGCGCCCACAGTACGGTGCGCCATACGCTCGGTCTGCCTTTCGGCGGCGAGACGCTGCGCAGCGACTGGATCCTGGCCGACGTGCATGTCACCGGGATGAAGACGCCATTCGACGAACTCGTGATCTACTTCCACGAGGACGGCGTGCTGGTGCTGTTTCCGATCACGCCGGGGCGTTACCGGATCATCGCCGATGTCGGCCGGTCCGAAGGGCTGGCGCCCGCCGATCCGACGCTGGATGCGGTCCAGAGAATCGTCGACCGGCGCGGCCCCGATGGCCTGCATCTCTCCGACCCGATCTGGCTGTCCGCTTTCCGGATCAACGAACGCAAGGTCGAGACCTATCGCGCGGGGCGGGTGTTCGTGGCCGGCGACGCGGCCCACGTCCACAGCCCGGCCGGCGGACAGGGCATGAATACCGGCATGCAGGACGCCTTCAACCTCGCCTGGAAACTGGCGCTGATCTGCCGGGGCACGGTGGCGGGCGACCGGCTGCTCGACAGCTACGGCGTGGAACGCAGCACCGTCGGGGCTCAGGTGCTTACTGCCGCGAGCCGTATGACGGCGCTCGCGGTGATCAAGAACCCCGCCGCCCAGGCGGTCCGGAACTGGATCGGCGGCCTGCTGTTCGGCCTCAGCCCGGTCCGTCGCACCATGGCCAACACCCTGTCGGAGATCTCCATCGGCTACCCGCACAGCCCGCTCACAGGGCCAGGTCTCCACGGGCTCGACGGCCCGGCACCTGGCGAGCGTGTGCGTCCCATACCGGATCAAGCCCCCATCGGAGAGGGTGCGATGCCGCGCTTTGCGCTGTTTGGCCGTCCCGATCCGGCGATCGACGACCTGCTGCGGGAGCATGGCGACCTGCTGGAGCCGGACCTCCGGCCACCACTGGCGGACGACAGTCTGTGGCTCGTCCGACCGGATGGCTACGTGGCATGCGTAGCCACCGACGCCGATGTCGGACGTATCGACGACTACTTGAAGGCCCTATCGCGGTAGGGCAGGGTCGTCTGTATCGACACCAGCCTGCGCTCCGAGACGATGCGGTTCGCCCGGCTCGTGGATACGATCGGAGGTGCCGCATCGATGCCCGCTCGGCCGCATGCCAGCGCGTTGGAGTATCGCGGATCCGAAGAAACCTGACGCGGGAGCGGAGGTGCACCGCTGCTGGAAAGTTCGCGCGCCACCAAAATCTATCCATTGGCAAAATCGATCCCTTGGCAAAATCGATCCCTTGGAATGCGACGCGCCGCTTGCGGTGCCCGACCGGGCTCGCTATACGTCCGCTCGCCGGTGCAACCCGCCGGCACGTCGGAGTGTAGCGCAGTCTGGTAGCGCACCACGTTCGGGACGTGGGGGTCGCAGGTTCAAATCCTGCCACTCCGACCAAATTTCCCTAGGGGAAACGGTCTTCCCGGCTCAGAGAGCATCTGCCCGGCCACAGGTTCGGCCACAGGTTCGGCCACAGGTTGGTGCAGATGCGCGCAACCGCTTAACCGCGAAACCCTTACGCAGCCCGCTTCCGACCCCGCCCGCCAAGGGCCGCCCGCGCGCCCTCCATATGCGCCGCGGAATGGTGTCCGTACCGGCGCTCGATCATCTCGACGGTCATGCCGACGTAGCCGGCGAGTTCCCAGATATCGACGCCGGCCTGCATGCCCCACGTCACGGCCGTGTGCCGGAGCGAGTGCCGGACGACGTCATCGCCGAAGCCGAGGTCGTGGCACAGGTTCGCGAAGGATCGCTTCGTCGATCCCACCGGCTTGCCGTTCCACTCGACGACGTACGTCTGGCCGAGGACGTGGCGCCAGCGCCAGAGGTGGGCGACGAGGCTGTCCGGCATCCGGACCGTCGGGGCCTTCTTGTTCTCCTTCTCCTTGGTACCGAGTGCCTTGCGGTGGAATATTGCCACCCGCTTCACGACCGGGACCTCTATCCGGCGCTCGTACTCGACACCGTCGACCACGACCCGCTCGACCCGTTCCTCGATGGACTTCTCGGTCTTGAGCTCCATCCAGGGCTTGCCGGGGACCTTCTCGAATGACGCGTTGCAGATGGGGCCGGAGCGCGTTCCGGTGCGCAGGCCCACGATGACGAATCGGGCCAGATGCTTGCCGACGCGGCGGCCGACGACGCGCTCGCCCTTGCGGGGGCCGGCGTGCACGGTTTGCACCTCCCGCTTGCGCCAGGCGCCGAGCAGGATCCGGGCGGCCTCGGTCGGGAGGAGCCAGCGGTCCCGTTCCTCGCCCTTGGCCGGCAGGGTGACCCTAACGGCGTCGCGCGTCAGACCGTCGTCGATCGCGTCGTTGATGGCGGCGCGCAGGTCCTCAAGCTCGCGCCGGGCCCCGCCCTCGGAGACGACCCGGGCCTTCGCCGGCTTGCTGTGGCCACGGCGCAGCGGCTTGCCGTCGCCCACGCGTGGCTCGCCGTCCCGGCCGAGCCCGGCCCGGGCATGCGCCTTCCACGGCGTTCCGACGCGCGAGGTGACGTACGCGGCGCAGGTGGCGCTATCGACCTCGTCGAGGGTGCGGGTCCCCCACCAGTCCAGAAGCGTGGAGATCCGCTGCGCGAGCTCGTGATGCCTGGCGACGCCGCCCTTCACCTCGCCGGTCGCGGGATCGATGCGCCCCTTCTTGGCGTCGCGATACCGGTCGAGGACCTCGGCCACCAGGACCTCGCTGGCCGGCCGATTCTTTCGGGCGCCGGCGGTCTCGTCCGGGGCGATGACGGCCAGCCCGGCGGTGTAGTCGGTCAGGGCCTGGAGCGCGCCGCGTTCCTCGTCCTTGCCCGCACCGCAGCCAGTGCTTCGAACCTGCTTGCCCTTGTGGACGATCCACCAGACGCCGCCTCGCTCGATGCCGTCGGTGTCGACGCGGCCTGGGCGCCACCAGAGGTAGGGGAGACCGCGGCCTTGCTTGCCGAGGGACTTGGGCTTGGCCGCTCGGGGCTTGCGGGGCTGTGGCATCGCTCTCTCCATTCGCGCAGCTGGCGGCGCGTCACCTCGATGCACCGGCCGCGCCGGTGGTGGCCGAGCTCGCCCCGGCGGATCGCGCCCCGGAGATCGTCCACCGAAAACGTCGGGAATCCCATCAGCCCCGACCGGAGCTCCGGCGCCCACGCGGCGGTTTCGAGCCCCATCGGCTCGTCGTCGCCGGCGATCTCGGCGAGCGACATCCGGCCGTCGCTCGCCTGGCGGGCGACGTCGGTGGACAGCAGGATTTCGTAGGTCGGCTTCGCGCTCATCGGGAGACGCTGACGCATTCCGTGGCCGGTTCCAATAGCGCCGCAGGTCGACGGATAACGCGTTCGCGTCCGGCCGTCGCGGAGTCCGAGTGCGCAGGGCTCGTCCTCAAACAACGAAGGCCCCGGGGATGCCGGGGCCTCGATGGATCGGTGTGGGCTTATGACGTTGGCTCCCCCTTCTGACTTGCCTCGATGCCCATGTGTTCGTCGAAGTCCCCGAAGAAGATTTCGAGAGCGTTGGCCACGTAGCGGTGAACGAGCTTTTCGTTCGGGAACCGAGCCGCGTACCGGGCGATGCTAAGGAGCATGCCCGCGAGCTCCTCGCGGTCGTCGGCGCTCGCCACGTAGGCGATGATCTGCAGGACGCGTGGGGGCAGCAGGTAGCTAGCTACCCGGTCGCGCTGCGTCGTTCGGCGGTTGAGCCGGAAGATCTCGCCGATGGACGAGTTCCAGCTGTGCCCCCATAGGGAGTGGCAGGTCTCGTCGAGGGATTCGTAGACGAGTGGCCCAAGCGCTTCGCGGTCGAGCAGGACGGCCTCGTCGGCTTCGGCGCCGAGCGAGAACAGCCGACGCTTGCCGTCGATGGCCAGCGCCTGCCAGTCGTCCTCGCCGTCGCGCACGATGCCGATCGGCACGAGCCCGAGGGCTTTCCAGTCGCGGTCGCCGTCCGGGAACTGCGGGTGATCCCTGTGCATGATCCTGACCTCCATCTCAGGCGTCCATCTCGATGGTGTCGTCGGCCGGGGCGGCCTCGCCGTCGATGGCAACCCACGACCGGCTGAAGGGCTGGTTCGCGAACAGGGCGGCGAGGCCGGTCTGCGCCTTGAGCCGGATGAGCTCGTCGGCCGAGAGGCCGAGTTGACGGGCGATGGCCTGGTCCGACTGGCCAAGGTTGACGAGCTTCACGACCATCTCGCTCATGAGGTCCACCTGGTGCTTGCCGCGGGCGCGGTTGTGACGGATCGTCGAGGCCATGCGCTCGGCGATGGGCTTGTCGATCCCTACGACCGGCAGGTACCCGTGGACCCGCTCGCGGACGTCGGCCTTCTCCTTGCCGACCCGGTGCCGGTGGAAGCCGTCGACGACGATGCTGGTGTCGCCGGCGGGGAACGTCACGATGGGCTGGGTGTAGCCGTCCTCTTTGATCGAGCGGTGCAGCAGCGCCATCTCGGGCGAGGCGACCTTGTTCGAATTGTACTCGTTGGCCACGACGGTGTCGTTCGGCACCCACGTCACCAGGTCCACCGGCTCGGACCGGAACGGGGACACCGCGTGGAGGGCGCGCCGGGCCGCGTTGAGGGCCTCGACCTTCTCGGCGAGGGGCAGAGCCTCGATCTCGACGGCGAGGGCGGCGGCGAGGGCTTCGATGCGGTTCATCATAGGATCTCCATCCACTTGGCGAGTGAGGCGCGCGGGTCCTTGACCGTGGTGTCGATGGGCAAATTGCCCTCGTGGTCGTTCAGCAGGAGCGCCCGGCACTGCGAGCGGGCCACGTTCTCCGCCTCGGGCTGCCGGGCGAATCGGGTGCGGAATTTCCCGACGTCGATCGGCAGGGTCTGCAGGAGGAAGTCCCGGTAGGCCGTCCACGTCGGGTAGGCCTTGGGCCTCTTGAGGGTCTGGTAGACGGACTGCTCGCCGGCGTAGAGCGCCGCCGCATGCACGCCCTTGAGGCGGCGCTGCAGGGCCTCGAACGTGTCGTGCTCGAACTCCTGCAGGGTAGAGAGGCTGTGGAAGGCCTGCTCGTGGATGAGGTTCGAGACCCGGAGCTCCTGGATCCAGTGGCCCTTGGCCCACATCCAGTCGTAGGCCCGGTTGTAGGGGACGCCGTTCTTCCCGAGGTAGGTCCAGATGTCCTCGAAGGTGAAATCGTAGAGCGGGTAGAGCTTGACCGCCGGCCCCTTGGTCCTGGACGACCAGTTGATGCCGGGCACGGCCGGGTTCTTGGTGACCGCCCGGTAGCGGTTGAGGGCCTCCTCGGCGCGCAGGCCGACGAGGAAGGCGGTGTCGGCGTCGAAGCGGGCCTCCCACCACTCGAAGAACGCGTGGAACCGGTCGGGCGCGCCCGGCAGGTCGTGGATCGAGTGGGCCTCCTTGGGCCGCATCCACTCCGCGCCCGGCTCCCACGCGTGAAGCCAGGCCTCCTCGTAGGACGTCGCGTTCGTCATCCGCAGGGGGACCTGCATCCAGACGGGCATGACGCCCGGGAGCGCCATGAGGTGGCGAACGTGCTCGACGGTTGCCCCGTACTCGGCCTCCTGGTCGAGGAAGAACGCGAACACGGTCGTGCCCCGGCGCAGGGCCTCCTTGCGGGCGGCGTCGAGCAGGACGGTGCTGTCCTTGCCCCCGGAGACCGAGACGACGACCTTGCCGTAGGTGTCGAAGATCCAGGCCATGCGCTCGGCGAGGGCCACGTCGACGGTCTTGTTGACGTACAGCTTACGCGCCATGGCGGGCCTCCAGCAGTGCGGTGGTGACGGCGTCTATGGCGCCGGTCTCGCGGCCCCAGCGGTCGTGGAGTAAGGCGTCTACGCGGGTGTCGCCCCGGACGAGGGTGGCGGTGCTGTCCCTGCGCATGCCCGCCTCGACATCGAGGGCGAGGTAGCTTTTCACGATCGGCGCCTCGGCATAGACGACGTGATCGAACTCCCCGAGGTCGCGGCGCTCCACCGCCAGGGCGAAGGACGTCGCCACGGCGGCCGCCCCCGCCTTCGCCAGGGCCTTGCCGAGGCGGTCCGCATAGGACCCGAGGTTCGTCAGGACCAGGGAACGCCCGGGCAGGCCCCGGACGTGGGCGACGATGGCGGCCGTCCGGGACCGGAAGGCATGGGCATGGTCGGCGAGGCGGGTGACGATCTTCAGCGGGTTCGTGTGCTCGGCGAACAGCGCCGCCTTCTTGGCCGCGTATCCGACCTGCTCGCCGTCGTCGGATTTGACCGCGAGAACGGACCGATCCCGTAGGATCGTCGCGCCGTCGCAGGTCGTGACCGTCGCCAGCTTGCGGGCGATGGCGGCGGGGTCGTGGGACGACACCGGGTCGCCGTCCAGCCCCTCCTCCAGGTTGCCCTCGCGGAAGGCGTACCAGTGCGCGAACCCGAGGATGGCGCGGTCGAGGTAGCTGTAGGGCGTGTAGACGTACTCGATCCCGAGCGTGAACGGCACGATGTCGGCGGTCATGCGGTGGCCGACCTGCTTGGACAGGCGCTGCAGGTTGACGAACTTGGTCGAAGTAATCTTGGGGTAGCGGGACACGCACTCCATCAGCAGCGCCGTCCCGGGGCCGACCATGGCGTTGAGCGTCAGCCAGGTGTCGCGGTCGTCCATGCGCTCGAACGGCACGACCAACGCGCGGTCGCGCAGGTCCTCGGCCCGCCAGGCGGACGCCTCGGGGCAGACGTAGATCGCCTGGCGGGCGCCGGAGGCCGCGAGGAATCCCTCGACGGCCCGGCGCCGGGATCCGGCGTCGGGGGACAGGTGGGCGGCGATCATCAGGCGGTCGCCTTCTCGGCCTTGCGCTCCAGGACGACGTAGGAGCCGCGCTTGGCGACCTGCTTCATGCCCTTGTCGACGTAGAGGCTGGCCGACGTCGGGGCGCAGACCGCGCGAATGACCCGGGCGCCCTCGACCATCGCGAGGCGCTTCTCGACGAGAGCCTCGGCGATGCCTGCGCAGCGGTACTTGGGGACGACGTACAGGGAGCAGAGCTCGGACACGCCGTTGGCGTGCGGGACGATGCCGGCGAACCCGAGGACACGACCGTCGATGTCCTTGGCCAGGATCCAGGTCTTGGTCGGAAGGTCCTTCAGGTAGGGGAGCTCGCGCCGGACGGCACCGTCCATGAAGAACGGACCGATCTCCGCATAGAAATCCCGGCCGCGCGCACTAGGAGTGACCACGTCCATGAAGATTTTGATTGCCATTTTCGCCTCCGTGCCGGGCGGCCCATGCCAGCCCCCGCGACGTCCCTAACTATGGGACACGAAATGGTTAACGTCAAGCTTTAATGTGCGTTTGAGCGGTCCTGCCACGCAAATACGAGGCAACGCTGGTAATCGCCGACCCAAGCCGCGGTCTCCATCGATGCGATGGGGTCCGACATCTGCAGTTCCACGGTGCACCAGGGCACGGAGGGACGCTTAGGCTTGGGCCAAATCGTCGGTCCCTGGCTGACCTCGCGCCATATCGCGCCGGCGCAGATGTCGTCTGGCGCGTAGCCGAAGGTCACCACCTTGATGTCGCGGTTGGCGTCACTGGTGTGCACCGAGGCGAGAAAGCCCTTGCCGACGGATCGCAGGCGGACATGGCTTCCCGGAAAGTTCGGAACTTCGGCTCGACCGTGGGCGAGCAGCGAGGCGAGATGCTCCTGCATCGGCATCCTCGCCGGTTCGAGATACCTGCCGGGGTCCTGGACCACGCTGTGACCGGTGATCCATGTCAAATGCGTGAACGGGCGAAGCGCGGGCATGAGGTGCCTTTCACAATGTCTGGATGAGCGCGCGAAGCTTTTCCCGCATGCCCTTCTTCCGGCATGCGTCGAGCTCCTGTCGAAAGCTTGCGAGGGTGGCGCCCTTCGATTGAACGGCAGCGATGATGCGGCGGTCGATGCCGCAGTCCACGGCGACATCGATGTACGTGCACGGCCGCTCCTGCCCGATTCGGTGGATGCGATCCTCGGCCTGGGCGCGCTCGCTGTACTTGAAGCCCGTCGAGTAGAACGCGGCGAAGCTCGCCTCTGTCAGCGTCAGGCCGTGGCCGCCGGACTGCTGCGTGGCGACGAGGAACCGGGCCTCCCTGCGCCAGGCATCGACCTCGCGGCCGCGGGTGCGCTCGTCGAGGCCGCCATGGAACTCCCGGCACGAATCGGTGCCGTAGGCCGCCCTAAGCGCGTCCGAAACGTGGTCGAGGCCCTGCCGGTATTTCGTCCAGACGATGACCTTCTCGCCCTCGGGGATCCGCTCAAGGACATGGAGAAGCCCGGCGATGCGGTTGTGACGAATCGGTGCGCCCTTATGGAAGCCGCACGCGATGGCCTGGAGCCTGCTGAACAGCCGGAAGATCGCGATGTGCGGGCTGTCGTAGGTCGCCTCGCCTTCGAGGACGTCCATCTTGGCCTCATCGGCTGCGTCCCGCTGCTCGGCCGAGGCCGGGACCCAGTGATCTTCGTAGAGCTTCTCCGGGAGCGTCAGGCACTCGGACTTCCGGATCTGGTAGACGTACGGCGCGATCTTGGCGGCGAGGTAGCCGGTGTTGTGCGAGCGCACGATGCGCCCCGTCGGCTTGCCGGTCCGGCGATCCGTATCGTATTCCAAGTGACTGTTGGCGAAGCTCCAGAACGAATTGTAGCCGAGGATCTTTGGGCTGAGGAAAGTCATCTGCCCGTAGAGATCCACGACGCCCTGAGTGAACGGTGTCCCCGTCAACGCGGCCCGGTAGCGCGCCCGCCTCGACATGTCGGTGACGCGGCGGGTCCGGGAGGCGTGCGGCCCCTTGATGTACGTGCTCTCGTCGACGGCGACGAAGGTCCGCTCGTCGACGAGGGCGTTGAACGCCGCGATGACCCGTACGCTGGACGACAGGCTCTCGATCCCGACGACGTACCAGGGGCGGTCGAGCGGCAGCGTCCGTACGTCGGTGCGGTCGTCGAACACGAAGATGTCCTCGGCCTCGCAGGACGTGTGCTTGAGGATCTCGCGCCGCACGGTGTCCTTGATCGAGACCGGGCAGAACCAGACGACCCGGTCGATCTTGGCCCGCCGGCGTTCGGCGAGCTCGATGAGGATGCGCGACTTGCCGGTCCCCATCTCGGCGAACAGCCCCCCCACGCGGGAGGGCAGCAGCTTCGCGACGGCGTCCGCTTGGTGCGGCATGAGGTTAGTCGTGGTCGACCAGGTCACCGTCCACCTCCACGCTAGCGGGCACGCTCAGGGAAGTGGGTCTGGACCGGCGCGCCCCGGCCTTGACGGGCTCGGCCTTCGGGCGCGGCTTGGCATCGACGATGACGCCCTTCTCGCGCTGCGCCATGACATCGTCCATCCGTCCCTTGGCCCCGGGGGTGATGCGGAAGCCGTGCGCCTCGGCGAAGTCGAGGACCTCGTCGCGCGCGGTCGCGGGGAGGAGGCAGAGCTTGTCCCTGTACGTGGCCCCGGGCAGGCTGCGGAACGCCGAATAGAAGTCCTCGTCGCGGCCCCACGTGAGCCGGAGCTTGCCCTCGTACGTGCCGTTCGGGACGATGCTGACCCAGCGACGGTGCTCGGGCTCGTAGGACCGGTCGATGGCCTTGGCGCGGGCCTCGGGGTCGTGGAGGGCCACGACGATCCCTGCGGCGATAAGCTCGTGCGCGGTCTCCGCGAGACGGTCCACGGCCGTGCCCATCATAAGCGAGTTGTGCCTGCGCACCCACGCCGAGGCCGCGGGATCCCACAGGTAGCCAAGGGCCTTCACGGTGGCGTTGAACGCCTCGGACCGCTCGTCGTAGCGCGCGGTGAGGCGTCCTTCCCGGAAGGCGAGCTCGGCGATCGTCTCCGAGACGGGCTCCGCCGAACGCAGGGTCGCCTCGGCCATTGCATCCTGCGCGGCCGCGGCCTCGGCCTTGCCCTCGGGGGAGAGCGCACGTTCCTCGACAGCCCGCCGCTTGGCCACCGCCGAGATCATCTCGTTCGGCTCCTCCAGGCGACCGTCGATCCAGAAGCGTGCGTCGGTCTCGGCGCGGATGGCCTCCAGGGCATCGCGGACTGCCGGCTCGCCGATCTCGCGGACGACGAGGGCGAGTTCCAGGACGCTGCTCCTGAAGCCGCACGCGCCGCCGTCCGGGTAGGCCGAGCGGCCGTTTGCATACGTCACCGCCTCGGGGACGGCGACGTCGAGGATCGCCAGGATACGCTCCCGCAGGGTCGCGGCCCAGGTGACCTGCTTCTCGGATCCCTCCAGCGCCGGGAGCCCGGCGACCACGGCGCGCTCGACGGCGGCCCGGTTGTCACAGGCGCGGCACGTCCAGCCGCGCTCGACAAGTTTCTTGGCCCGGTAATCGGCGTCGCGCCGGTTCCGGCCGTCGACCTCCATGCATCCCCCGCAACCTTCGGTCGCGCACTCGATCCGCGTCGTCGCCATCGTTTAGGTCTTTCCTAGTAAGCCAGCGGCCCGTGCCTGCTTCTGTCCCCTACTATGGGACAGTTTCTGCGGGAGTCAAGGCCCTTTGTGGCCTAGATCGCCAGCGCTTGGAGGGCGGCCGCGTCCTCGTCCGGGATGTCTGGGGGCTTTTCGGCGGGCGTCACAGAGGCGTCGGCGGGCAGCACGGCGGGGTGAACCCGGGGCGCCGGGCCCATCAGGTCCTCAAGGGACCGGAGGACGCCCGGGCCGGTACCTCGCTCGATGCGCGTCAGCCGCGCGCGGATGATGCTCTCGGTGTCCGCGAGATGCCGCTTCCACGTCGCAAGATCGTCCCGGTTCATCATGAGGCGCTGGTGGGCGTCGGCGATCATGGGCGCGACCTGGGCGATCGTCCGCGTGTGGCAGATCTCGGGGAGGCGCTTCCGGATGCTGTGGTCGTCGCCGGCGACGAAGTTCGGGTTGACCTTCACCATCGCGGCCACGATGTCCGCGATCTCGGTGTCGGCCTTGTCCCGCGCCTTCCTGTCCCACGTCGCGATCGACTTGGCCCGCTTCCGCTCCCGGGCGTATTGGGCCGCCTGCGCCTCGGGTTCGAGACCGCGGACCCGGACGATCCTCCAGCGACACGTGGGATCGACGACGAACGAGGGCTCCGTCCTGACGCGACGCCACCGGGGCTGCCCGTCCGGACCGTCGACCTGCGCGACGAGCTCGAACCGCGCGCCCCAGTGCATCAAGCTCGCCGCGCCCACCCAATGGCCTAGGATCACGGTGCCCTTGGGGATCATGTTCCAGCTGTGGGCCAGCCACTTGCATCTCATGAGCTCGGCCCAGCGGGGGGCGAGCTCATGCGCACCGAGCGCTTCGTCGTTGCCGAAGATCGCCTGGATGTCGGTGTCGACGAAGAGCGGCCACCGGACGTCTCCCAACCAGTCTCGCTCGGACCAGGGCGTCGGGGCGACGAGGGCCGCCGTGAAGGCGGCCTCCTTGGCGGCTTGGGACACCTCAGCGTCGAAGGCCGCCTTCATGGCGGTGTGGGACGGATCGGACATGAGCTCTCTTTCAGGACTAGTTGACGGGACAGGCGGACGACCGCCGCCGCCGCGGGCTGTTCAGTCGTCGCCGTGCTCGGCATCCTCGTTCCCGTAGGCCATCCAGATATCGGCGACCTCTACCTCGCCGAGTTCCATGATCGAGGCCTTCAGGGCCGGGACCACTTCGAGGATCTGCAGGTCCGCCCTGGCGGCCTCCTGCTCCTCTCGGATCTGCGGCCACATGCCCTCATGGGTGCGGCTCAGGTCCCGGTCGCAGCGGGCGATGTTCTCGCGCAGCTTCTGGCCGACGTAAGCGGCGAGGCGGATGGCACGGTCCGCTGGGTCGACGAGGCCTGCCGCCACGGCTGCGGCATGGCTCTCGACGATGTGCCGGGGGTCGAAGGAATCGTTGGACTTGGACACGGCTGCTCCTGCTGGCGGAATAGGGAGGCGACGGATGCCGCCTCCGAAACGGGTTCAGGCGATCGAGGCGTCGACGTCGGCTCGGACCCAGGCGATCGCGTCATCGGGCGTGAGCGCCATGGTCCGGGAGAGCTCCACGGCCAACGCCAGGTCGGCCACGGTGAGGCGGGACTGGACCGGCGCCTGCACAACGACGGTGAGCGCACGGCTCGGCGCCGGCACCGGAGCGACGACCGCCCCGATCGTCGCCTCGTCGCCCATGGGGGACGCGACGACGTTCTCGACCGGATCGACCGCGGCCTGGGCAGCTGGAGGCCTCAGGCCGTTGGCGCCCCGCGGCCCGATCAGGCCGAGATTTCTAAGGTACGGATACACGGCCGCGTCCGTGACCCCCCAGCGTGCCGCCAGCGTCGCGACGCGGGGCGTCCGGGCGTATGCGGCCCTGATCTCAGCGTCGTCCGGGATCTTGCGGCGACGCCGCTTCGAGATTTCGTGCGGCTTACGCGGGGCCGGCTCGCCAGGGGGCACGACCGTGTCGGGGGCTACGAACCGCTCGCGCTCCGCCATCGACGGGAAGACGATTTCGACTGCCTCCCGATCGCAGGAGCCGAGGGCCTCCGCGAGCTCGCGCGACGGCCTGGGTAGCCTGTACCGGCCCGTCGTCGGCTGCGCCGGGACGAGGGCTAGAGCCGCCTTTAGCACTTCGTAGACGTTGCGTTCGCGATCGTACCGGGCCTCGATGCGGGCCACGGCCGCCTCGTCGCCACGGGCAGCGGCGTGGCCGTCAGCCGTCGCCATGGCCCTCGCCGCGGCCGAGCAACGCGGCCAGTCCAGGCCTCTCTCCTGGAAAATGGCCCTGAGCGAGTTGGCGGTCAGTCCTGCAGCCCGCTCGCTTGCAGAGAGAGAGCCGAAGACGAAGGCCGCCTCGACGGCGGCGGCCTCCTGCTCCGCGGACGACGATCGACGACGGCCGCCGCCGTTCGCGACGTCGCCACCGAGGATGCCGCGCCCGGTCCGCGCAATGGCGGCGAGCGTCCGCGGCTCCAGCCAGTGCCAGCGCGTCCGTGCCGCCTCGACGCCGCACTCCGCGAAAACCTTGGCGACGAGGACGGGATCCGGCGCCACGTAGATCCGCCGCGCGATGTCGGCGAGGTCTACGCGGCTGGACGTGAGCGGCCTGCGGACGCCGGCGCTCACGACCGTGCCTCCACGATCCGCGTCTCGCGGACGAGGCCCAGAGCGGAGAGCAGGCGCGGCCCCGGGGGGGCGCCGGCGGTGGAGGACGTCGCCGACGTACTGCGCCGACAACCCGGTCGCGTCCGCCCATGCCTTCGTCGTTCCCTCGGCTTCGACGGCCTCCCGGAGGCGGTCGATCGCCTCTCCTTCTGAAGTAACCCTGGGCTCGCTCATGGTATCCCCCGCGTTCGAATCGTCGCTGTCAGTCAGCGTACCAGCGGATGTGAGTCCCATGGAAGTCCGCGCAACCCCCTCGCGAGATTTATTATTTCCCCAACGGCATTCCCAACAAGCTGTTGGGGAAACTGTTGTGAATGCCGTCATTTTTGTTGGGGGCGTTTGTTTGGGAGCGGCCCTTGTATGCTGGTGGAATTGTGAGACCATGTGCCGACGCCGAACCGCTGATCGGCAACCCGGAGGCCCTCGATGACCCTGCATTTCGAGACCGACACCGCGATCCTGACGCGGCCCATCGAGCCGCCGCCGTTCTGCGATCTCGCTTGGCACAGTGCCGGCGGTGCGATCTTCACCGCCGATCCGACGCCGCTCTATGAAGCGGCAGTCACCCGCGCGATGGGCGGAATGGAGCGAACCGGGTTCGACCTGCGGGCCGATCGCGTGACGCTCGACCTCTCGCGATGCCGGGACATCGCGAAGCTTGAGAAGCAGTTCGAGATCTGGACGCGCGTCGCCCGGGCGGAGCTTGTCACGGAGGAGGAGCGCGCCGCCGCAAGGAGGCCTCTCGGCGACGAGGTGATCGCCGAGGTCCAGGAAGGCCTGTGCGCCCTGCTCGACGAGGTAGAATGGGCGTTCAACAAGCGCGTGGATATCGCCCGCGAGTTCGCCTACGCCCGGACGATGACGCGTCGGCAGTACGATTGGGCGCGCGACATCCTCTCGGGCGCACGGTCGGCCGTCGCCGCGGTCGACGCCCGTCTAGCGACGGAGGCCGGCGCCGACGCCATGGAGCGTGCGTATGATGTGGACGTCAGGGAGGCGTTGCATGCGGCCTGCAGGCATCTATCCGATCTCGACGAGGACAGGTGCCAGGAGGCCAACGGGCAGGGATGGGGCGCGGTGACCAGCGCCGCCGGCCATCGCCTCGCCGGCCTAGAATCCCTCACGGTTCTCCAGGCCGCGCACGCCTGGTCGATCGTCCATCCGCACCGGCGGCAGCTGCCCGACGATTTGCGGAAGCGCCTTTTCGGGAACGCTCTCTAACGCCACACTAACCCACCGGCGAACGAGCGTTCAGGCCGGCTCGAAGGTCACGACCGGCCGCATTCCTTGGGGGACGAGGATCGCCTCGACGCGATGGCCGACGCTCGCGGAGACGGCGCAGAGACGGTCCAGATCCCACCGCGCGATGTCGCCGGATCTCAGCGCCGTCCGGACTTTGGGGGAGACCATCCCGATGGCGTAGCGGGCGACGGACGGAACGCGTTCCTCCACGGCCTTGACCGCCGCGGGCGATGCCGCCTCAAGGGCCGGCAGGATCTGTGCGGCGATGCCGGCTCGGACGGTGGTGGCGGCCTCGCGCCCGGCGGCCGCATCATGCCGGGCAATGAGGTCGGTGCCCGTAGGGGTTTAGGCCAGCATAGATAGGAGGTCGCCAATCCTGCTGTTCCCGGCGAAGCGGGCAAACAGCGCGAGGCTGACGTCCACCATGCGCTTGGTCTTCAACACTACGATGGAGGTACTCATCCGGCGTGGACCGCGGCGGCCCTATTTCGGCGTGCTGCGGTGGACTTCGATGAGGTTACAGAGGCTCTCGAATCCGAAGGCTGAGAAGGCCATGGTTCCGTCCGGGTGCTGCGGATCGTAGACCCAGATCAGTCCGTCTTCGGGCTCCAGATCGGTAGCGATATCGGCGAGCCAGTCGGCATCTTCGC
>NZ_JAAHTB010000026.1 GCF_010692745.1 Methylobacterium sp. BTF04
AGCGGAGCCATCCGCTCCCATGACGCTTCGTTGAGAACCAGACGATCCAAGACACTCAAGGTTGCTTCCAAAAGACAGCCTTGAATCACGTTCGACCGGCCTCGGGAATCGCAAGAGTCCACACCGCCTAAGGCAGCCTTAAGGATCGCCCTCGCCTCCTCGTCCGTAAACCCTTTGGACCGGAGCTTCTGCGGTTTGCCAAGTTGGATGGTCAGCCCCGTCGCCGGATTAGCCGTCATCCTGCGGTTCGCCACGGCCCAGCCGAAAATGGTCTTCAGGCCCGCGAGGTCGCTGTCTTTCACGGTCTTGGGTGAGATGGCCTTGCCAGTTCGCGGATTGATGGCGGCGAGTCGGTAGCTCTTGAACCGGACGACATCCTCCGAGGTCACCCGGCCGGCCGCGTCGTGTTTCAGGAAGGCCACGAGGTTGGCCACCGTGTTCCGGTAGCTCTCATGGGTGCTGGGCTTTCGACCCACGGCTTTCTGCTCGGTCCACCAATCCTCGACCAGCTTGGTGAGGGAGGTCTTCGGCGGAGGGGCTGACATAGGCTGCGACTGAGACCGGGCCGCCTCGAAGCCCCGGAAGCGGGCAGCCTTTGGATCGGGGCTGTAGTCGCCGTCCGCGTTCCGCTGCCGAGCCGCGAAGGCGTCCCGGAGGGCAAGCACGAAGGCACCGAGACCGACAGGGTACAGCCTACCGCGAGGGGCCGAACATCAGCGGGAATGCGCTGCTTAAACTGCGGGAGAGAGGAGTCTGACCGTTTCATTGGACGGGGGAGCCGGAAGAGCATGTGGGAAACGGTTGTGGCACGGTCCGCCTATCGCCACTACCTCAGCTAGCTTAACTTTCTGAGGCGTAGACGCTTCTCAGAATATTGGTGCCCAGGAAAGGACTCGAACCTTCACCTCTTGCAAGACTGGTACCTGAAACCAGCGCGTCTACCAATTCCGCCACCTGGGCTCGTCGGGGCTCGTGGAGCGCCGACGCGGGTTTCGTTTAGGCGGGCTGGGGCGGGGCGTCAATCTGGATTTTTGCGGCCCGCCCGTATTCGCGTCAGGCGGCGGGCCAGTCGCGGATGTCGACGAAATGCCCGGCGACCGCCGCTGCCGCCGCCATGGCGGGGGAGACCAGGTGAGTGCGCCCGCGATGGCCCTGGCGGCCCTCGAAGTTGCGGTTGGAGGTGGAGGCGCAGCGCTCCAGCGGGTTGAGCCGGTCGGCATTCATGCCGAGGCACATGGAGCAGCCCGGCTCACGCCAATCGAAGCCGGCCTCCTTGAGGATGCGGTCGATGCCCTCGGCCTCGGCCTGCAGCTTCACGAGCCCCGAGCCCGGCACCACCATCGCCGAGACGCTCGCGTGGACCTTGCGGCCCTCGACCATCTTGGCCACGGCGCGCAGGTCCTCGATGCGGCCGTTGGTGCAGGAGCCGATGAACACCCGGTCGACGGCGATGTCGGTGATCCGGGTCCCCGGCGTCAGGCCCATGTAGTCGAGGGCCTTCTCCTTCGACTGGCGCTTGTTCTCGTCGGGGATCGCAGCCGGATCGGGCACGCTCCCGAGGATCGACACCACGTCCTCGGGGCTGGTGCCCCAGCTCACGATCGGCGGAAGGCTGGCGGCATCGAGACGGACCTCGCGGTCGAAATGCGCGCCCTCGTCCGAGACCAGGCTCTCCCAATAGGCCTTGGCCCGTACGAACGCCTCGCCTTTCGGGGCCTTCGGCCGGTTCTCCACATACGCGAAGGTGGTGGCGTCGGGCGCCACCAGACCGGCCCGGGCGCCGCCCTCGATCGACATGTTGCAGATCGTCATCCGGCCTTCCATCGACAGCGCGCGGATCGCCTCGCCCGCATATTCGATGACGTAGCCGGTGCCGCCGGCGGTGCCGATCTCGCCGATGATCGCCAGCACGATGTCCTTGGCGGTGACGCCGGGTGGCAGGGTGCCGTCCACGGTCACCCGCATGTTCTTGGCCTTCTTCTGCAGCAGCGTCTGGGTGGCGAGCACGTGCTCGACCTCCGAGGTGCCGATGCCGTGGGCGAGCGCCCCGAAGGCGCCATGCGTCGAGGTATGGCTGTCGCCGCACACGATGGTCTGGCCCGGCAGGGTGAAGCCCTGCTCCGGTCCGATCACGTGGACGATGCCCTGGCGCCGATCGAGTGCGTCGTAGAACTCGATGCCGAACTCGCGCACGTTCTCGGCCAGCGCTTCGAGCTGGATGCGGCTCTCCGGATCCTCGATGCCGAAGCTGCGGTCGGAGGTCTGGACGTTGTGGTCCACCACCGCCAGCGTCTTCTCGGGGTGGCGCACGCGGCGCCCGGCCACGCGCAGCCCCTCGAAGGCCTGTGGGCTCGTGACCTCGTGGACCAAGTGCCGATCGATGTAGAGGAGGCTGGTGCCATCCGGCTCGACATCGACGACGTGGTCGTCCCAGATCTTGTCGTAGAGGGTGCGCGGCGCGGTCATGGTCAGGCTGTCTGCGTTGTCTCGTCGTGACACGGGAAGGGTCGGTGTCCCTTTAGTAGTGTTCCAAGGCGCCCGGCGGAAGTGGGGCACGGTCCATACCGGAGAGATGGCTGCGCCGAGCCCGCCGCATGGGCCGCACCCCGAACCCGTCACATCGACTGGACCGGTTCGAGCCGGCAACCTAAAGCTGGAACAGGGCGTTTGCCCGCAGGACCGCCACGGAGTCGGGCGTGCCGCCAGCCCGCCTTTCGGGAGCCGATCCGGACATGCAGCCCGTCGACCTTCTGCTGCTGAAACCGATGCAGCCAAGCGTCATGGACGCATTGGCCCGCTCCTTCACCCTGCACCGGGCGGACACGGCCCCCGACCGCGACCGGTTCTACGCCGAGATCGGGCCGCGCATCCGCGGAATGGCCACCGGCGCTCAAGCGCCCGTCGATGCCGACCTGATCGCGCGCCTGCCCAACCTCGAGATCGTGGCGAGCTTCGGCGTCGGCTATGACACCATCGATACCAAGGCCGCCGCCGCCCGCGGGATCGTGGTCACCAACACACCCGACGTGCTCACCGACGAGGTGGCGGACCTGGCGCTCGGCCTGCTGCTCGCCACCGTACGGCAGATCCCGCAGGCCGACCGCTACCTGCGGGCCGGCCATTGGCCCAAAAGCCCCTACCAGCTGACCGCGACCTTACGCGGACGGACCGTCGGCATCCTCGGCCTCGGGCGGATCGGCCGCGCGATCGCCCGGCGCCTGGAAGGCTTCGGCGTTAGCATCGCGTATCATGGGCGCCGTCCACAGGACGACGTGGGCTATGCCTATCACTCCAGCCTCCTCGGTCTTGCGCATGCGGCCGACGTGCTGATGGTGGTGGCCCCGGGCGGGCCGGAGACCAACGGCCTCGTCGGCGCCGAAGTGCTCGCGGCGCTCGGGCCGGACGGCATCCTGATCAACGTGGCGCGCGGCAGCGTCATCGACGAACCGGCCTTGGTGGCCGCGCTCCAAGCCGGCACCATCCACAGCGCCGGGCTCGACGTGTTCGCCCGCGAGCCGCACGTGCCGGCGGACCTCGCCGCCCTCGATCACGTGGTGCTGCTGCCGCATGTGGGCTCGGCCTCGGTCCATACCCGCGAGACCATGGGCCGCCTCGTGGTCGACAACCTCTCGCACTGGTTCGGCGGCAACGGCCCGCTGACGCCGGTGCCGGAAACGCCCTGGGCCGGGCAAGCGTGAGACGGATACCGGTGATGATCCCGCCTGTAGCCCACAGCCTCGCGCTCCTCGTTGGCCTGTCGGCTTCTGCGCACGCGCAGGAACCGGCTCCCGACGCCCCGCCGACGCTCCCCTTCGTCGAGAGCCTGCCCCACGATCTCGCCGGAGTGCCCGGCACCTGGGACCTGTCGCGCGACGGCACCAACCGGCGCTGCATGATGACCCTGTCGGGCGAGAGCGGCGAGGCCGGGCGGCGGCTGACGTTCCCGGCCGGATGCCGCCGGGCCCTACCGGTGCTCAACGGCGTTGCCGGGTGGCTGTTCACCGACGGCACGGTGCGGCTGGTGGACAAGAACGTGCGGCCGGTGCTGCCCTTCACCCGGCGGGCCGATGCCCGCAGCCTCGTGGCGCAGAGCGAGGCGGGCGAGAGCTACAGCCTCGTGCCCCTTCAGATCGTCGCCATGGTCCCGCCGGTGGGCGCGGATGCGGCGACGCCCGCGACTGTCGCGTTGCCCGGAGCGCCCCAGGCCGACGCACCGGAGGCGTCCCTGCCGGGTGGCCCTCCGCAGGCGGGAACCTACGCCCTCGACCGCTACCGTGAGCAGGACGTCTGCCGCATCGAACTCACGGCGGGAGGCGCCGTGCCGGCGCCAGTGCGAATCCTCGACGGCTGCCGCGACAGCGGGCTCTCGGTGTTCGATCCGGTCTCCTGGCGCTTCGCCAATGGGCGTTTGACGCTGAACGCCCGGCGCGGCCACGTGGTCACCCTGGTGCCCGCCGGCGACGGCCGCTGGCGGCGCGATCCGGAGGTCGGCACCACCTTCCTACTGCATCGGGTCGAGCCGGGCGCCCCGTGAGGCGTTTGCCCTGAGCCGTCCGCGCGATTATGCCCGCGGACGATGACGCCTCCGACAATCCAGACCGTCGCCGCCCTCTACCGGTTCGCGCCGCTTCCCGATGCGGAGGACCTCCGGGCGCCGCTCGCCCAGCTCTGCGCCGAGCTCGCGATCACCGGCACGCTGCTCCTCGCGGCGGAGGGCATCAACGGCACGGTGGCCGGCAGCGCCACCGCGATCGACGCGTTGCTGGCGGCCCTGCGGGACGGACCGGTATTCTCGGGCCGCCTGCGCGACCTCGACGTCAAGCTATCCCTCGCCGCCGCGCCGCCGTTTCGGCAGATGAAGGTCCGCGTCAAGCGCGAGATCGTGACCTTCGACGGCGGGGCGACCGATCCGGCGCGCGGGGCGGCAAGCCCGGTGGCGGCGCAGGCCTGGAACGCGCTGCTCGATACGCCGGGCCTCCTCCTCATCGACACCCGCAACGCCTTCGAGGTGGCACTCGGGAGCTTTCCCGGTGCGGTCGATCCGGGTTCGAAGCGGTTCAGCGACTTTCGCGCTTACGTGGAGGGGCTCGATCCGGCGGAGCATCCGCAGGTCGCGATGTTCTGCACCGGCGGCATCCGCTGCGAGAAAGCCGGCGCCTACATGCTGTCCCGTGGCTTTGCCGCGGTCCACACGCTCGAAGGCGGGATCCTGCGCTATCTCGAAACGGTGCCGGAGGCCGATAACCGCTGGGTCGGCGACTGCTTCGTCTTCGACGGCCGCATCGCGCTCGGACCCGCCTTGGTCGAGCGGCCCGACCACGACCCGGAAACCCTGCGATGAGCGATTCCCATGACCTCTCGGCCCGTATCGACGCGCTCGAGATGCGGCTGACCGAGCAGGACGTCGTCATCGACGACCTCAACGCCACCATCACGGCGCAATGGCGCCAGATCGACGTTCTGACCCGCAAGGTCGCCAAGCTCGTCGAGGACGTGGAGGAGGCCGGCCACCGTCCGGGCTCAAACGCGCCGGAGCCGCCGCCTCCGCATTATTGAGACGCGCCTACAGGCCCGCGCTCGCTTGGCTGACGAACTTGGTGGTGAGATAGGCCTCGATCGCCTCCGAGCCGCCCTCGCTGCCGTAGCCCGAATCCCTGACGCCGCCGAACGGGGTTTCGGGAAGGGCCAGGCCGTGATGGTTGATGCCGACCATCCCGCTCTGCACCCGCGCGGCGATACGCGTCGCCCGCGCCGCCGAGCGGGTATAGGCATAGGCCGCCAGACCGTAGGGCAGCCGGTTGGCCTCTGCGAAGGCCGCCTCGTCGTCGGAGAAGCGCTGGATCAGCGCCACGGGGCCGAACGGCTCCTCGTTCATGATGCGCGCGTCCTGCGGCACGTCGCAGAGCACGGTGGGCTCGAAGAAGTTGCCGCGGTTGCCGATGCGCTTGCCGCCAGTGCGCAGCTCCGCCCCCTTGGCGACGGCATCTGCGCACAGGGATTCCATCGCTTCCAGCCGGCGCGCGTGGATCAGCGGCCCCATGGTCGTCGCGGGGTCGAGCCCATCGCCCACGATGCGGCTCTCGGCGAAGGCCACGAAACCATCGCGAAAACGCGCGTAGACTGCCTCGTGGACGAGGAAGCGGGTCGGAGCGACGCAGACCTGGCCGGCATTGCGAAATTTGTTGGCGCCGAGCACGGCGATGGCGGTCTCGATATCGGCATCCTCGAAGACGAGGGCCGGCGCATGGCCGCCGAGTTCCATGGTCGCCCGCTTCATGTGGCGCCCGGCCAGAGCGGCGAGCTCCTTGCCCACCGGAGTCGAGCCGGTGAACGACATCTTGGCGATGACCGGGTGCGGGATGAGGTATCCGGAGATCATCGCCGGATCGCCGTAGACCAGGGACAGCACGTCGCCGGGCACGCCGGCATCGAGGAAGGCCCGCACCAGGGCGGCGCAACTCGCCGGGGTGTCCTCCGGCCCCTTCAGGATCACCGAGCAGCCGGTGCAGAGCGCGGCCGAGACCTTGCGCACCGCCTGGTTGATCGGGAAGTTCCAGGGCGTGAAGGCCGCCACCGGGCCCACCGGCTCGCGCAGCACCATCTGCATCACGCCGTCGGCGCGCGCCGGAATGATGCGGCCATAGGCGCGCCGGCCTTCCTCCGCGAACCAGTCGATGACGTCTGCGGCGGCCAGGGTCTCCATCCGCGATTCGGCGAGCGGCTTGCCCTGCTCGCTGGTCATGATGCGGGCGATGGCGTCGGCGCGCTGACGCAGGAGGTCGGCGGCGCGACGCATCACCTTGCCGCGCTCGAATGCCGAGACCTGGCGCCACGCGGCAAACCCGCGTGCGGCAGCCGCGAGTGCTTGATCGAGGTCGGAACGGGTCGCCACCGCGCAGGTGCCGATGGTCTCGCCGGTGGCGGGGTTGAGGACCGCGAGCGTCTCGCCGTCTCCACCGTCTGTCCAGGCGCCTGCGATGTGCAGCGTCACGTTCGGGTAGGTCATCGGCGGCTCCCGCGCTCATCCTGTGAGGAGCGCGGGTTGTCCGCCCTTCGGGCTCACGCCGCAACCCTGCGGCCCCTCGTCCCGCTCACGAGAGACGACGACAAAGACTCATGCGGCGATGCGGGCGGCCGTCGCGTCGGGGGTGGTGACGGTAACGGTGCCACCGCGGGTCGCCTGGAGCGTGCCGCCCTTCGGGATCACGTTCCAGCCGTCGCGGCAGCCGTCGATGGGCTCGGAGACCACGACGAGGCCGGTCTCGGTCTGCCGGTAGTACAGGCTCGGCGGGCGGCCATCGCAGGCCCAGCGATACGCCGTCAGGGTCTCACCGTCGGTGACGACGGCGGTGAAGCGCAGCGGCTCGTCGGCACCGGCCGCCCGCATCAATTCGCGGACCGTGGCGAGGGTCTGCGCCATCGCGCCGATCGGGTCCTCGGCGAGACCGTTGGCCAGCGCCAGCAGGAAGATCGCCTCGGAATCGGTGGTCCCGCGCCGGACATCGTAGAGCGCGTCGGGAATCAGCGCTTCGAGACGGCGCTTGATCTTGTGGTAGCCGCCGATCTGGCCGTTGTGCATGAACAGGTGCTTCCCCTGGGCGAAGGGATGGCAATTGGCCCGGGTCGTCGCTGTGCCGGTGGACGCGCGCACATGGGCGAAGAACATCCGCGCGCGGACCTGCTGGCAGAGGTTGACCAGATTCTCGTCGGACCAAGCCGGACAGACGTCGCGGTAGAGGCCGGGCTCGGTGCGCTCGCCGTACCAGCCGATGCCGAAGCCATCGCCGTTGGTCTCGGTCTTCGCCTCCGTTGCGTGGAGCGACTGATGGACCAGCGAGTGCGTCGGTGCGCAGACGAGGTCGGTCAGGAAGACCGGATCACCGGAATAGGCCAGAAAGCGGCACATGACAGGCAAACACCCCCTTTTGTCGTGTCGTCCCGCGGCGGCATCCGCAAGAATAGAACGTCCTCGCCCGATGATCCTGCCACCCATCGCAGACCCGCGACTGTCGCGGAGCCACGGTGAACGGATGGTTAAGGCCTACGCGCCGCGACGCGCCCCCAGACCTAAGCCATGCAAGACGTGCACCGCGAAAACCATGACCGGACCGCGCGCGACCGTACTCCCGAAGCGATCGGAGTTGCGATTGCGGGAACTGCATAGCCGGATGAACGATTCCGACTCTTGTCCACCGTCACGTGGCAGCGCAGCATCACCTCACGAGAATCAATGCACGGACATCATGGCCACAGGGCGGCCGCCCGTGCGCCCAAGCGGCAAAGGAGATTTTATGCATCAACCTCAGCTCGATTGTCCGATCGCCCTCGTGGTCGAGGACGATGCGGCAGTCCGGCATCTGGCCACCGCCGTGCTGGAGGAAACCGACCTCGACGTCATCGCCTGTGACAGTGCCGAGGCCGCGATCTCGGTCCTCGAGCGATCCGGCGACCACGTGGCTCTGCTGTTTGCCGACGTCCGCCTCAACGGCGCCATGGATGGCATCGCGCTCGCCACCGCCGTGGGCCGGCGCTGGCCGGACGTGCGGGTGGTCCTGACCTCCGGCTACGATGCGCGTAGCGCCGGCGCCATTCCGGCCGAGGCATTCTTCATGCAGAAGCCGTGGCGGGCGCTCGACGTGCTGGTCCAGGCCGAGCACGCAACGGTGGCGGCCCGCGCCGCCTGAGCGCACCAAAAAAGCCCGCGCCGCAGTGCGGCCGGGCTTTTCTGCAGTCCTGGCATGTCCGCTTCCAGGACGGCGCATCCGCACCGCCCTGGCAGGGCTCGATCGACTTAAGCGGCGCCGCCGGCGGGGGGCAGCACGGTCGGGGCCGTGGGAGCGAACGGCGAACCGCCGGGACGACGCGGCGCACCGGCACCGAAACGGGGCTTCGGCTTCGGAGCGGCGATCAGGCCCTCGCGGATGGCGGTCTTGCGCGCCTGCTTGCGCGCACGGCGCACGGCCTCTGCCTTCTCGCGCGCCTTGCGCACGGAGGGCTTCTCGTAGGCCTTGCGCTGCTTCATCTCACGGAAGATGCCTTCGCGCTGCATCTTCTTCTTGAGGACGCGGAGCGCCTGATCGACGTTGTTGTCGCGAACGAGTACCTGCAACGGTCTAGATCCTCTGACACGTATGTTTGTTGGGCGGCGCCGAACCGAGTCCTCCTCGCGATCACCGCGATCGGTAACTGCAAAACGCCCCTGACCCGGGATTCTCTCCCGGGCGGGACGTCCGTCAGACGGCCTCGAATCGGCGCAGAAACTGCACTTGGGGCAGGCTCATACACGATGCGCCGCCGACTTCCAACCGCGAGATGCGGACTATCGCATTCCGCGGCTGCTGGTTTTCAGGTGTGCGACTGGATGAAGTTGCGCACCAGCGGGTAGGTCTGGCTTTCCCACTTGCGGCCGGTGAACACCCCGTAATGGCCGACACCGGCCTGGAGGTGGTGGCTTTTCATGTGGGGCGCCAGACCGGTACAGAGGTCGTGGGCGGCCATGGTCTGGCCGACGGCGCAGATGTCGTCGCGCTCGCCCTCGACGGTCATCAGCGCGGTACGCCGGATCGAGCGCATGTCGATGGGGTTGCCCCGGTAGGTGAGCTCGTTCTTGGCCAGGGTGTAATCCTGGAACACCGTCTTGACCGTCTCGATGTAGAATTCCGCGGCGAGGTCGAGGACGGCGAAATACTCGTCGTAGAAGGTCTCGATCTGATCGGACTTCTCTGTCTCGCCATTGGCCAGATGCCAGAACAGGTCGGCATGGCTCTGGGCATGGCGCTTGGCGTTCATCGAGACGAAGGCCGAGACCTGCATGAAACCGGGATAGACCCGGCGGCCCGCCCCCGCATGGCGCTGGGGCACGGTGGCGAGGAGATTCTTCTCGAACCACGCGATCGGCTTCGAGGTGGCGAGCTTGTTCACCGAGGTGGGGCTGATGCGACAATCCACCGGCCCGGCCATCAGGGTCATGCTGCGTGGGTGCGCCACATCCTTCGATTCGGCCATCACGGCGGCGGCGGCCAGCGCCTGCACGGCGGGTTGGCACACGGCGACGAGGTGGGAGCCCTCGCCCATGACCCCGAGGAATTGCACGAGGTGGTCGACGTAATCGTCGAACCCGAAGGCGCCGTCGGACAGGGGCACGTCGCGGGCATTGTGCCAATCGGTGACATACACGTCGTGGTCGGGCAGCAATGTGCGGATGGTGCCGCGCAGGAGCGTGGCGAAATGGCCGGACAGAGGCGCCACCACGAGGACGCGGGGCTGCTCGGTGTCGATGTCCTTCTTGAACCGTAGCAGCGTGCCGAACGGCGTGGCGTAGACCGCCTCCTCGATCACCGGCACGTCGCGATTGCCGACGCTCACCGATTCGATGCCGTAAGGCGGCCGCTTAAAGGTGAGCCCGGCGCGCATCATCATCCGCGCGCCAGCGGACCACCACGTCACCGGTTCCTTGTAGCCGGCTCCGGTCCACGGCGAGACGGCATCGTGCACGAGCCGGCCCCACGCCCGCGTCTGTTCGGCGAGGTCAGATTGAAGGTCGAAGGCACGATACAGCATGACGCCCGGATTCCTGCGCGAACGATCGAAGCGTGCAACGTTCGCCGTGGACGGGCGAACGCTCGGCGCCGCCATCGGTGCGCCGCTAGGCTGATCCAGCCGGCCACCCGACGCAACAGGTGCGGCGTACGATCTCAACGGGCTGTTGTGCGTATGCATCACACTAAAATACATCATTCCGGCGGGTGAGCCCCCCACGCGCCCATGCAAACGCTGCGCCTGACGCAGCGTGCGGTCGGCACGAACCCCTCTTGCATCCGCGTCCGGACAGCCCGAGTCTCGAAGCCGCGAGTCACGGAACATGCCGGATCACGGCAGAATCCGATCACGGCACGAGTCTTGGATCGCACTCGCGACCAAAAACACGAGGGGACGGACATGCCAGCGGCGACGCTCACGATTTCGAGCCGGAACTATTCGTCGTGGTCCCTGCGCGGCTGGCTCGTCTGCCGGATGGCGGGGCTCGACTTCGAGACCGAACTGCTCTCGGGCAACGACGCCTCAACCCGCGCCGAATTGCTCCACCTGTCGCCGTCGTTCCTGGTGCCGCGGCTGTGCCACGGCGACATCATCGTCTGGGACACCCTGGCGATCGCGCAGTATCTCAACGAGACCTATCCGGATGCCGGCTTCCTGCCCAGGGACCCGGTGGCGCGCGCCCATTGCCGCTCGATCTCGGGCGAGATGCATGGCGGGTTCATCAACCTGCGCTCGGCTCTGCCGATGAACATCAAGGGCCGCCACACCAACTTCAAGATCTTCAACGGGGCGCGGGGCGACATCGACCGCGTCGTCACCATCGTCGACGAATGCCTCTCGCGCTACGATGGTCCGTTCCTGTTCGGGGACCGCCCCAGCCTCGCCGATGCGATGTTCGCACCGGTCTGCTCGCGCTTCGTCACCTACGACGTGCCGGTCTCGCGCAAGATGGCGTCGTACCGCGACACCATCATCGCCTGGCCGTTCATGCAGGAATGGACCGAGGAAGCCCTGCGTGAGCCCGACGAGATCGAAGAGCTCGACATGGAGTTCTGAGCGGCCGCGTCCGGGCGATCAGGCCTGGAAGTCGAGGAGCAGCGCGGCGGAGGTCGTGCTGCGCGAGGCCGCACTCCCGGACGACGCATAGCCCGACGCGGTGGATTGCGTGGACTGTAGCTGCTTGATGAAGCTGTCGAGGAGGCTGGCGCTGTCGGTGGTCGACGCGGTCGCGTCGGTGGCCGCGCTGCCGGTGGTGGGCGTGTCCAAGGTGGTGGGCGGGGCGCCGCCGCCGTGATGGTGGCCGCCATGCGCCTTCTGCGCACCGCCGACCCCCTGGCTCGCCTCGGTCCCGCCGCTGGCGAAAATCTGCTTGAGCGTATCGGCTTGAGCGCTCGTGAGCGTGCCGCCGGAGACCTGAGCGTCGATCAGCCCGTCGACCTTGGTCTTGAGCTGGGTCGGATCGAGGCGCTGGGCCTGATCCGCGGTGGAGGCGGTGGCGCTGGTGCTGGAGGCCGCGCTGCGATCGGCCGAGAGGCTGGAATCGATCGACTTGAGTGCGGAGGTGAGCGCCGTCCCATCGGAGGCGCTGATCGTCCCGGCGGAAACCTCGCCGCTGATCGCCTTGGCGACGCGATTGTGCCCGTGGGCCGGCCGCTGCGGAGCGAACGGAGATTGCGATGAACTGAGGCTGGCGGTGGTGGTCATCGAACGGCCTATCGGGCTCGGCTGGCGGAGCGGCTCAATGCCGCCCCGACTCGATCAAGCGCCCGACAGGGTTAACGCGCCCTTGCTTTGGCCGAGGCAATTGGTTTCCGCATGTTGCCGATGTGTCCTGCGCAAGACGCGCCAAGGCCCGTCTAAGATCCGCCCAAGGTCCGGCAAGCACATCGCCCACCCAACTTTGGACGAACACCGGCCTCACGCCGCCGCAGACGGTATCCGCGCTGTCGGTGGCGCGGCGCGCGGGCTCGCCAACCGCGCGGCGGCCAGCGGCAGGTCGATCCGGGCGCACAGGCCGTGCGGGGTCCGGTTGCTCAGGACGAACCGGCCCTCATGCGCCTCGACGACGGCCAGGACAATGGACAATCCGAGCCCGAAACCGCTCGCGGTGTCGAGGTTGCGGGCCCGGTCGCCGCGCACGAAGGGCTGCAGCATGGCATCGCATTCGCCCTCCGGGATGCCCGGCCCGTCGTCACAGACCTCCACGGCGATGCCGCGCTCCGACGCCGACATGGTGACCCTGGCGGCACCACCGTACTTCACCGCGTTGTCGACCAGGTTCATCAGCGCACGCTGGAGTTCCTCGGGCCGGCCCTGAACCAGGACGTGGCGGGTGTCCTCGACGCGCACGTCGGCGCCGACATCGGCGAACCCGTCGCACACCGTCTGGACCACCGAGCCGAGATCGATGAGGGTGGCGGCCGCGCCCTCCCCCTGCCGTCCGTCGCGCACGAAGGACAGGGCGGCTTCCACCAAGCCGTTCATCTGGTCGAGATCGCGGAGGGTCATCGTCCGGGCGTGATCGTCCTCGATGAACTCGGCGCGCAGGCGCAGGCGGGTGATCGGTGTGCGCAAGTCGTGGCTGATCGCGGCGAGCATCTGGGTGCGGTCGTCGATCAGGCGTCGCACTCGTGCGCGCATCCGGTCGAGGGCGCGCGAGACCGCGATCACTTCCTGCGGCCCATTCTCGGGCAGCGCCACCAGGTTCATGCGGGTGCCGAATGCCTCGGCAGCCTCGGCGAGGCGTGCCAGCGGCGCTGTGAGCGCACGGGTCGCCCACAGCGAGATCAGCGACAGGGCGACCGCGAGGAACAAAAAGGTGACGACGATCGCGCCCTGGCGGATCGGCGGCCGGTCGTCATCGGGCAGATGTGCGGAGAGCCGAGCGCCATTCGGCGTGACGATACCGATGTGAATGCCGCCTTGCGTCTCGCCCGCGCCATCGCTGCTCGACAGGTCGGTAATGGCGAGCGGTCGCGCGAACCCGTCGCGCACGCGCTGGACGATCGTGTGATCGACGGGCGCGGTCTCGTGCGCACCGGCGCCGGCCCAGGGCTCGAGGTGCAGGGTCGGGAGCATCCGGCTGGCATTGGCCAGGAGCGCGTCGCGCTCGGCCGGAGCCGCCCCGTCGAGCAGGCGCGCCAGGGTGGACAGCCGCGTGGCGGCGACCCCGGGATGCTCGTCCGGCCGCCACGGCTCGCGCAGGGTGAAGAAGGCCAGGGTGGCGAGGGCGTGGGTGACGACGATCGCCGCCACGATCAGCAAGGCGATCTGCCCGGCGACGCTGCCGGGAATCAGCGCGGCGAGGCGCGGACGGCGGCGGTCCTCGCTCATCGGGCGTCTCCTCTCCTGCGCGCGTCGCTTCTCATGTGCGCGTCACTTCGGGCGTGAACAGGTATCCGCCCGAGCGGATGGTGCGGATGATCTCGGGACTGCGCGGATCGCGCTCGATCTTCTGGCGGATGCGGCTGATCAGGACGTCGATGCTGCGCTCGAACGGGCCGGCGGCGCGGCCCTGGGTCAGGTCGAGAAGTTGATCGCGCGACAGCACCCGCCCGGGCCGCAGACAAAGGGCGTGGAGGAGGTCGAACTCCGCCCCCGTAATGGCGATGCGCGCCGCCTCCGGGCTGAGGAGTTGCCGCAGCGAGACGTCGAGGGTCCAGCCGAGGAAGGCGAGGCGACGAACGCCCTCCTCCGCCTCGCCTTCGGAGGTCGTTCCGCGCCGTAGGATCGCGCGGATCCGGGCGAGGAGTTCGCGCGGATTGAACGGCTTGCCGAGGTAGTCGTCGGCACCGATCTCGAGGCCGATGATCCGGTCGATCTCCTCCGTCTTGGCGGTGAGCATCAGGATCGGCACGCTCGAGGTGGCGCGCAGGCGCCGGCACAGGCTGAGACCGTCCTCTCCCGGCAGCATCAGATCGAGCACGACGAGGTCGACGCGGGAATCGGCCAGTGCCCGGTCCATGGCGCGGCCGTCGCCGGCGAGGCTGACCCGGCACTCGTTGGCTCGCAGGTAGCGCGCCACGAGGGCGCTGATCTCGCGGTCGTCCTCGACGACGAGGATGTGCGGGGTCGTCTGCGTCATGGTGTTCCGGGTCTCGGCTCCGGCCGGCGTGATCGCGTGCAACATACCGAGCGTTATGCCGCCTGCGGGCGCCGGTGCGGAAGACCTGTCGTGCGCCTGATTTGTAACATCCTGTTTCGCGAATGGGCTCAGGACACAATCCGACAATTCGAATGCTCCCGCCACGTGATGGATTGCCGAGACTCGCGCCGATTCCTATGTCGGGACCGGGTGCCGGTCCGGTGGCGGTCACGGACGGATGGCGGCCCCGCTATCGGGAGACGATGATGCAAGGGTCCAACCGGCTGTTCGACGACGTCGCCCGCCTGATGACCGGCGCCGCCGGTGCCGCCCAGGGGGTGCGCCGTGAGGCGGAGACGGTGTTCAAGGCGCAGGTCGAGCGCCTGATCCGCGACATGGACATCGCCTCGCGCGAGGAACTCGACGTGCTGCGCGACCTCGTGGCCGGCCTGCGCAGCCAGAACGACGCCCTCGCCCTGCGGGTCGCCGCCCTCGAAGCCAGGCTCGGCACCGAACCGGTGGCGGGCGCCAGCGAAGCGGTGTGATTCGCGCCGGAAAACCGGCGCTTCGCTTGTGCACAGGAAGGAACGGTGGATGGTCGCTTTCCTGTTCACCGCTCGGAAAGCGCACTTTGAAACCAGAGTCCGGCACGGTCTATAGTGGGCTATGACCTGATTCGCCTTCGACCCGAACCGCTCTGGGACCACCTCAACTCACACCAAGCTCGGAGACGGGCCCCATGAGCTTGAGCGAGGTTTCGGCCAGCGCGCACGGGCCCGTTCGGCAGATGCCCACAACACGTCGACGATCCGCGCCGGATCGCCAAGCTGGACCGCCATGACCCAACTCCACATCGAAGATCACGACCGGCACGAGCACCCCCTCGACATCGTCGAGCGCCTCGCGTCGCTGCGCGACTGGATCTTCGATCGGGCCGAGACCGACGAGATGTCGGTGTCGGTATCCGGGCGCTGGACCGACTATCACGTGGCCTTCACCTGGATCGAGGACGTGGAGGCCCTGCACGTGGCCTCGGCGTTCGACCTCAAGGTTCCGGACCGCCGCCGCACCGAAATCCTCAACCTCGTCTCCCTGGTCAACGAACAACTCTGGGTCGGGCATTTCGACCTGTGGTCGACGGACAGCGTGGTGATGTTCCGGCACTCGCTGCTGCTCACCGGGGGCGCCGCACCGACGCAGGGGCAGTGCACGATGATGCTGAAGTCGGCGGTGGATGCGTGCGAGCGCTACTACCAAGCGTTCCAGTTCGTGCTCTGGGCCGGAAAATCCGCCCGCGAGGCCCTCGACGCGGTGCTGTTCGAGACCGAAGGCGAGGCGTGAACGCCGTTCCGGCTGGCGACTTGGACGCTCGCCCCCTCCCCGCCTCTCTCATCCTGGTCGGCGCGGGCAAGATGGGCGGCGCGATGCTCTCCGGCTGGCTTGCCGCAGGACTCGACCCGGCGCGCACCACGGTGATCGATCCGCAGACCTCCGACGCCATGCGGGCGCTCTGTGCGGAACGCGGCATTGCCCTGAACCCACCCTCCGCACCGACCGGCGACGCCCTCGTCCTGGCGATGAAGCCGCAGGGGCTCGATGCGGCGGCGCCCATGCTGGCGTCCCTCGTCGGTGAAAAAACCCTCGTGGTCTCGATCCTGGCCGGCAAAACCATCGCGAACCTGCGCGCCCGACTGCCGGGCGCCCGCGCCATCGTGCGCGCCATGCCCAACCTTCCCGCCAGCATCGGCCGGGGCGCCACCGGCGCGGTGGCGAGCGCCGAGGTCGATGCCGGTCATCACGCGCAGGCTCATGCGCTCCTCGCCAGCGTCGGCCTCGTCGAGTGGCTCGACGACGAGGCGCTGATCGACGCGCTCACCGCCGTCTCGGGTTCGGGGCCGGCCTATGTCTTCCTGCTCGCCGAGGTGATGGCGCAGGCCGGAATCGCAGCCGGTTTGCCGCCGGACATGGCGGCACGGCTGGCCCGCGCCACGGTCTCGGGCGCAGCCGCATTGCTCGACGCCACCGATCGTGAGGCGGAGCTGCTGCGCGAAGATGTGACCTCTCCTGGGGGAACGACCGCGGCGGCGCTCGCCGTGCTGATGCGCTCCGGCGCCCTACCGGACCTGATGCGCGAGGCGGTGGACGCGGGCCGTCACCGAGCGGGGGAACTGTCGGGCTGACGCGGCCCCTAACCGACCCGGCCGTTTCACCCTACATGGAGTGGGAATGGACGAGGATCGAACGACCATGGCGAAGCCTTCAGCGACCAAGAACGCCGGTGCCCCGCAGACGGGAACCGATGTGGCGATTGCCCCGAAAAAGACCCCGCCGCGCGAGGCCGCCGTCGAGGCGCTGATGCGTCTAGCCGCCGAGCAGCCCTGGAACGACATCGAGGTCGGAGATATCGCCCGCGAAGCCGGGCTCACCCTGGCGGAATTCCGGGACCTGTTTCCCTCGAAGGGCGCAGTCCTCGGCGGCCTTGCGAAGATGATCGATCGCAAGGTGCTCGATGCCGACAACACGGATCTGGCCGACGAGCCGACCCGCGAGCGCCTGTTCGACGTGCTGATGCGCCGCCTCGACGCGATGACGCCCTACAAGGAAGCCCTGCGCCGCATCTCGTTTGCGGTGCGCGGGGATCCGCTCTCGATGCTGGCGCTCAACGGTGTCGCGCTGAACTCGCATCGCTTCATGCTCGCCGCGGCCGGGATCAACACCGAGGGACCGCTCGGGCGGCTGAAGCTCCAGGGCGTGGTGATCGCCTTTGCCCGCACCGTTGAGGTGTGGCTGCACGACGACGACCCGGCTCTGGCCCGCACAATGGCGCGGCTCGATAAGGAAATCCGCAACGGAGAGCGCTTCATGGAGCGCGCGGACGATGCCCGCCGCCTCACCGCACCGCTCCGGGCGCTCGGTCGCTCGCTGATGGACCGCGGCGCGCGCCGCCACAGCGGCGACACCCGTAACGAGGACGAAGGCAACCCGCTCGGTGGAGACCCGGCCGCCGCGATCTGACTTTTTCGTTTTCGTCACGCCACCCAGCAAAAAGGCCGCTTCCCCAGGGAAGCGGCCTTTTTGGTTCGTGAGGGTCAGCCTCATGGGCCGACCCAGTTCATATAGCGCGGACTTCAGTTCACGCGGTCGGCGAGGTTGGCCGAATGGGCATGCTCGCCGGCGATGTAGGGCAGCGCCTGGTTGGCGAACTCACGACCCTGGGCGCTGTCGCCACTACGGGCGTAAGAGGCGTAGAGGCCCAACGTACGGGCATCGGAGCGCGCCTGCTGCGCGACAAAAGTCCGGTCGAAGTCACGGCCGGTCGGCGCAGACTTGAGACGATCGATGCGGGCCTGACCCTCCGGACCGATGGCGACGCGACGGCCGGGCTCGGACGGGCTGTTGTCGATGATGCCGACACCACCGAGCACGCCGCCGACGATCTTCTGGGCGATAGTCGCCGAAATCGTCACCGGGGCCAGCACCACGCCAACAGGGTTGTCGAAGCGGGTTTCGAAGGGCTGGGTGTCGGACACCACGGTGCCGCCGGCGGTCAGCGACGTGCCCTCAGGCAGCAGCGCGTCGGTGGTGGCCTTGCGCTCGACGAGGACATTGTTGGCATAGGCGCGGACCCGCGGGTTGCGCGAACGCTCGAGGGCGATGCGGCTCGACTCGATGCTCACGGCATCGGAGCGGAGCGCTGCCGAACGGAAGGCGGAGGTATCGGTGGCCTCGGGCGCATTGGCGTCGAACTGCGGCGCGACGCGGAACGACAGGGGCTCCTGCGCAAGGGCGGGGGTCGACAGCACGGCGACTGACAGGCCGAGTGCGGCGAGGAGATTGGACTTCGTCATGGCGGTTGGTATCCCTATGACGCCGTTTCGGCGCCGTTGAAGCGTCTAGCTTTCGTGCTGCGGCAACGGCTGGGGCGACTCGCCGTTCCACGCCTGCGTCGCATCGCTCCCCTGCGTTGGGTGGGGTGTTCTGGTGACCCAGGTGCCCCATGGCGCCGGTCCGGGTCGGGCCGCGGATGGGTGCCGCATCACGCCCGCGACGTGCTATGGGCAGCGCCCGAAAACATCCGATTGGTCCCCGTCCGGGCGGCCGATCGTGCCAAGGCCGATCGAGGAATCATGCGAACCATCGCCTATGCCGACGGTGGATGCGACCCCAATCCCGGCCCGGGCGGCTGGGGGGTCGTCATCGAGACGGAGACCGGACGGGTCGAACTGTGCGGCGGCGAGCGCGCCACCACCAATAACCGCATGGAGTTGACGGCGGCGATCAACGCGTTGGCGCATTTCCCGGAGGGCGCCGGCATCGAGATGCGCTGCGACAGCCAATATGTCATCAAGTCGGTCACCGAGTGGATGAAGGGCTGGAAAGCCCGCGGCTGGCGCACCAGCACCGGCCCGGTCAAGAATGTCGACCTGATGCAGGAACTCGACGCCCTGGCTCAGAAGCGCGACGTGCGCTGGACCTGGGTCCGCGGCCATACCGGTGAGGTCGGCAACGAGCGGGCGGACCGCCTCGCCGCACAAGGCAGGCGCGAAGCGCTCGGCCTCGCCCCGCGCGTGGCAACCAGCCTGCCTACGACGGAAACGGCAGTGACAGCCTCCGTGACGCCTGCGGCGCCGAGCCTCCCCCCCGCCCCGCCGCGGACGACGCCGATCCCCATCGATCTCGGCCTCGGCCTCGACGTGTCACGCGCCGCCAAACTCGCGGGGCTGACACCGCAGGCCTTCGTCGAACAGGCAATTCGGATCGCCCTCGACCTCGGGCCCGACGGGTTCGCCAAGGCGCGGGACAAAGTGCGGATCGGCAAGGAACCGATCGGAAAGGCAGTGTGATCGACGCCGCCTTCTTCAAGCGTCCGGCGCCGGCGGTGGCCGCCGACCTGCTCGGGTGCGACCTTCAGGTCGCGGGTGTCGGCGGTGTCATCGTCGAGACCGAGGCCTACGATGCCGACGACCCGGCCTCGCACAGCTTTCGCGGGCCGACGCCACGCAATGCCAGCATGTTCGGGCCACCGGGCCACGCCTACGTCTACCGCTCCTACGGCCTGCACTGGTGCCTCAACGTCGTCTGCGAGCCGGGCAGCGCCGTCTTGCTGCGCGCCCTCGAACCCCGCCACGGCGTCGCGGCGATGCGTGACCGCCGGGGTCCGATGCCGGACCGCCTCCTCTGCGCCGGCCCAGGCCGTCTGTGCCAGGCGCTCGGTGTCGGCGCCGCACAGGATGGCCAGCCGCTCGATCGCGCGCCGTTCGGGATCGTGGGCCGGGCGCATCCGGTGGACGTCGTCACCGCTCGCCGCATCGGCCTGACGCGCGCCATGGAGACGCCGTGGCGCTTTCTTCTTGCCGGGTCCCGCTTCGTGAGCCGGCCTGCGTCGAAGCCGAAGCCCAAGGAATAAGCACAGCCCGGGTCGGGCTTGATCTCGTAGTGGCGCGAAGTCGACATCCGCTGGCCACTCGCGTGCGCGGCCAATTACATAGATTAGCTTTTATTATAGGCAGAAGTCGCTTCTGTACACTATGGTACAGACAGCGTGCAACATTGATAGAACTCGCATTTTCTCCTGATTTATTGTTTCTGGCGCCTGCCGCGCAGGGGGTGGTTCACCAAATCAAAACCAATTGATGATCAAAAGTTGATATCGGCAATCTGCACCTTATCGTCAGTTTTTGTGAATTTATTCATGAGCGACACCAACGACATCATGTATCGCTTCCTCGTCCAGGGAGTGACCGACTACGCGATCTACATGCTGTCGCCCGAGGGACTGGTTGAGAACTGGAATGTAGGGGCCGAGCGGGCGAAGGGATATTGCGCCGAAGAAATCGTCGGGCGTCATTTCTCTTGCTTCTATCTCCCCGAAGACCGGATTGCGGGCCTGCCCGAACAGGGCCTCGCCACGGCGCGGGCGCATGGCCGGTTCGGGTCGGAGGGCTGGCGCGTCCGCAAGGACGGCACGCGGTTCTGGGCCCATGTCGTCATCGACGCGATTCACGACGACAACGGCACATTCATGGGGTTCGCCAAGATCACATGCGATCGAACCGAGCAGAGGCGGACGGAGCGAGAGCTCAAGGCGGCCTCGGACAACCTGGATCTTGCCCTCTCGAGCATGCCGCAAGGCCTCTGTCTGCTGGACGATGAAGGCCGTCTCGTCTTCGCAAACGAGCGCTTCCGTAAGATGCTGGATCTGCCACCCTCCTGGGATCTGACGAGCCTCCCGATATCCTCGGTGCTTCATTGCCTCTTCGAAGGCCAGGGCGGCGATCTTTTCTCACCGCAGCACTTGGCCCACATCAAGGATGTGACGACATCGGAGGTCTCGGAGCTCACCTACCGCCAGCAAGCCCTGGCCGTCACCATTCGGGCGGTCGCAGCCGGCGGATGGGTCGTCACCTTTGCGGATGTGTCTGAGCGTCGAAGGACCGAGAGCCGCATCCGCTATCTCGCGGATCATGACCAGCTCACCGGCCTCGCCAATCGCGCCACGCTCCAAGCGCGCCTCGCCGACCAGCTTCGGGAGACACGGTCGCAGGGCTGCACCGTGCTCTACCTCGATCTCGACCGCTTCAAGCCGGTCAACGACACCTTCGGCCAGGCCGTCGGCGACAAGCTCCTCACGGAGGTCGCCTCACGCCTGAAGTGCCTGTTTCGCGACGAAGACACCGTTGCCCGACTGGGCGGCGACGCGTTCGCGATCATGGTGCCGGTCGACAGCCACCGCGCTCTCGGGGGTATCGCGAGGCGCCTGCTGAAGGCTCTGCGCAAGCCCTACGCGATCAACGAGGTCCAGATCGTCATCGGCGCCAGCATCGGTATCGCGATTGTCCCGGAGGCCGGGACGACCATCGACACGCTGCTCGGCAACGCCGATCTTGCCCTCTACGAAGCCAAGCGCCAGGGCGGCGGACGCGTCTGCTTCTACGATGCGGAAATGAGCGACGGGCTCGTCGCGCGCCGCACGATGGAAACCGACCTGCGCCGTGCCTTGAAAAACCGCGAGTTCACGCTGCATTACCAGCCGGTCTTCCGGCTCTCCTCCGGAACGCTGATAGGCTTCGAAGCCCTGTTGCGGTGGCGGATGCCGGATGGCCGAACGGTCTCACCAAGCGACTTCATCCCGGTGGCCGAGGACCTCGGTCTCATGCCGGAGATCGGCACCTGGGTACTGCGGGAGGCCTGTCGCGTGGCGGCGGCGTGGCCGGAGCCGCTTGTGGTCGCCGTCAACGTATCCCCGACCCAGCTCCGCAACACCGACCTGATCGCGACCGTGGAGGCAGCTCTGGCCGAGAGCTCCTTGCCGGCCTGCCGTCTCGAGATCGAGATCACCGAGACCGCGATCCTCGCCAATCGCGCGTTCGCACTCTCGCTTCTCAAGCGATTGCGCGCCTTCGGCGTGCTGATCGCGCTCGACGATTTCGGAACCGGCTATTCATCGCTCAGCTTCGTCCATACCTTTCCGCTGACGCGCATCAAGATCGACAGCAGCTTCATCAAGGGGCTGGGGGTCGACCCACAATCGATGGCGATCGTCCGCGCGGTGGTGAGCCTGGCGCGCAATCTGGACATCGCCGTCACCGCGGAGGGCGTCGAGAACCCCGAACAGCAGGCGCTGCTCCTCCAGGAAAACTGTCTGGACGTCCAAGGCTTCCTGTTCGGCCGGCCGCAGCCGCTGCATGACCTCGGAGCCTTGCTGGCTGCCGCCTGAGCGCGCCGGCCCGTCATGTGGCGACGCGGCGAAGACGATACACGCCACAATTGCGCGTGACGTCTTCGCCGCGTGGCGCCGGAAAACTGTTCTATTTATTCTGATATTAACTCAATATAGAAAAAGTGACAGTAATCCGTGTGGAGAGACCGAGCGCGGCGGCTCGAATATTCCCCTTACGAGACCGATCGATCCTATGAAACTGTTCAGCAAGAGCGATGCGCAGTCGAAAATCGAAGCGCTGGATCGATCGAACGCCATCATCGAATTCACCAGCGATGGCACCATCATCACGGCGAACAAGAACTTTCTCGATGCCGTCGGATACGCGCTCGGAGAAATCCAGGGCAAGCATCATAGCCTGTTCGTCACACCAGGACTGCGCGAAAGCGAACCCTACCGTGCGTTCTGGGCCTCCCTGGCGCGCGGGGAGTATCAATCCGCCGAGTTCAAGCGCGTCGGCAAGGGTGGCCGCGACATCTGGCTCCAGGCGACCTACAATCCGATCCTCGGGTCCGACGGCCAGACCACCAAGGTCGTCAAGTTCGCCACCGACATCACCGAGCAGGTCCGCCGCAACGCCGACTACGAAGGTCAGGTCAAGGCGCTCCACCGCTCGCAGGCGGTGATCGAGTTCGAACTCGACGGCACCATCATCACTGCCAATCCCAATTTCCTCACGGTGATGGGCTACGGGCTGGAGGAGGTCCGTGGGCGCCACCACAGCGTCTTCGTCGAACCAGAGATGCGCGCAAGCGCGGAGTACAAGCGTTTCTGGGAGAGCCTCGGACGCGGCGAGTATCAGGCCGCCGAGTTCAAGCGCGTCGCGAAGGGCGACCGGCCGGTCTTCATCCAGGGCAGCTACAACCCGATCTTCGACCGGGACGGCCGGCCCCTCAAGGTGGTCAAGTTCGCCACCGACGTGACGGCGCAGGTGACCGACCGGAATCGCCGGGCCGCCCTTCAGGTCGCCATCGCGTCGGATCTCAATACCATCGCCGGAGCGGCATCGGGGGCGTCGCGCCAGGCCGGACAGGCTGCCCAGGCCTCGGCACGGGTCTCCTCGGACATCCAGACGGTGGCTTCGGGCGCCGAAGAACTGGCGGCCTCCGTGTCGGAGATCAGCATGCAGGTCACGCACGCGTCCGAGATTTCGGGCCAGGCCGTCCAGCAGGCCCAGGCGACCAGCACCATCATCGCCGGGCTGAGCGGCGCCGCCACGCGGATCGGCGAGGTCGTCGCCCTGATCCAGGGCATCGCCGCGCAGACCAACCTCCTCGCCCTCAACGCCACCATCGAGGCGGCGCGGGCGGGCGAAGCTGGGCGGGGCTTTGCCGTGGTCGCCACCGAGGTGAAGGCCCTGGCGGCCCAGACCTCGAAGGCCACCGAGCAGATCAGCACTCAGATCCTGGCCACCCAGGAGGCGACACAGGAAGCCGTGGGGGCCATCGGCTCGATCCAGCGCACGATCATGACGCTGAACGAAGTCGCCGGCGCCATCTCGGCGGCCGTGGAAGAGCAAAGCGCGGTGACGCGCGAGATGTCGGCGAGCATGCAGACGGCCTCCAGCGGCGTCGGCCTGATCACCGGCAGCCTCGGGGACATCGCGCGCTCCACCGAAGAGGTCGATTCGGCGACTCAGAAGGTCCGCCTCTCCTCTCAGGCCGTCGTCTGATCAGGCCAGGTCCGCGACACACGCACGGATATCCCGTGCCAGGGCGTCGACCCGCTCGAGGTCGGCGTCCCACGCAAACATGAACCGGGCCGCCCCGCCGATGAAGGTGTAGAAATGCCAGCCGCGCGCGCGGAGCGCGGCAAGCACCGGTTCGGAGAGAATGAGGAAGACCCCGTTCGCCTCCACCGGGGCCGCCAGCGTCACCCCCGCCACGTCGGCCACCGCCGTGGCGAGCCGCTGGGCGCAGGCATTGGCGTGCCGTGCATGGCGCAGCCACGCCCCGTCCTCCAGCATTCCGACCCAGGGCGCGGAGAGGTAGCGCATCTTCGAGGCGAGTTGCCCCGCCTGCTTGCAGCGGTAATCGAAATCCTCCGCCATCCTGCGATCGAAGAAGATCACCGCTTCGCCGATCGCCATGCCGTTCTTGGTGCCACCAAAGCACAGCACGTCGATGCCGGCCTTCCAGGTCAGTTCGGCCGGCGTCGCGTCGAGCGATGCACACGCATTGGCAAAGCGTGCGCCGTCCATGTGCAGGCGCAGGCCCTTGTCCCGGCAGACCGCTGAGAGCGCTGCGAGTTCCGCCAGGGAATACACCCGTCCGGTCTCGGTGGCCTGGGTCAGCGTCACCGCGCGCGGCCGGGGGAAGTGGATGTCGGTGCGCTTCTGCGCCATCGCCCGCACCGCCTCGGGGGTCAGCTTGCCGTCGGCGCTCGGCACCACGAGGAGCTTCGAGCCGTTGGAGAAGAATTCCGGCGCGCCGCACTCGTCGGTCTCCACATGGGCGCTCTCGGCACAGATCACGCTGTGGTAGCTTTGGCAGAGCGCCGCGAGGGCCAGCGCATTGGCGGCCGTGCCGTTGAAGACGAAGAACACCTCGCAATCCGTCTCGAACAAGCGCCGGAAACCGTCGGCCGCGGCCTGCGTCCACGAATCGGCGCCATAGGCCGGGGCATGACCGGTATTGGCCCGAACCATGGCAGCGAAGGCTTCGGGGCAGATCCCGGCATAGTTGTCGCTGGCGAATTGCTGGGGAATTTCGGTCACGTCGGCTCTGTCTCCACCGTTGCGAATCTGACGGATAGGGCGTGTCGGCCCGCCAGGCGACCAGCCTGGTCCGCTTCGACCCTCTGTGCAACGAGGCGGCCGGAGGGTCAGTGCCGCGGATTCGGGTTCACGCAACCTGCGCGGACGAACGATGCCGAGGTGACGTCGCCGGTCCCGAGAGGAATAGGCGACAGCCGGTACCCATCCACCCGCGTTCGCACGAAGCGGATTGACAGCGATGCGCCGAGCGGGCTGTCCTCGCACCGGTTACCCATGCTGTTCACCCGCCTCTCAGACGACCTGTTCAAGCCGCTCGCCTCGCCGAGCCGGGCCTTCAACGCAGCCCTGTTGCTGCACCTGCACGCCAAGGTGTTCGGCGACACCGCAGAGCCCCTGCGCAAGAGCGAGCTACTCGCCGCCATCGGCGACTTTTCCGCCGCCTTCACCCAAGGCGAGATCGCCGACGACGAGGCAACCCCGATAGACCCGGTGGAGCGGCGTTCGGCGGTCTACCGGCGCCTGCTCGATGCGGGCTGGCTGGTGGAGCGGCGCGAGCGCTACGTCCCGGTGGTGGAGTTCGACCCCGAAGCCCGCATGCTCGTCGAGGAGTTGGCGCGCCTCGACCGCGGCGAGACACGCTCCTATGGCGGCGCGGTGCTCGACGTGCTCGGCAGCCTCGAAAGCGCCACCGCCAATCCGGCCGAGCGCTCGGAGGCGCTGGTCAACGCCGCCAAGGCGTCGCGCGCCTTCCTGAGCCACCTGCGCAGTCTCGCCGGCTCCATGCGCAAGATCGAGGAGCGCATCCTGCGCGAAGCGGACCAGAGCGCCGCCTTCCGGCTCTATTTCGACGAGTTCGTCGCCCGCCATCTCGTCAGCGACTACAGGACCCTGCACACCCGCTTCAACCCGTTCCGGTTCCGCTCCGGCATCGTGCGCGAGGCCGGCCGGGCCTTGCGCGATCCCCTGACGATCCTGGCCTTGGCCGAGGCCGGCTTTCGCGAGGGGCGCGCGCCCGACGCGGAGGCCGCCGAGCGCGCGGTCCGCGCCGACCTCACCGAGATCCTGGCGATCTTCGAGAGCCTCGACCGGCATCTCGATGGGGTGGCCGACATCGTGGCACGCCTGGAGCGCCGGATCGCGGCGGCCCTGCGCTACATGGACCACCGCGATTCCGACCGGATCGAGCGCACTGCCGCGGCCCTGCGCGCCGTCGCCGCCGCCGCCGACGAGGATTTGGCCGACATGCCGCCGGCACAGGTCTCGCTACTTCGTGGGCCCATCGGTGAACCGCACCTCTACAGTCCGCGCCTGCGGCGTCCGCCGATCGAATCAGAGCCCCTGCCGGAATTCCACATCGACCCGGCGGTGGAGGCCTTCATCGCCGCAAAAGACGCGTTCCGCCGGCGGGTGGCGGTGACGCCCGAGCGGATGGTGGCCTTCGTCGAGGGCAAGCTCGGACGCGAGCGCGCCATTCGCGGCTCGCAGATCCGCATCGGCGATGTCGACGAGTTCGTGGTGTTCCAGCGCCTGCGCGAGATCGACGTGCTGTTCGACGGTGTGCTGAGCACGCGCTATCGGCTGTCGCGGGTGGCGGGCCGGGTCTCGAACGGCTGGCTCGACTGCCCGGACTTTCTGGTGGAACGGGCACTGGGTCGGCCCGCCTGACTATTCGGCTGTATCCGGCGAAGATCAGGCTCTTGGCAGATCTCCCGACACGGTTCATCCTCGGCACAGATGCGCGCGAAGACGCGCCGTCGTCGGGAGATATGCCCATGGTCTCTGCAAAGTGCTTGATCAAATCCGCCTGGATCGCCGTCGAGGTCGCCCGGGACCGCTCGGAGCGGGTCCTCGTGGTGGAGACCTATATCGCGGTCAGTCCACTGGAGATGAATTTCGACCCGGTCCGCTATGAGACCATCGTGGCCGAGGTTCAGCGGGTACTCGCCGCCAACCCGTCCCTCGATAGGGCCTCCATCCTCAGCATGCACCGCGACACCGCCTGCATTTCGCTGTTCCGCACTGCCGCCGTCGCCGCCTGAGCGCGGCGTCGCGAGAGCACGTGGCGCGCCGTCGGTGGGCCGGGTAGAGGTGCGCCACAGGCGGCCACCGGTTCCGCTTGACGGAGCCTGCGCATCGCCATGCTGGAACCCTTTCGCGCCATCGTCGACGGCGACGAGCCGCCGCCGCCGGGTGCGCGCGCGCCGTCCGAGGACGAACTGACCCGCGCCCTCCAGGTCTTGCTGAAGAGTCAGTGCGTCTATGCCGGCACCCCCGGCATTGGGCGCTCCTACGAGATCGCCCGGCATTACACGCCGTTCTTCCAGGCCTATTTCGCCTGCCTCGGCTATGGCTTCGAGGTTTCCCACCGCGACCAGATGGTGTTTTTGCGCGTACCCGTGGACGGGGTACGCCATGACGGGCAATCCGAGCGACTGCGCAAGGACGAGACGCTGGTGCTGCTCGCCCTGCGGCTGGTCTACGAGGAAGGCTTGCGCGCCCACCGGGTCACCACGGAGGGCGTCGTCGAGTGCACCACCGACGACATCGCCGATTCGATCCGCACCGCCGCGCGCAGCGACCCGCCGGAGGAAACCCGCCTCACCGAAATCCTGCGCCTGTTCGCTCGCAAGGGCGCGGTCCGCCTCGGCGAACGCGACAAGACCGAAAAGCTCACGCCGCTGATGGTTCTGCCCGGGATCACAGTGCTCTCACCCGACGCCTGGATGGAACAGGTCCGCGCCTGGGCCGCGGCGCGGGGCGAGGACGAGGGCTCGGAATCGGCGCTCTCCGGGCATGGTTAAGATTTCACATGAAACATCGCCGCGTCCGCTCTCTCACTCAGCGAACGTCAGCCGTTCACCGAGATAATCGAGGAAGCTGCGCAGCCGCGGCGACTGCCGCTCGCTGCCGGCATAGAGCGCGTGGATGTCCTCGGCATCGCCGGGGTTGAACCGCTCCAGCACCGGAACGAGATGGCCCGCTGCCAGATCCGGACCGACATGGAAGCGGGCGAGCCGGGCGAGCCCCGCGCCCCGGAGTGCCATGGCGCGCACCACCGTGCCGGAATTGCCGTAGAACCGCCCGGTGATGGCGTGCGGCACGACCTTGCCGTCGATCCGGAACGGCCAGGAATCGAGCGAGCGGCGGAAGCTGAAATTGAGACACGCGTGAGCACCCAGTTCGGCCGGATCCTGGGGCGGGCCGTGCCGGCCCAGATAGTCCGGGCTCGCCACCACCACCATGCGACTGGCCCCCAGGCGCTTGGCGCGTAGCCGCGTGTCCCGCAAGGGTCCGACCCGGATCGCCACATCGGCCCGTGCCGCGACGAGATCGACCACATCGTCGGTGAGAGTCAGGTCGAGGCTCATGCGCGGAAACGCGGCGAGATAATCCGGCAGCACCGGCACCAGGACGTGCAGGCCGAACGCCACCGACACGTTGACACGCAGCCGCCCGCTCGGTTCGCCCGCTCCCCGATCGAGGCTAGACTCGATGGCCTCGACCTCGGCGAGGACGTCGCCGGCCCGCAACAGGTAGGTCTCGCCCTCATCGGTGAGGCGCAGCGAACGCGTGGTCCGCTGGATCAACCGCATGCCGAGGCGGGCCTCGATCCGCGCCACGGCCCGACTCACCGCCGAGGGCGTCTGCCGCAGCGCCTTCGCGGCGGCGGCAAAGCTCCCGCGGCGCGCCACCTGGACGAACACCTCCATCTCTCCGAGGCGGTTATCCATGGCGCCGAGATCCATTCGTGATTGCGATGCACGACCGTCGTGCGGACGCGCAATCTTCTCATCAATCACCAGCAGGGTCACTTGAGGCTCATGGACAGTGGCGCCTCGCGTGCCCGATACCGCCAAGGAGACCACCGATGGACCTGCAGCTCACCGATAAGATCGCCCTCGTCACCGGATCGACCGCCGGCATCGGCCTCGCCATCGCCAGGTCGCTGGCCGCCGAGGGCGCCGAACTGGTGCTCACCGGCCGTGTCCAGGCCAAGCTCGACGCGGCCGCTGCAGACGTTCGGTCAGTGCCCGGCGCCCGCACGGTCCGCGCGGTGCTGGCCGATGCGGCTTCCGAGGAGGGAGCAGCGATTCTCGCCCGCGAGGTCCCCCGCGTCGACATCCTGGTCAACAACCTCGGCATCTACGAATCGAAGCCCTTTTCCGAGATCGCGGATGCGGATTGGCGCCGCCTGTTCGACGTGAACGTGGTCGGCGGCGCGCGCCTCGCCCGCACCTACTTCCAGCCGATGCTGGACCGGAACTGGGGACGGATCATCTTCATCTCGAGCGAATCCGGCCTCGTGCCGCCCCCCGATATGCTGCATTACGCGGTGACGAAATCGGCCCAGCTCACCATCGCGCGCGGGCTCGCCCAACTCACCAAGGGCACCGGCGTGACGGTGAACTCGGTGCTGCCCGGCCCGACCCGCTCGGAGGGGATCGTCGACTTCCTGAAAAGCGTCGCGTCCGATCCGAGCGCGCCGGCCGACGTGATGGAGGCCGAGTTCTTCCGGGTCCATCGGCCGCTCTCGCTGATCCAGCGCATGATCGAGCCCGACGAGATCGGCGCGATGGTGGCGTATCTGGCCAGCCCGCGCGCGGCGGCCACCAACGGCGCGGCCCTGCGCGCCGAGGGCGGCATCGTTCCCACCATCGCGTGACCCGATCGCGGTTGCCCCCATCTACATCTGGGATGACGCGGCTTCCGGCCGGGGCTGTGGCTTGCATCCCCTGCCCGAGGCGTTCATGCCAGCGGGGTCATCGCCAACCTGGGATTCGAGCGGCCGCCTCTTCGTGTATCGCCTCACCGACATCGCCCTCTCCAACTGGTACCTGATCCGGCGCGAGCAGATCCGGATCCGGGGCGCGGCTGCCCTGGTCGGGCCGACGGGAGCGGGCAAGTCGACGATCTTCGATGCGGTTGGCACGGTTCTGGCCGGCAACAATGCCAGCCGGCTGGCGCTCAACGCCTCGGCCTCGGGGCGTTCCGCCCGCACCGTGCGCGACTATTGCCTCGGCTGGATCAGCGACCCCGCCGAGGGCGGACGCCCGACCCGTGAAGCGTGCGAGACGCTGATCGTGCTGGTCTTCGAGAACGAGGTCTCGGGCCGTGTCGTCTCGGTGGGTCTCGCCCTGGCGGCACGCGCCGAGGAGAGCCGCGAGACCACCCTGTCGCGCTTCGTGTCGGTGGGCCACCGCTTCGAGATCGCCGATTACGTCCGCGAGACCGACGAGGGCAGCTTCGTCGCGCCCTGGGCCGAGATCGCCAAGGACCTGCGCCAGCGCGGCGACCATTTCGAAGAGTTCCGCGCATCGGGCGAGCGCTTCACCGCCGAGGTGCTGGCGATCCTACGCGAGGGAGCACCGGCACCCGAGCCGCGCCACTTCCTGCGCACGTTCTCGAATGCCGTGGCGTTCAAGCCGATCTTCGATTCCTCCGCCTTCGTGCGCTCGTTCGTGCTGGAACCCGAACCGCTCGATGTCGCCCGCATCCGGCAATCCGTGGAGAACTGGCGCCGCCTCCTCGAGACCATCGAGGAACTGGAGCGCCGCCTCACCCACCTCGCCCGCATCCTCAACCGCTACGAGACCTGGGCCGAGGCGAGCCTGTCGGCGGTGCTCGACGAGTTGCGGGCGGCGGGCGCCGATTTGCGCCGACGCATACTCGACCACACCACCGCCAGACGGATGCTCGGCGAGGTGGGCGAGCGCCTGCGCATCGCCCGCGACAGCGTCGTCACCAGCCAGGGCTTCGTCCGGGAAATCGACGGCGAGATCGCCACCAAGAAGGCGATGCTGGCCGGCAGCGCGGCGGAAGGGCGGCTGGCCGCCTCCAGCGCCAGCCTCGCCATGCTGGCGCGCGACCGCAAGGACCTGGCCGCCCGCGTCGCCGATCTCATCGGGATCGTGCTGGAGGCGGGCAAGCTCGCGGTCGTCGGGGCCCATATCCGGCGGATCGATCCGGAGGCGGCGCGCCACGTCGAGGCCTGCGCCCGCTCGGGCCTCCGACGCGACATGCCTCCGGCCGAGAGTCTGCGGTCCGATGGCCCGCTCGGCGGCCTGCTCGCCGGGCTTGCGGCGATGCCCGACATCGCCGCCCCCCTCGATACGGCCGCCGAGGATGCCGCCCTGCGCGCCCGCTCCCAGGAGAACGAAGCCCAATCCCTCGCTCCGGCGACCCCGAGCGGTGGCCGGGGCGGAGCGCCGCGCCTGTCCTCCGACACGGCGGCGTTTCGCGACGAACTCGAACGGCTCGGCATCGCGGCGGTGCCGATCTGCGAACTCGCCGAGATCGTCGAGCCGAAATGGGGGCCGGCCCTGGAGGGCCTGCTCGGCGGCGCCCGCGAGGCCCTGGTGGTTCAGCCCGATCGCCTCGGCGAGGCCTTCGCCCATCTCGAAGCGCGCAAGAGCCAGTTCTATCGCTGCCTCCTGGTGAAGACGACCGATACGGCCCGGCGCCGGGGCGGACGCTTCGACGACGGCCCGATGGCGATGATCGAAACCACGGATTCCCATGCCGAGGCGTTCCTCGCCGCGCGGCTCGGCGGTTTCGATCTCGCGCCCAACGACGCGGCGCTCAGCCAGATGAGCCGCGCCGTCGCGCCGAGTGGTCGCTCCACCTCCGGCATGGCCTATTCGGTGGTCCGCCCAGTGCAGTTGATGATGACCCGGGGCAACCGCGGCCCCACCGCGGAGGGGCGCCAGAACTGGGAGCAGGCGGTCGCCGAGGCGCGCCGCCTGCGGGCCGAGGCCGGGGTGATGCGCGAGGCCGCCCGCATCGCCGCCCTGCTGCGCGCGCGCCTGGCCGAAGCCGATTTCGATCTCGCCGCCCTGCGCCAGGAGGCAGACACCCTCGATGGGCGCCAGCGCAGCCTCACCACCGAGCGCGAGACGGTGGAGAAGGCCGAGACCGGCGGTCTCGAGGCCGAGATCAAGGAACTGGCCAAGGAGCGTTCGGCCTATCTCACCGAACTGGTGCAGGTGCTGGAGCCCAAGCGCGACGCCCTGCTCGGCGAGGAAGCGGGGCTGAAGGCCAAGGTCGCCGCCACGCGCGAGATGGCGCGCACCGCCCTGACCGCCCGCCGCGCGGCCCATGCCCGCTGGATCGGCGGCGACACCGTACGGATCAGGCTGGTGCGGCCCGAAGGGTTCGACCCCCGGGCCGTGGCGCGGGCGCGGGCCGATCTCTCGGGTATCGACGCCAAGGAACTGGCGGCCCTCGGCCATGCGGCCCGCGCCGCTGCCCGCGAGGCGTTGGAGACCGCCCGCACCCAGGGGCGCGCCGCCGAGCGCGACCTCGCCGAGTATTGCGTCCAGTGGCGGATCGACAATCCCCTCGGCAACGGCGACGCCCCGGCCTCGTTCGGATACGGCTGGGCACAGCGGGCCCATGACGAGGTCGCCGGCCACGAGCTGCGGCGCTATCGCGATCAGGCGGTGCGGGCCGAGGGCGAAATGCGGCGCCTGATGATCGAGGACCTGCTGACGCGCCTCGCCGACAAGTTCGAGCGGGTGCGCGCCCGTCTCGACGCTTTGAACGAGCGCCTCTCGACCCAGACGTTCACCGGCCAGACCTACGCCTTCGAGGCGGCGGTGGATCGGCGCTACGCCGCCGTCCATGCCCTGGCGATGGAAGTGGCACGCTCCCCCGACGCCGCGCAGGCGATCCTGCCGGGCTCCGGTGGTGAGATCCCGGAGGGGCCGCTCTCGGCGGCCATCGAGGAGATTTCGGCGCTGATCGCCGGCGACGAGAGCGCGGCGCGGCTCGCCGATTACCGCAACTACTTCGTCTACGAGATCGGGATGCGCGACCGGGCCGGCAACCGCACCACCATGTCGAACCGGGCCCTACGCGGCTCGGGCGGTGAGGCCCAGGCGCCGTTCTACGTGGCGATCGCCGCGTCGCTTGCGTCCGCCTATTATCCTGGCGACCGCCCCGGCGACGAGAACCCGGGCTTGGGCCTCTGCCTCCTCGATGAGGCGTTCTCCAAGCTCGACGTGCGCAACTCACAGGCCCTCGTCGACCTCTACCAGGCCTGGGGCCTCCAGCTCCTGATCGCGGCGCCCGAGGACAAGCGCACCACCCTCACCGAGGTGATGGACACCATCGTCACCGTCTACAAGAGCCCCGACCTGACCTCGGTGCGGATCGAATCCGAGCACCCGCTGGAGGCCGCCAAGCGGGCGCTCGCGGCCATCAATCCGGAGCGCCAGGGCATCGAGGGCTTCCTGACGGCGGACGCTGCCGAGTAGGTTGATCCACGCGGCTGACGGTTTGTGGGCGTCGTTGCACAATCCCTGCGAGAGAAGCGCGATCCGGATTCGGATTTCGATCCCAGTCCATGTGCGAATGCGACAGTGCACGCAGCCACTCCCGGATCGACTCCGCCGGATGCCGACCCGTCGTAATGCCGCCCCGTGATCCCACCCCTTGGGCGAACACGGAGCGACACGCGTTCTCATGAAGACGAACCACGGACCGTCCGACCATGAGCGATGCCTTGCCCCTCCACGCGATCGGTTCCGACAGGCGCGTCGCACAGGCGGTTAAGTTCGGCGCGGGTGCCGGAACGGACGGATCGGGTCCCGTGTGGCGTTTTACGGATTCGACGAACCCGGTTGGACCGGTGCCTCCCCTGCGCGCGCGGATCCATGCGGCCTGCCGGCGCCCGGAGCCGGACTGCCTGCCCGATTTGGTCGAAGCCGCAGCCGCGACGGAGGACGAGAAGGCGGCGGCCTACGTCCTGGCGCGACGGCTGGTGGAGCGCCTGCGCGCCAAGGGTCAGCGCGGACCGGTGGCGGAGATGATGCAGGCGTTCAGCCTATCGAGCACCGAAGGCGTCGCGCTGATGTGCGTGGCCGAAGCGCTCCTGCGCATCCCCGACGCGGCGACCCGCGATGCCCTGATCCGCGACAAGATCGGGCGGGGCGATTGGGAGTCCCATCTCGGCCAGAGCGGCTCGGTGTTCGCGAGCGCTGCGATCTGGAGTCTCGTGGTGACGGGCCGACTCGTCGGCGCCACCGACGCGAAGACCCTTTCGGCGGCGCTGAGGCGCGTGGTCCGGCGGGCGGGCGAGCCGGTGATCCGCCGAGGCGTCGCCCTCGGGATGCAGATGCTCGGAAGCCAGTTCGTCTCCGGCCGCGGCATCGGCGAGGCGCTGGAGAATGGCCGCCGGATGGAGGCGAAGGGCTTCTCCTATTCCTACGACATGCTCGGCGAGGCGGCGATGACGGCGCGGGACGCAGCCCGCTACCTGAGCGACTACGCGGGCGCCATCGCGGCCATTGGCGTGGCCGCGGCACGACGCGGGCCCTATGACGGGCCGGGCATCTCGATCAAGCTGTCGGCCCTGCATCCGCGTTATGCGCGGGCGCAGCGTGATCGGGTCATGACCGAGTTGCTGCCGCGGCTCGTCGAGCTGGCCTACGCCGCCCGCCGGCACGATATCGGCCTCAACATCGATGCCGAGGAGGCCGACCGGCTCGACCTCTCCCTCGATCTGATCGAGGCGCTGGCGCTGGATACGCGCCTGGCCGGCTGGGACGGTCTCGGCTTCGTGGTCCAGGCCTACCAGAAGCGCGCGCCGGCCGTGCTGGATTTCCTGATCGACCTCGCACGCCGCAGCGGACGCCGCCTCATGGTCCGCCTCGTCAAGGGGGCCTACTGGGATTCGGAGATCAAGCACGCCCAGGTCGAGGGGTTCGACGACTTCCCGGTCTTCACCCGGAAGGTCCACACAGATGTGTCCTTTCTCGCCTGCGCCCGCACGATGCTGGCGGCCAAGGATGTGCTGTTTCCGCAATTCGCCACCCACAACGCGCGCACGCTGGCCGATATCGTGGCGATGGCCGGCCCTGACTTCCGGCCGGGCGACTACGAATTCCAATGTCTGCACGGCATGGGCGAGCCGCTCTACGAGGAGGTGGTCGGCGGCCAGGCCCTCGACCGTCCCTGCCGGATCTACGCACCGGTGGGTACCCATGAGACCCTGCTCGCCTACCTGGTGCGACGCCTGCTCGAGAATGGCGCCAACGCGTCGTTCGTCCATCGGGTCGGCGACGCGTCGATCCCGGTGGACGCGCTCATTGCCGACCCCCTGGCCGAAGCGGCCCTGGTGACACCGCCGGGATCGCGGCATCCCGGAATCGCCTTGCCGCGCGATCTGTTCGGCGCGGAACGCACCAATTCCCGTGGCCTCGATCTCGCCGACGACGTCGTGCTCGAAACATTGGGCCGCAGTCTCACCGACGAGGCCGATGCGTCGCGCGAATGCCGGCCACTCCTCGGCGACCGGCCCGGCGCGGGAGCGGCGCGCGCCGTCACCAACCCGGCCGATTGGCACGACGTGGTCGGCCATGTGGTCGAAGCCGATGACGGCACCATCGAGTCCGCATTGGAACAGGCGAGGGAAGCGGCCGCGTCATGGGCGGCGACCCCGGCGTCCGAACGCGCCGGCCTGTTGCGCCGCGCCGCCGACCTCATCGAGGCCCGGCGGGACGCCTTCCTCGGCGTGCTCGTCCGCGAGGCCGGTAAGTCCCTGGCCAACGCGGACGGCGAGGTCCGCGAGGCCGTCGATTTCCTGCGGTATTACGGGGCCCAGGCGCGCGATTTCCAGGCGGCCACCCACCTACCGCTGGGGCCGGTCGTCTGCATCAGCCCATGGAATTTCCCGCTCGCGATCTTCACCGGACAGATCGCGGCGGCGCTGGCGGCCGGCAATCCCGTCCTCGCCAAGCCGGCCGAGGAATCGCCCCTGGTCGCGGCGCTGGCGGTGCGGACCCTGCGCGAGGCCGGGATTCCGCCGGCTGTCCTGCAATTGCTGCCCGGGGATGGGCATGTGGGCGGTCGCCTCGTCGCGGACGATCGAATCTGCGGCGTTCTCTTCACGGGTTCGACCGCGGTGGCCAAGCAGATTCAGGCGGTGCTGGCCCGGCGCCTCGGCCCGGACGGACGGCCCATTCCCTTCATCGCGGAGACGGGCGGTCAGAACGCCCTCGTGGTCGATTCGTCGGCCCTCCCGGAGCAGGTGGTGGCCGACATTCTCGCCTCCGCCTTCGATTCCGCCGGCCAGCGCTGCTCGGCACTGCGGGTTCTCTGCCTGCAGGAGGAGATCGCCGACACGGTCCTTTCCATGCTGACGGGAGCGATGGCGGAACTCGCGATCGGGAACCCGAACCGGCTCGCCACCGATATCGGGCCGGTGATCAGCAGCGACGCGAAGGCGATCATCGAGGCCCATGTGGCGCGGATGCGCGCAACAGGGCACAGCGTCCACCGCCTGCCCCTTCCGGCGGCCTGCACCGCCGGCCACTTCGTCGCCCCGACCCTCATCACCATTTCAGAACTGGACGATCTCCACGGCGAGGTGTTCGGGCCGGTGCTGCACGTGCTGCGCTATCGCCAGGACGGCCTCGACGCCCTCATCACCGCCATCAATGCGGCGGGCTACGGGCTGACCTTCGGGGTCCACACTCGGATCGAGGCCACCGCCCTGCACCTGATCGACCGGGTCGGCGCCGGCAACATCTACGTCAACCGGAACATTATCGGCGCGACGGTGGGCGTGCAGCCCTTCGGCGGCGAAGGCCTGTCGGGCACCGGCCCGAAGGCGGGCGGACCGCTCTACCTGCGGCGGCTCCTGGCCTCCTGTCCGCCCGCAATCGGTTTCACTCCGGAACGAGGACGCGTCAGCACGATCCTGGAAAACCTGCGTTCCTGGCTGAAGGCAGCCGGGCGCGAGCAGGATGCGCAGCGGTGCGAGGCCTATGGCGCGCGCACGTTGCTGAACGTCGAGATCACGCTGGCCGGCCCGGTCGGCGAGTGCAACCGCTACGGCCTGCATCCGCGTGGACCGATCCTCTGCCTGCCCGAAACCGAGAGCGGCCTGATCGCACAGGTGGCGGCGGCGCTGGCCACCGGAAACACCATCCGGCTCGTCGCCCCGGCGCACCTGCGGGCTTTCGCCAAAACCCTGCCCGAGGCGGTCCGGTCGGTGATCGCCAGCGCCGACAAAGCCGACGCGCTGGGTTGTGCGGCCATTCTGATCGAGGGCGACCCCGCCGCGATCCAGGCGGCGACGCGCATGGCGGCCGATCTTGCCGGCGCCATCATCCCAATCCTCGCCGCCTCCGCGGCCGGACTGGACCGGACCGACGCGGATTATCCCCTCGAATGGCTCATGCGCGAGCGCAGCGTCAGCATCAACACCGCAGCGACGGGCGGCAACGCCGACCTGATGACCCTCATCGCCTGAGCCAACAGGGGCCGGCGATCGTCAGGGACCCAGCCCTCAGGCGTACTGCTCGGACAGGCGACGCGTATCGACGAACGTACGCCCGTCGGCGAGGCGGTAATCGACACTTTGCGAGAGGCGCCCGTTGGCGCGGATGCGGATCGCGTCCGGGCAGGTGAGGTCGCCCTGCTGCTCGAGGGCCTCCACCACCGTCATCGGGGCATCGCGCGCACCGCCGAGGTGGCGCCACCAGTTCACGGCCCGTTCGCGTGGGTAACCGGCATCCTCCAGGCAGATCTCGACCCGGTGCCGAAGACCGCCGCCCGCATGGAAGGTGACATCGAGGCTATCGGCCTCCCCGCGCCGCGCACGCCTGCGCCAGCTCCAGTCCGAAATCGCGATCCAGCCCGGCGCCTCACCGGAGAGAATCGGGTTCTCGTCGTCGGCAGCCGCCTCGTGGCTCGGTCCGGCCGGCTCGTCGTCCGGCTCGATCCAGCAGCTTTCGCAGGTGCTGGCATTCAGCGCGATGAGGGCCCCGCAGCCCGGACAGGGCTTGGCCCTGACCTCGTCTTCGCGCCCCCGGATCGCCGCGGCAGTGCGGGCCGTGACGATGTCGACCGGGCCGTGCATCCGCACGAGACCGGCATAGTCGAGAATCAGGGCGTCGCGCTTACCCGGCGCGGTCCGCAAGGCCCGGCCGACCTGCTGCACGTAGAGCCCGGTGCTCTGGGTCGGACGCAGCAGGGCGATGAGGTCGACGCGCGGCACGTTGAACCCGGTGGAGAGCACATCCACCGAAGTGAGGCAACGCAGGCGGCCTTCGCGAAAATCCCGCACGATGCGATCCCGCTCACGCTTCGGGCTCTCGCCCGAAATGGTTTCGCAGGGATATCCTTCAGCCCGCACCGCATCGCGCACCGCCACCGCGTGGGCGAGGCCGGCGCAGAAGGCGAGCCAGGCCCGGCGCTCGCGCCCATAGCCGACCATCTCCTCCACCGCCGCCCGGGTGATCCAGTCTTGATTGACCGCGGCCTCCAGGGCGCTCGGGATATAGTCGCCGCCGCGCTTGCCGACGCCGGACACATCGAGCGCCGTTGTGGTGGCCTTGGAGATGAGGGGCGCGAGATAGCCCTGGTGGATCAGGTCGCCGACATTGGCCTCGTAGACGATTCGCTCGAAGAGCCGCCCCTTGCCCTCGTCGAGGCGGCCACTGTCGAGACGGTAGGGGGTGGCGGTCAGGCCGACGACGCGCAAGGCCGGCCGGGTTTCGCGCAGAGCCGCGAGGAAACGGCCGTAGCGGGTCTCCGCAGACCGCGGGATCAGATGCGCTTCGTCAACCACCACGAGATCGAAGGCGCCGATCTCCTGCGTCCGGTTCCAGACCGACTGGATGCCGCAGAACAGAACCTGCGCGCTGGCATCCCGGCGGCCGATGCCGGCCGAGTAGATGCCCGCCGGGGCCTCGGGCCAGGTCGCGACGAGTTCGCGATAATTCTGCGCGATCAACTCGCGGGTGTGGGTGACGACGATGACACGACAATCCGCCGTCCGGGCGAGCACTTCACGCACCAGCGCGGCGATCACGAAAGCCTTGCCGGCACCGGTCGGCAGGACGATCAGCCCATCGCCGGCCGCAGCCTCCCACGAGGCGTAGAGGGCATCAAGGCTCGCGCGCTGATAGGGTCTGAGGTCCATCGGCAGAGGCTTTAGCGCAAGGCTCGGCCTCCGTCCGTGATCGAAGAGCCGCGCCGGGCCTTCAAACGAAAAAGCCCCGCGGCCCAGTGAGGGACGCGGAGCGATCGTTCAAATTACCAAAATTAGCAGATCAGCAATCGTCGGCGTTCTGTCCGGTGATGACCTTGCCCTCCGGGGGCTTCTTCTCGCCGGCCTTCGGCTGGGTGTTGGCGCCGACGTTGTCGAGGGCTCCCACGGTGCCGGGCGACTCGGCCTTAGCGCCGGGGCTCACCTTCGTGTCGGACTTGCCGTCCACCATCGAGCTCTTGTCGGCGGACTTGTCATGCGCGCCCATGCCATGGGCATTGGTGGTGGTGCCGGTGGCGCAAGGCGCGGCGAGGGCGGTGCCGGCGGTCAGCAACAGAGCGGCAGCGGTGGTGGCAAGCGTACGGGTCAGGGTCAAAAATCGTCTCCATCAATCGAGGATTCAGATGATCAACCCGACGATACAACCGTCGTTCCCCCCATGCGTCTGGAAGGCGCAGGAGACAGGCCTTCGCCGGAACAGGCGTGTGACGCGCGCCGCCTTCGGTCGCGGTGGGACGATCATCCCATCGCGCCGAAGATTTTCACCGATCGGGCCGGGTCAGGCGCCGGCCGCAAGCGCTGCGGCCACCTTCTGGGCGAAGGCCACCGGATCGCGCGGCGTATCGCCGTCCTGGACCCGAGCCAGATCGAGGAGGGTGCCCGCCTCGTCGGCGATGTCGCCCTGCGAGTCCGCGCGGGTGCTGAGAGCACGGATGAGCGGATGGCGCAGGTTGATCTCCAGCACCGGCAGGCTGCCGCCACCGCGTCCGGCTCGCCGCAGGAGGCGCTGCATCTGCAGATCCGGACCGCTGCCGGAGGCCGACAACACCACGGCGCTGTCGACGAGGCGGTCGGTGGTGCGCACATCCGACACATCCGCCGACAACGCCGCCTTGAGCGCGGCGACGAGCGCATCCGACGCAACCGGCGCCTCGCCGCTCTCGCCCTCGGCGGCGAACTTCGAGAGATCGACCGAGCCTTGGGTCACCGAGCGCAGGGGCTTGTCGTCGAAGCGGCCGAGCGCCTCGGGCCAGAACGCGTCGACATGGTCGGAGAGCAGCAGCACCTCGACCCCGCGGGCGCGAAAGCCTTCGAGCTGGGGCGACTTCTTCAGGGCATCGGCGTCGTCGGCAACGAGATAGTAGATCGCCTCCTGACCATCCTTCATCCGCGACATGTAGCCGGGCAGCGAAGTCCAGCCGTCGATGGCCGAGGAGTGGAAGCGCAGCAACGGTGCGATCTCGGCCCGGCGCTCATGATCCTCGTAGATGCCCTCCTTGAGGACGGACCCGAAATTCTCCCAGAACGGGGTGTATCCCTCTGCGTCCTTGGCCCGGTTGGTCAGCTCGCTGAGGACGCGGCCGGTGACGGCACGGCGGATCTTGGTGAGCACCGGGGTCGCCTGCAGCATCTCGCGCGACACGTTGAGCGGCAGGTCCTCGGTGTCGACCACGCCCTGGACGAAGCGCAGCCAGGTGGGGAGCAACTCCGCCTCGTCAGTGATGAACATGCGCCGCACGTGCAGGCGCACCTTGCTGCCACGCTCGCCCTCCACCGCCTGGAACGGCTTCATGCCCGGCACGAACAGTAGAGCGGTGAATTCGAGCGCGCCCTCCGCCCGCCAGTGCAGGGTCGCATAAGGCTTGTCGAAGTTCATGCCGACGTGGCGGTAGAACTCCGTATACTGCTCTTCCGTGACCTCGGATTTGGATTTGCGCCACAAGGCCGTGCCCTGATTGGCGTTCTCTTCCTTGCCCTCCTCGCCGACGATGGCGATCGGCACGGTGATGTGGTCGGCCCATTTGCGCACGACGTGGTCGAGCCGGTAGCTCTCGAGATACTCGTCGGCATCTTCCTTCAGGTGAAGGACGATGTCGGTTCCGGGCTCGGAGCGCGTCGCGGGCTCCAGGGTGTAGCTGCCCTGTCCCTCGGACGCCCAGGTCCAGGCCTCGTCCGAGCCGGCCCGGCGCGAGGTGACGGTGACGCGGTCGGCCACCATGAAGGCGGAGTAGAAGCCGACGCCGAACTGGCCGATGAGGCTCGGCTTGTCTTCCGGTTTCGCATCACCCAGGGACTGGCTGAAAGCGCGGGTGCCCGAGCGCGCGATGGTACCAAGGTTCTGCGCCAGTTCGGCCTTAGTCATGCCGATGCCGGCATCCGAAAGGGTGAGCGTACGCGCCGCCTTGTCGGGCGCGATGCGGACCTTGGCGTCCGCCGGCAGCGCGTAGGCCTCTTGGGTCAGCGCCTCGAAGCGGCGCCGGTCCATGGCGTCGGCGGAGTTGGCCACCAACTCGCGCAGGAAGATTTCGCGGTCGGAATAGAGGGCGTGGACCACGAGGTCCAACAGGCGCCCGACCTCGGCACCGAATTCGTGCCGCTCCACAGTCTCGCTCAAGATGCCATCTCCCAAAGGTTCCAATGCAGGCGCGATATGCCGTCGCAGCGGCCCGAATTCAATGCCGACGCAGGCCCGGCATGCGGCACCGGAGGCAACCTTGGCGTCGCTCACACGTAAAATGTCCGAACGACACGCAGGCCAGGAGCGTAAGGCACCGACATGGAACCGATGAAGCCGATGAAACCCATGGCTCCGATGAAGCCCATGAAACCGATGTCGGGCGGCGACGCCTGGTGGCCGCAGGAGCTCGGCCAGCCCTCCACCAGCGGTGGCCAGAACGACATGCGCTACGCGTTCTTTCCGGACAAGCAGCGCCTGATCGTCGAGGCCGACGGCAAGAGCACGACTTACGACACCGGCGACCACAAGATCAGTGGCGTCTCGCAATCCAACGGCAGCGCGCCGACCTTCTCGAGCCAGAACGGCGACGTGAACGTGGCCGACCTGAAGACCGTGAGCTGATTCTGGTTTTCGCTGACGCTTTCAACTGATCCCACAGGTCATTGCAGAAGCGTCGGCTCGGGCTCCCGTCGCGTTTCAAGGGCGGGAGCCCAGTCGCGGTCCAGCAATCACGAGTGATCCTCGCAAATCCGATCGAGCGACCACGCTCCGAGGTCCCGATCACCGGGATCAATTAAAATCGTGCCGATGTCGGACACGCCCAAGGCGAAGATCGAATGCTCGATCACCGGGTCGGGCAGTCCGGGTCCCTCGCCGATCAGCAACCTGAATCCCGCCAAGCGCGACCCACGGTTGGCCGAAGCGGGCTTCTGCCGGGATCCGCGCCGGTCTAATGCCCCACAGCCGGCCGCGGCGTCGCCTCGTCGGAAATTCCGACCTTAGCCCAGACGTAAATGGCGAGCAGCGCCACCGGCAGCCCGATCAAAGACGTGCCGACAAAAAACCAGGTGAAGCCCGTCCGCTCGATCGCAAAGCCCGAGAAGCCTGCGAGGATGCTGCCGGGGAAGGCGCACAACGATGTCAGAAGCCCGAACTGGCTCGCTGCATGATCTGCGGATGCGAGGGTCGACATGTAGGTGATCAGCACCACCGACGCGAAGGCGTAGGCGAAGTTCTCGACCCCCACGGCGACCGCGAAGGTCCAGAAAGCATTGCCGCCATCGCCACCATGCGCCGCAAGGTAGGCGAGGCTCAGGTGCGAGGCCGAGCCCGCCACGGTGCCGATGAGAAGGCTCGGCAGCATGCCGATCCGCGGGATGAGGGCGCCGGCCAGGAAGGTGCCGCCGAGCGCGATCCAGAAGCCGATGAGCTTGGTGACGGTGGCGATGTCGGTGTTCGAAAAGCCCTGGTGCTTGAACAACGGGACGGCCATCGCGCTCGCGACATAGCCCGGCATGCGGAAGCCGGCGACGAGCAGCAGGATGACGGGCGCCATCGGGCCGAGCCGGGTCAACAGTTCCCGGATCGGCTCCCAGACCGTTTGGACGAGGCCGGCCCTGGCAAGATGGGGGAGCTTGTCCGAGGCCGGCTCGGGGGCGAGTACGGCTGCGACCATGCCCGGGATCATCAGCGCGCCCATGCAGAGATAGGCGCCGCGCCAGCCGATCCTGTCCGCCAGAAACAGGGCGCCTGCCCCGGCCGCAAGGTTGCCGATCCGCCAGCCGATCTCCGTCCAGGACGACAGCACCGCCTGCTTTTCGGGAGGGCGCACGCTGGTGATGCGCCAGCCGTCGATCACGAGGTCGAGCGTCGCGCCGGCGAACCCCAACGCCAGCGAGAACGCGATCGTCCAGCTGAGTTGATGCGCCGGATCGCCGAATGCGACACCGGCGACCGCCGCCATGACGCACAGCTGCGCTGCGACGATCCAGCCTCGCCTTCGACCGAGGAAGCGCCCGAGTACGGGCGCATCGTACCGGTCGAGGAATGGCGCCCACAGGAACTTGAACTTGTAGGCGAGGGTCAGTTCGCTGAGGAGCCCGATGGTGGCGATCGAGATCCCGATATCGGACAACCAGGCCGATTGCGTCGAGTAGACCAGCAAGAACGGGATGCCGGAGGTGAAACCGAGGCCAAGGGCCGGAGCAATCCGTCGATCAGTGAACAGCGCCGACCAGAAGGGCGTCGGGTCCGGTGTCGCAGCGGCCACTGAACTCATGCTCGGCTCTCTCCGATGTTACCGGCGCTGAATGGGTCCGAGCCGATGTGATGTCCCGATATCGGGACGTGCGTGCGGCCAGTCCGACCTTCTGCGCAAGGTCCGGGCGGCACACTATCACCGGTCTTTCAGGCGAGGGAGTAGGGAGCCTGGTGGGACAACTGGCGGTCCCGCGACGATTGAAGGCTCTCTCGACGCGATCGAAATGGAAGTGTCGCGCCCGCCTACGGCATGACGCGCCGATACAGGCCTTCGTCGAATGCGATGGCCCGGGCACGGAAGCGTGCGGCGCGGTCGGGCTCGTGACCGATCACCAACCGACAGGCCGCAGCGTTCATGATCGCGGAAACCTTCCGCACGCGCTCCGGGTCCGTCCGATCGATCAAGGACGTGATCTCGTCGATACTGGCCTCCAGGTGCCAGGTGGTGTTCGTCAACTCGGCCTCGCTCACGGCGGCGGCGCAGGTGGAGAAGTAGCTCACCACCGGCGCCACGATCCGCTTGGCCCGCGACAGCAGGAGGAGATCGGTGGCCGCGCGCTGGTTCTCCGTGAGGTCGAGGGCCATGCTGGAAGCGATGCGCGCTTTGCCGTACCGGTCGCAAAAACGACGGATCACGCCCTCGTCCTCGGTGCAGACGAGGATCCCGCCGGTGGCACCCGATGTGTCGATCTGCCGGAAGAACGCGTTGATCGGCGTATAGCGCTGAAGGATCTGCATCATGCCGTCATTGACGAGATGCTCCAGGTCGCCGCGATTGACCACGTCGAGGATGTCCCCCCGCCGGACATGGGCGGCGATGCAGGTGGAGAGATCGATGCGCGCATCGACGGCCTCGACCGCCTCACGAACCGAATCGCTCCAGTTCACCTTTGACCAGGCAGCGATGCAGGCCCGCTTGAGATCGACCTCCGTCGACATGAAGGCGATGAGCGGGCCGGGGAAATCGTAGAGGAGGCCGTCGACGTCGCTGAGGCGCGCCAGAAGTTCACCCCGGCTCAGCCCGGAAATCTCGGCCTGTGAATGGTAGGCGCTCTGCAATCGGACATCGCCGAGTTCCGCGTTCAACAGGATGGCGCCGTTCAGCCCGGCCTTCGAGTCGGTGAACAGGCTGCGATCCGCGAAGATTTCGGACAGGTGGTCGGGATGCATCAGGGCATAGCCGGCATACAGGTCCGCTCCGCCCAAAGGCGGCCAGATCACCGTCAGGGGAAGTTCGAGAAGCTCCGCCAGGATCCGTCCATAGATCGCAGCCAGCATCCGCGTCCCCAGCCCGTCGCCGCGGGCAGAGTAAATCGCCGTCATTCCCCATCCTTGATGCTCGATGGCGGATGACACGTTCGCCCGCCATCGGAAGCGGCACTCGACGCGGCGCGTGCCTGACATCCCGATCCATAAGACGTCTGCCGCGGGCCCGACAGCGCTCATCGGTGCAGCGAGGACCTGTACGATCCTGCGCGCGCTGAAGCGAAGCGGCACGCTGGACGGCCTTGATGAACGATCCATACCCAGTGGCGCCTGCCAGTGCGGCACGCTTCATCCGCAGCGGTTCACGCCATTCGTGAAGGACGACCGCAAGCGCGTCCTCGGCCGGGTCATGACCGGCAGAACCCTACAGACAACCGACAAAGTCATTGAAAAAGCGTGGAGCGGGCGGCGGGAATCGAACCCGCATATTCAGCTTGGGAAGCTGACGTTCTACCACTGAACTACGCCCGCGCGTCGATTCCAAGCATCGACAGAACGGCCAAGCGAGGCCGTTGGAGGAGACCATACCAGAGCGGCCGGCATTGTCCACGGCCCTTCACGGCGACGTTTCCATCGGCCGGGGATTCGGATAGTTTCCGGTCGCGCGCCGGTCGCGGCCGGCACGGATGTCGTGCCAAGCGGCGCATGCTCCCCGAACCCTCCACCGAGTACCATCCCGCGCATGACAGCACGTACGTGACGACGCCCGAAACTTACCCTTCCGGCGCAACGGACCGGGGCGCCCGCCTCGTCCTCGCGTCCGCCTCGCCCAGGCGCCTCGCCCTGCTGCAGCAGGCGGGCATCGAGCCCGATGCCCTTCTGCCGGCGGATATCGATGAGACTCCGCATAAGTCGGAGACGCCCCGCGAGCTGGCGCGCCGGCTCGCGCGCGACAAGCTGGCAGTGGCGGGGGACGCGGCGCGGCGACGGGACGACATGCGCGAGGCGTTCGTCATTTCCGCCGACACGGTGGTGGCTGTGGGCCGCCGCGTCCTGCCCAAGGCCGAACTGCCCGACGAGGCCGCCGATTGCCTGCGCCTGCTCTCCGGGCGCCAGCACCGGGTCTACACCGCGGTCTGCATCCTCTCGCCGAAGGGCACGCGCCGCGAACGCGTGGTGGAAACCCGCGTGCGCTTCAAACGCCTGTCGTCGCGCGAGATCGAAAGTTATCTCGCCTCCGACGAATGGCGCGGCAAGGCCGGCGGCTACGCCATCCAGGGCCTGGCGGGCGCCTTCGTGGTCAAGCTCGTCGGCTCGTACAGCGCCGTGGTCGGCCTGCCGCTGTACGAGACCCTCAGCCTCCTCGAAGGCGAGGGTTTCCCGGTCCGTCAGAGTTGGGGTGCCGTGGCATGACCGAGTCGCTCCCGCCCCGTACAGCGGCCAAGCGGCCGCCGAAACCCGAGCCCTGCCCGATCTGCCGCAAGCCAGCCGAGGCCGCCTTCCAGCCGTTCTGCTCGGCCCGCTGCGCCGACATCGACCTCGGACGCTGGCTCACCGACCGCTACGCCATCCCCACCGCAGCCGACGAGGACGAGGATGCCGAGGCCCCTCCGGCGGTTTCGGCCGATCGGGACGGTTGAGAACGGCGCCCCGAAAAAATGTCTGCAGATCGAGGCTGGACAGGTCGTTTGTCCGTCACTATACCCCCGCTCCAGCCGGTGCCGCTCACGCGAACCGGCTGCTGCCCAGGTAGCTCAGTTGGTAGAGCATGCGACTGAAAATCGCAGTGTCGGCGGTTCGACTCCGTCCCTGGGCACCATCCATTTCTTAAGCTCCAGAGATCATTTGATTTTCTGAAATACGTCCCGCACCTGGGCGACCGGTGCGGGATAAATTGGCGCTTGGCGAGCGAGATGGGCGTTGTTGACGGTCCGCGTATAGACCGCGCTTTCTCGGCTTCCCGGCGTCCATCCGTACAGCGCGTTTAGCTGGGCCTCTGTAGCTCCCGCTTCGGCCGCTCGGCGAGCGCCGGCCTTGCGCAATCCATGTGCGGATCCGGGCACGCCGGCATCCCGACACATCTTTCCGAACCAATTTCCGAACGATTCTTTGGTGAAGGGCCGCCCGTGCTCGCTGACGATGAAGGCGAGATCCCCCGTTGGCGTTGCAGCTATCGACTCGGCCAGCGGTGGAAGGATCGGCCGCGTCACGACTGCGCCGGTCTTTTCGGTACGAATCGATAGCTCGCCATTTCGAACGTGCTGCCGCCCGAGTTTCACGGCGTCGCCTCGGCGAAGGCCGGTGTAGAGCAGGAGATCGAATGCGAGGCGCTGGCGGGTGCCGAGAGGCCACTGTGCCTCGAAGCGCTCGAGCTCCTCCTCGGTCCAGCTATGGAAGCCGATGGCGTCGTTCTCGCCGGTGAGAAGCTTCACGCCTATGGTCGGATTGGTCTTCACGTATTCTCGGTCAGTGGCCCATCCGAACAGGCCGCGCATGGCCTTCAGGAAATCGTTGGCCGCGTGCGGCTTCTCCCGGCGCCTGTCTCGACCGGCCAGGATGGCGCGGCGATCGAAGATCGTCAGGGATTCGGTGCCGGCTGTTTCCTCAATGGCGCGATAGATGGTGTGGCGCTGCTTGCGCGTGGCCGCTCCGAGATCCGACCATTCCGCGCTGACCACGTATCTCGCGATGAGCCAGGACAGGGAGCCCGTCACCGGTCCCTTGGGCTCAACGGGCGTTCCCTCGAGCGCCCAGCGATAGTCTCGCCAGAATGCTTCCGTGCCGTACGGCTCGTTCATGCGCACGCGCTTGCCCTGGCCCTGACGGACGTACCAGACCACGCGGCCGTGGCGGGTCTTCTCTCGGACGAGGTGAGGCGGGCGGGGGCGAGGCATATCGAGGGTCATAGGAACGGCACTCGATCCTCGATGGCAACCACGGAGGCTTTCTCTGCCTCGTTTGTCCGGTCATCCGAAGGGATCGTCTCTACCGAGACCCCGTCGGACCGAACGATCACGCGCATGACGGGCAGCCCAGCCGCTTGGATCGCGCGAATCGCGCGCGCAATGTCAGCCTGTGTGACCGTGGCGGCCCGGCGTGGCATCAATCCGTCCCTGCGAGCTTAGAGGCGTCGGGCACTACGCTCTCCCTGCGACAGGCCCGGCAGCGAGCCGCACGGCCGTTCGAGCGATGCTGAGGATATTCCGGCGCATCTCCGGATCTTCGATCGCGATGTAGGCGCGAAGGAGATCGACAGCTCCGTTCTCGGCGAGGAGGCCGAGCACCTCGCCCTGTCCCTCTTCGCTCTGATCTCCGAATAGCGTGGACACCGGCACATCGAGGAGCCGCGCGATCTCCTGCAATCGGCTTGCGCCAACGCGGTTGATGCCCTTCTCGTACTTTTGGATCTGCTGGAATGTCACGCCGAGGGCTTCGCCGAGCGCGGACTGCGACAGGCCTTTGGCTTTGCGGAGCGCCATGATGCGCACGCCGACGTCCCGATCGGTATCGGTGGTGGATTTCTGGGTCATGAGCAGGATCCTCGAAGGGATGGCGTGGAGAACGGGGCTCGGCGGGTCAGCGTCGAGCCCCGGGACCTCATGAGTCTTGCTGTCGAGACCACGCCGGGTTCTCTCCCTCGGGGCCGAACAGGTCCGGCAGCGCATTCTCGATGGTGCGGAACAGCTCGCTCAGGAGGTTGTCTGACCGGACGCCAGCCTCCCCTCTGGCCTCGTCGGACTGCAGAACGCGATCGTCCGGGGCGTATGCATCGCCGTGCAAGAAGCCCTGGAACACCATGTCCAGTGCGATGAAGCCGATGGAGTCACGCAACGGGACCGGCAGATGGCTCCAGGCGGCGCTGAGTTCGACGGGACCGGGCACTTTCATGACCGCCGTCCTTCCGTGCGCATGGCATCGCGAGCCTGGTGGAGGCGAGCGATCACCGTCTCGATCCAGGCCGCCTCCGCGTTGGTCGGCCAGCCTCGGCCCCTTTCGATCTCTCGGAGCCGGTTGATCTCGGGCCTGGTCAAGAACTTGCCGCCGAACCGCTTAGGCGTGTCCCAGTTCTGCGAGAGGCAGAAGGTCGAGACGCTCGCCCAGGACTCGAGCTTCTGAACGCCCCAGATCGGTAGACCGAGCTTGCGCGTGCGGGCATCCGGATTGTCGGGATCGCGCGAGGTCGGCCCCGACTTCCGGAACGCGTCGGCGAAGTTGAAGTCTTCCCCGAAGTTGCGGTGGGCCACGACGGTCGGTGTGTCCTCGGTCAAGGCTTTGGCGAGGGCGTGGAAGTCGCTCCCGGCGGCGGAAAGCGTCCGCTGGATCGCGCGGGCGGTCGCGACCACCTCCCCGTCGTTGTCGCTGGCGAGCAGCGGCAACAGCTTGGCCAGCTTTGGAAGGATTGCACACGGGATCATGGCCGCCCACCTTGGCTGCCGTCGGGGAACGCAGCCGGCTGCAACTCGGCCGCGCGCGCCCATATCTCGGTACAGGTCTCATGGCCGAGCATCTGGTAGGCGGCGTGGACGAAAGACCGACGCTTGCCGTCGGCCTCGCGAAGCGCAGCTTCGTGCGCAAGACGGCCCGCAGTCCCTCTCTCGGCCCGCGCAAGCTCGCCAATCCGTGCCTGCAGGTTCGGCCTAGATCGACGCTTCACCTTCAGGGCGCGCTCGGCCCGCTTCTTCCATTCCCGGCCATGTTCGGTCGAGAGGTCGGCGTGGTCGATCTGGTCCTCGATGGCGAGGATGGAGGCGTCGACGCCGGCCAGGATCTGTCGGCCCTGCTCGGCCGTTTTGATATCGTCGATCGAGATCTCGGTTCCGTCCCGGAACCGGATCACGTTGATGGTGAAGGCGTCACGCAAATGAACAATAGGGGTGAGGCTCATGACTCAAGCCTCCGCCATAGCAACGAGCTCGCGGGCGAACGCTCTCATCTCGTCGGGGTCGTCGTTCTCAACGATCGCTCGCGCGAGCATCTGAGCGCGCACCTCGCGGTCATCGCCCATCGTATCAACTCGCTGCCTTGCTTCGCGCTGGCAGGCGCCGATGACGTCTGCCAGCGGCCCCTCTGCAAGACGGATTAGGACGGCTCCAGATTCGCTGGCGTCACCGTCCGGTTGTTGCGAACGAGGCTGAGCCGCAAATCCGTAGCAAACGCTTGTCAGTATCTCGAAGCTATTGCAAAGCGCATCCAGCGTCCGAATTGGCATGGCTGTCAGATCAAGACCGACAAGTAGCCCTCGATCAGACGTCGCTTCCGCTGCCAGTAACTCGATATGATCCGCGGACTGCGCTGGTGGCACGATTGGCATGAGGGACAGGACGGCGTCGCATATCGCGCCGAGGGCTCGGACGCCCTCGGCGGTTTCATCATCGACGGCATTGTCGATCACGGCCCGGGGCATGTACCCAGCCCAGGCAATGAGCCCGGCAAGGGTCGTTGGGCGAGCCGCAAAGAGCGAGCCATACGCATCTTGATCGCGCTCTAGCGGGCCCCTCTCATCAGCCTGCGCGCGAGCGTACTCGGGCGTGCCACCTCGCGCTTCGCTTGCGACCTCCATGTACGGAAGCCATTCGGCATGGGCTTGGCGATGCCTTTCGATTAGGGCCAGGATCGGATCCGGCAGCGTATCGCCAGCCACACGCGGCGAAACGGGCCCACTACCAACGGTATTGTCCCTCGCAGCTTCGAACACCCGATCGGGGCGAAATGCCAAGTCGTGGAGGGCATCGATTCGATGGGCTCGGCGCAACTCGTCGTACAACGCGCCGTTTGCGTCCTGATCTGCAACGGCACCGGCGTTGAACAGCCGCGCGACTTCCCCGCGTGCTATGCTGTTCATGCGCTGCGCCATGGACGCAATCCAGTGGGCCACTGGGGCCCGATGAGCCTTGCCGGCTGCGTCCTCGTAATAGACCGTGCCGTCCTTCATGAGTGTTTCGGTCGGAATCGCAATTTCAGGGTTCGCAGCGCGCTCCAACTCAGCGACCCGATGCCAGCGCCGCAGTTGGTCCAACCAGCCGGCCGGGGCATGCTCGGGCACCCCGCTCATCGACGCCCTGCGGGCGACCTCACCCAACGCGATTCCGTGCAATCGCTCGGCTTCCAATCGCAGGCCTTCTCGAATGTTGATGAAGCCGGTCGGATTGATCGCCGGATAGGCCATGAAGCCGTCAGGAGCAGCGTTCCAATCGATCTCCTCTGTGATCGCTTTCGTCGTCGCAGCACTCTCCATCTCGAAAGGAATGGCTTCGGCCGCGCTTAGCCCCTTCGATGAAATGAGAAACTCGACGCTGTCGGCGATCTCTGTGAGCGCGATTTCGTGGCTTTCAGGGGAAATACCACCCCGCCACGTCGGACGCTTCCATAGATCGGGTTCGTTGATCTTGAGGACGCGAACTTTGAGGGCGATCCCATCCAGCGTGCTGGCCGACGCCCGGTAGACCTTCTTGGCGAGAACTTCGCGCGCATCTAATGCGACCTCGCTTGCAGCCTCCAGATCATCCAGGGCGAGTTCCTCGGCGAGGGCCTCACGCCTCGCATCGCGGGCCTCGACAGGCTTCATAAGTGCCTCGAGTTGATCCTGCCGCAGGTTGTCGATCACGGCAGCGTCGGACGCCGAAACGGCCGCAAAACGATTTGAGAGAACGCTCCGGAGATAGGTCCCATGCCAGTAGATCCCATTCGGCGCCGGACGCAGCAGGAGATGCTGTTCGGCCTCGTCATAGGGCGCTTCACGTCGGGCGAACTCGGCCCTCGCCGCGGTTTCTCTGGCGTAGGCGCTCACGTACGTCGCGTGTGCGGCCAGATATTCCTGCTCCAGGTCGATGAGACGCCCGTCGGGATGCGGAAAGGCTTTGGCTTCCGGAAAGGATTCGCCGCCATCACCTACGCCGAGGTCGCGATCCTTCGACCAGTCGCAACCAATAAGTTCAAGGACGGCCACCGCACGCGATGAAGCGGCAGGTGCGTCCTTACGATGGTAGTCGAACCCGGAATTGTCGCCGGCAATGAAGGTCGCCGCCCTCCAACCGAGGTGCGGGTACAGCTCCTTGCAGACGAACTGGCGCTCCATGTAGAGCCAGGACGCATAGGCGATCAGCGCGTGTCGCTCGGGCGCTTCGGGAGCCGGCCGGGTGAGGAGACTGGTGACGGCCGCATCCAGCTTACGGCCCTCGGCATCATCGTCACGCACGTTCTGCGCTGCAGACACGGGGGCGCTATCAAGGCGGGTGCCCTGCTCCATGGTTTCAGTTCCTTCGGTTCGGGAAAGGCCCTCGCTGCTGTTTCAGCACCGGCGGGGGCCGCTTGTGTCGGGTGGCGCTCCGCGCGCACCCGAAACCTCTCAGATGTCGTCGTCTTCGGGATCGCCGCAGGGTTCGCCGTGAAGGCAGACCGTCATGGTCCGCGAGGCGGTCAGGCGCGTTTCCGCTGCCAGGGTGATAGTCCCGGTCTCCACGTCGTGGGTATTCGACGTGTAGAGGCCGCTGCGGACCATCAGGAACAGGGTGGTGTTGATCTCAGCCCCGCAAGCCTCCTCGGGCAGGTCGAGCCAACCCTGAAGATGACGGAAGAGGGCGAAGGGACAGATAGGCCCGGCGACATGCGCCGTGTGCCGGATCGCTTCAGCCAGGAGGGCGCTGCGCCAATCGGGCTGGCCGATGTCGGCGTGGCTCAGCGAGACGGTTCCGTACGGCGGCATTGCTCAGCCCTCCACACGGAGAGCGAGATGGCCGACGAGCCAGATGCCAGCAAGGGTGATGAGCGGGAGGAAGGGCAAGGCGTTGAGCAACACGGGCGGGCTCCATCGCTAGAGGCGATGAGGCAATGCTAGATATGCTTGCGTCATAACGCAAGCGTTCCTTGCGGAATTTATCTCGGGTCGGCAGGCCATGCCTTATGAATAGATGCAACCGTATTGAGTGGGATAGCAAAACGTTCTTCAGGGTTAAGCTGCCTTAAGACCACCGAAGAACCTGAGTACGACTCCAGTATACCAAAATAACACGGCAGCAGAAGGGCACCGGATGGACGCTTCCCAGGTTCATACGCTCTGTTAAATAGTGTATTTATAACTACATAATCACCAACAGACGCAACACCCTCGGAACTTACCGAGAATGCCGTGCCACTGGAAAATACAGGTTCCATTACTTTTGTTATTTGAGCGACTAAATACAAACTATTATCATTAGGCGTACGATCAGTTCTCTCCGCATTAAGCAAAGGAACTTCAGAAATCTGCACGTTACCTTCTTTTTGAAATTCAGTTTTTTCTACCATCATATAAACTGGTATAATACCTTTTTTTATAAAATAATCCTTACTATATAAGTTTGGCTCACCGCCTGATACTATGTCGGCTTTTGAGCCAAACTGCTCCATTTTCTGTGGCTTTTCTTCACTGACAAAAGAAAGAGTTACAAGCTTGCCTTCTGTCGCAGCTAGAAGATCAATTCCTAACGCAGTACACACGGCTTTCAAATTAGTGAATGAAATTGGTTCGTCGTTCTCCCATAGACCGACCGCAGCCCGAGTGACCCCAATTTTTTCGGCTACTTGCTGCTGGGTGAGCCGCAAGGCCTTGCGTGCGCTTCTGAGCGCATCTCCACGTGAGCTTTCCATGGGATGCAAAGTGCCATCGGATGGGGATGTGTCGCTACGCAAGAGTAGCTTGCATTACCGCGCAAGACGCGCTAGAAAAACTTGCATGATTGACGATCCGCTTCAGTTGGCTTGCGAGAGAGCCGGTGGCCGCAGGGCGCTTGCTGCCGCTATTGGCGTCACTCGCCAAGCAATAGAACAATGGCGAAGGATACCCGCTGAACGCGTCTTGAAAGTCGAGGCCGCGAGCGGAATTTCTCGTCACATCCTGCGGCCCGATATCTTCGATAGCGCAACACCTGCTCAATCAACACCATCCGAAACGCTTGTGGAGGCGCGCCTTTAATGCGCGCCTCACATTCCCATTCGCATCAGCGACCCACCGATCGCGCCCAGCATCGCAACGGCCTGACCGCCGCCCGGTGTGCGGGCCTGGTCGTCGAGCCGATTGGTCAACCCCTGAAGCACGCCGCGCCGGGCGCTGACAGCCAGATCTACACCGGGGAGTGTTCACCCAAGATCGCTCCCAGCACCAAAACGATCGTCCATCAGGACCAAACCCGAAGCACGATCAACAGCCCAACCGGGACGACGAACATCAAGCCGATCGCCCAGTGGATATCGTTCCGCGCGCTTTTGATCTCGCTCTCCAAAGCCTCGATGCGCGCTTCCAGCGCTCGAAACCTCGCTTCGTCCATTCCCGGCTTCCTTGGTTCGGTTCGTACCCTTGATGGTGGGGCGACGAGGCCGGCACTGTCCAGCGGCGCGCCCGGTCTATCCCGGATCGATCCGCCACGCCTTCGTCTGATCCGCAAGGGCGGCGAACGCCCGATGCAGTTCGCTCATGGCGAGCGGCACGATCTCCGTGGTCGTCACCGCCTCGGCATTCAGGCTGACGGTGATGTGCACGATGGTGCTCGCTCTCATGCAGTCGAACATGACGTCGTAGGCGGTGTCGCCGAGGGCGGGCCCAAGCGTGCGCTCGATGCCGTCCAGTTCGACGTCGAACAGATCTTCCTCGGTGGTCATGGCGATCTCCTCGCATGTGGGGTGGATTCGTCGGATGGGCATGGCCGGCCCGTCTCAGTGCTCCATCCGCATCAGCGCGATGGCGATAGCGCCCAGCAGCGCCGCCGCCGGCCCGGCGCCCGGCGTGCGGGCCTGATCGTCGAGGCGGTTCGCCAGCCTCTCCCGCACGGCGGGTCGATCCACCGCCGGCAGCACCGCGATCAGGTCGACGCACAGCACTGCCAGGGCATCGCCCAGGGTGGGCACGGCGCCCCGCTCGCCACCGCCCCCGGACGGAGGTAGCCCCGCCATGCTGCTCAAGGACTGGATGCGCCGTGAAGCGCTCACCGATTCCGAGATGGCCGAGCGCATCGGCGACATCTCCGTGTTCGGCGTCCGCAAGCTACGGTTTCGTGCGCGCGGCCCATCCATCCGGGTCGCGGCTCGTATCGAAGAGATCTCCGGCGGGATGGTCCGCGCCTCCGACATGGAGCCGGCGAAGGCCCGCGCTTCCTCCGCGGAGGCCTGCCTGTGACCTCCGCCCATACTTTCCCCAGCGCCATCGACCGTCCGTTCGCTCTCGCCCGCCAAGACGTTGCGGCCGGTCCGATCGATGTCGCTGTTCCTGCCTGTAACCCGCACCTGTCGGTCTCCTCTCTGGTGGCGATTGCAATCGACCACAGGAGGCACCCGAGATGTTGGGCAAGTCACCCGAGCCCGTGGGTAAATCACCCAAGGGCCGTGAGGCCGTCGTGATGACCGCAAGAGCCGAAGCGCGCACCCTCGTCGAAACGATCGCCGGCCCGTTGCGGCTCGGTGAGAACGTGAAGGGGGCGCTCTCGCGTGTCGCGCGGGCGACCGGCCTCAACGATCGCCGCGTGCGGGGCATCTGGCACAGCGAAGCCCGGTCGATCCGCTCGGACGAGATGGATCGCCTCAGAAGAGCAGCGCGCGACGCTCGCGCCACGGAGCAAGCACGCGATGAGTTCAGGGCCGTCATCTCGCAACTCACCGCCTGCGACGCGGCCCTGGGCCTTCAGGGCCCGGACCTGGATCGCTCGGTCGATCTTGCGCTGGGCCTCGGGCCTGGCGGTGACGATCGCCCCGTGGATCAAGGATCCTGAGCCGTGATCCCGCTGACCCACGCCCAGCCGCCGCCCTGACGGGGCCGTAGCGAACAACCGCCGCCCTCCTCCTCCCGCCCGAACACGGCGCTCCCGAACCTCGGAGCTTTGGCCGATGCCCCCTGCTGTCCTTCGTAGCTCGCCCCTTCCACCCGTTTGGCACCGATCGATGAGGCCCAGCCATGGGCGTCGTTGACCTCGATCTCTTTCGTGAGCGGCGCGAGCAGGAAGTCTGGCAGCGCTATCTCGATGCGCGCAACGCAGCCGAGAAGACCGGAGACATCAACCACGGCATCGCCGCCGGCCGCGCGTGGCGAGAGTGGCTGACACTGTTCCAATCGGCTGACCAGAACGAGGCAGACCGGCAGTTCGATCGGGTCATGGCGATGAAGCGGCGCGGATGACGGGCGAAACGAAGCAGCAGGTGCCGCACGCGCTGGAGGCGGAGCAAGCTCTTCTGGGCGCGATTCTCCATTCCAATGGTGCGATCGATCGGGCGCGCGAGTACGTCAAGGCGGAGGATTTCTACGAAGAAGTTCACCGACATCTCTTCGAGGTGATGTGCCAGCGCCGCGATGCCGGCGAGGCCATCGACCTCGGGCTGATGAAAGCCATCCTCGGCAACGCCGACCTCGGCGGCATTACGGTCGGCTCATACGTTGGTCGACTGGTCACTGGCGCCACGACTATCAGCGGGGCTCCCGATTACGCGCGCCTGATCGCTCAATCCGCACAGATGCGCCTCGTTCTGGCGACGGCCGAAGCCGCCGTTGCCGCCATGTCGGTCGATAGCGTCATGAGCCCTGCCGCCTATGCGGCGCAGATGATCGAGGTCCTGGACGAGGTCGCGAGCGCCGGCCTGAGCCAAAGCGTCAAGCGAACCACCCTCGGCACAAGCGTAGAACGCGTCATGGCCCGTGTGAGGCACCTGCGAACGACCAACGAAGACCACGGCGTGACGTTTGGGATCCCGAGCCTCGACCGGGCCACGCTCGGCATGGGCGAATCACAATTCATCGTCCTGGCCGGTCGGCCTGCCATGGGCAAGACCGCCGCAGCCTTGCACTTCGCCATCGCGGCGGCGCGGAGGGCCGGTCCCGTCGGGTTCATGTCCCTAGAGATGAACGACGTCGAGCTCGGACAGCGCGTCCTCTCGGCCGTGGCCTATGACCCGCGGGAATACGACCAGATCAGCTACCGTTCCATCGCCCAAGCCCGCGACCTGACGGACGATGCCCTGCGGCGCCTCTACTTCGCCGAGCGCGAGGCGGCGCGTATCCCGATCTGGATCGAGCCACAGCCGGGGGTCACGCTATCCCAGATCGCTGCTCGAAGCCGCCAAATGGCCCTGCGGGCCGAACGCCAAGGCAAACGGCTGGCCGCCATCATCGTGGACCACATGGGCCTCGTTCGACCCTCAGGGCGCTACGCCGGCAATCGCGTTCAGGAAATGACGGAGATTTCCGGCGGCTTGAAGGGGCTCGCCAAGGAGCTTGCAATCCCGGTGGTCGGCCTGTGTCAGCTGAGCCGTGCCGTGGAGACCCGCGAAGACAAGCGGCCCATCCTGTCCGATCTCAGGGACAGTGGCTCCATTGAGCAGGATGCCGATGTCGTCCTCGGATTGTTCCGCGAGGCGTACTACCTCGAGCGCAAACCCGATTTGAAGGACGATGAGGCCGATCGCTTGGCCCGGCGGCGCAACGTCCTCGAGATCGAGATCCTCAAGCAGAGGTCTGGCCCCACGATCCGGATCGACTGCTTCTGCGACGTCGCCTGCAACGTACTAGCGGAGATGGCGACATGAGCGATCGAGGCGTCTTTGCCGTGGATCGAGGCATCTTCACGAACGCCGGCTTCGCCAATGAGCCCTTCACGGAGAGGGAGGCGTTCCTGTGGCTTGTCGCGGAGGCTGCGTGGAAGGAGCGCCGCGTCCGCTCGGGCGCCACCACCGTGACACTGGGGCGCGGGCAAATCTGCCACTCGGTCCGCTTCATGGCCGACGCCTGGCAATGGTCCAAATCGCGCGTTGATCGCTTCCTTGTGCGGCTCGAATCCCGCGGAAGCATCGCGCGCGAGAATGGGACACTTCAGACTGTCCTAACCCTCTGTAACTTCGAAGAATTTCAGAGATCGGGCGGTGTTGAGCGGGACACGGGTGGGACAGATGTGGGACAGATAGCGGGACAGATGTGCGGCGAAATCGGGACAGACGAGGCCGACACAAGTCACTCTAATACAAAGGAAAAAATGGACGAAATCCATCCGCAGCGGGACACTACTGGGACAGATGCGGGGCAGCCCAAATCGAGAAACCGGGACAAACTAGAATACACAAATAACAATAAAACACATATATGTTCGACTGCAGCCGATAAGCGGGTCTTCCAGGAAACGTTCTGGCCAAAATACCCGAAGCGGAAGGGCTCGAATCCACCCGATCCCGCTGAAATTGCCTACCTCAAAGCCCTGAAGAACGGCGCGACCCATTCGGACATTTCCGCAGGGCTCGACGGCTACATCACCGAGTGCCGGGCAAACGAGATCCTCGGCACCAAGTTCGTCGCCATGGCCTCCACGTGGTTGAACCAGGGCCGCTGGAAGGAACACGTCGGTCCTGCGGCGAAGGCCGTCATGGCAGCCGTCGCCGCAGCCAACTCCGGTCACGCCTACCTCGAGCGCCTCTCGGACGACCGGTGGCGGGACTACGTTCGGCATTGGCGAACCACGCTCGGGCAGTGGGATTTGTCCACCCGGACGCCGCCTCCTGACCACCCGCAGACCAAGGTCCCGCCCCACATACTGGCGGAGTTCCGCATCGGTCCACGACGTGCCCAGGCCAGCCCTGAGGCACTCGCCGGCGCCGCCTGAACTGCCCCCGCAATCCTCCTGTCGCGTACCGAGGACCACCAATGACCGTCCGAAGCCAGAACCAGCGTGCGAAGGGCCGGCGTCAGCGCGAACGGGAGCGCCGCCAGCGCCGGGAACAGCGCAAGCTCGAACAATGCGGGTCGGCGGGCAGCACCAGTACGAGCCCGGCCGCGCCCGGCGCCCGGAGCGTAGCCGATCCGATCTTTGGGGTGGCGTCACCGACCATCGACCCGAGCCTGTGCTGGTACATCGCTCGCACCAAGCCCCGCATGGGAGATCGAGCGCTCAAGGCGCTGCAGGACGCCGAGGCGGTGACCTATCAGCCCCGCTCGACGGAGGTGGTGGTTCGGCGCGGCCGCCGGATGATCCGCTGCGTGCCTATGCTGATCCGCACGGTGTTCATCGGCGTCCGAGATCCCGCTCACCTGGACATCGCGAAGGGCAGCATCGGGGTGGCCGAGATCGTCTGCCGTCCCGTGGAGGATACGACCACCCAGGGCAACATCGCCGGACCCGTGCTGAAGCCAGCCCGGCTCGATGCGGAAGGCTTGCAGCGGTTCGTGGACGTCATCGCCAGGGGAGAGATCGTGGAGCCGGTCGGCATCAAGGTCGGGCAGAGCGTGTTGGTGATGGACGGCCCCTTCGCGAGCTTCCCTGCCGCGGTCGAAGAGATCCTCCCGCATGACCGTCTGCGCGTCGCGGTCAGCATCTTCGGTCGGCCCTCGCCTGTGGAGCTTGGGATCGCAGATGTTCAGGCGGTTTGAGTCGTGATGTTTCGTCGACTGCCCTACAGCGCCAGATCTCGGTGCTGAGCCCGATTTCAGTTCGCCTGGAAGGCCTCAAGCAGACGTCTACGGCACCGTCCCCCTGAGGTGGAGGACACGCTGCCGTTCTAGGCAGCGGCCCGCCTGAACTCTTCGTCTGTTGCTTTTGCATCCAAGATCGCAGCAGCCCGGCCCAGGATAAGTCTCTGATCCTGACGGAAAGCGGACGGTCTAGTTAATACCGCAACGGTTTTCGGTGCCTCCGCAAGTCGGCGCACATCGTCAAGCTTCAGATAAGCCGAAGATATAGACACCGCGGACGGAGTAACTCCGGCAAACAGGACAATCCGTTCACCGAAACGGGCAGCCGCATCAAACGACCATGGGTGTGTCGAGGCTCCAGAATATTGAGGCCTGATCTCAATGGCACGCTGTCCAAATACATCAATTAGCCTATCCGCAAGCCCGACCTTCAGTTTACGATCAAGCTTCTCTGCGTGACGCTCCGCGACAAGCTGGGCGGCCCGACGAGATGCATCAGCTACAATAGCCATAAAACCAGGGAGATTGTCCGCCGGCGCATCAATCTCAAACAACTCGTTTCCGTCGAAGCGGACGCCGCATTGCTCGGCAACTTCCCGGGCCGCGCGATGGAAAAATTCCGTTGCTCCAGCCATGTCGGCTTCTCGAGCTGCAGACCCGTCGTCGGTGACCATGTACTCTTTTGGGCCACCGCCAACCCGCAGCATGACCGAGGCCCCCGAGGGGTACAGCACGGGTAGCATCACGCGCGCATCTGCCCCCGGCCCAAGCCGGACGCGGACAAGCGCGCGCGCCGCTTCGTCCGCTACGGCGGAGAGCGGATGGCGGCTCACAACATCAGCGTTGGTGACCATGGCGGGAACGGTAATCCGTTGACGAATGCGAGATTGAAGGTAGCACATACATAGGCAACAGCCTCTCCGAAATCACTCGGCTCTGGTGTTACCGGAAGGCACACCGGCAAGTTGTCCGACACCATACACGCAAACCCCAAGGCGGCATTTTCCGCAAACGGATGCAGCCCGGTCTCGCTGCGGATGCCCTTATGCGGGCCCAGTTTATTCGTGTGAATACCGGGAGGTTTCCAATCAAAACGCGAGATTGGATAAGTGCCGGCAGGTTCAGCAAGGCAAAGCTGGAACGTCACGTTTTCGTCGGGAAGCCCAGACACTGCAGTAATGTGAAGTTCGGCGTTAATCGAGATGCCTTCAGCGAGGGCCGCAAGAACTAGCTTCCGGGGGCGATTTCCTGGATACCAAGCTAGCGGTCCAGCAATAAGCTTGCTTTCACTGAGCGCAGTAGCCATTCGCAGCAAGATTGCATCCGCCTCAGTCAAGCGGCACCTGTCCCCAAGCACGCAGATCTCGGCTGATCACTGCACCGATCCACCCTCAGGCGCCCGCAGCAACCGAAGTGCCTCGCCGATTATCTTATGGAGGTCGGATAGAGCCTGGTGTCCCATGGGGATACCGACTCGCTGATCCTCGACGGTCGTCAGCACGATCACCGCCAGGCCCTCGCCCATCATAAGCTCGGGCGCAGGCAGGCTGATCGGGAGCAGGAAGTCGCCCGTCGTCCCCGGAGGAAACGGGTCTACGGCTTGACCAGGGAGGAAGCGCTTTTCGTCGCTCATGATCGCCCCTCAGATGCCGATCAGTTCAGGGTGAGAGAGTCACCCGAGGCACTCGCAGGGTGTCGACCATTGGTACCACGATTTCCCTCGCAATGCGCAATTATCCACCAGTGGTTGAGCGATCCAAGTCACAAGGTGATTAGAGCATATCTGGCCAGTGTCATTGCCCGTGGAGTTTGGGTGTTGCCGGAACACAAATCGTGTAATATAACGAACGCTGCCCTGTAGGCGCTGTACTCTCCCGAGATGGGATCGGAGTTAAGCCCCTCCGGAGACGGATGAAACCGCTTCTCCACTTTGTAGGCTGGTTACCATGAGCGCACCCCATCAGGGCACTACTTAAACCCCATCAGGGTACGCACCTCTTTCTTTTCGACGTGGCGTAGCGCAGTCCGGTAGTGCGTGAGGATCATAAACTAAAGGTCCTTGGTTTGAATCCAAGCGCCGCAACCATCACCAAGAGCGAGGCGACATGTTTGACATCTTCGGTCGCAAGCATCGTGAAGCGAAGCGCCGGCGTCGTGAAGAGGTTGATCGCTCCCGCCGTCCTCGCCTGGAGGCCTCGACGGCCTCGACACGTTCGTCCTACGACGACAGCCCCATGAACCCGGCCTCGCCCGCCGGCATGCTTCTGAGCACGCCCAGCCCCATGTCGCCAAGCTACATCGACAACGACACCTCACCCTCGTCGCATTGCTCTTCCGCTTCCTCCTGGTCCTCGGACAGCGGATCGTCCTGCTCGTCGAGCAGCGACGGCGGATCGTCCAGTGGTGGCGGGGATTGAGGTGCCAAACATGGGCGATCGGGTAGATCAGGATTTTGCCGGTTCATTTGAGGGGGGCAGCCTCGGCGAGGAATACGGCGAGCTTCTGTCGGCCCTCGCTCTATGGTCGGCCGAAAGGTTGCTTGAAGGCCACCGGCCTGTTCCACTGCAATTCGCGCTAAAGACAATGGCGGATATCGCCTCAGGCGCGCGGGTCGACGGCGGAAAGTTCTATGAGGCCGTAAAGGCCCGCCGAGACCTTGGTCAGTAAGTTGCCGGGGGACCCTGGGGCCTTGAATCGTATACGGGTGGTCGGGGCCCCAGTTGTTTCTAGCGCTAGGGTCCTGGAACCCGGTAACGCGGTAACAGGTAACGGCCAGCATGACGGCAGCCAGCGGATCGAAATTCCTCAGCCAAGCCGATTTTGCGCGCCATCGCGGCGTCTCGCGTAAAGCGGTAACCGTTTGGAAACAGAAAGACTTGCTGGTCTTTTCTGACGCAGGTCTCATCGACGTCGAGGCCTCGGAATGGAACCTCGACCAGCGCCCGGCGAACTATCGGGGCGGTGTTACCCATCGGCCCGTCCGATCTGCCCCAGGTAACACGGCCACAGCCGAGCCGAGGGCGCCCGCCAAGCCGAAACCGGACACCTGGCAGAAGCTCGGAGCGGCGATGCCGAGGCCCGGCGCGGTACCCGCCGGAGACCCGGACGAGGATGGGCAGTTCGACCCGAACGGCGTCGACTTGCCGATACCGCTCGCGCTTCGGCGCAAGGAAAACTACCTCGGTCTTCAGCGTAAGCAGGAGGTCGAGAAGAACGACAAGAAGCTGGTCGACCGCGAGGCGGCCGAGAAACTGTTCTTCGACACCGCCCGCGACTTCCGCGACGCGTGGTCTTCCTGGCCGGCGCGAGTCGCCGTCACGATGGCAGACGAGCTCAAGGTCGACCCCCGCGCGCTGACGACCATCCTGAACGCGTATGTCAAACAGCACCTCTCCGAACTTGGCGATCCACCGGCCGAGTTCGGCTGACACTGGAAGCCTGTCGGCATCCTGGAGGAAGGGCGTCACGCCGACCCCGAACCTCAACGTGGTGGAGTGGGCCGAGCGCTACCGGCGCCTGAGCAAGGAATCGTCGAACGGCGGGCGCTTCATCGTCTCCCGGGTCGAGGTTGCCCGTGGTCCGATGCTGGCGGCAACGGAGCCAGGGGTCGGCACCATCACGCTGATGGCGTGCACCCAGCTTCTGA
>NZ_JAAHTB010000027.1 GCF_010692745.1 Methylobacterium sp. BTF04
CAACCCCGAAACCCGAAGGTCCCGCTCGCCGCCGCCGATGAACAGGCTTCTAGAGACGGCTACCCACACCGTCAACCGATAAAACGCGCCACCACCGCGCTTTGCCGGAAAGTGCCCGAAACAGGCCCCCTCCCCGGCTCGTGACACGGTATCCTGTTCCCGATTGGCACAGCGCCTCAATCTCGACATGCTGCCCTTCGACATCGTCGCGCGATCCGCTTCGTGCGGATTTCCGCTATCGCTATGGACCGATCGCGCCCCAGCCACCCTTCAAGCGGTCGTGCGCGCTCGAATTCGAGGACTTTTCGTGAAGCGCGGCCGTCTCAAGATCGGCACTCCCGGCGGCTCGCAGGATCAGCGTGCGGCGCCACGATTCCACAACGGCATCGAGCCGGCCCTCGATCTGCTCGGGCCCGACGCGACGCGGATCGATCGGCGTGAGGTCAATCTGCGCTGGCTGTGTGCCAGTGCGCTCACCGGGCTCACCGGGGCCGGCCTGATCGGGGCGGCCCTCCATGTCTCCCTCCAGAGTGACGTCTCGTTCGCGGCGATCCCCGAACGGGCCTCGGTGGTGGTACGGCCGGCGTTGAGCGACGGCGTGGCGAACCTCGCCCGCAAGGGCGACCGCCTCGTCCGCAACCTGATGATCGCCTCGGCCAAGCAGAGTTTTCGGTCCCCCGTCACCGTGCGCCTGGCCGATCGCGAGATCATCAAGGTTCGTCCCTTCGTGCGAATCTCCACCGCCTTGTCCATGACCACGGGCGTGTTCGCCCCCGAAATGCCGCGCTTCGACCCGATGAAGTTCGCCTCGAACGAACCGGCCGAGCGGGCGCCGGACCCGGGCCTCGGAGAAGGCCCCGGTGCCGAGGTCTCGGTGGTCAAGCGCGATCTGGCCGGTCTCGAGGTCGAGCCGGGCGCCCCTGCCCTCACCGACGAGGACATGGCCGCGCAGATCGAGGAGGAGCGCCGCATGACGGCGGAAGCGGGCCGGCGCACCGCCCTCCCCATCGCCCCGCAAATCATGCTGTCGCGCACCCTGCAGCAGGGCCTCGCCAATCCCGATCTCGACGAGTCGTCGAAGGCCATGGGCGACAATTCCCCCTTCAAATCCATCGACGTCCTCGTGGTGCCCGAAAACGTGACGAAGCTCGCCAAGGCCGGCGTTCCCGCGGGCGGGGCACCTCTGGTCGAGGACCGCGATCTCGCGCTCAAGCGCGGCGAGACGCTGGAGACCGTTCTGAAGAGCACCGGCCGTGCCACCGACGAGCAAGTGCGCGGCATCGTCGCCGCACTGGGCGGGAAGGCACGCATCGGAGAACTCGGCGAGGGACAGCAATTCCGGCTCCAGCTCGCGCCCGGCCCGCGGCCCGGCGACCCACGTCAGGTGACCCGCGTGATCCTCTATGGCGAGACCGGCATCGAGGGGATCGCGGCGATCAACGATCGTGGCGCCTTCGTCTCGGTGGCACCTCCGACCGAAGATGCGCCCTCGCGAAAAGCGCCGGTGGCGGCGGAGAATTCCGAGGACGGCGAGGACGATGGCGGCTCGGGCCCGCGCCTGTATCAGAGCCTCTACGAGACGGCGGCCCGGCACGACCTGCCGCGCACCACGGTGGAGGATCTGGTGCGGATCTTCGGCTACGACGTCGACTTCCAGCGCCGCATCTCGGCCGGCGACAGCCTCGACGTCTTCTACACCTTCGACGAGGATTCCGGTCAGAGCGCCGCCGAGCGTCCCGAGTTGCTCTATGCCTCGCTGACTCTCGGAGGCGAGGCGCGCAAGGTCTACCGGTTCCAATCCCCCGACGACGGCACTATCGACTACCTCGACGAGCAGGGCCGCTCGCTGAAGAAGTTCCTGATGCGCAAGCCCATCGCCGACGGCATCATGCGCTCGGGCTTCGGCTATCGGCGCCACCCGGTCCTCGGCTACGCCAAGCTCCATACCGGCGTCGACTGGTCCAACCCGATCGGCACGCCGATCATGGCCGCAGGCAACGGCACCGTGATCAAGGCGGAATGGTCATCGGGCTACGGCCGGCGGATCGAGCTTCAGCACATCAACGGCTACGTCACCACCTACAACCACATGTCGGGATTCGGGCGCGGCGTCACCGCCGGCGCCCGCGTGCGCCAGGGCCAGGTCATCGGCTATGTCGGCTCGACGGGCCTCTCCACCGGCGCGCACCTGCATTACGAGGTCATCATCAACGGGCATTTCGTCGACCCGATGAAGATTCGCGTCCCGCGCGGTCGCGAGCTCGACGGCCGCATGCTCGCCGAATTCAACCGCCAGCGCGAGCAGATCGACGGGACGATGCAGAAATCCCGCAACGCCACCACGATGGCCCAGCGCGACGCCGTACGCTGAGGCGGCGCGGGCCGTGTCGCAAACCTCCTCCCCTTACGCCCCCTCCCCTCCCCTCCCCTCACGCACCGAACCCGACATCACGGAAGCCGAGCTCCCGGCGGATCGCCTCGGGGGTGATGCCCGCGGCCCGCAGGTCGGCCAGCGCTGGCGAGCCGCGCGACTTGGCGAGCTTGTCGCCGTGGGCATCGCGGATGAGCGGATGGTGATGATAGCGCGGTGACGGCGCCGCGATCAGCGCCTGCAGCAGAACGTGGAGATCGGTGGCGGCGCGAAGGTCGGCGCCGCGTACCACATGGGTGATCCCCTGGGCCGCATCGTCCATCACCACGGCGAGGTGGTAGCTCGTGGGGACATCGCGCCGGGCGATCACCGCATCGCCCCAACGCGCGGGATCGGCCGCCTCTCCCTGCCCCACCGCCTTCGGGAGAGGGTACACATCGACTCCGACCGCCGCGTCCGGTGAAGCCTCGACGGTGACGACATGATGCGGTCCTGGGGCCGTTGCCATGGCCCGCCCCATGTCCAGGCGCCACGTATGCGGTTGACCGGCGGCAAGCCGGGCGGAAACGTCGCGATCGGACAGGTGTCGGCAGGTGCCGGGGTAAAACGGCGCGCCGTCGGGATCGCGCGGGATGGCCTGCCGGGTTGCTGCGGCCTCGGCCCCTACCGCGGCTGCGATGACACTGCGGGAGCAGAAGCACGGATAGGCGAGGCCACGCGCAGCGAATTCCATCACCTGCGCACGATAGGTCCCGAGATGCTCGGACTGGTATCGGACCGCGCCATCGAAACGCAGGCCGAGCCAGGCGAGGTCGTCGCAGATGGCGGCCGCGAGCTCCGGACGTGAACGGCCCGGGTCGATATCCTCCATGCGCAGCAGCAGGCGACCGCTCATCCGGTGCGCGAGATCGGCATTGAGAAGGGCCGACGCGGCGTGGCCGAGGTGAAGCCGGCCGTTGGGACTCGGAGCGAACCGGAAGACCGGACGGGTCATGCAGCCCTCCCCGGCGGATCAGCCTCCGACCCGGCGCGCGCATCGGGGCGCGGCGGGCACACAGGCGATGCCCGGCAGCGAGCACGCCACCCCCGCGTCGGACCGCTGACACACCCGGCAGCCATCGCTCCACTCGGCGCACGCCGCATCCTCGCTCGGCAGCACGGCGGCACGGTGGGCCGGAGCCCCCGGAGCCAGTCCCCCGATCAGCACGGTCACGACCACGAGCGCCGCGATGGCACCGGCGACGAGCCCGTCGCGACCATTCGAGACGGATGCCGGGTGAGACATGTCTGGCTTTGCAGGATCGACCATGGCGCCGTGTTCGCGTGCGTGCGCGATCCTGTCAACGTGAGCTCTCGTCTCAGCGCTAAACCCGATCGATCGGAGACCTCAGGCCGCCTGAGCGTGCCGGTCCATGAGAGCCGGCAATGCGCGCAGGTTGAGCGGCTTGGCGAGGAAGCCGTCGAAGCCGGCCTCGCGGGCGGCACGCTCATCGTCCCGGCCGGCATTTGCGGTGAGCGCCACGAGATGCAGGGGTCGCACGCCGGCGGCGGCTTCGACGATCCGGATGCGGCGGGCAGTCTCGAGACCGTCGAGGCCGGGCATCCGAATATCGATCAGCGCGAGGTCGAACGCCTCGCCGGTCCGCACCGATTCGGCCAGCAGGGCAAGCGCCTCCAAGCCATCGCGGGCATGCATCACGGTGGCGCCGATGCGCTCCAGGGCCTTGGTCGCGAGAAGCGCGTTGATCGGGTTGTCCTCGGCCAGGAGCACCCGCGTGCCGGAATTCGACGGCACTCCGGCCGTCGATTCCGTGCCCACCGGGTCGGCGAGCGGGAATTCGGCGGTCCTTGCTGCGATCTCGGGGTGGGGCTCGGCGGCGCGCGCGGGTTCGAGCAGGCGATCGAACAGCGAGCGGGTCCGCACGGGCTTGACGAGGTAGCTGTCGAAGCCTGCGGCACCCGGCGCTCCGAATTCACGCCGATCGAACGGAGACAGCAGGACGAGGCTGCAACGCACGCCGCAGCGTTTGGCCTCGACGGCAAGACTCCGGACGGCGACGTCCCCCAAAGCGCGGTCGACGATGATCGCATCGAAGGGGATGCCCGCGAGCGTGTCGAGGCCGGCCTCGACCGTGGGGACCACCAGGGCCGAAGCGCCGGAGCGCGCGAGTCGGCGGGCGAGGTAGGGAGCCTGGAACGGGGAGGCGGCCACGATCATGACCTGGCGTCCACTGAGCGATGCTGACGGCGAGGTCGTCGCGTCCGCGGTCGTCAGCGGCAGGGAGACCATGAAGGTGCTGCCGCGCCCGACCTGGGAGGTCGCCTCGATCCGCCCACCCATCCGGGTGACGAGACGCCGGGTGATGGCGAGGCCGAGACCGGTTCCCTCGTGACGCCGGCTGGCACTGCCGTCGCCCTGCTCGAATTCCTCGAACAGGATCGGGATCCGCGCCTCGGGAATGCCCGGACCGGTATCGGAGATCGACAGGACGATGGCGTCGCCGTCGCGCCGGACCTCGACCCCCACCCCGCCTTCGGATGTGAACTTGATCGCATTACCCGCGAGGTTGACGAGAATCTGTCGCACCCGGTCGGCATCGCCGATCACCGACCGCGGAATGTCGTCGGCGATGTCGAGGGCGATCTCGATGCCCTTGTCCTGCGCACGCGGCGCCAGCAACTCGACGACGCCCTCGGCGATCCCCGCGAGATCGAAGGGCTCGGCCGCGAGGTCGAGGCGCCCCGCCTCGATGCGGGAGAAATCGAGGATGCCGTCGATGAGCGTGAGCAGCGCCTTGCCGGAGGTGCGCACCGCCTCGACATAGGTTCGCTGCTCGGCATCGAGGCCGGTGTCGAGGACGAGGTCGGCCATGCCGAGGATGCCGTTGAGCGGCGTGCGGAATTCGTGGCTGACGGTGGCGAGGAAGCGGGACTTGGCCACGTTGGCGGCCTCGGCCCGGCTCAGGGCCTCGTCGAGGGAGCGGGCGGCTTCGACCCGCTCGGTGATGTCGTAGCCGGCGCGTAGCCAATGGGTCTGGTCGCCGCCATTCACCGGCATCTCGATGAAGGAGAACCAGCGCGGTGGGCCCTCGGCCGGCTGCAACCGCATCTCGATCCGGCGGACGCCGTCCGGGCGGCTCTGCGGAACGCCCCGCTCAAGCTCGACCACCTGCCGTGTCGATCCGATGAGCGTCAGCGGCTCGGCTCCGACGAGGCGTCCGAAACCCGCGTTGGCGAAGGTGATCCGCCCATGTGCGTCACGTTGGACGATGACCTCCGTGGTCGCTTCCACCAGCGCGCGATAGCGCTCCTCGCTCTCGGACAAGCGCCAGATCCGGTCCTGGAGATGTTCGAGTTCCGCCGCCTCGGCCACCGGCGCGCGGCCGCGGCGGACGAAGACCGCGAGCGCAAGGACGCAGGCGAAGAGAGAGAGGACGAGTGCGGCGCCCTGCATGACCATGATTGCGTTGAGTCCCGAACCCGGCCCCGGGCCGTTCCAGGGACGATGCCGCGCCGGGACTGAAGGCCGGCTTTCCAAAGGCGCTTAAGCGTTCCTTGCGAAATGCCCGCGGTTTGACGACATAGGCCTTGGACGGCACCGTGCTTCACGGGCCGGCCGCGATGGTGTAGGCGCGGCGGCTCGATCCCGAGCCGGAAGACCGGCCCGGACGGCCGCGAGACGAAGGCGCCATGACCGCTACCGGTACTTCTTTCCCGAGTTCCGCCAATCCGGGCCAGACGCGCATCGCCGCCACCTTCGCCCGCTGCCGCGCCGAGGGGCGCGCTGCCCTGGTCACCTACGTGATGGCGGGCGACCCCGATCCCGAGACCTCTCTGAAGGTCCTGGAGGCCCTGCCGGCTGCCGGCGCCGATATCGTCGAATTCGGCTTGCCCTTTACCGATCCGATGGCCGACGGCCCGGCGATCCAGGCCGCCGGCCTGCGGGCCCTCAAGGGTGGCCAGGGCGTGGTCAAGACCCTGGAGCTGGTGCGCCGGTTCCGGGAGAGCAACGCCGACACGCCGGTGATCCTGATGGGGTACTTCAACCCGATTCACACCTACGGCGTACCCCGCTTTCTCGCGGACGCGGTGGCGGCGGGCATCGATGGGCTGATCGTCGTCGACCTGCCGCCGGAGGAGGACGACGAACTCTGTCTGCCGGCCCTCGACAAGGGCCTCGCCTTCATCCGCCTCGCCACCCCGACCACCGACGAGAAGCGACTTCCGGCCGTTCTCGCGAACACGGCCGGTTTCGTCTATTACGTATCGATCACCGGCATCACCGGAACGGCGACGCCGGATTTCGGCAAGGTGGCGGACGCCGTCGCGCGCATCCGGCGCCATACCGACCTGCCCATCGTCGTCGGCTTCGGCGTGCGGACCGGGGCGGATGCCGCGGCGATCGCGAAGGGTGCCGATGGCGTCGTCGTCGGCTCGGCGCTGGTCGATGCGTTGCGCGGCTCGCTCGATGCAGAGTCGCGGGCGCAAGACGGGACCGTCGAAGCGGTGAGCGCCTTGGTGCGCGAACTCGCCGAAGGCGTGCGCGGCGCGGCGCGCGCCTGATCCTTGGAGCGTCGGCTTTGTTGCGAAAACTTGCGCCCAACACCACGAGCCCGCGGACAAGGACGTCATCGCGATGATGGTTGAACCGATGAACTGGATCTCGGAGGTCGTGCGCCCCAAGATCAAGACCCTGTTCAAGCGTGAGACCCCGGAGAACCTCTGGGTCAAGTGCCCGGATACCGGCCAGATGGTGTTCCACAAGGAGGTGGAGGGCAATCACTGGGTCATTCCCGGCTCCGAACATCACCTCAAGATGAGCGCCCAGGCGCGCCTCAAGATGATGTTCGACGAGGGCACCTGGATCGACGTTCCGTTGCCCGAGGCCGCCACCGATCCGCTGAAGTTCCGCGACGAGAAGCGCTATATCGATCGGCTCAAGGACGCGCGTGCCAAGACTGGCATGCCCGACGCCTTCAAGATCGGTTTCGGCCGCGTCGGCAGCCTGCCGATGACGCTGGCCGTGCAGGATTTCGCCTTCATGGCCGGCTCGCTCGGCATGGCCGCCGGCGAGGCGTTCGTGCGCGGTGCCGAGACGGCGCTGGACAAGCGCACGCCCTATGTTCTGTTCTCGGCCTCCGGCGGCGCCCGGATGCAGGAGGGCATCCTCTCCCTGATGCAGATGCCGCGCACCACGGTGGCGGTGCGCCGCCTCCGGGCCGCCAAGCTGCCCTACATCGTGGTGCTGACCAACCCGACCACCGGCGGCGTCACAGCATCCTATGCGATGCTCGGCGACGTGCATCTGGCCGAGCCCGGAGCCCTGATCTGCTTTGCCGGCCCACGCGTGATCGAACAGACCATCCGCGAAAAGCTTCCCGACGGCTTCCAGCGGGCGGAATACCTGCGCGAGCACGGCATGGTCGATCAGGTGGTCCACCGGCACGCGTTGAAGGACACCATCGCGCGCCTGTGCGGTCTCCTGATGAACCAGCCCGCACACGCCTCTCTCCCCCGCAAAGACACCGTGGCCGAGCCGGCCTGAGCCCCACGAGCGACGATTCCCGCCCATGGATTCCTCCGACGCGCTGATGGCGCGCTTCCTCGCCCTGCACCCGCGGACCATCGACCTGTCCCTGGGCCGCATCGAGCGCCTACTGGCGCGTCTCGGCCACCCGGAGCGAAAGCTACCGCCGGTGATCCATGTCGCCGGAACCAACGGCAAGGGCTCGACCATCGCCTTCATGCGGGCGATCCTCGAAGCCGGGGGCCTCGCCGCGCACGTCTACACCTCGCCCCACCTCGTGCGCTTCCACGAGCGCATCCGCATCGGCGCCATCGGCGGCGGACACTTCGTGCCCGAGGACCAGCTCGCCGACGCGCTGGCCCGGTGCGAGGCCGTCAACGAGGGTGAACCGATCACCGTATTCGAGATCACCACAGCGGCCGCCCTGCTGCTGTTCTCCGAGTCGCCCGCCGACGTGCTGCTGCTCGAAGTCGGCCTCGGCGGCCGGGTCGACGCCACCAACGTCATCGACAAGCCGGCCGCCGCCGTGGTCACGCCCATCGGCCGCGACCATGCCGAGTATCTCGGCGACACGGTCGAGGCCGTCGCCACCGAGAAGGCCGGCATTTTCAAGAAGGGCTGCCCGGCGGTGATCGCCGCGCAGGATTATGCCGAAGCCGATTCGGTCCTATGCCGCCTTGCCGATTCGGTGGGCGCCAACCCGATCCGCGTCGGAAAGCAGGACTTTTCGGTTCACGCAGAGCGCGGGCGCCTCGTCTACCAGGACGAGACCGACCTGTTCGACCTCCCCCTGCCCCGGCTCAACGGGCGCCACCAGCTCACCAACGCCGGCACCGCCATCGCGGCCCTGCGGGCGGCGGGCTTCGGCGATATCGGGATCGCCGCCATCGAGACCGGCCTCAACACCGTCGATTGGCCGGGACGCCTGCAGCGGCTCAACCGCGGCCGCCTCTCGGAACTCGTGCCGGCCGGCGCCGAACTCTGGCTCGATGGCGGGCACAACATCGATGGCGGGCGCATCCTCGCCGCCGCGATGGCGGATCTCGGCGAGCGCAGCGACGTGCCGCTGGTGCTCATCGTCGGCCTGCTCGGAACCAAGGATGCGGAAGGCTTCCTGCACAACTTCGTCGGTCTCGCGCGCGCGCTCATTGCGGTCCCAATTCCCGGTCAGATGGCCGCGCGGCCGGCCGAAGAGGTGGCGCAGATCGCCGCCGAAGTCGGCCTCAGCGCCCATATCGCCACGGGTATAGAGGCCGCACTGGAGGGCCTGCCCGACATCGCCTTCGAGAAACCGCCGCGCATCCTGATCTGCGGATCGCTCTACCTCGCGGGGGCGGTCCTCACCGCCAACGGAACGCCGCCGGTCTAAAAATCCCCGCAATTCCCCTCTTGGTTAGGGCGGCGTGCCACGTGCGGCTGCATCCGCGGAGCGGTGTGGCCTCTGCGCTACATCTTGGCCGTACGAAGTCGAGTAATTTCCTCAGCGATCGGGCAACTCGCTGGGGATCAAAAATGAAAAAGCTTCTTACGTCTTTCGCCGCCTTCACCGCACTGACCGCTGCCGCTACCGCCGCCGACCTTCCGCGCCGCGCGGCTCCGCCGGTGTTCGTGCCGGTGCCGGTGTTCACCTGGACCGGCTTCTACGCCGGTTTCAACGCTGGCTACGGCTTCGATGCCAGCAGCAACAATGGCGGCCCGACGGCTGTCGTCGCCACCGGCGCTTCCGGCATCTTCCGTAACCCCGGCCTCGTCGGCGGTAACGGCGCTGTTATCTTCAGCAACAACAACTCCATGGAAGGCTTCACTGGCGGTGGCCAGATCGGCTACAACTACCAGTTCACTCCGGGCTCGGGCGTTGTCGTCGGTATCGAAGCTGACGCGCAGTACGTCGACTTCGGCCGCAACCGCAACCGCGTTGCCGGCTTCATCGGCACCCCGAACCCTGACCTGACCTTCGTCAACCCGAACGGTCTCGCCAGCCTCGACTATTACGGCACCGTGCGCGGCCGCATCGGCTACGCCTTCGACCGCGTCCTGTTCTACGGCACCGGCGGCTTCGCCTACGGTGCTGGCAGCACCGATCGTTCGTTCGGCGGCTTCCGTGGCAATGACAGCTTCCGCACCGGCTACGCTGCTGGCGCCGGCATCGAATACGCCCTGCCCGTCGACTCGTTCCTGAACTTCTTCCGCTCGTCGGCCGTCACGTTCAAGGTCGAAGGCCTTTATGTGAATCTCGACCGCACGAACGCCAGCAACGTGTTCGCCTACTCGAACAGCACCGGCCTCGCCTTCCGCACCGGCACTGCCTACGCCGCCGGCGTCAACACGAACCGTGGCAGCGACACCGAGTTCGCCGTCATCCGCGCCGGCCTCAACTACAAGTTCGGCTCGTACTAAGCCGACAGTTACGGTCTCGAAACAGGAAGCCCGGCCTCACGGCCGGGCTTTTTCGTTTGTGCGGTCGCCGACCCTGCGGACATGAAAAAAGCCCGGCTTCCAAAGCCGGGTTTTTTCGTCGCGACGCGCCTCCCGATGGGCTCAGGCGCTCGCCTGAATCCAGCGCGAGAGATCACCCTTGGGCGCGGCGCCAACCTTCTGGCTTGCCAACTGACCATCCTTGAAGATCAGCAGCGTTGGGATCGAGCGAATGCCATACTGGGCGGCAATGCCGGGGTTCTCGTCGACGTTCACCTTGGCGATCTTGACGCGACCCTGAAGGTCTGCGGAAATCTCTTCGAGGGCGGGGCCGATCTGCCGGCAGGGACCGCACCATTCGGCCCAGAAATCCACCACGACCGGCTCGGCGGACTTCAGGACGTCCTCCTCGAAACTGGCATCGGTCACTTTCATCGTGGCCATCGTTGTCCCTTTCACGTTCTGCAGGCGGTGGACGACAGGTCCGCCGCTGCTGTGATGGCAGAGTTGGCGACCCGGGTGCGAACGGTCAAGGCATCCTGCCTTCGCGACGGGTCAGCCCCTCGTTCCACTCATGGATTGTCCACCGTTGCGGCAGCGTCGTGGGCGAGTTCTCGCGGTACGAACCGTCCGTGAGCCCGGCCAACCCTCGCCAAACCCGTCCGCTCGCCCCATCTCCGTCTGACCCTCACCGCGCCGGCTGTCGCCGACGCAATGGCCGCGCGCCGCGCGAAATGCCAGAGGAGTGAATACGGCCAGACGCCGGCATGGAGGAAAACCCGACGTGAAGCGCATCTCCCAGACCTTGCTCGCAACCGCGGCCCTCCTCAGCCTCGGATCGGGCGTCCAGGCGCAGGAGCCGGCGGCCTCCGAGCCCCGCCAGCCGCGTGTCGAGGGCGACGCCTTCGCGGCGCCGGTCAGCTCGGCCACCGGCAACAGTCCGGCCGAGACGGCCGCTCCCAACACGACCTACAAGCCGCTTCTGCCGAACCAGACGCGCGCGCCGAAGCCAGACGCGGCAACAGCGGTGAAGACCGAGACGGTCGCCAAGGGCCTCGACAGCCCGTGGGCAATGGAATTCCTGCCGGACGGACGCATGCTCGTCACCGAAAAGGCAGGCAAGATGCGCATCGTCGCCAAGGACGGCACGGTGGGCGCGCCGATCACCGGCGTGCCGAAGGTCGATGCCAAGGGCCAGGGCGGCCTCCTCGACGTGGCGCTGAGCCCGAGCTTCGCCGCCGACCGCCTGATCTTCTTCAGCTACGCCGAGCCGCGTGAGAAGGGCAACGGCACCACGGTGGCCCGTGCCAAGCTCATCGAGGAGAAGGGGGCCGGCCGCCTCGACGAGTTCAAGGTGATCTTCCGCCAGATGCCGACCTATGACGGCGACAAGCATTTCGGCTCGCGGCTCGTGTTCGCGCCGGACGGCAAGCTGTTCGTCACCGTGGGCGAGCGCTCCGACAAGGTGACGCGCGTGCAGGCGCAGGACCTCACCAGCGGCCTTGGCAAGGTCTTCCGCATCGATACCGACGGCAATGCCGCCAAGGACAACCCGTTTACCGGCGGCGAGAAGGCCAAGCCCGAAATCTGGTCCTACGGTCACCGCAACGTCCAGGCCGCAGCCCTCGACGCGCAGGGTCGCCTCTGGACCGCCGAGCACGGACCGCGCGGTGGCGATGAGCTGAACCGGCCGCGTCCCGGCGTCAATTACGGCTGGCCGGAGGTGAGCTACGGCATCGAATATGACGGCGGCAAGATCGGCGAAGGCAAGACCCAGGCGGCCGGCACCGCACAGCCGGTCTATTACTGGGACCCGGTAATCGGGCCGTCTGCCATGGCGCTCTACAGCGGTGACGCGTTCCCGGCCTGGAAGGACGCCTTCCTCATCAGCGGCCTCGTCAGCGAAGGACTCGTGGCAGTCAAGCTCGATGGCGACAAGGTCGTTTCCGAAGAACGCATCCCGCTCGAGAGCCGTATCCGCGATGTGAAGGTCGGAAGCGACGGCGCAGTCTACGCCGTCACCGACGGAGCGGACGGCAAGATCCTGAAACTGACGCCCGCCGGCAAGTAGGCCTGAACGCGCCCGGTCTTCGGACCGGGCGCGTCTCGCTCAAGCGGCCCGTGCCGCGAGGGCGTCGAGCGCCCTGGCGACCTCGTCATCGGTGAGGCGCCGGATCGTCGGGCCCGACGTCCAGACCAGCATCGGGACGATGCGCCGCCCCGGATAGATCTGTCCGAGCAATGCGGCGTAGAGCGCGATCTGGCCTGCCTCCGCCTCGGGCAGCGCCGCATCGTCGGCCGGCGGACGGCCTGTCTTGAAATCCGCCACCAGTACCGCGTCGTCGGCGACCGCGAGACGGTCGACCCGACCGAAGACCGGGCGCTCCCGTCCCCCCACCAGAACCCGACCGGACAGGGTCACCTCAGCGCGCGCCTCGTGGGCGAAGAGCGGCGCCAGAGCGGGCTCTTCGAGAAGATGCAGGGTCGCGGTGACGATGGCGTGTCTTTTCGCGCGATCGAGAGTAGGCGCCCGCGCACGCACATAGGCACCCGCGGCGGCTTCGCGCTGGTCGGGCGCGATGCGCGGCAGGTGCTCCACCAGCGAATGGATCAGGGTGCCGCGGCTGCGGGCCTCCTTGTCCGTTTGGCGACGCCCCGGCTGGCGACGCGCATCGGCGGCACCGAGCGCTTCCGAGGGACTCACCGGCGGTGCGGCCTCGACCTCCGAACGCACCGGTGCCTCGAGCCATGGCGGCAGCGGCGTCGCGACCGCTGGCGTCGGCCGAGAATCCGACTCACCCCCACGCGGTGCCCCGTCACGCCACAGGGTGACGGGCCCGTAAGGCGTTTCGACTGCCGATCCCGCTCCGAAGCGACGCTCCTGGCCGAGACGGATCATCTCGCACCACGCCGACTCGGCCTGGACCTCGTGCCCGCGATAGGGCGCGATCACCAGACGATCGGCCGCGCGGGTCATCGCCACGTAGAGCAGGCGGTTGTGCTCCTCACGCGCCCGGGCTTGGAGGGTGGCACGGGCCTGCGCGATCGGCTCGCTGTCGTAGCCCTTGGCGCTCGACCAGACCGGCGGCATTAGGGCTCCACCGCGCCGCGGCTGGCCCGGCGCCATGGCGAGGAGCGGCGGGTCGTTGCGCCCAAGTGGCTCGCAGCCGTCGATCACCACCACGAGGGGCGCCTCCAAACCCTTGGCGCCATGGACGGTCATTACCCGGACCTCGTCGCGGCCGGATTCGAGGTCGCGCTTGACCGTGTGACCCGCTTCCCCGCGCCCCGGCACAGTATCGTAGCGGGCCAGAAAGCCGCCGAGCGACGGCGCATCGGTCGCCTGCTCGGCCTGGGCAGCCGTCATCAGGAAGACGTCGATGGCGTCTCCCGCCTCGCCGCCGAGGCGAGAGACCAGCGCGCGGCGCCCGCCATGAGCTCCGAGGAGAGCGGCGTAGAACCCGAACGGCCCCTCGCGCAGGGCGAGATCGATCCAGAGCGTCAGCGCGGCCAAGCCACGGATCGCGGCCGGATCGCCAGCTGCGGCATGGCGGGCGAGGGCGTCCTCCAGGGTCTCGGCTTCGGGCCGCAACGCTGCGATCCGCACGAGATCGTCGTCGTCGAGGCCGACCAGCGGCGTCTTGAGCGCGCCGGCCAAGGTCAGATCGTCGGCGGGCAGCAGACCAGCCCGGCCCGCCGCCACGAGGTCGTTAACCGCGATATGGGCGGCGATATCGAGGCGGTCCTGCCCGGCGACGGGGACGCCGAGCGCCTTCATCGCGCGGATCACCTCCTCGAACGCGGCCGAGCGCTTGCGCACCAGGATGAGGATTTCCCCCGGACGCCAGATTCGGCCCGACTCGTCACCGGCGGTGGTCCAGGTCTGTGCCGCCCGCGCGATCCGGCGGGCGGTGACGATGGCGGGCGCATTGGTCTCGGGCGCGTCTACAGGGGCGGCCCAGGCATCCGGCTCGGGCGACTCGGCCGGCTCGGCGATGCCCCAGAGTTCGACCGCACCCGGTGCCGTCGCCCGCGCGGTGGTGTGGGTGGTGCCCACCGCCGCATCCTCGAAGGACAGGCCCTCGTAATGCTCGGGGATCGCGAAGGTGGCGTCCACCGCGCTGAGCACCGCATTGGCCGAGCGAAACGACAGGGTGAGGTGGACGTCCTCGAACGCCAGACCGGCCCCCGACGCGGCGACCTGCCATTCCCGCCGCGTGGTCTCGAACTCGCGCGGCTCAGCCCCCTGGAAGCTGTAGATCGACTGCTTGGGATCGCCGACCGCGAAGCGGGTGCGCGCGACGTCGCGCGCGCCTTCGCCGGACGCGAAATCGGCGGTGATGCGCCGCAGGATTTCCCATTGCTGCGGGTTGGTATCCTGCGCCTCGTCGACGAGCACGTGGTCGACGCCGCGGTCGAGCTTGTACAGGACCCAGGTGGAATCGACCCGTGCCAGCAGGTCGAGGGTCTTGTGGATCAGGTCGTCGAAGTCGAGGGCGCCGAGGCGCGCCTTCTGCGCCTCCACCCGGCGATGGATTTCCGCTGCCAGCGTAAACAGGGCGCGGGTGCGTTCCAGGGCGCGGACCCCGCGCAGTGAATCGTAGAGCGGCACAAGCCGGTCGCGCTCCTGCAGAAGGCTTTGCCGAGCGTCCTCCGGGATCGCCTTGGTGCCGAGACTTTTATCGGCCTTCGCGGTGCCCTTCTCGGTGAAGAAGACGGAGCGGTAGGCGTCCAGCGCCTGCACCCGGTCGATGGCCGCAGCGACCTCCATCAGCTTGTCGGCGATGCCGTCATCGGTCGCCTTGCCGGTGCGCATGCGGGCCGCGAGGTCGGCCAGATCGCCGAGCCCGCCGTCGAGGATCCGGTCCTCCACCGCCATCACGCTATCGTCGGCGCTCACCCCGAGTGCGTCCGCCAGCGCCGCCAACGATCCTGCGAGGCCGTGGCGGTTGGCGAGCACGCCGCGGGCGCGCAAGGCGGACCGGATCACGCTGCGCAGGGTGTCCCCGGTCGCCTCGGCATTGACCAGCGCCCAGGCGTTGGAGAGGTCGTGGTCGCGCCCCGAGATCGCCTTGGCGAACACATCGTCCAACGCCGCACCGAAGGCCGCCTGGGCCGTGTCGTCGTCGAGGACTTCGAACCGTGCCGGCACGTTCGCTTCGAATGGAAACATGTGCAGCAGGCGCTCGCACAAGGCGTGCAGCGTCTCGATCTTGAGGCCGCCCGGCGTCTCGACCGCACGGGCGAACAGCCGCCGCGCCCCCTGCAGCGTTTTTCGCGAAGGCGTGACGCCGGTCAGTTCGCGAAGTTCGGCGGTGAGGGTGGCGGTATCCAGCGTCACCCAGCGGCCGAGCACCCGGAACACCCGGATCGACATGTTGGCGGCCGCCGCCTTCGTGAAGGTCAGGCACAGAATGCGCGCAGGCGGCGCCCCGTCGAGAAGGAGCCGCACCACCCGGTCGGTGAGCACCTTGGTCTTGCCCGCCCCCGCATTGGCCGAGACCCAGGCCGAAGCCCGCGGATCGGCCGCCCGGCGCTGGGCAGCCTTGGTGATGTCGTCGACGACGAAGGCTTCGCGGGAGGCCGTCACGAACCGGACCGTAGCGCGTCACCGGGCTCGGCAGGCACATCCGGCGCGTGATCGAGGATCGCCAGGGCGGCAGCGACATCGGCGCGAGACGCGCGTGTCCGCATGTCCTGCAAGCCCTTTTCCTGCAAGCCCTTTTCCTGCAAACCCCGCTCCTGCAAGCCCCGACGGTGCCCGAGGCCCTCGGCGATGAGAGCGACGAGTAACTGATTGACGGACACGTTGTCTTCGTCGGCAGCGGATTTCGCCTGAGACATCACATGGTCGGGCAGTCGGAGGGCAAAGTTCGACATGGACGGATCTCCGAAATCTCTCACGTCTCGATCAGCGTCTGCGGCGTCACGGCTCGGAGCCCTAAGGCCGCGACGGCAGGGTGTCGGAAATGGCGATCATGCGTCACGATGGTCGCGGCTTCCGCGGCAAGGGCGCACTCGACGTAGAGGTCGTCCTTCGGATCGTCGAGGAATGGCCGAAATCGGAACCATGGCACAATCGGCACCGCCGTCGCGCAGAGCGCATCGAGGATCGTGTCGATCCCACCCGCCTCGATCCACGGCGTCGGCCCGAGCAGACCCGGCCGCTTCACGACAGCCTCATATTCGAGCACCATCGCAGGCGACGCCGCGAACGCATATCGACCAGTCAGCATCCCACGCAAAACAACGTGGGGTGCTCCATTCCGTGATCGAAGCCCAGACAGCACCACATTGACGTCAACGACGATCACCCCAACAATCTGATATCGCATACGATATCAGTCAAGCCGCAATGAGAGAGCAAGCCGCCGGGAGGCGGAGAGAAACTCACGTCTCTCCCTCCCCGCCGAGAGACCATTCGAGCACGCGGGCGAGGTGGTCGTAATCGCCGTAGGATTTCGCGAATTTCGGATAGGGCCGCGAGACGTAGGCCGCCTCCCCGGCCAGGAACCGGGCGACGAGGCCGCGAAACCGGGCGGTGTGCTCCGCAACGATCGCGGCGACCTCGCGGGGATCCCCCTTCGGCGGCTTCACCGCGAGGGGCTCGAACGGTTTGCGACCGCCCGAGGCATGGACGTAGAGCAGTTCCGGCGTCTGGTCGGTCTTGGGAAATCCCGCGAAGGCGCCGTGCATCAGCATCGCCGCCTCCAGGGTGAGCTGCGGCGAGAACCCGGCGAACACCTCCTTGTTGCTCGGAGGCTGCCCGGTCTTGAAGTCGACGATGCAGGCGCTGCCATCGCGGCGCTGCTCGATGCGGTCAGCACGGGCGCGCAGGGTGAAGGTCTCGGCGCCCATGGGGATCGGCCACTTACCCGAGAGTTCGGGATCGACCCGGGCGAGCGCGGCACGGCGCTCGGCTTCCCAGTCGAGGAAGCGGACCGACAGACGCTCGTAGCGCGGCCACCACTCGGCATAGAGCTGCGGGTAGGTGTCCTTGATCTGGCTGAACGCATGCCGGGCGAGATCGCCAAGCGTCTCGGACGCGGGCGAGAGTTCGGGAAGACTCGTCGGGTAGGCCTTGGCGAACTCCCCCAAAATCTCATGGATCAGGGTGCCGCGCTCGGCGGCGCCCGGCAGCGACGCGACCGGGTCCAGCGGATCGAGCCCGAGCACGTGGCGAGCGAAGATCACGTAGGGGTCGCGCACCAGGGTCTCGACCTCGGTGACGCTCAGGGTCCGGGGGAACAGGGCCGGATCGGGCCGGGGCTTGGGCTGGGTCAGGCGCGGCTGTCCTGCGCCGGGGCCGCGATCGAGGGCGGCCGCATAGGCGGCGTAACGCCGGCCCTCGCCGAGCGCGCGGTTCCACGCCTTTTCGCCCGAGAACGCGCGCAGGCGCTGGAGGAAGCGCGACGGCACGGTGGGCGCACCCTCGCGCTTGGCCGCGCGGGTGATCACCGCGTCGTGGTTGCCCAAAGCCTGGACGAAATCGTGCGCTGTCTGGCCGATCCGGCGCTCGGGCGGGTTGAGGCCGATGCGCTCGCGCATGGGCCGGTTGAGAAACGCGTCGGTGACCGTCTTCATCGGCCAGACGCCCTCGTCGAGCCCGCCGAGCACGATCCGGTCGACGCTCATCAAACGGGCTTCGAGCAGGCCGAGAATCCGCAGACGCGGATGCGGACGAGGACGCCCGTCGCCACAGGCCACGGGCCGTTCGCGAGCGAGTGCGGTAAAGAAAGCCGGGTAGTCGGAGAAGCGGCCGGGCAGTTCCAGCGCTTCCTTGGGCTTCGTCTCACTCAGCCCTTGCGAGAGGTCGTCGAAGAGCGTGTCGAGGATAGCGAGCGATGCGTCATAGTCGGGCTCCGGCTCGTCATCGGCTCCCGCGAGCAGCTTGTCGAACACCGCATTGTGGCAGGTGGCGTAGGCAACAAGGTTGCCGATGCCCGGATGGTCGCCGCCGAGAAACCCGGCAAAGGCCGTTTCGAGACGCACCAGGAGATCGGAGGCCAGATCCCAGTCGCGATCGGTGAGCCGGCGCTTGGCGCGTGGGCGCCGGCCCGTGGCGGTGCGCTGATCCGCGACCGCGCGGTGCAGACCGGCAAAGCCCGGCGCCGGAGCCGGGCCGCGCAGGGTCCCGATCTCCAGGGCGGCGGCCGCACGCATCACGTCGCGGCGGGGCAGCCCGAGGCGGACATAGGGGTGCGACAGCAGCGTGATGATCCTGGCCGGCTGCAGGTCGGCGGCGAGTTCTGCGGCGAGCCGCGCGAGACGTCCGGCAGGGCTCAGCGACAGGGCCACGCCGGCGGAATCCTCCGCCACGATGCCCCAGCGGGCGAGATCGGCAGCGACCCGCACCGCCAATGCCCTATCGGGTGTGACGAGGGCCGCGGTGGCGCCGGGTATCTCCAGGGTTTCGCGCAACGCAATTGCGATGATCAGCGCCTCTTCGCGTTCGTCGGTGGCCTCGACGATGCCGATCCCGGCCATTCCCGCTTCGGCGAGGCTCTCGCGGGCCGCGTCGTCGAGTTCGGCCCAGGCCTCGGTGGTTTCGGCCGGGCGCAAGGCCTGCGAAAGCAGGGCGGCGCGGGCCATTCCTTCCGCACTCGGCACACCGAGCGAGACGACCGCATCGCGCTCCAACCCAAGGCCGCCGGGGCCGAGCAGGCGATGCAGGATCGCCTGCGGATGACCGTGGGCGACCTCCTTCGAGACCCCCTCCCCGGTCTCGATGGCATCCCAGCCGATGGCATCGAGATCGCCGTCGAGGCCCGGCAGCACCACCGCGCCGCGGGGCAGAGCCGCCACCGCCGCGATCAGCTTGGCGGTGGCCGGCACCGAGCCGGTGGAGCCCGCCACGATCACCGGGTCGGACGGGCGCTCCCGGCGCAGACGCGTGGCCTCGGCCAGAACCAATTCGCGCGAACGGGCCACCGGGTCGCTCGATTGGCGCTCGGCCAGCGCCTCGGGCCAGAACTCCGCGGCGATCTTCATGAAATCGAGCGTAAGACCGAAATAGCGCGAATACTCGGCTTCCACCGCGCTGCCGATCTCGGCCCAGGGCAGGCCAGCGACGGTGAGCGCGTCCATCAAGCGTTCGAGATCGCCGGCGAGCGCCACCGCATCCGCCGGCGAGGATGGCACCAGGAACGGCACGTCGTCGTCGATGGGGAGGAGCGCGCGGTCGACGCGTTCGGCCCAGAGCTGCACGAGGCGGGCGAGGATCAGCCGGCGATCGAGCGGCCGAATCGCCGGGGCTAGCACGTCGGACCCGTTCTCGAGATGCGCATTGGCGGCAAGATCGAGTTCGGCTTCATCCGCCTCGCCGAGCGGCACGAGGCGCGGCAGCAGGGCGGCCCGCCCGAGGCGCGCGGACAGGATCGCTGAGAGCGCCCGCGTCGCCCGCTGCGTCGGTAGGTAGAGGGTGACGGCGGCGAGCGCGAAGGGATCGTCCCCGAGATCGCCGACGAGGCGACCGGAGATCAGCGCCTCGGCCAGTGTCGGCAGAAAGGGCGCGCCGGGCGGAATGGTGAAGACGTGGGAGGCGCTCATCCGCCTATCCATGGCATCGAATTTAGCCCGGACGAAAGCCGCTTGCGTGCGATTGAGTGCGACCGACGCGCCTAAAGCACCGGCGCGCTCGCCTTCACCCGCGCCTCTGCGGCAACGATCGCCTCCGGCGTGCCGACGTGGAGCCATTGGCCGTCGAGCCGCAGCCCGTGCAGGCGCTCGGCCGCGATGGCGCGATCGAACAGCAGGTTGAGGGAGAACGCGCCCTCGGGCGTATCGGCGAACAGGCCGGGCTTGAGGATCGCGACGCCGGCATAGATGAACGGCGCGACCTCGCGCTCGCCGCGCCGCTCCAGGCGCCCGTCGGACTCCATCACGAAATCGCCCGCCCCCTCGTAGCCGAGGCTGGTGGCGGTGGGGGCGACGAGGAGGAGGATGTCCATCGTCTCGGGCGCCCAGGCGGCGATCAGGCGGCCGAGATTCGAGTCCGGCCCCTCCAGCCAGAACGAATCGGCGTTGAAGACCACGAACGGATCATCGCCGAGCAGCGGCAGCGCCTTCTTCACCCCGCCGCCGGTCTCCAGCAGCGCGTCGCGCTCGTCGGATACGACGATGGTCGGCGCTGTCTTTCGCTTCGCGACATGCCCCTCGATGAGATCGGCGAGGTAATGGACGTTGACGACGGCGTCTCGGATGCCGCCTTCCGCTGCCCTATCGAGCGCGTGGTCGAGCAATGCCCGACCGGCGACCTCGACCAGGGGCTTGGGCACCGTGGCGGTGATCGGCCTCATGCGCTTGCCGAGGCCGGCGGCGAGGACGAAGGCGCGGGTGATGGCGGGCGTATCGGTCATTCCGCAGGGTCTCGCCGAAGGTGTCGGAGGGGAAGATAACGGGATCATTGGGAAGCGTCGGCGCCCGCCGTCAGGCGGGCAGGCGCACGGTGCCGTCGGGGAGCGGAAGCAGGCCGGGATTCCAGGCGACCTCCCAGAGTGTCCCATCGGGATCGGCGAAGTATCCCGAATAGCCGCCCCAGAACACCTCCTGCGCCGGCTTCACCAGCACGCCGCCAGCGGCCTGCGCGTGGGCCAGAACCGCATCGGTCTCCGCGCGGCTGGCAGTGTTGTGGGCCAGGGTGAAGCCGCGAAAACCGGAGCCCTCGGGGGCGGTTCCGACATCCTCGGCCAGTGCCGTACGGGGATAGAGCAACAGCACGAGGCCGCCGAGCTGGAAGAAGGCAATCCCCTCGGACGCATAGGCCGAGCGGGTCCAGCCGAGCGCCTCGTAGAAGCGCACCGCCCGATCGAGGTCGGCGACGCCGAGGGTGACGAGGGTGAGGCGCGGGTCCATCGGCTCAAGGTTCCTCGGCGCCAGCCTCAGATACCGGCTTCGGAACGAGATCCGGCAAATGCTCCTCGTGCCACAGGCGCAGGCGCGTCAGCGCCGGGTGAGCGAGGTTGCGGCTGAGATAGCCTTCGATGCGCGGCAAGTGGGCGAGGTAGCCGGGCTTGCCGTCGCGCCGGTCGAGGCGGGCGAAGATACCCAGGATCTTGGTAGCGCGCTGCGCCGCCAGCACCGCATAGGCCCGAGCGAAGCCCTGCATGTCGAAATCGGGCTCGCGGGCTCGGCGCTCGCGGACGTAGAGGCCGAGCAGGCGCAGCTCGAACTCGGCGGTGGCATCGACGCGGGCATCTTGCAGCAGCGACGCGAGGTCGTAGGCCGGGTGGCCCAGCACCGCATCCTGGAAGTCGATGACGCCGATGCGCTCCAGGCCTTCGCGCTGGGGCAGCCAGATCAGGTTCGGCGAATGATAGTCGCGCAAGGTCCAGGTCGGGCGTTCCGGCTCGACCCCGCGCAGAGCCTCGGCCCACAAAGCCACGAACTCGGAGCGGGCCGGACCGGTCAGGCTCGCGCCCCGGATCGCCGGACAATACCAATCGGGCAGCAATTCGGTCTCGAACAGCAGGGCTTCGAGATCATAGGGCGGCAGGACGTGATCGATCCCGTCCGCCACCGGCAGCACGCCGGGAAGTTCGGTGGCATGCAGCTTGGCGAGCAGGCGTACGGCCTCCGCGTAGCGCTCGGGCCGTGGACCGTTCGCGTCGACCACCGGCTCCGAGCCGAGGTCCTCGATGATCAGCAAGCCTTCGTTCAAATCCTCGCCGAAGATGCGCGGCGCGGAAAAGCCGAGCGCGCGCAAGCCGCGATCGACGCCGACGAAGGCGTGGACGCTCTCGGCGAGCTTGACGATGGCGCTGTAGGGCTTGCCGTTGCGCACCGGCGGGCCGTCGGCGCGCGCGGGCGAGATCATCAGCACGGCGCTGGTGCCGTCGGGCTTCACCAGCCGCTCGTAGGCGCGCGACGACGCATCGCCCTGCATCGCGATCCGGGCGGCCTCGTCCCAGCCGCTGCGGTCGAGCAGAATGCGCAAAGCGCGCGCCCGCTTGAGCCGCGCGGCCATGCCGCCGCTGCCGTCGATACGGGCAAAGCGCGCGCCGTCGCCGTATTCGGCGCGCAACGACAGGTCGATTGAGAGAATCGGACCTTCGCGATAACCGAGGCGCTCGGGCCATTCCACAAGAGTGATGGCGGTCTCGGCCATCTCGTCGAAGCCGAGTTCGACGAGTTCGTCGGGGCTGCGCAGACGGTAGAGGTCGGCATGGACGATCTGGCGGCCGCCCTTGGCCTCATAGGGCTGGATCAGGGTGAATGTCGGACTCGGTACGTCGAGGGCGGGGTCGTCCGCGAGTTCGCGGATCAGGGCGCGGGCCAGGGTCGACTTGCCGCCGCCGAGGCCACCCGACAGGGCGACGAGATCGCCCGGCATCAGAAACTCGGCGAGGAAGCGGCCGAGATCCTCGGTGGCGCTCTCATCGGGGAGCATGATCTCCCAGGCCGCCCGTCCCTCACGCTGGGGCGTGTCCGCACCGTCCTCGTTCAACGCTCAAATCCTCCATGGCCACGCGCCGGAGACCACCGTACCCGGCCCGCGCTCAGTTACGGCGGATTATAACGGAGTCTTCTTAACCAAATCGCGGGATGGCCGAAGGCTCCCTACTCGGCGGCCGCCCGGCGCGGGGTCGGCTCCGTGATCGGGAAGATGCAGGTGACGCGGGTGCCGGCACCGGGCATCGAATCGAGCACGACGTGGCCGCCATGCAGTTCCACGAAGGAGCGCACGATGGACAACCCGAGGCCGACGCCGCGGTGGCGCGTGCCCAGGGTGTTGCTCTCGAACCGGTCGAAGACGCGGGCGGCCACCTCCGGCGGCATGCCCTGGCCCTGGTCGATGACCGCGAGGGTGAGTTCGCTGCTGCTCCGCCGCACCTCGACCCGGACGTGCTGACCCGGCGTGGAGAATCCCACCGCGTTGGAGAGCAGGTTGAACAGGATCTGGCGGATGCGCTTGCCGTCTGCGACGAAGCTGCCGATGTCGTCGGGCACGTCGAGATCGAGGCCGATGGCCGAATCCGAAAGGCGGTCCTCAAGCCCCCTCACCGCCGCATCGACGGTGGCGCGCACATCCACCACCTCGCGGGAGAGCTCCAGGGAGCCCGCATCGATCGAGGCGAGGTCGAGGATGTCGTTGATCATCACGAGGAGCGCGCCGGACGAGCGCATGATGTGGCCGGAATATTCGCGCTGGCGCTCGTTCAGGGCGCCCACGGTCTCGTCACCCAGCAACTGGGTGAAGCCGATGATGTTGGTGAGCGGCGAGCGCAACTCGTAGGAGACGTGGTTCACGAAGGTGTCGCGCAGGCGCGAGGTCCGCTCCAGCGCGTCGTTCTTGTCGGTGAGCGCGCGCTCGACGTTCACGCTCGCGGTGACGTCGATGAGGGTGAGCAGCGTCGCCCCCTCCGGCAGCGGCTGGGCGGCGCAATCCAGCACCGTGCCGTCGACGATCTCGAGCCGGCAGGTCAGTCCGGCGCGGCTCTCGAGGCCGGTGATGGCGCCGCGGATGTCGAGCCACGGCTCCTCGTCGGGGGACAGGACCCGGCAGGCGGCGATGACCGCATCGACGCGCGGCCGCTCGGTGAGGGTCGCCGCATCGAAGCGCCACAAGGTGGCGAAGGCGCGGTTGGCGAAGGTCAGGCGTCCATCGGCGCCGAACACCGCCACCGGCTCCTTGAGGGTGTCGAGGGTCTCGGCCTGGACCCGCATCAGCGCATTGTAGCGCGATTCGAGTTTCATGTTCTCCGAGACGTCGTCGAACAGGTAGGTCAGGCCGCCCTGCGGATTGGGATCGGCGACCACGCGCAAAGAGCGCCCATCGGGCAGGTACCACCAGCCCTCGTTGGCCTCCACCGCCCGGTAGGCAGCAAGTACGTCGGCCTTCCACGACTTGAAGTCGGCCTGTTCGGGAAGCTTTCGCAGGGCACGCAGCCGGTCGAGGATTTCCCCGTCCAGGGGACGGCTCTCGAGGAAGGCCTGATCAAGACCCCAAAGGTGGCGATAGGCGGCGTTGTGGAAGATCAGGCGCTGGCGCGCATCGAACATCGCCACGGCGGTGGGCAATTGATCGAGGGTGCGGACGTTTGCGTCCATCTGGCGCTGGAGATCGGCGCGCACACTCTCCAGTTCCGAAACATCGACCGCGATGCCGACGCGGCCGCTCTCCACCGCCGTCTCGGTGACGTCGAGGATGCGGCGTCCGCCCGCCACCACCGCCGAGAGCCGCAGGGCCGCGCGGCCACCGGTGGCGAGACGCTTGCCATCCTCGCGGGCGATGAGGTCGCGGGCCTGCCGGTCGAGCAGTTCGAGCCCGCCGGCCACTGCGGCCTCGCGGGTTCCGGCTTCCACGGCCGCCACATAGGCGGTGTTGACCCAGTTGAGGAGGCCCTCGCGGTTGCGCCGCCAGACCGGTTGCGGAATCGCGTCGAGCAGGCTGCCCAGGGCGACGAGCCCGCGCTTGGCCTCGTCGAGGGTCAGGCGCAGATCGAGAAGCTCGCGATGCTCTTCCGTGGTCTCGCGCAGCCGCAGCAGGGCGCGCCCGGAGAGGGCCTGCCCATGCGCGTCGATGAACCGGCCCGATTGGGTGCGCAGGCTCAGGCGGAAGCCCGTGCCCCGCGCCCGCAGGGTCTCGACGGCGGTATCGAGGGTCTGCGCGTCGCCCACATGGAGCCAGGCGCTGAAGGCGAGGAGCCCGGACTCGCCGTCGCCGTGACGGCGGCCATCGGCGAGGCCGACATCGCCCTCGATCGTCGGGTCGCCCCGACCCAGCCATGTGACGATGACCTGCCGCTCTGAATTCAGCAGCATGTCGGCACGGTCATGCGCCCCGCGCAGCATGCCGAGCTCGGTCATGAGATCACGCTCGCGCCGGGTCCAGCGACCGCGCTCGCGCATGTGCAGGAGGGACAGGATCGTCGAGAAGACCGTCAGCCCGATGAGGATCGCGAGGCCGGCGGCGTTGTGCGTGTGCTGGCCGAAACCCGCGGCGAAGGCAGCCGGGTCCATCGGTGCCTCGACCGCAAGGACGGGATTCACGCCCATGGCGACGACGAGAGAGCCGGTGCACACCACGGCGTGCACCGTTCGATAGACCCTCATGATCCGTCCCGCCTCCACGAATCTTCGATGAGGCGCGGACGCGCCGTTCCCGCTTCGAGCCAGAAGGGGCCGTCCGCGGATCACTCCACCTGAGGAATCACCCCACAGTAGCGCGACCCGGAATCCCGCCGGAAGGGGGTTAAGCTTAACCTTTTCGCCTCGGACTCAGATCGGCCGTGGGGGGCGCAGAAAAGACACACTTCGGCGGGCAGCCGGAACCGCTCTCCCCAAAACGAAAAGAAGCCCGGCGGAGCCGGGCTTCTCGTCGTCAGAGTTTCAGTCTTGGCATCGGTCCTGGCGGACTTCGGCCGGCAGAAAGCTCAATAGCGGTAGTGGTCGGGCTTAAACGGGCCGGTCTCGGACACGCCGATATAGGCGGCCTGCTCGGGGCTGAGCTTCGACAGCTTCACGCCGATCTTCTCGAGGTGGAGGAGCGCCACCTTCTCGTCGAGGGCCTTGGGCAGCGTGTAGACCTGACGCTCGTACTTGCCGGGGTTGGTCCAGAGTTCGATCTGGGCCAGGGTCTGGTTGGTGAAGGACGCCGACATCACGAAGGACGGGTGGCCGGTGGCGTTGCCGAGGTTCACCAGGCGACCCTCCGACAGGAGGATGATGCGGTGGCCATCGGGGAAGGTGATCTCGTCCACCTGCGGCTTGATGTTCGACCACGTCATGTTCTTGAGACCCGCGACCTGGATCTCGTTGTCGAAGTGGCCGATGTTGCACACGATGGCGCGGTCTTTCATCGCCCGCATGTGCTCGAGGGTGATGATGTCCTTGTTGCCGGTGGCCGTCACGAAGATGTCGGCGCGCGGCGCGGCGTCTTCCATGGTGACGACCTCATAGCCTTCCATGGCGGCCTGGAGGGCGCAGATCGGGTCGACCTCCGACACCAGCACGCGACAGCCGGCGTGGCGCAGAGACGAAGCCGAGCCCTTGCCGACATCGCCGAAGCCGGCGACCATGGCGACCTTGCCAGCCATCATCACGTCGGTGCCGCGGCGGATGCCGTCCACAAGCGACTCGCGGCAGCCGTAGAGGTTGTCGAACTTCGACTTGGTGACGGCGTCGTTCACGTTGATCGCCGGGAAGAGCAGCTTGCCCTCCTTGGCGAGGTTGTAGAGGCGGTGCACGCCGGTTGTGGTCTCTTCCGAGACGCCCTTGATCGAGTCGGCCAGACCCGCGAACCAGCCCTTCGGCTTCTCGGCGAGCTTCTTCTTCAGGAGAGCGAAGAAGATCTCTTCCTCTTCCGACTCGGGCTTGTCGAGGAAGGCGGTGTCACCGTTCTCGGCGCGCAGACCCAGGTGGACGAACATGGTGGCATCGCCGCCATCGTCGAGGATCATGTTCGGCAGCGAGCCGTCATGCCAGTCGAACAGCTTGGAGGTGTAGTCCCAGTACTCGGTCAGGGACTCGCCCTTGATGGCGAAGACCGGGATGCCGGCGGCGGCGATGGCGGCGGCGGCGTGGTCCTGGGTCGAGTAGATGTTGCAGGACACCCAGCGGATGTCGGCGCCGAGCGCCTTCAGGGTCTCGATGAGCACGGCGGTCTGGATCGTCATGTGCAGCGAGCCGGCGATCTTCGCGCCCTTCAGGGGCTGGCTCGCACCGTATTCCTCACGCGTCGCCATCAGACCCGGCATCTCGGTCTCGGCGATGGAAATCTCCTTACGGCCGTAATCGGCCAGGGCGATGTCCTTGACGATGTAATCCTGGGCCATGGGTGTCTGCTCCGTGTCTCGCTGCGTGTTGGCAGGGGCTATAGCAGGGGACGGAACGCGAAGCAATCAAGACATAAAGATGTCTTTATGCGAATAAGTCCAAACGACGGCGGGAATGCCGGATCACCTGCCGCCCAGGTTCAGCCCTGCCTACCGCGTGCGCCGGGCACTCAGTATGGTTCTGGACTTCTTCCTGGTGGTACTCGATGGCGATGCCTGTGCCGACCGCGTGTAGGATCGAACCGCGACTGAACTGGCTGGGCTCGTGGAACTGCGGAAAAACGAGGAGCCGCTAGCTCTCTCTTAAGGCACACTGATCTCGCAGCCGCTTGGGTCGCGGGTCCTGCCATGTCACCGGCCCCGCCACAGAGTGGGATCGCGACGGCCACCCGGCCTGCGCGGCTCACCCCTCGTCGCGCAATTGCCGCCGGATGATCTTGCCAGTGGTCGTCATCGGCAGGCTCGCCCGAAACACGATCTCGCGCGGATACTCGTGGGCGGAGAGGCGCTGGCGCACGAACGCCTGGATTTCGGCCGCGAGCGCGTCGGACGCCACGAAGCCTGCGCGCAGCACGACGTAGGCCTTGACGATCTCGGTGCGCAGCGGGTCCGGCTTGCCCACGGCGGCGGCCATCGCCACCGCCGGATGGCACCCGAGGCAATCCTCGATCTCGGTGGGGCCGATGCGGTAGGCGGCCGAGGTGATGAGGTCGTCGTCGCGGCCGACAAAGTGGATGTAGCCGTCGGCGTCGCGGCGCGCGGTGTCGCCCGTCAGCATCCAGTCGCCGCGAAACTTCTTTGCCGTCGCCTCGGGCTGGTTCCAGTATTCCAGGAACATCACCGGGTCGGGGCGGGCGACCACGATCTCACCGGGTTCGTCGATGGCGGTTTCCGTGCCGTCCGGGCGCTGGATCATCACCCGGTGACCGGGCACGGGCCTGCCGGTCGATCCGGCCCGCGCGACACCGGCGGCCGGGCATGCGGCGAGCACGAGGTTGCACTCTGTCTGGCCATAGGCCTCGCCGATGGTGAGGCCGAGTTCGGCCCGAGCCCAGGCGAAGGTCTCGGGGCCGAGCGCCTCGCCGGCCGAAGCGATGTTGCGCAGCGTCGAAAGGTCGAAGCGCCCGCGCGGGTCGGGAACCGTACGCAGCATGCGCAACGCCGTCGGCGGCAGGAATACCGTGGTGATGGCGTGCTCGGCAATGAGCCGCAGGGCCGCTTCCGGCTCGAACCGCGCCGTCGGCTGCGCGACGACGGGGACGCCGAGGCGCAGGCTCGGCAGGGTGGCGTTGAGGAGGCCGCCGGCCCAGGCCCAGTCGGAGGGCGTCCACATCCGGTCGCCGGCCTTCGGCGGGAAATCGTGCATCATCGCGAAGCCCGGCAGGTGGCCGAGAAGCACGCGATGACCGTGCAGCGCTCCCTTGGCGAGGCCGGTGGTGCCGGAGGTGTAGATCATCAGGGCCGGATGGTCCGGACCAGTCTCCACCGCTGTGAAATCCGGCGCGGCCGATGCGATGAGGTCGGCATAGCCGAGCGCCCCCTCGGCCGGGCCGTCGAGACACACGACGTGGTCGAGCGCTGGTAAGGATGCGCGGAGCGTCGCGATCTTGGCGAGGCCTGCCGCATCGGTGATCAGCGCCCGCGCACCGGAATCCGACAGCCGATAGGTCAGGGCGTCCGGACCGAACGCCCCGGCCAGGGGAAGCGCGATGGCACCGAGCTTATAGGCGGCGCCGTGGGCGATGATCACCGCAGCCGATTGGGGCAGCAGCACCGCGACCCGGTCACCGGGTCGGATGCCCAGCGCGCGCAACGCTCCGGCGAGCCGGTTCGAGCCCTCGCGCAAGGCCCCGAAACGCGTCGTCTCTACCGCCCCGTCGGAAACCTCGAGGATCGCCACGCGCTCGGGCTCGATTGCCGCCCAGCGATCACAGACATCGACGCCGATATTGTAGCGCTCCGGAATGTCCCAGGAAAACCCTGAGACAAGCCCGGCATAGTCGGGGGCGGCCCGCAGCACGATCGTCGGCTCAGAGCTTGGCGCCGGGGAACCCACCGGCGAACGCGAAATCCGTGATCGGACGGCGACCGTTCGGGGTCTCCTTGGCGCGCTGCTCATCGGTGAGGTCGGCCTGCGGAACCGCGCGGCCCACCGCGTAGGCGGCTTCCACGTGGCTGCCCTCGGGTACGGCGAGCAGGGTCGTCGCGCGCTCCTTGTCGAAGCCGCCCATGCCATGGGCGTGCCAGCCCTGCCGAACCGCCTGGAGCTGGAAATTGGCCGAGGCAGCCCCGGCATCGAGCGAATGGCTCTCCGACGGCTTGAGCACGTCACCCATCTTCATATGCGTGTTGGAGACGAGGATGATGAGGGCACCCGCATCCTTGGCCCAGGCTTGGTTCGCGGGGACCAGCAAGTCGAGGAACGGCGCCCAGTGCGGGGTATCGCGCAGGGCATAGAGGAAGCGCCAGGGCTGGGAATTGTACGAGGACGGCGCCCAGCGCGCGGCCTCGAACATCCGCAACAGTTCGGCTTCCGGCACCGCTTCGCCGGTGAACGCGCGGGGCGACCAGCGCTCGATGAACAGCGGGTCGATCTCATGGTCGGGCTGGCGCGGATTCACGAACGTCACTAGGCAGTCTCCGAAGACAGGTTGGAGGGCGGCGATGGCTACAGCACAACGCCATGCACGAGGACGGGGTGTCCACGCAAATGACGCCGGGCCGCAGGCACCTTGGCCCCAACGAGACCGCAGGGCCGCCGCGCTCAGCAGATCCGCCGAGGCAATGTTCGACAAACGCTTGGCAGACACGCAACAGACTGAGATGAGAACCTGAAGAGACACCGTAAATGTCGAACGCATACCCAGGATTCCGGGTCGATCCACCGTAGCGGACCTTGCGAGCGTGAGCCGGCGTCTCAGCTGAAGTGTCAGTGGTAGCTGATTGTCTCAGGGCGTCCCCGCCGCCCGGCCGGCACCGAAACGGTGCTCGGCCTCGCGATCGTGCCCGCGACGGCTGACGATATTGAGCCGTCGCCGGTCCACGGGCTCAATCGACGACTTTCGCCCTCGGGCGGTCATTGCCCTGCGATGTCTCATCGTGCCAGGCACCCTTGCCGTCCTGGTACCGAATTCCTTCGGTGGAGCCTGGGACCTGCTGCTCGGCCGCAACGGCCTGGGCCGCCTGCAGCGCCTCGTCGTGGCTCGGAAACGTCTCGGAGAAGACGTCTCCGAGCTTGTAGGCGTAACCGCCGTCGTGCTCGACGATCCGATAGACGATCTCGGACATGGGATGATCCCTCCTGTGTCGCTCCCGACGCCACGTTGCGCGTCGGTCACGTGGGTGCGTGTGGGAGGTCGAACCACACGGGGACGGCGGAGGTTCCGTGACGCGCCGCTCTCAGTGACGGGTCGGGCCCGGCCAGGGAAGGTTCGCGACCGCGGCCTCGCAGCCTGCGATGAGCGAGCCCCGCACGTCCTCGGCGGCATAGCCCGGCCCGTCCGGGAAAGCGACGACGTGGACCACCGCGTCTTCCTCGCGGCGGATGCGGGCGACCCAGCCCTCCGGCGCTCGCTCGAAAAAGACCTCGAATGCGGCACCGGCCTGCTCGAACCGATGGGGCTTCATCTCATATCTCCCGAAGGCCGGCCTCGACAGGAGGGTCGGGTCACCTCGCGAAATTTGGGATGTTGGTCTATCGGATAAAAGACCCACCCCGTCGGTCGTCACTTCGCCTCATCACTCCTACGCCTAACGACAAGGAGCGCGCATGCGCGTCGCGGCCCCAATCGTTCTGCTGCCGCTCCTGCTCATCGGGACCGGCGCCTCCGCGCAGTCGAGCTTCTTCGGCAGCGCGGAGCGAACACCGGCCAATCCCTTCGCCTCGAACTACGCCTCCCCGCCGGTGCGCGCCTCCGGAGAGCGGGTACGCCGGGTCCGGAGCGCCCCACGCCACGCGCCCATGCGTCCCCCGCGCGACGTTCCGCGATGAGCGGTCAACCGGTGGGAAGTTCGTTGGCGATCGCCGTGACGATGCGCGGGTCGTTGGGCTCCACCGGGGACGGCCACGCGCCGATCAGGCTGCCGTCGCGCGCGACCAAGTACTTGTGGAAGTTCCAATTCGGCGTCGAACCCGGCTTCTCGACCGCCGCCCAGCGATAGAACGGATGCGCCGAGGGACCGCGGACATGGGTTTTGGCGACCACCGGGAAGGTCACGCCATGGTCCTTGCGCGCAGCCTCCGCGATGGCGAGGCCGTCGAGGGGCTCCTGATTGCCGAAATCCGGCGACGGGACCGCAATCACGGTGAGACCGCGATCACCGAAACGCGTCCATAACGCCTGGAGACCGGTGAGTTGCCCGGCATAGCCGCAGGCGGTGGCGGTGTTGACCACCAGGATCGGCTTGCCGGCGAGTCCGGACAGGGCGAGCGTGCCACCCTCGGGTTTCTCGAACGAGAAGGCCCGGGCATTCACCGTATCCATGCCCGCCGCCCGCGCGCCTCCGGCGATGGTGGCGCCCAGCAGGACGAGGGCATGGCGGCGTAGGATCGGTCTCGACTGGATCGGCATGAAGCGGCTCCCGAGTGGTCCGGCGGGCTCGCTCCGCCGAAGATGCCGGGGAAACTAGTGCGCTTTCGACCAAGGTGGACCCGTCTCGGCGGAAGAAAAAGCAACCATGCGCAAACGCAGAGCCGACTTTGCAGCCTGCAATGAAACACGATGCGGAGGCGAGGGATGTCGCGACGAGGAACCTTCGGGCGAGCTTGAGCTTGAGCGTGCGTCCCCCCATCAGCCTTCCCCACCGGAAAGACGAATCCTCATGCGCAGCCTGTTGCTCGGAACGACTGTCCTCGTCGCGAGCGCGACCCTCGCTTTCGGCCAGACCCCTGATGTCCGGTCCCCCACGCCATCCGCGGCGGTCCAGTCCGTGCCGGCGACTCTCGCCAATGACCTCCGCCCGACCTTCGTGGTTCAGAACCCGAGCGACATGGTGACGTCGAAGCTCGTCGGCCTGACGATTCAGAACGGCGCCAACGAGACGATCGGCGAAATCGCCGACGTGGTTCTCGACGAGAAGAGCACGGTGAAATCCTGGGTCGTCGGCGTCGGCGGCTTCCTCGGAATCGGTACGAAGTACGTCGCCATCGACCCGAGCGCCCTGAAGCTGTCCCGCGTCGACAGCGCGACCCTCAAGGCGACCATCGATACCAACAAGGATCAGCTCCGCGCAGCGCCGGAATACATCTATCTCGGCAAGACCAAGGACACCAAAGCGGACGCCAAGCCGGCCGAGCCCGCCAAGACCCCGTAGGCTTCGAACGCCGACAGGTTTGCGCGATGCGCCTATGGCGTATCAATGGGCTGAGAATAGACGGTCGGAGACTGTGTCTTCGATCGTCCCATCGATCAGTTTCGACCTAGCGGGATCAGGCCCTGCACCCGAGTGCTTCGCGCACGGTGACCGCCACCGCGTCGGGGCGAACATCCAGAGCCACGACCCGGTCGCCGCCCGGACCATCGACGCCGTCGGACATCTCGAGATTCCGCAGTAAGGAGGATTTCGACAGGTCGCTGGCGAACACGATTCGCAGATCGGGCCGAAGTGCGAGCGCTTCGCTGGCAAGCTTGTCGCAACACAGCTCACCTTTCAATCCGCGATCGGTCACGAGAACGTCCACCGGCAATCCGAGCGCGAGGACCGTCATCGCATCCAGTCCGCAATCCACCGTGGTGGTGGCGTACCCCGCCCTGCGAATCTGCGACGCGACTTCATCGCGCCAATGCTTCTGTTGGCCAGCAATCAAAACCTGGACGCCGTAGGCGCCGCCCTGCGCGGAAGTTTGTTCCATGGTCGAGAATTCCCACTCACGCCTGGACATACGTTCTCGATACCGCCGTTGCATTGCGTTGCAGCATGTTATGTCACGAAGTCGCCGGCAAACAAGCCCGATACCTGCCGGTCCGGTGTTTTCGTTTAGACAATCCCGAAGTCGGCAAAGGCGTTCCGGCGGTTGACGGCGCGCTCACCCACAGGGCAACACGGCGCGGCCGCACGCACCTGCCGCGGCGGATAGCCGGAGCCGATCAAGCGATGTCATCCGCGAAGAACCCGCCCGTCTCGCCCCTCGCGCCCCGTACCGTGCCGGATCTGCCCGCGATCCGCGGCGTGGGGCTCGCCACCGCGCAGGCCGGCATCCGCTATTCGGGACGCACCGACGTGCTCTACGTCGCGCTCAGCGAAGGGACGCAGGCGGCCGGCGTCTTCACCCGCTCGAAATGCCCATCCGCTCCGGTGGATTGGTGCCGGACGGCGCTCGGACGCCCCGGTGCCAGGGCGTTGATCGTCAATTCCGGCAACGCCAATGCCTTCACCGGCCTGCGCGGACGCGAGGCGGTGGAGCAGACAGCGCGGATCGGCGCCGCAGCCGCCGCCTGCGCGCCCGAGGACATCTTCATCGCCTCGACCGGCGTCATCGGCGAGCCGCTCGATGCCTCGAAGTTCGAGGGCGTGCTGGCCGATTGCGCGAGCCGGACCGAAACCGGCTCCGCGGCGTGGGCCGCGGCAGCGCAGGCGATCATGACCACCGATACCTTTGCCAAACTCGCCACCCGCACCGCCACCATCGACGGCACGGCGGTGACGCTCAACGGCATCGCCAAGGGTGCGGGCATGATCGCCCCCGACATGGCAACGATGCTCAGCTTCGCCTTCACCGACGCCGCCCTGCCCCAGGACGTGCTTCAAACCCTTCTGACCACGGGCACCGATACGAGCTTCAACTGCGTAACGGTGGACGGGGACACCTCGACCTCCGACACCCTGCTGCTGTTCGCAACCGGTGCGGCCGGCAACGCGCCCGTGACCGATCCGGCGGATGCGCGCCTCTCCGACTTTCGCGAAAAGCTCGACGATCTCCTGATCGAGCTGGCGCAGCTGGTGGCGAAGGATGGCGAAGGCGCGCGCAAGTTCGTCACCGTCGCCGTCGGAGGCGCCACGAGTGATGCCTCCGCTCACCGCATCGCCATGTCGATCGCCAATTCCCCCCTTGTGAAGACGGCGATCGCCGGCGAGGACGCCAATTGGGGCCGAGTCGTCATGGCGGTGGGCAAGGCCGGCGAGCCCGCCGACCGCGACCGCCTCGCCATCTGGTTCGGCGATGTCCGTGTCGCCCGCGAAGGCGCCCGCGACCCGGATTACAGCGAGGATGCGGCCAGCGCCGTGATGCGCGAATCCGATGTCACCGTGCGGGTCGACCTCGGCCTCGGAACCGGCACGGCGCGCGTGTGGACCTGCGATCTCACCAAGGGCTACATCGAGATCAACGGGGATTACCGGTCGTGAACCGGGGTTTTTGCGCGCTCTCCGGCCTCGCTCTGCTCTGTGCCGGTCCGGTGCTTGCGCAGGACGGTGCCGGTGTGAAGTCCGCGATCCAGGACGGACGGATCAGCGTGACCGGCCGGGCGCGGGCGGAAGCGGCCCCGGACTTCGCCACCGTCGAAATCGGAGTCGACGCCAAGGGCGCCACACCGGCCGCGGCCCTCGACAGTGCCAGCGCTGCCGCAAAGGCGATCATCGCCCTCGCCGCGGAGTTCAAGGTGCCGGATGCCGATATCGGCACCACGGCGGTGACGCTCCAGCCGGTGACGCGCACCATCCGCCAGCCCGACGGCACCCAGACCGAAAAGCCCGACGGCTACCGGGCCGCCAACATGGTCCGGGTGCGGCTCGCGGACATGGCGCGGCTCGGCGAGCTGATGCGCAAGGCGCTCGACGCCGGTGCCAACCGCATCGAGAGCGTCGGTTTCGGCTTGCGCGATCCGGATGCCGCCGAATCCGCCGTGCGGGTGGCGGCGATGAAGGATGCGCGGGCGCAGGCGGGCCATCTCGCCGAAGCGGCGGGCGTGACGCTCGGCCGGGTCATCACCATCCAGTCCCCGCCGCAGGGCGGCGCGCAACCCTATCTGGCGGCGGCCGCACCGATGCGGGCCAAGCGCTCCGGGGCGCCGGTGCCCCTGGTTGCCGGCACCATCGAGAGCGCGGCCGAGGTCGCCGCCACTTTCGCGATCGCCCCGTGAGCCATCCGCCCCTGCACATCCTCCTCGTGGTCGCCGTGGCCCTGGTCGACATCGATGGGCGCGTGCTGCTGGCCCAGCGCCCGCCCGGCAAGCAGCTCGCCGGATTGTGGGAGTTCCCCGGCGGCAAGATCGATCCGGGCGAGCGGCCCGAGGAGACGCTCATCCGCGAATTGTCGGAGGAGATCGACATCGTCGTGAAGGAGGCGTGCCTCGCCCCCCTTACCTTCGCGAGCCACGCTTATCCCGACTTCCACCTGCTGATGCCGCTCTACGTGTGTCGGCGCTGGGAGGGCACGCCACGGGCGATGGAGGGCCAGGTACTGAAATGGGTACGCCCGCGCGACCTCAAGGATCAGCCGATGCCGCCGGCGGACGCGCCGTTGATCCCGTTCCTGGTGGATCTGCTCGGACCTTGATGGGTCTCTTGCGCTGCGCCACCTTCGTCGTCTGAGCAGAGGGAGGTGAAGATGGCGCGTAAGGCGTCCGCGACAGGGCAGGCAAAAGCGGCGCCCGTGCAGAAGCCGAAGCGCACCGCACGCAAGACAGCACCGAGCCCGGAGACGCTGACCGAACTCGGCCTCGACCGGCTGATCGCCCTGGTGCTCGACGAGACCGGGCGCAACCCGTCCTTCAAGAAACTGGTGACGGCGGCATTGGCCGGGCTCCAGGGGCCAGAGGCCGTGGCGGCCCTGATCGACCGGCGCTTGACGGCTCTGGAGCGGGCTCGCGGGTACATCGACTGGCAGAAGCGGCGCGCCTTCGCCGCCGACCTCGATGCCACCGTCTCGACCATCATCGCCGAGCTCGCGCCCCGCGATGCGCAGGCCGGCCTCGACCGGCTGCTGCGCTTCCTCATCGGCGCCGATACCGTCCTGGAGCGGGTCGACGATTCGAGCGGGCAGATCCACGGCGTCTACGAGCGCGCAGCCGGCGCGGCAGCAGAGATCGCCCGTGGCCTCGCCGGCCCGGACGCAACCCGCTTTGCCATGCGCCTCGTCCCGCACCTCGACACCGACGGGGTCGGCCTGTTCGAGGATCTGTTGCATGGGCTCGTCACCATCCTGCCGGAGGCGGCGCTCAGCCCACTCGATGCGCTGCTGGCGCAGACGGTGCCGCCCGCGCCGCCATCCACGGCCAGGACCGAGGCCGCCTGGAGCGTCAATCTTACCCGCACGCGCCTGGTGCGCATGCGGCAGGCAATCGCCGACCGGCGCGGCGACATCGATGCATTCATCCGCATGGAGCAGGACGTGGCGGCGAACCGCCCGAACCGCATCGCCATCGCCGAGCGCCTGCTGGCGGCGGGCCGCGCCGCGGAGGCGCTCGATTGGATCCGCCGGCCTCAGGCGCGTGGCCTCGTCGTCGTCACCCGCGAGCAGCTCCTGACCGGACAGTTCGACCCGGAGGCACCCGACCGAGCCCGCCTTCTCCTGGAAATTCGCATCCTCGACGCCCTGGGCCAGATGCAAGCGGCGCAGGATCTGCGCTGGGGACATTTCGAGAAGACGTTGGACGGCGAAATCCTCAAGGGATACGTCGCCAAGCTGCCCGATTTCGAGGACGACGAGGCCCTGGAGCGCGCGTTCGACCATGCTGCGGCGCAGAGCGACCCCTACCGGGCGCTGCACTTCTTCACCCATTGGCCGAACCCGGACCGGGCGGCACGCCTGGTGATGGCGCGGCGCGAGGCCCTGGACGGCGGGCGCTACGAGATCCTGGTTCCAGCCGCCGAGGCGCTGGAGCACAACCATCCGCAGGCGGCGAGCCTGCTCTACCGCAAACTCATCGACGACATGCTGGAGCGAGGCCGTTCGGCGGCCTATGGCCACGGTGCCCGGCATCTGGCCAGCCTCGACGCCCTCGCCGACAGAATCGCCACCGGAAGCCTCGACCCGGAGCCGGCCGCCTACCGCGAGTGCCTGCGCAAGGCCCACGGCCGGAAGTCGGCCTTCTGGTCGCAGGTCAAGCCCTAACGAGGGTTGCGGAATCGCCGCAGTGGTCAGGCGGCGATCACTTCGATCGCGTCGACCCGGTCGGGATAGAACGCGAGGTGGTCCTTGATCGCGGCAACCGCCGAATACGGGTCCTCGTAGCTCCAGACCGCATCCGGCCGGGCCACCGCACCGACGGTGAGGCCGAAATAGCTGGCGTCGCCCTTGTAGGGGCAATGGGTGCTACGCGCGCTCTTCGCGAAAAGGTCCCAGCGTGCATCGGCGCGCGGGATATAGAATACCGGCGGATAGGACGCCTCGGTGAGGACCAGGGCGGCGTCGGTTTCGGCGATGGTGACGCCGGCCAACCGCACGCGCACGCGGCCGGCGCTCTTGACGATGGTGATCGGGTGATCGGGGCCGGGCTGTTTCATGTGCGTGTTCCCGTGGGGTTGCGTTCGGTGGTGCCCAAAGCATCGGCGAGGCGGGTCTTGGCGCTGCCGGGCTTCAACGGTGTCTGCTGGCTCGCATGCGGCGCCCAGCCCGAAAGCCAGAGAATCTCGAAGGTCGCGCGCAGGCGCCCATCCGAATCGGCGAAGCGCTCGGCATAGAGCGCCATGGCACGCATCAGCGTGGCGCGGCGCAGGGGCGTCCGGCGGCGCTCGGTCAGCACGTTGGTCAGGCCCATGGCGCGCAGATCCCGCATCAGGGCGAAGGGGTCCGCGTAGCGCACGGTGAGGGTCTCGACATCGGTCACCGGCAGGGCGAAACCCGCGCGCTGGAGCAGGCTGCCCATCTCACGGACTTCGGCGAAGGGCGCCACGCGCGGGCTCACCCCGCCCTCGACCTCGCTCTCGGCCTGCCCGAAGACCTGGCGCAACTCGGTGAGCGTGCGGCCGCCGAGGAGGCAGCCGACGAACAAGCCATCGGGCCGCAAGGTGCGGCGCAGCTGCGCCAGGGCGCCCGGCAGATCGTTGACGTGCTGGAGCGCCAGCAAAGACACCGCGAGATCGAAGAGAGCGGGCGCAAGCGGCAGCACCTCCGGATCCGCGACCACATCCGCCATCCCGGCCTTCGCGCCGGCCTCTGCCAGGGGGGCGAGGCGCAGCACCGTGTCCACCCGGCCGCTCGCGAGCAGCCTTAGCGCCGCTGCCGGCGTCGGCGTACCGAGATCGAGCGCGCGGAGAAAATGGCGCAGCACCGCACCGAGCCGGTCGTCGAGGTCGTCGACCACGCGGGCCAACAGGAAATCGGCATAACCGGCCCGCCGCGCCCGGGCGAGGCGGAGGCGGGCGAGCGCCGTATCGAACAGGGGCGGAGGCGTCGTCATCGCTATTCTAGATGGCGCACGGCAGGGCATTGCGCCAGCGCCCGTCACGATCACGTCACCTCGTCGAGCCGTGCGGGAACGCTACGGACACCTTCGCGGTTACGGCCCCACGAATCACGATCGAAATTCCGGGAGACTCACGTCATGAAGCGCATTTTGTTCGGTGCAGCGATGACCCTCACGGCGCTCGCCGCCACCACCGGGGCCGAGGCCAAGGGCTGTATCAAGGGCGCCATCGTCGGCGGTCTGGCCGGTCACGTGGCAGGCCATGGCGTGCTCGGTGCGGCAGCGGGCTGCGCCGTCGGTCGCCATCAGGCGAACAAGAAGGACCGCGAGCAGAACCAGGCGCCGGCGCCCGTCTCGCGCTGAGGCAAAACCGGTCGCCTCGCGACCGGACGGACGGTAAGCTCGCTGGATGGCTCCGCCTACCCGAATCATCGTCAAGGGTGTTCGATCCATCTGGTCGGGCGCCCTTGCTCTCGTTTATCCGCCGACCTGCCCGGGTTGCGGTGGCGCCACCGCCGACGCGCATGCCCTGTGCCCGGCGTGCTGGTCTCAGCTCAAGCTGATCGAACGGCCCTACTGCCAGCGCTTGGGGACGCCTTTCGGCGTCGACCACGGGACGGGACCGCTGATCTCGCCGCGTGCCATCGCGGAACCGCCGGTTTTCGGACGGGCGCGCGCCGTTGCGCTCTACGACGGCACCGCCCGCGATCTCGTCCACCGGCTGAAATACGACGACAGGCTCGATCTCTCCGGCGTGCTCACGCGGATGATGGCCTCGGCGGGAGCGGAACTGCTGTCCGACACCGACTGCCTCGTCCCGATCCCTCTGCACTACTTCCGGCTCTGGCGACGGCGTTTCAACCAGGCCGCGCTGTTGGCCAACGGCGTCGGGGCCATCGCAAAGGTCCCGTGCGATCCAGGCCTGCTCGCCCGCGTCAAGGCGACCCGCTCGCAGGTCGGCCTCAGCCGTCCGGCGCGGGCCGCCAACCTTCAGGGCGCGTTCCGGGTGCGCGACGCGGCCCGGCCCCGTCTCCAAGGCCGCCGCATCCTCCTCGTCGACGACGTGATGACCACGGGGGCGACGGCCAATGCCGCCGCGCGGGTTCTGCTGCGCGCCGGCGCTCGGTCCGTGGATGTCCTGACCTTCGCCGTCGTCGCCAACGAGGGCGCTTGAGACAGGAGCCGGGGACCCGTTCGGGCCCCCGAGCTTGGTCAGATCGTCGCCGGGTCGAGGCGACCGGCGGCGGCGCTCTGCGACGACGGCGCCGCATCGAGCACCTTCCCACGCGGACCGACCCAGGAGCCGACCCACTTGCGCTGCCACAGCAGCAGGCACCCGAGGACGATCGCGGCGAAGACGGCATAGCCGACGAAGCCAATGGCGAAGGAGCCGGTATACTGCTTCGACAGGCCCATGACGTTCGGCAGGATCGCGCCGCCGAGAGCACCAATCTCACCGATCATCGACCCGGCGATCGCCGTGTTGGCCGGCCAACGCAGCGGAACCAGCTGGAACAGCGCGCCATTGCCCGCACCCAAAGCCGCAAAGCACAGCATGAACAGCAGGGTGGTGACAACGAGCGACGGCGTCGTGGTGAGCAGGAGGAACGCGCCGACGGCAGCTATCAGCACCACGGACAGAACCATGATGCCGCCGAGACGGTCGGCAAAGTAACCACCGACCACGCGGATACCGGACCCCATCAGAGCGGCCAGCATGGTGAGGCGACCGGCCTCGATCTTGGTGACGGCGAACTGCTCGTAGAAGAAGGTCGGCAGGAAATTCGACAGGCCGATGAAGCCGCCGAACGTGATGATGTAGATCAGGTTGAACGCCCAGCCGTCCTTCTCGAACAGGCAGGACACGTGCTCCTTGAAGGACTGGTGCTCGGCATCCGGCGGCTCCTTGGCGAGGAAGATCATCACCAGGAGGGGGATCGCCATGACGCAGCCGGCAAAGCCGTACACCGTCTGCCAGCCGTAAGCCTGGGCCAGCGGCGGCGCGAAGAGAACCGCGAGCACGGTGCCCGAGTTGCCGGCGCCGGCAATACCCATGGCAAGGCCCTTGTGCTCCTTGGGGAACCAGCCCGAGCCGAGCGACAAGGCCACACCGAAAGAGGCGCCGGCGATACCCAGCAGCACGCCCATGGCGAGCACTTCGTCGTAGGTGTTCACGTAGAAGAAACCGAACGCCATCGCGAGCATGATGATGCTCATTTCGGTGATGGCGGCGTTCTTACGGCCGATATACTGCGACAGCACACCGAGCGGAAAGCGCATGATCGCGCCGGCCAGGATCGGCAGCGAAATCATGAACCCGGTCTGCGCCGGGGAGAGCTTGTAGGTTTCGGTGATGAACGGACCCATGGCGCCGTTGAGCACCCAGATCGCGAAGCAGAAATCGAAGTAGAGAAAGGCGGCGAACAGGGTCGGTGGGTGACCGGATTTCATCACGGTCTTGAAGCTGGCCATAGGCGTCTCGTCTCTAGGTTTGCGGTCAAGACGCTGCTGCGCCGCCCGCTCATGCCAAGGGATCCGGACTTGCGCCGTCCGCCTGCGGGGCGCCGTTGACCCGCTCGCCGCCCGCAGGGCTGCGGAGGAGCGCAATGCACCGACTGTGCCAGACCCGACCGGTGACGCGTGGCGGTGCGGGAGCGCCGATCAGGCCCGTCGTGGGGCACAGACATGATGCTGCGCGTGGCAGAGATGCCCAACGAATGGGCGCAAGACAAAACCCGGGCAATCCGGGTCAGGCCGGCGACCCGGCCCCATCGATCACCCGCACGACGCTGCGGCCGTTGCCGCGCTTCTCCACCCTCACCTGTACGGCGATACGCTCGATCATCGCCGCCACGTGGGTGATGACGCCGACTTTGCGGCCGCGCCCCTGAAGGGTTTCGAGGGCATCCACGGCGAGATCCAGGGTCTCGGCATCGAGCGAGCCGAACCCCTCGTCGATGAACAGCGTATCGACGAAGGAGTCCCGCCCCTCCAGGCCCGACAGCGCGAGGGCGAGGGCGAGGGAGACGAGGAAGCGCTCGCCGCCCGAGAGGCTACGGGTGGCCCGCAATTCGTCGCCCATGTCGCGGTCGAGGACATGCAGGGCGAGGTCTGCGGTCTGGCTCCGGGCCAGCCGATAGCGCGGGCTCAAGGCTTCGAGCTGCTCGTTGGCGAGATGGACGAGGTGCTCCAGGGTCACTCCTTGGGCAAAGCTCCTGAACTTGCTGCCATTGGCCGAGCCGACAGCGTCGTTCACTGCGTCCCAGGTCGCGAAATCCGCCTGCGCGGCAGCGATCTCGTCGCAGAGGCCGGCAGCCTGGAGACGCGCGGCATCGTCCCGCGCGATCTCCGAGGCGATGCCGCCGAGGCGCTGCTGCCAACCCGAGATTTGATCGGACAGGATCGACGCGGTGGCTTCGACCTCCGCCCTGTCGATCTCGGGTGCGTCTCGGGCGAGCGTTTCGAGATCGGCCCGGCGGGTGGCGAGGGCGGTCTCGGCCGTCGCCACCGCGCGCGTCAAGTCGCCGACACGGGTCCGCAGGGCCTGGGTGATCTCGGGCGCTATCGCCAGCAGGGTCATGACGGCCTCGGGCGGGCGCGCGCCGCAAGCCTCCACGAAGGCGGTCTGTGCGGCGGCGTGGCGGACCGCACCGCGCGCGTCGCGCGCCGCAGCACCCTCGGCGCCGGCCTGGGCTGCGGCGCGGGCGGCAGCCGCGTCCGATCGCGCGGAATCGGCAGCCTTGAGGGCCTCGCGAGCCGCTCGGCGACTGTCGTTGATGCGCGTGCGGTGGATCGCCGTCGCTTCGCCGCCGAGCAAGGTTGCGCGTTCAGAGCGAAGGTCTGCGAGTTCCGCGAGGCGCGCGCCAGCCTCGGCACGGGCGGCAACCGCAGACGCCTCGGCGCCGGCCGCCGTTGCGCTGATACCGGCCCGTTGCGTCGTCAAATCCTGGAGCGCGGCACAGAGCGTCCGGTGCGTCTCCCGCAAAGCGGCGTACGCTGTGCCCAGCGCCTTGGCACGGGCGGCAGCGGCGCCGGCATCCCGATCGAGGTCCGCCGCCGCGAGGTCGGCCGCGCTGAGATAGGGAGCGGCCTCGCGCGCCAGTGACGCGAGGCGTTCCTCGAGACCGTTCGCGCGGGTCGCCTCACGCTCGGCGCGGATCTGCGCTTCACGACCAGTGTCGCGACCCGCGCGCACCGTCCGCTCGGCCGCTTCAATGGCGGTGCTCGCAGCTTCGATGGCGCGCGCCCGAACCGCGATATCGTCGCGCAAACGCCGGGCGCCATCGCGGGCAGTGGTTACCTCGGCGCGGGTGGCCTGCACCACGGCATCGAGCCCGACGATGGCTTCTCCGGTTCCCGGGCCGAGGAACGCGGGAACATCCGCATCGATTCCCGCAGCCAACCGGCTCTCCACTAGGTGGGGGCGCAGGCCCGCATAGGCCTCGGCGGCCTCGGCGCATGCCGTCCGCGCGGCCCGGGCCCAGCGCTCGGCGGCGGCGAAGCGCTCGCTCTCGGCGGCCATCGTCGCACCGGCCGCGGCGCGAGCCTCCGTGGCCGCGCGGATCTCGCGGTCGAGACCATCGCGACGCGACCGGATGGCCTCCGCGACGGCGGCAAGGCGATCGTCGCCATCCCGGCGCGGATGGTCGACCGCGCCACAGACCGGGCAGGCTTCGCCCGGTACGAGGAGGCTGCGCAGATGCGCCGCCTGATCCGAGGCGCTCACCTCGGCAAGGTCGGCCAGGGCCGCGATCTCCCGACGAGCCGCCTCGGCCAACGTCTGCGCCTGGGTCGCGGCGATACCGGCAGCCTCGGCGGTCGCGCGCCCGGCGCCGGCCTCGGCACCGATGCGCTCCGCCTCGGCCAGAGCCGCCACACCCTGGTCATGGCGGCCCGACTGGATGGCGGCCCGTGCGGCGATCTCGCGAAGCTGCCCGAGGGCGTCGGCGCGGACCTGCATCGTCGGTTCATCGAGATCGGCGAGCGTCCGCGCGTGCGCCTCACGCTCTTCGACGCTGCGATTTCGGGCCGCGCGGGCCTCGCCGATGCGCACCTCCTCGGCGGCGGCGATCGCGGTACCCTTGGCCGCTTCTTCGCGAGCCTGCGTGGAGGCGGACCGGGCGGCGGCGTGCGCGGCCCTGAGTTCGGCATGCTTGGCGAACAGGGTTCCGATCTCGTCGGCACGATCAGCCAGCACGGCGTGGCGCGCATCTGCCTCCAGTTGCCGCGCCGTCTTCGCTTGCGCGTCCTGGGCTGCTGCGAACCGTCGCTCCCGGTCGTCGCGCTCGGCACCGGCCGCCGCAAGGGCTGCCTCGGCGGCCTGCGCGGAAAGCTCCCATCGCCCGGCCTCGGTGGATGCCATCTCGATCCGGCTGTCGAGCCGGGCCGCCTCGGTCCAGATCGGACCGAAGGCCTTAAACCGCGTCTCCTCCGCCTCGTCGCGGGCATGGGCCTGCGCATGGGCACCTGCGGCGTGATCGGATGCGGCCTCGGCGGCGGCGAGACGAGCCTGAGCCTCGCTCAGGGCCGTGGCAGCCTCCTGCCGCTCACGCATTGCCGTGGCGACCTCGTCGGCGAGGCGACGCAGGGGCTCCACGGCGTCGTGTTCGGCAAGCCTGTCCGCCTCGGGCCGGGACGCCGCGGTCGCCGCCTGTGCAGCCGCCACACGCGTCTCGGCGGCTTCGACCTGCTGACGGGCGGCCGCAAGGCGCGTCGCGTGGTCGATCTGCCCGCGCAACGCGCGGTGCTCGGCGCCGAGGCGCTCCACCTCGGCGAGAACCGCGCCACGCTCGGCGAGGATCGCGTCGCGGACCGGCGCGTCGAGGAGCCCCACCGCGTCGCGGCGCGTCTCCAGGAGTTTCAGGCCGGCGCGGTGCGCCTCGGTGCCGGCATGGACCCGTTTCGAAATCTCGGAATAGACGCCCGTGCCGGTGATCTTCTCCAGAAGCTCAGCCCGCTCGCCATCGGCGGCGAGCAGGAAGGCGTCGAATTCGCCCTGTGCCAGCAGGACGGTGCGCCGGAACTGGTCGAAGGTCAGATCGGTCAGCCGCTCGACCGCCGAGGCGACCAGGGTCTTGCCGGCCTCGACGGGACTGCCGTCATCGAGGCGATGCAGGCTGCGCCGATCGTTTTGGAGCCGCCCGTCCGCCTTGCCGCGCGCGCGGATCGTCTCCCAGCGCACACGGTAGGGCACACCGTCCTGACCGAGGAAATCGACCTCGGCGAATCCCTGCGCCGCGCCGCGCCGCAGGATCGCACGGCCGTCATTGGAACTGACGGTCTCGCCGCTCGGATCGGGCGTATCCTCGCGCCGGCCGGCGGCGACGCGCGGATAGCGCCCGTAGAGGGCCAGACACAGGGCGTCGAGGATCGTCGACTTTCCGGCCCCGGTCTCGCCGGTGATAGCGAAGATGCCGGTGGCGCCGATCGGCCCGGCGGCGAGGTCGACGGCAAAAGGAGCCGCGAGGCTGGCGAGATTCTCGCCGCGGATCGCGAGGATACGCACGTGTCACACCCTGGGCTGAACGGCGCCGCCAGTCTGGACGCAGCGACGCGTCTGAAACGTCATGAAGTCGGGTGGACCGGGCTCGGTTGAGGAAAACGCGACCACGCGAAAACATAGAGCCGTTTTCGTAGGCACGGAAGCGGCTCGGACCCACAGCCACGCAGCGACCCGCCCGCGCCGCCTACGACACCAGTGCATAACCCTGCCCGCGCCGCGCGATCCGGCCATGGGTCGCGAGGTGCATGCCGGCCACCGTCAGGCCCTCGACGACGGCCCGGTCGAAGATGCGGCGGCGCGTCGCCTCGGCCTGCGCCCCGTCCATGTCCCAGATCACGGTCCATTCGGGGTGGGGCAGTTGGAGGATGCGCGCATGGAGAACATCGCCCCAGATCAGCAAGCGCTCCCCTGCATCCTCGATCAGGACACCGGCATGCCCCGGCGTGTGGCCGGGCAGCGGCACGGCGGTGATTCCAGCAGTCAGTTCGGCCGCACCCGAAACCTGCCGGACCCGGCCCTTGTAGGCAGCGAGCACCGCCAGCGCCGTATCGAAGAAGGCACCCATCTCGGCCGGTGCCCGGGAACGGGAGCCTGGATCGCTCCAATAGGCGACCTCCGCCGCCTGGACGACGAGTTCGGCCCGGGCAAAGCGCGCCCGGCCGTCGGCATCGAGGAGACCGCCGGCATGGTCGGCGTGGAGATGGGTCAGCCAGATGGTCTCGATCCCGGCGAGATGGATGCCTCCGGCCACCAGCGCCGCTGGCACCTTGCCGAGGTCGGGTCCGAGAACACCGCCGCAGCCGGCATCGAGAAGCCAGAGGCGCTCACCCCTTCGGACGAGGAAGGCGTTGACCGGCTCGGGAGAAGGCCCCGCCGGCGGAAGTCCGGCCTCCCGCAGCAGCGCACGCCCGGCCTCGCTGTCCGCTCCGGGGATCATTCGGGGTTCGAGCGGAAATAGCCCGTCGCGAACCGGCTCGACGGTGAAGGCGCCGACGCGAAGGGTCGTCGCGACCGTGCCCTGTGCGAAGGCAGGCCCGATCAGCGGTAGGGCTGCGGCCGCGACAAAGCTGCGGCGGGACAGGCCGTGAGACATGGAGGCGTTTCCTTCAGGGCGACGGGGTGCAATCCTTCTCCGTGGGGCGCGGCGTTGCCAGGGATGACAGCCCGCGATTCGCCGGGTGTTTTTCCCGAGCGCGGCCCGGGCCCCTTGCCAAGCGACATCCTCCCGATGCCACCTTCCCCCGCCGCGGATGTCGAAGGGATGCCGAACCATGAGCCTGTTCGCCCACCTGGCCTGGCGCTTCGTCGCGGCGGTCATGGTGTGCCTCGCCGGCACGGCCCTGTGGGTCATGTACGATACGGGCGCCGGCCTGCGGGCCGAGGCGCAAGTGTCGGCCGAGCGCGTCGCGCAACAGATGGACCGCCAGCCCGGTCTCGGTAGCGCCCATGGCTCCCAGGCTCTGGCGGCGCCCGATTGGCACCCGGCCCCGACGATCCTGACGATCCTTCCGGGCATCTGCGTCGCGATCACCGTCGGAACCGAGGCGCCGTACCGGTTGTGCAGCGGATGGGACGGCCTCGGACGCACGGCGCCCAGTTGGTTCCGCACCCTGTTCGACAGGATGGTCGATCCCTCGTCACCGATCGCGCGACCGATGATCTACCGCGAAAAGCCCATCGGCCGGGTCGAGGCGTGGCCGGAGGCCGATGCCGCCGCGGCCCGGGCGTGGCGACAGGTCGGCATCGTTTCGATGACGGCCGCCGGGATGGCCGCTGCGATCGGTCTCCTCGCCGCGCTGGCGACACTCCACCTGCTCGGTCCCGTCGGGATCATCGTGCGGGGTTTCCAATCGCTGGAGGCCGGCGACCCGGCACCGCGCCTGCCGCCCTTCGCGACGCGGGAATTCGACCGGATCGCCGCCGCCTTCCATGCGATGACCGAGCGGCTCGCCCGCGGCCAGACCGAGCGGGCCGCCCTCACCCTGCGGCTGTTCCAGGCGCAGGAGGACGAGCGGCGACGGCTCGCCCGCGACCTGCACGACGCGTTCGGGCAATGCCTCACCGCCGCCGGTGCGCTCGCCGAGGCGATCGAGGCCGATGCACCGTCCGACCGGCCGGATGTCGCCGAGGATGCGCGCGCCATCGCACAGATCACCGCGAGCATGACCCAGACGCTTCGTGGCGCGTTGGCGCGCCTCGAACCGCCAGACCTCGAAGACCTCGGATTCGAAGGCAGCCTGCGCGCCCTGATCGCCGGTTGGCGCACGCATCGGCGTTCAGCCGCCGCCTTCCACCTCGATATGTCGGGCGATTGGGAGGGCATTCCGCCGCCTGCTGCCCTCGCCCTGTATCGGATCGCTCAGGAGTTTCTCACCAACGCCATGCGGCACGGCCGCCCCACCCGAATTTTCGTCCGGGTTTCGCGGGACGCCGGACACGGCCGGTCGGTGACACTCGTGGTCGACGACGATGGCGGCGGCGATCCGGCAAGCCTGCGCGACACCCCCGGACGTGGCTTGCTCGGCATTCGCGAGCGGCTCGCGGCCCTGGGCGGTAGCCTGTGCGTGGCGGGGTCGGGCAGCGGGATACGCGCCTGCGCCGTCGTCCCCACCGGCGCGTGAGCGGCGCAATGGACGTGCGTATCCTCCTGGTCGACGATCATCCGGTGGTCCGGGAGGGGTATCGCCGCCTGCTCGAGCGCCAATCCCGTTACCGCGTCGTCGCGGAGGCCGCGGATGCCGGCGAGGCCTACCGGCTCTATCAGGTACATGCCCCCGATCTCGTCGTCATGGACGTGGCACTGCCGGGGGCGAGCGGGATCGAGGCGGCCCGCCATATCCGCCAGCGCGACCGCGACGCGCGCATCCTCATGGTGAGCATGCGCGGGCACGCGGCCCTGGCGCTGACGGCGTTCGAGGCGGGCGCCAGCGGCTATGTCACCAAGGGCAGCCCGCCGCGCGAACTCCTCACGGCGGTGGAGACGGTGATGCGCGGCGGCCGGGCGATGAGCACGGACATCGCCCACGCCCTCGCCGATGCGCACATCGCCGATGGCCGGTCAGCCGTGGAGGGGCTGGGCCCCCGAGAGATCGAGATTCTGACCCTCACCGCACGGGGTCTCACCGTCGGCGCGATCGCCGACGCCCTCTGCGTCAGTCCCAAGACCGTCCAGAACAACCAGTCGCTGATCAAGGCCAGGCTCAGCGCACGCACCGACGCCCATCTGGTGTGGATCGCAGTGGGCGCGGGTCTCGTCTCGGCGGCGGACGGCTGACAGCGCCTATCCGTCCGCCTGGAATGCGGCCAGGGGCGCAGTGATGGCGCAGGTGACGCCGGTGGCCGGATAAGCGAGCGCGATGACGCCGCCGACCTGGCCCGCGAGTCCGCGCTCGATGAAGCGTGTCCCGAAGCCCTTCCGGGCGGGCGGGATCACCGGCGGCCCGCCGCTCTCGGTCCATGAGAACGCGAGCTGCGGCTCTTCCGCTCCGGTCACGACCTCCCAGCAGATCAGGACAGTACCGGTTTCCTGCGAGAGGGCGCCGTACTTGGCGGCATTGGTGGCCAATTCGTGCAGCATCAGCGCCAGAGACAGGGCGGGCTTGGCGCCGATCTCGATGTCCGGCCCTTCGAGGCGGAAGCGCCCGGGCCGGTCCTCGTGCAGCTTCAACGCTCCGCGCACCACCGGGCCGACGAGGGTGCTGCCCAGGGCACCGCCCATCAGCAGGTCGTGCGCCTGCCCCAGTGCGATCAGGCGCCCGGCCAGAACTTCCTTGGCGGTATCGACATCGGCGGCCGAGCGCATGGTCTGCGTCGCGATGGATTGCACCATCGCCAGCAGGTTCTTCATCCGGTGGCTGAGTTCGCGGTTGAGCAGTTCCTGCGCTTCTTCCGCGCGCAATCGCGCCAGTGCGGCGCGGGTCCGGTCGACGACGTTACGGACGAACCTAATGATGTCCGGTGTCCACGCGCGCGGCCGGCAATCATGCAGGCAGAACACCGCCACGAGGCGGCCCCGCTCCATCAACGGGATGTTCAGCAGGGTACGGACATCGAGTGCCAGTAATGCGGACGGATCGGCCAGGGTCCGCGGATCGGTCTCCACGTCGGCGATGATCACGTCATGTCCCTTCTGGAGGTCCGGGAGGTACGAGCCGTAATCGGAGAAGCGGTGCCGGCCGGCGATGGTGACGACGCTGGGTACGGTCCAGTCGCGCGCGATATCGAGATGCTCCTGCGATGGGTCGATGGACCCGTAGGCGGCCCGGATCAGCCCGAGGGTACGTCCGGCGATCTCGGCCGCGACGAAGACGATCTCGGCGGCGTTCTGCAATTCGCGCAGGCGATCGCCGAGTTCGACGAGTGCGGACTGCCGCTCCTCGGCGCGCTTGCGCTCGGTGATGTCCACGGACGCTCCGGGAAAACGCACCGGACTATGGTGGCTGTCGCGGACGAGACGCCCTCGGGCGATGAGCCAGCGGTAGGAACCGTCGGGCTGGACGATGCGATACTCGCAGGCGAATTCGTCGGCTCCGGCGAACAGGCGGCCGAGCTCGGCTTGGAAGACCGGCATGTCGTCGGGGTGGAAGTTGCGGGTGTATTCGCTCAGCGGTGCGCCCTGGGCCGCCCGCTCCGGATCGACGCTGTAGATGCGCGCGAAGTTCGCGTCGGCGTAGACGAGATTCTCCTTGAGATCCCAGTCCCAGGTGCCGATCATGCCGGACGCGTTCAATGCCAGCGACAGCCGCTCCTCGCTGCGCCGCAGGCGTGCGCCGGCGGCCTTGCGCTCGGTAACGTCGGCGATGGTGAGAACCGCGCCCTGCACCACCCCGTTCTCGATGATCGGGGCGTTCGAGGTCACCACGTCGATGGGCCTACCGTCGCGGCGGAAGAACACGGCTTCGCGTTCCCGCAGCGGCTCTCCCGACTGGAGCGCGCGCACGACCTCGCACTCCTCGGCCGGGAACGGACTGCCATCGGGATGGTGGTGATGGGCGGTGGCGTGCAGGTTGCGCCCGATCAGGCTGCCGGCCGGCCAGCCGAGCATCGCTTCGGCGGCCGGATTGGCGAAGGTGACTCGATCGTCGGTGGAGAGCTGGAACACCGCTTCGCTGAGATGATCGGTGACGGTCTGGAGCAGGGCCGTCTGCTGCCGAAGGGACTCGTCGGCGCGCCTTTGCGCGGTGCGGTCGCGCAGGATCTTGAGATAGCCGACATGCGCGCCATCCTCGGCCTTGAGCGGCATCATCTCGCCCATGGCCCAGAACCGCGTTCCGTCCTTGCGCTGGTGCCAGCGCTCGTCGTTCGCCCGTCCCATCTCGCGCGCGAGTCGCATCTCGCGCTCGGGCATCTCGGCAGCCCTGTCCTCCCCGACGAAGAAGACGTCCGCCGGCTGGCCCAGCATCTCCGCCTCCGACCAGCCGAGGATGCGATAGGCGCCCACGTTCCAGGTGGTGACGCGCCCCTGCAGATCCATGGCGACGATGCCGTAATCGATGGCGCTCTCCAGGATGGCGGCGTTGCGAAGGTCGCTCGCCCGGCGCTCGCGTAAGGCGCGTCGCAGGTCGAGCTGGGTCATCACCTGTCGCCCGAGGGTGCGCAGCACGAAGGCCTGTTCCGGGGTGAAGTCGCGCGGGCGCGTGTCGAGCACGCACAGGGTGCCGAGCGCGACGCCCTCGGGCGTGAGCAGCGGCATGCCGGCGTAGAAGCGCACGTGCGGCGCTCCGGTGACGAGGGGATTGTCGGCCGTGCGTGGGTCACGAGTGGTATCGGGGATCACGAACACGTCGTTCTGGCGCACCGCATGGGCGCAGATCGAGGAGGTGAGCGGGGTCTCGCGCCGTCCGAACCCGGTCTCGGCCTTGAACCATTGACGGTCGCCGTCGATCAGCGAGATCAACGAGACCGGCATGCCCATCGCCATCGAGGCAAGCTGGACGATGTCGTCGAAGACCCGCTCGGCCGATGTGTCGATGATGTCATAGCGAGCGAGTGCCTCGCGGCGCCGCTCGGTCTCGTCGCCGGCTGTACTCACTCGAACCTCCGGCAGCGAACTCTCCGGCGAGGCACAATCGCGAGAGCCATGTGCGCGCGGAAAATCGGCAGCACGCCGCCGCATCTGTACAATCGAACGGGGGATTTTCCTATGTGCGTTCGGCATCGACGGACAGGCACTGCCCCCGGCCCCGGACCGGCGGGCCCGCACATCTACGTCACCTCGGCGCGGGCGCGGTGGAACACCTCCAGATGGACGGGCTCCGGCGGGGTGCCCCGCGCCCGCTGGAAGGCGAGACGGAAGAGGTCCTCCGGGTCGCGCTCGGCGAGGCGCACGTGGACGAGGGCCGCGATCGCGGAGTCCACCTGAGGCGCCGGAGCCACCCGCACGTCGACGACACGCACGGGAAAGCCATCGGCGATCCGGTCGACCTCGGCGCGGTAGCCCGGTCCGAGGCCCTCCCGGGCGAGGCGAATCTGGATGAAAGGCCGCGCCTCCAGCGGCGAGTTGGGGTCGAGCCCGAGAGCGTGGAGGCGATCACCGAGTTCCGACAGGGGCATGTCGCCAGAGGCCGGCAGACGCAGGAACGGAACGGGCCGGCCCACCGGGATGTGCTCGATACGGGGCTCGCCGTCGCCCAGGGTGACGAGCGTGACGCCATGCGCGTAGGGCTGTTCGGCCGCCGAGAGCGGGATCAGCGAACCGCTGTAGCGCACATGATCGTGCGCGATTTTCTGCGCCTTGTGGAGATGGCCGAGTGCGACGTAGTTCGCACATTGCGGAAAGACGTCGGCTGGCACCGCGTGCTCGCCGCCGACCAGGATGCGCCGCTCCGCGCCTTCGGATTCGAGGCCACCGGCCACATGCAGGTGCCCGGTGGCTACCAGCGGCAGCCCGGCGAGATGTGGTTGGGCGGCCTCGGCCAGTTGTTCGTAGAGACTGCGCACCGCCCGCACGATGGGTGAGCCGGCGCCCTCGGTCATTTTCTGGAGCGGCGGCAGGCAGGCAGCGGTGGGATACGACACCGCGAGCACCTGGGCGGCGACCTCGCCCTTCACCCGCAGCGGCACGAGGTGGCGGGCGATGTCGATGGCCCCGTCCCGCCGCCGGATATTGCCGATGACATGGACGCCGATGGCGTCGAGCAACGGCCGGGGCGCTTCCAGCCGACCGGCGGCATCGTGGTTGCCGGCGGTGATCACGATGGTCATGTCCGGCCGCGCCCGGTGCAACCGGACCAGAAGATCATAGAACAGACGCTGCGCTTCGCCCGACGGGTTCTGGCTGTCGAAGACATCGCCGGCCACCACGAGGGCATCGACTTCCTGCTCGGCGACGATCGCCACGAGCCTGGCGAAGACCGCGCCGTGCTCTGCGGTGCGGGCGTATCCGCGCAGAGTCTGCCCGATATGCCAGTCGCCGGTATGCAGGATGCGGATCACGCGGCCTCGCTCCTCCGGTGCGCGCTCAGCGGCAGACCGTGACGGTCTTGACCACCCAGCCCTCACCGTCCTGCCACAGCTTACGCCGGATGTGGCTGCAATTCGCCGGCTCGGATTCGCCTGAGGTCCATGTGGTGGCCGGCCGCTCGGGCGGTGTCGGTGTCGCAGGCCGTCCAGCGGCGGACGCCCCGATGGGGATCGCGCCGAGCAGGATGGCCGCGGCCGCGATGCGGGCCGCGTGAAAACGGGGATGCTGGATGACCGGCACGGGTCGCGATCCATCGGATGAGGGGAAGCCGAAGCGGCTGCTCGCTCTATGTCGGGGTGCCGCAGGTTTTTGCAATCGCCACGGGAGGCTCACCCCCAGTATCCCCGATGATTTTACGCCATCATGGTGAAACCGCGTATTCATCACGTCGCCGATCAGATCGCGAAGTCACGGCCTCGTGTCGTGATGCAATGCTGATAAGCTTACGCCACGGCGTGACGCGGAGGCGAGGTCTTGCTAGTTCCCAGCCCAGCTTCATCCTTCGTCAGACCACTTTCGAGCGCTCCCATGTCAGAAACCACCCGCCGCACACTGCTTACCGGAGCGACGACGAGCCTCGCGCTGCTCTCGCCGATCGGCGCCGCCCTCGCGCAAGGGCGCGGGCCGTTCGACGATGGGATCGACGGCGACAGGCCCTTCGACGACGAGCGGCTCTACCGCGACGAGGATGGCCGGCTCTACCGTCGCCGGGGCGGACGCTACGAGCCCTACGCCGAGCGCACGAATGCGCCGCGCGGCCGGCGCGACGTCCAGGCCCCTTACGAAGACTCGTTCGAGGACCCCTACGCTCCCCGACAGGTCCCACCGGCCTCGCCGGCACAGGGCACGCAGGCCACAGCCAGGCCGGTGGATAACGGCCCGATCGACTACGCCCGCGCTTACGCGGCGATCACCGATGAGCCCTTCCCGGTGAACGCGGTCAACTGGAAGAAGACCAATCCGGCATTCCTGCGCCAGGAGATCGCCTATACCGGACGGGAGGCGCCCGGTACCATCGTGATCGACCCGCGCGCCCACCAGCTGACCCTGGTGCTGCCCAACGGCCGAGCGCGCCGCTACGGCGTCGGCGTCGGCAAGCAGGGCTTTTCCTGGTCGGGAGCCTCGACCGTGAACTCGAAGCAGATGTGGCCGGATTGGTATCCCCCGAAGGAGATGATCGCCCGGACACCGAAGCTCGCGCGCTCGGTCTCGCAGCTCCAGAGCGGGCTTGGTGTTCCGGGCGGCTCGCGCAATCCGCTCGGCGCACGCGCCCACTACCTCTGGCAGGACAACAAGGACACGCTCTATCGCATCCACGGCACGCTCGAGCCAGATTCCATCGGCAAGAGCGTGTCCTCGGGCTGCATCCGCATGATCAACCAGGACGTGATCGACCTCTACGGCCGGGTCGAGATCGGGTCGAAGGTGGTGGTGCTCGGCTGAACGCACCGACCCCTGGCGGGGGTCGGAAGCCGAGACGGGGTCGCGACGCTCCCGACGACGTGAGCGGTCGCACACCTGAGATCGCCGTCGGGGCGGAACGTGCTGCACTGCGGTCGGTTGACTTGCGATTCCGCGGCGAGCCCCGCGGAGCCGAGACCCGGAGCCACCGATGGACAAGACCGACGCCCGCCCGACACCGCCATCGGTCCAGGTGGATCCGGCGCCTCCCTGCACCCTCGTGATCTTCGGGGCGTCCGGCGACCTGACGAAACGGCTGCTGATGCCGGCGCTCTACAATCTGTCGGGCGGCAAGCTCCTGGCGGACGGATTCAAGATCATCGGCGTCGACCACAACGACAACACCGACGACGGCTGGCGTGACGACCTCACCAAGACGATGCAGTCCTTCACCACGGACCACACCTCGGAATTCCACCCCACGCATATCGACGAGACCGTCTGGGGATTCGTGCGGGACCGCCTGACCTTTCGGAAGGGCGATTTTTCGGAACCGGCGACCTTCCGCGATCTGGCCGGCGCCCTGTCCGGCGACGTCGTTTTCTACCTTGCCGTCTCTGCACGCTTCTTCGGACCCATCGTCGAGCAACTCGGGGGCGCCGGGCTCCTGAAGGAAGAGAGCGGCGCCTTCCGCCGCGTCGTCATCGAAAAGCCGTTCGGCAGCGACCTCGCCTCCGCAAAAGCCTTGAACGCGAAACTCCTGGCGCAGGGCAACGAGGGGCAGTTCTTCCGCATCGATCACTTCCTCGGCAAGGAAACCGTGCAGAGCATCCTGGCGATCCGCTTCGCCAACGGCATGCTGGAGCCGGTCTGGCGCTGCAAGCACGTCGACCATATCGAGATCACCGCGGCCGAGACCATCGGGGTGGAGGCACGCGGTGCCTTCTACGAGCCCACGGGCGCCCTGCGCGACATGGTGCCCAATCACCTGTTCCAGCTCCTCTGCATGGTCGCCATGGAGGCGCCCGACACCCTCGATGCCGAGGCGATCCGCGATGCCAAGGCCCGGCTCGTCGAAGCGGTCCGGCCGGTGCCTCCTGCGGACGCGGTACGTGGCCAATACGCGGCCGGCATAGAACACGGAAAGCCGGTGGTCGGCTACCGGGACGAGCCGAACGTCGCCAAGGATTCGCAGACCGAGACCTACGTCGCTTTGAAGCTCACCATCGACACGCCGCGCTGGGACGGCGTGCCGTTCTATCTGCGCACCGGCAAATGCATGACCGATCGGGTCACCGAGATCGCCGTGCATTTCAAGCCGCCGGCGCGTTCGCCGTTCCGGACGGCCCAGGAGCCGGAGATCGAGCCCGATATCTTGCGCCTGCGCATCGATCCCGAGCAGGGGATGAGCGTCGCCATAAACGTCAAGCGTCCCGGGCCGCAGATGCATCTCGGCCGCGTTACCGCGACGTTCGATTACGGCGACTTCTTTCGAGAGACGCAGAGCGTCGGCTACGAGACCTTGCTGTACGATTGCATGATCGGAGACGCGACGCTGTTTCAGCGCGCCGACAGTATCGAGGGAGCCTGGGCCGCCGTCGAGCCTTTGCTCCGGGCTTGGCGCGATGCACCGGTCGAGATGTATGCCGCCGGCAGCGACGGCCCGTCCGGGGCCGATGCGCTTCTGGCGCGCGACGGCCGCGCCTGGCTACCGCTCGGCGAGGGGTGACACCGTCGTGCGTCGGGAGGCCTTGCTCTTGTTGGGCCCGCCTTTGCCCGTCTGACGCATCGGCTGGAGATCGACCAGGTCGTCGTGGTGCAGAAGCATGACGCCCGTCGCCGCCGCGAGTTTGCGGGCGGCCGGGGTAAAGCCGGCATTCGACACGACGACCGCCATGTCGGCCGACCAGTACCGCAAGGCGGCGGCGATCTCCTGAACCGCCGCGTTGCCGACCGGCTTGCCGTAGCGCTTGCATTGCACCACGAGGCGCACCCCCGCGTGTTCGGCGACGATATCGGCGCCCTGGTCACCGCTGGCCTGGGTCGCCCGTGCGGTCCAGCCGGCCTCGCGGAGCCGCGCCGCGCAGTATCGCTCGTAGGCGATGCCGTCTTCCGGAACGTCGGTCTCGTCCGGCAGCCGCACGGAAGCGGCGACGCCCTCGATGATCGCCAGAATGTCGTCCCACGACGCCTCCGCCGCCGCGCTTTGGCCGCGGGCCTCCAACTGGGGGAGAAGGGTCCGCTCGGCGAAGTAGGCCCGCTCGCGCACCCAGGAATCGTCGATCAGGTTGCCATAGGCGTCGACGAAACATTCCTGTCGCCGCCGCAGGGCGAGCGTGTGGGCGTGACGCCGCGTGAGGCGACGGATCAGCCCCCGGACGCGACGCGGCCGGTCGAGCCGATGTAGCAGCACGAGGCACAGTGCGAACGCCGTTGCGACCAGGGCGGCCGGACCGAACCAGAATGCGAACGCACCCCCGATCACTGCCGTCCAGAACAGGCGCGCCACGAGGCCGGATCGACCCGACATGTCGTTTCCATCGAAGGCCGCGCCACGACCAACGAGGCCGCAAGGTCGCGAAGGACTGGCCGAACAAATTGGCACGCCAGCCTTGCGCGATCTCTAACGCCGCATCGAGACCGACACCGATGCGATCGCCGCGAACGAGATTTCGACGTCTGCTCCAGACATGCGCACAGACAGCGATCAGTGCAGAGAAAGAGCCACAGGGCTTGATCGCCGGCATCCGGCCGTAATACGCACGATAATTTCAGCTTTAAACTTGATACACGGCCAAATACGTCTTGAAGTTAATATTTATTTTCTTAAAAAATAAATATTTTATTATAGACATAGATGGAAAAATCGTTCTGACCGCCGCCAAAGCCTTTTTTTTGGCATGGCGGCCGCCCAATCTCGGCATCCCATAGGCTGTGGACAACGAAGTTCCTGGCTCTCGTCGCCGACCCGGTCGTGGAGCCCTCCGCGAGGATTGGCCCCATCGACCGGGTGAGCGAAGATCAGGCTTCGTTCGCGACGCGAGGTCGGCGTCCCCGCGGAGCCGCCAGCTTGACCTCGACGACCTGCGCTGCCGTTGCGGACTTCCGGCGCTGCTGGCCGAGGCCCATGTTCTTGGCGAGCTCCGAGCGCGCCGCAGCGTAGTTCGGCGCGACCATCGGATAATCGCTCGGCAGGTTCCACTTGGCGCGATACTGATCGGGAGTCATGTCATAGCGCGTCCGCAGGTGGCGCTTGAGCGACTTGAACTTCTTTCCGTCTTCGAGGCAGACGATGTGATCAGGCGTGATCGAACGCTTGATCGAGACAGCCGGAGTCTGAGGCTCGACCTTTTCGGCCGGGTTGGTATGCCTCAACTGACCGAGCGTGGCGTGGACCGATCCGATGAGCGCCGGGAGCTCGCCGGCGGGAACCGAATTGTTGCTCACGAACGCGGATACGATCTCCACCGCGAGCGTGATGTTGTCCGACAATAACTCCCCTTCGACATTCATTCCCGTTCCCCTCATTTCTCTGAAAATTAGATTGCGCACCACAGGCCTGAAAGGCTTGAGGCGTCACCAACGGAGCAGAACGTTCGGCTGGTGACTTTAACGCTACTATGACCTTGCAATTCGGAGTGCAAGAGGCACGGAACACTTTCAGCATAATAAGACCGACTTACTATCCTTGCTTATGATAGGCAAAATATACTGAAAAACCTCTCATTATTTGCTGATAAAGATCTTTTACAGATCATATGAACCAATTTTTTGGCATTCCAGGCCGTCATTGCGATCCTGAGTGAAAACCGATGCTTGCTTTGGACTGATTAATCTCATTCCCGTGCAGCATCACTTGCTCGCAGGACGAGCGTGGTTCGCACCTGATCAAACGCCCGGATTTGTCCGGTCTCAGGTATCGTCCGACCGGCATTCACGATCGATACTTGTGGTGATTGCGGTGTCGGAGCGCGATCGAAGACCGTAGGACTTGAATCGCTCGACGATGCGCAACACTTCGTCGTCGGGCAGAACGACCGGAGCGCCGACCTGCAGGGCCACGGCGTATTGGTGGCACAGGGCCTCCATCTCCACCGCGAGCCACAGCGCTTTCGCGAGGTCGGGGCCGGTGGCGATCATGCCGTGGTTGGCGAGCAGGCAGCCGGTGCGGCCCTCCAGAGCTTCGAGCGCATAGTGCGACAGGGCCTCGGTGCCATAGGGCGCGTAGGGCGCGCACCGGATCGTCGGGCCACCCGCCGCGGCGATCATGTAGTGGACCGCCGGGATTTCACGCCCGCACAGGGCGAATGCCGTGCAATAGGTCGGATGGGCATGGACCACGGCGCCGATTTCCGGACGCGTGTCGAGGATGTCCCGGTGAAAGCGCCATTCGGACGAAGGCGCCAGCGGATGGTCGAAGGTGCCATCGCGGTCCATGAAGACGATGTCGTCGTTCCGCAGGCTTTCGGCAGGAATGCCCGAGGGCGTGATCAGCAGGCCGCTGCCCCACCGGACCGAGATGTTACCGGAGGTCCCCTGGCTCAGGCCCAGAGCGATCAGGTCGCGCATGGCGGCGACGATGGCGGAGCGGATTGTCGCTTCAGGGGAGTTGGGGGCAGGCATGGGGTTCTCCGGGCTTCCGCACTACATCGCTGTCGCAGGTCTTCTATACCAACACCCTGCATCGTCCCCGGCGGAAGACTGATCCATTCGGGCTCAGTCCGCGCCGAACCGACAGCGACAGTTCCACGAGATTTTTTATGGAAGGGCGGCCCGTAGCATGAGTACGTACCGCTTCGAGGCGCTGGTCGCTCCCCGATCCATCGCTTTACTGGGGCTCGATGGACCGGGCGGCGTACTCGGCCGCGCCGTCCATGCGAATCTGCGGCGGGCCGGCTTTCCGGGAGCGATCTGGCAAGTCGGCGCCGGGATCGAGGGACCTTCCTGTGTCGCGTCGCTGGCCGAGGTGCCGGAGGCGCCCGATCTGGTGATCCTGGCCCTGCCGGCGAAGGCGGTTCCCGATGCGGTCCGGGCGGCGGGCCTCAAGGGGGCCGCTGCGGCGGTGGTTCTCACACCCGACATGCCCCCCGAGCTATGCGAAGCGGCGCGCGGCGCGGCGCGCGACTGCTCGCTGCGGCTGCTCGGCCCTGGCAGCATCGGCCTGTCGGTTCCGGGCATGCACCTCGATGCCAGCCTGCTCGCACGGGCGCCGAAGGCCGGCGACCTCGCCCTGGTCTCGCAATCCGGCACCGTGGCGGCGGGCATCGTCGAATGGGCCGCCCGGCGCGACGTCGGGTTCTCGGCGGTGCTCTCCCTCGGTATCGCCTGCGACATCGATGTGGCCGACTGCCTCGACCATTTCGCCGCCGATCTCCACACCCGCGCGATCCTGCTCTCCCTCAATGTCATCGGCGATGCGCGCAAGTTCATGTCCGCCGCGCGCGCTGCGGCGCGCGCCAAGCCGGTGGTGGTTTTGCGCGCCGGGCGCCACCACACGCCGACCCGCCACAGCGTCACCCATACGGGCGCCCTGGCCCGTCCGGATTCGGTCTACGAGGCGGCGTTCCGCCGGGCGGGCCTGCTCAGCGTCGACAGTCTCGACGCGATGTTCTCGGCGGTGGAGACCCTTGGCCGGCAGCGCCCCTTCCCCGGCCATCGCCTCGCGATCCTCGGAAACGGGCGCGGCATCGGCGCGCTCGCCGCCGACCGTCTGGCCGAACGCGGCGGGACGCTGGCGGCGGCGGGCGCCCTCGGCAACCCGGTTGATCTCGGCATCGAGGCCGGCCCGGCCGAGTACGAGGCGGCGCTCACCCCCCTGCTCGCCGACCCGGCCAACGACGCGGTGCTGGCGATCCACGTCCCCACCGCCTGCTCGGACGGCCCCGACGTCGCCGCCGCCATCGCCGCCACGGTGGGACGGGCCCGGCGCGCGGGTGGGCGCAAGAAACCGGTCTTCGCGGTGACGATCGGCGACGATGCCGAGACCGCGACGAGTCTGGCCAATGCCGGAATCCCGCGCTTCCCCACCGATTCCGACGCCGTCGAAGGGTTCCTGCATCTCGTGCGCTACCGCGAGGCGCAGGACGACCTGATGCGCACCCCGGCCTCCCTGCCGCGCGAGTTCTCGCCCGATGTCGCCGCCGCCCGCGCCATCGTGGCGAGCGCCCTCGACGCGGGCCAGACCTGGCTCGACCCAGTGGCGGTGTCGGACCTGCTCGCCGCCTACCGCATCGACAGCGTGCCGCTGACGCTGGCCCCCGACATCGACGCGGCGGCCACCGCCGCCTGGAGCATCATCGCCGGGGGCCGCGCGGTGGCGCTGAAGGTGGTCTCCCCCGACATCGTCCACAAATCGGATGTGGGCGGGGTACGGCTCGATCTCACCAGCGAGGCCGACGTGCGGGCCGCCGCCGCCGACATCCTCCAGCGCGCCCGCCGGCTGCGGCCCGAGGCGCGGATCACCGGATTCGCGGTCCAGCCGATGATCCGGCGCGGCAAGCAGCGCGAGCTGATCGCGGGTCTGGCCGAAGACCCGACCTTCGGCCCCGTGGTGGTGTTCGGCCGCGGTGGCACCGCCGTGGAGGTCATCGACGACCGCGCCCTCGGCCTGCCGCCGCTGGATCTTCGGCTCGCCTCCGAACTCATCGACCGCACCCGCGTCTCCCGCCGCCTCGCCGCCTATCGCGACGTGCCGGCGGTGGACCGGCACGCGGTGGCCCTGGTGCTGGTGAAGCTCGCCCAGCTCGCCGCCGATTGCCCCGAGGTGCGCGAACTCGACATCAATCCGCTGCTCGCCGACGAGACCGGCGCGCTTGCCCTCGACGCCCGCGTGATGGTGGCGCCGGAGACCGCCCCCGCCGGACGGCGGGCCGGCGGGGCCTATCACCCGCGCTTTGCGATCCGGCCCTATCCGGTGGAGTGGGAGCGCAGCCTCATCCTGCGCGGCAAGGCCGTCACCGTGCGCCCGGTGCGGCCCGAGGACGAGGCCCTGTTCCTCACCTTCTTCCAGAGCGTGAGCGCCGAAGACCTGCGCCTGCGCTTCTTCGCCCCCGTGCGCGACTTCAACCACACCTTCCTGGCAAAGCTCACCCAGCTCGACTACGCCCGCGCCATCGCCTTCGTAGCCATCGACGCCGAGACCGGCCTGATGCTCGGCGCCGTCCGCCTCCACGCCGACGCCAACCACGAGAGCGGCGAATACGCCATCCTCATCCGCGGCGACCGCAAGGGCACCGGCCTCGGCCATGCGCTCATGCGTCTGATGATCGACTGGGCCAAGGTCGAGGGAATTTCGCGGGTGGAGGGGACGGTGCTGCGGGAGAACCGCCCGATGCTGGCGGTGTGCAAGCAATTGGGGTTCACCACGCGGCCTGATTTGGAGGATGGCGGCGTGGTGAAGGTGGCATTAGAAATTTTAAATCAATAAATTTCACATTTCGCAAATTTTATTAACAATATCATCAACAGTTTTCGCTCGGGCTCCATTCTTACTGGCTTCTAATAACACGCTCGTCATTGCGGCAGGGATCTTTAACACATCTTTTTGCCTTATTATTCCATACGTATCGCGCGCCTTATTTATCAAATCCTCGAAGAGAATATCACCAATTTCTAATTTTAGAGTATGCTCAATATTATATTCGAAACACGCAAATTTGTTACTTACTATAGTTTTTGCATCGAATATATTTTCTGGATTACAACCTGAGAGCAATTGTAATGCATGATTCGCTCGCAAATCTTCAATCCCGCCCTTCGTATTCCTATCACAGTCCCAGATCAAATATGTCGGGATTGAAAACTCCTGGAATATAGAAGCTGGCCGATCCAGGCTATTTTTCCCATCAGCGACAAGAACCGCTATTCCTTTTGCTTCGAAATCAATCCCATTCAAGCGAGCTGCCGCAATTAGTGCAGCTTTGTCGCTCTTCCCTTCAACGAGAACGACAGTATCAGCAAAAAATCCCTCTGCAATTTCAGAATCAATAATATGAAGGCGAGCCCGCAAACCTTCTGGAGAGTATGTTCCTACAGCAATACCGTAAGCGTTCTCTAGTTTGCGTGAAATGGCGGCAAGTGAGGATGACGTCAAAGTGCACTCCTTGTGCGGCTGAGCTTCCGTCCTCTGGCGGCGAGCTGAGCATCTATCAGTTTGAACCCTTGTCGTTGACGGCCTGACTCCGCCTGTGA